>NZ_CP117025.1:0-675000 GCF_028551275.1 Sphingomonas hankookensis
AAGTTCCTGCTGGCGATGTCCGACGACATTCGCGTGCTGCTGGTGAAGCTGGCCGACCGGCTGCACAATATGCGCACGCTCCATCACATATCGAAGCCCGAGAAGCGCAAGCGGATCGCGCGCGAGACGATGGATATCTATGCGCCGCTCGCCGAGCGGATCGGCATGTACGAGTTCATGAACGAAATGCAGACGCTGGCATTTCGCGAGATCGAACCCGAGGCGTATGAATCGATCACCCGCCGCCTCGAACAGCTGGAGGAAGGCGGCGGCGACCGTGTCGCCAAGATCGGCGGCGACCTGAAGGCGATGCTCGACCGCCACGGCATCGCAGCGGAAGTATCGGGCCGGCGCAAGCACCCCTATTCGATCTGGCGCAAGATGTCGGAACGGCACGTCACGCTGGAGCAGCTGTCCGACATCATCGCGTTCCGCGCGATCGTCGACAGCGAGGAGGAATGCTACCGGGCATTGGGCATCATCCATCGCCGCTGGCCGATGGTGCCGGGCCGGTTCAAGGATTATATCTCGACGCCCAAGCGCAACGGCTACCGCTCGCTCCACACCAGTGTGATCCATGCCGAGAATATGCGGATCGAGGTGCAGATCCGCACGCACGAGATGCATGCCCAGGCCGAATTCGGCCTCGCCGCGCACTGGGCCTACAAGCAGGACGCGGTGCGCCCCGATACGCAGGTCCGCTGGATCCGCGACCTCGTCGAAATCCTCGACAATGCCGAGAGCCCGGAAGAGCTGCTCGAACATACCCGCATGGCGATGTATGCCGACCGCATCTTCGCCTTCACGCCCAAGGGCGAACTGCACCAGCTGCCCAAGGGCGCCACGCCGATCGACTTCGCCTACGCCGTGCACACCGATCTCGGCGATCAGGCGGTGGGGGCGAAGGTCAATGGCGGCGTCGTGCCGCTTCGCACCGAGCTGAAGAACGGCGACCAGGTGCAGATCCTGCGGTCGAAGGCGCAGCGCCCGCAGGCCAACTGGTTGAACTTCGCCATCACCGGCAAGGCCCGCGCCGCCATCCGCCGCTATATCCGCCAGCGCGAACGCGACGAGACGGTGGCGCTCGGCACCAAGCTGTACATCGAACTCATCGCCCGCCTGCCGGTCCCGCCGGGCAGTGACGCGCTGGGCGAGGCGCTCAAGCGGCTGAAGCTGACCGACGAGGCGGCGCTGTACGAGGGGCTGGCGCGCGGCAAGCTGAGTGAGGAAGCGGTGATGGAGGCGGTGATGCCGGGCGTCATCGCCAATCGCCTCGCCGAACCGATCCCGGCCCAACGCGCGCCGATCGAGATCAAGGGGCTGACCGCCGGGGTCGGCTACGACCTCGCCACCTGCTGCCATCCGGTGCCGGGCGACCGCATCATCGGCGTCCGGCGCGGCGCCGGCCGGTTCGAAGTGCACGAGATCGGTTGCAGCGAGATCGAGGCGATCGACCCGCACCACTGGATCGACCTGACCTGGGGCGACAATGCCGAAGGGGCGACGGCGCGGATCGCGGTCACGCTGAAGAACGAACCCGGCGCGCTGGGCGCGGTCGCGACCGTGATCGGCGGGCACAAGGCGAACATCCTGGGGCTCCGGCTCGACAACCGCGACACCACCTTCCACACCAACACGATCGACGTGGAAGTGCGCGATGCGGCGCACCTGATGAAGCTGCTCGCCGGACTGCGCGCGGCCGATGCGGTGAACAAGGCGGAACGGGTTTAGGGCGACGCCCCCTACCCCGTCCCGGAGCGTACCCCCGCGCAGGCGGGGGTCCAGAGTAACGATCGGCGTCGCCAGCGGCTCTGGCCCCCCGCCTGCGCGGGGGTACGGATACTAACCGCCGGCTCGCGACCGGCGGCCTCCCCGATCAATCCTCGGCGATCAGGCTGTCCTTGCGCGTATCGCGCATCCGCAGATACACGATCAGCGAGATGCCGATCATCGCGGTGACGTACCAGTAGAAGCCCTGCTCCCACCCGGCCGCCTTGAACTTCAGCGCGACCCATTCCGCCGTGCCGCCGAAGATGGTGTTGGCCAGCGCATAGGGCAGCGCGACGCCCAGCGCCCGGATATGCGCCGGGAACATCTCCGCCTTCACCACCGCGTTGATCGAGGTGTAGCCGGTGACGATGATCAGCGCCGCCATCACCAGCAACCCGGCGGTGAACATGTCGGTCGTCCGCTCCAGCGTCGCGAAGATCGGATAGGTGAACAACACGCCGGCAATGCCGAAGGCGATCATCAGCGGCTTGCGCCCGATCTTGTCGCTCAGCGCCCCCGCCACCGGTTGCAGCAGCATGAAGATGAACAGCGTGACCGCGTTGATCTGCGTCGCCGCTTCCTTGGAGAAGCCCGAGGTGTTAACCAGGAACTTCTGCATGTAGATCGAATAGGCGTAGAAGGCGAGCGTACCGCCGGCGGTCAGCAGCATGACCAAAGCGGTTTCCTTCGGATGGTGGCGCAGCAGCGTCAGGAACCCCGACTTGGGCGCGTCGGATGCCTTGACGTTCTTGAAGCTCTGCGTCTCGGCGAGGCCACGGCGCAGGCGGAACACGACCACGGCCAGCACCGCGCCGATCACGAACGGGATGCGCCAGCCCCATTCCTCCAGCGCCGGCTTGCTCATGACGTTCTGGAGGAGCAGCAGCAGCAGGATGGCGAGCAACTGGCCCGAGATCAGCGTGACATATTGGAACGACGAGAAGAAGCCGCGCCGGTCCTTGCCGGCCATTTCCGACAGATAGGTCGCGCTGGCCCCATATTCGCCGCCGACCGACAGCCCCTGCATCAGCCGCGCGAGCACCAGCAGCGCGGGCGCCGCGACGCCGATGGTTTCATAGCCCGGCGTCAACGCGATGATCAGCGACCCCGCACACATCAGCGTCACCGACAGCGTCAGCCCCGACTTGCGGCCGTGCCGGTCGGAATAGACGCCCATGACCCACGCGCCGATCGGCCGCATGACGAACCCGACCGCGAACACCGCCGCCGTGCTCAGCAGCTGGGCGGTCTGGTCGGTGCCGGGAAAGAAATGCGGGGCGAAATACAGGGTGAAGGCGGCATAGACATACCAGTCGAACCATTCGACCAGATTGCCGGTCGACCCGCCGATGATCGATTTCAGGCGCGCATTGGTCGATGTCGTCGCGTCCTGCGCGAGATGCGGCGTGGGTGGGGTCGCCATATCGTCTCCCATTATCCTGTGATGATGCCGTCAAGGGGATCGATCACGCGATAGCGGTGCCGCGCGCGGCGTACCAGCGTCGATCCGGATGAGCGACGCGACGTCGGGAACAGGCTGTTTTCGCAAACGGGGCGGCGACGCCGACGGGGAACCCCATCGCGGCCAATGCAAGCGCGGTATCGTCGCAACGCCACTGGCGCACCCGAAGGGATTCGAACCCCTGGCCTCTGCCTTCGGAGGGCAATGGCTTAGCGTTTACCGCGATTTCCCGTCATTGTCATATATTGCCCGAAACCGCGCAATACCTTGGGTTTATGCCGAGCGCCGGTTGATTGAGTTTACCGCCGATAGTATGTGATGCCCCGGCATGTGCTACCTATGTGCTACCCCGGAGGGCGTTCAGATGAAGGCGGGTAAGCTCACACAATCGGTCGTGAAGGCACTGGAAAGCCGCCCTGGCGACTATGTGCAGTGGTGCGGGGAGTTGTCCGGCTTCGGGTGCCGCGTGCGCCCTAGCGGCGCTAAATCGTTCGTCGCTCAATATCGGATTGGCGGGCGTCGGGGCGTGACGCGCAAGGTTACGATCGGCAGCTATGGCAAGCTGACTGTCGAGGAAGCCCGCACCGAGGCGAAGCGCATCCTTCGTAACGCCGAGCTTGGGAACGATGAGGCAGCCGAGCGGGCGAAGGTCCGCGCCGAGCTAACCGTTGCCGAGCTGTGCGACGAGTATTTGCGTGAGGGGGTGGACCACAAAAAGGCTTCCACACTTGCCACCGATAAGGGGCGTATCGAACGCCATATCAAGCCGCTTTTAGGGTCAGGACTCGTTGATCACAGCCAGAAGATGACTGTGGCAGCGAGAGCGATTGCGGAGAAGAAGGCGGTGGGGCAGCGGTCGTAGCGGGTGGCGACCCGGCGCCAGTCCTTGAGGCGGCCGAACATGATCTCGATGCGGCTGCGACGCCGGTAGCGGCGCTTGTCGTACCGGACCGGTTCGTTGCGCGACCTGCGGCCTGGGATGCAGGGCTGGATGCCTTTGGCCTGGAGGGCATCCCTGAACCAGTCGGCGTCGTAGCCGCGATCACCAAGCAGCCACTGCGCCTTCGGCATGTCATCGAGCAGCGCTGCCGCACCGGTGTAGTCGCTGACCTGGCCCGCGGTCATGAAGAAGCTCAAGGGGCGCCCGTTCGCATCGGCGATGGCGTGAAGCTTGGTGTTCATGCCGCCTTTGGTGCGGCCGATCAGGCGGCCGAGATCCCCTCACATGGGAGTTCTCAGGTCAAGAGGCTGTGCGGTAGAGCGTGCAGCCTCTTTCCTTCCGCACAATCATATCTGTTCTACCTTGCCGGTTCGGCTGCCAGCCGCAGCAATGAACCAAAACAGCGCGCCTGCAATAGCGCCTAATAGGGCAATTTGGCCGACGTAGTAGAAGTTCATCAGCCATCCGTAAGCAGTCAAAGATCCGTCGATGACGGTTGATCGTCCATCAATGCTCGCATTATCCGGTCGACTTATTAACGCGAGCACGAGCCAGGGAAGAGCGGCGACCACTGCACCAGTCGCAGCGCAGTTGATGATTGTCGCATTGACGTGTCGGCGTAACATGAAGAACGCCGGGAGCCCGATGATAAAGGCTGGAGGGTAAGCGCCAAACACGGCAAATGCCACAGCGCTCCGCCAGATCCGTTCGAGCGGATCGGTGATGCCCTCATATGCTGGCATAGCAATAGCCATCAACAAGGCGGCTGCGCCCGGGACCACTACAAAGGCGAGGATCACCCGCCAAATTGAAGGATAGGTGCGCTTGGCTCGTGCGGCGTACATGACGCCAGCTTATCGCTTTGTCGTCGCCATTCCAGATCAATCGTCAGGAATGGTCAGAGCGTCAGGCCATGGTCGTCCTCCTCAATTTTTGGATCACTGGCCTGAGCCTGTTGCAACAAGCGTCCCGGTGACCGGTCCGCTCTAACCTCACATCCGGTCGCCGCTCGTGCGCGGCTGCACCACAATCCCGCTTGCGTCGGGTCTGGCTCAGGAGACGGGACCAACCTTTTTTTCGGCATCTGAAGCCAACAGGGACCTCCGGTCCGTCCACCTGGATCCGGCAGGGACGATGCCCTGCGGGAACTCGTATCGGGTTACGTGCTCATGCGGCCTTCAGCAGCGCGCCTGCGGGCACCACGCCGGCCGAGACGAACTGCCACAGCGCGATCAGCAGCTTGCGTGCGACTGCCACGATCATGACCCGCCGCGCGCGACCACCGTTCGCGCCCACCCGCTCCGCGTACCACTTCGTCAGCTCCGAGTCCGGCTGATGACGCAGCCACAGCCAGGCGACCTGGATCATGGTCGTTCGCAACCGCTTGTTGCCCGCCTTGGACACGCCCTGCTCCCGGTCCATGCTGCCGCTTTGCCACGGTGATGGGGCCAGCCCGGCATAGGCGGCGACCTGTCGTCGATTGCTGAAGCTGCGGAAGAACGCTTCTGCGTGCAGCACGCCGGCGAACTCAGGACCGATGCCGCGCAACTGGATGAGCCGGGGACCAGTGTCCGCCTCACCGGCGGCATCCGACCGCGGCTCGAGCAGCGCGTCGCGCTCGGCTTCGACCTGCTTGATCTGGCCGACGACCATCTCCAGCCGGTCCAGCTCGCGCTCGATCTCGCGGCGAACATGCCGGGGCAGCGGTCGTCCATCGCCGGTCACCAGTTCGTCCAGCCGCGCCCGCCGGTCGGCGCGCAGTGGCTCGTAGTCGCCGACCCCTTGCGCGAACAGCAGGCCCTTGATGCGGTTGACGTGCCGCACCCGCTCCACGACCAAAGCCCGCCGCTCGCGCGAGATGCGTCGCCGGTCCTCGTCCTCGACGCTCGGCACCGCCACCATCGCACACACCCGCGGCTCCCCGCGCTTGTAGGCCAGCAGCGTGCGGACCAGCGCCTCGCCGTCGAGCTTGTCCGTCTTGGCGCGCCGGCTGCGTCGTGAAGCGGCAATCGAGGCGGCGTCGACGACGTAGCTCTCGATACCCTCGCGCACCAGGCAGCGGTGTATCCAGAAGCCGTCGAGGCCCGCCTCCTGGATGACGACCAACGGGTACTGCTCGCCTGTCCGCTCCCGCGCCTTCGCCTGTAACTGCGCGAACCGCTCCAGGAGTGCCGGCACGTCGCTGCCCTTCACCTGATGCCGCGAGATCCGCTCGCCGCGACCCGGCGACAGCGACGTCACCAGCCAGGTGGAGCGGCTCAGCTCCAGCGACACGAAGATTGCGTTCAGCTGCGTGCTGACGGCGGCATGGCATGAGACGGACACGGGCACGGGCAACCTCCTTCACGACAAAGCGGGAAGGTCAGTCTGCCTCAACCGGCGCCAGCCCGCGCCCATGGGATCTTTTTAACCCGCAGGCTCGATGCCGTGCGGTGAGCCTTGAGGTAGGTTGCGTCGATCATGACCGTCTGCGGCTCGGCGCCAGCTGCAGCCAGACCTTCCATCATGCGCGTGAACACACCGGCCTCGCCCCAACGCTTCCACCGATTGTACAGCGTCTTGTGTGGCCCATAGGCGCTGGGCGCATCTCGCCAGCGCAGCCCATTGCGATTGACGAATACGATGCCACTCAGCACCCGCCGATCGTCTACCCTCGGCCTCCCGTGGCTCTTGGGAAAGAACGGCCGCAGCCGCTCGATCTGCTCATCCGTCAGCCAAAACAGGTCACTCATCCCGGTCTCCTTGCGGAGCCTGAATCAGATCGCGACGCTCACATCAATGGGTCCTGACCCTAGAAAGTGGGTGCCGATAACGAGCAATAAGGAACGAGCCCCGATCATCGGTCCGAAATTCCATCGATACGATTGGGTCGCCGGGGGCACTGAAAAATGCGCCTGCCTTCATTGTCAAATCTAGGCTCAGGACTCATTGATTGATCCAGAAGATGACGGCCGCGGCGAGTGCGATGGCGGACATGAAGGCGTGAGGGCATCGGTCGTAGCGGGTGTGGATGCGCCGCCAGTCCTTCAGGCGGCCGAACATGTTCTCGATCCTGTGGCGACGTCGGTAGAGGACGGCATCATGCGGTATCGGCGCCTTGCGGCCTTTGCGAGACGGGATGCAGGCCGCGGTGCCGCGCGCTGCGAGCGCCTGGCGGAACCAGTCGGCGTCATAACCGCGATCCGCAAGCAGCACCGGAGCGGCAGGCATCGCCTCGAACATGAGGGCGGCTCCCTTGTAGTCGCTCATCTGCCCTTCGGTGAGCAGCATGACGCGCGGGCGTCCCCGATCATCGCAGACAGCGTGCAGCTTGGAGTTCAGACCACCCTTGGTTCGCCCGATACATCGGGGAAGAGCCCCTTTTTGAGCAGGCTGGCCGCCGTCCGGTGCGCTTTCAGATGCGTGGCATCGATCATCAACTGATCTGGTGGCCCGCCCTCGGCGGCTAGTCCGGCAAAGATGCGGTTGAAAATACCCATCCGGCTCCAGCGGATGAACCGGTTGTAGATCGTCTTAGGCGGACCGTAAGCCGCTGGAGCATCCCGCCAACGCAAGCCGTTGCGGATCACGAAGATGATGCCGCTGATGACCCGCCGATCATCCACGCGCGGTGTCAATCGGCGTCCAAAAAGGACCCCCTATCGGCGTCCAAAAGGGACCCCCTTCGTCGAGCAGCGTTACGGGTATGACGGGTGCACCGTTCGCGCTGGTTGCGGCGTAGGGCGGGCGTAGCCCGACCGGAGGCGCAACCAGCGCGAAGCGTTCTCTGCCGGTGGTCCTGGGCGTCAGCTTCGATGTTTGAAGCGCCAGCTGTCGTTGCCGGTTTCGACGATGTCGCAATGGTGGGTAATACGGTCGAGCAGTGCGGTGGTCATCTTGGGGTCGCCAAAGACGGTCGGCCACTCGCCAAAGGCGAGGTTCGTGGTGACGATGACGGAGGTCTGCTCGTAGAGCTTGCTGACGAGGTGGAAGAGCATTTGACCGCCCGAGCGTGCAAACGGCAGGTAGCCAAGCTCGTCGAGCACCACGAGGTCGAGGCGCGAGAGCTGGGCCGCCAGCGTGCCGGCCTTGCCAAGGCGCGTTTCCTCCTCGAGTCGGTTCACCAGGTCCACTGTGTTGAAGTAGCGTCCGCGGGCGCCGGCTCGTACCACATTGGCGGTGATGGCGGTGGCGAGATGCGTCTTGCCGGTACCCGTTCCACCGACCAGCACGACGTTGCGTCGGCCCGGAAGAAACGAGCCGCTGTACAGCGAGCGCACCAGTCCCTCGTTGATGGGAGTGTCGCCGAAGACGAAGGCGTCGAGGTCCTTCACCGCGGGCAACCTGGCGGCCGACATCCGGTAACGGACCGAGGCTGCATGGCGGTGCGTCGCCTCGGCACGCAGCAGGTCGGTCAGGACCTCCATGGTCGTGCGCTTGCGCTGGAGACCGGTAGTGACCGCCTCGTCGAAAGCGCCAGCCATGCCCTTCAGCCCCAACTCGGTCATGGCCGTCATCATCTCATGCCGCTGCATGGAGGCCTCGCAGGCTGTCATAGCGGTTGCAGTCGGCGCGGGGCGGATGGCGCAGCGCCAGATCTTCTGGCGTGACAATAGTCAGCGGTCGCGGCGGTTCGCGCCGGCGGGCCAGGATGTTGACGATGACGTCGTCGCTGGCGACGCCGGCCAGCAATGCTTCGCGCACGGCCGCTTCCACCGCCTCGAGTCCGTCGTCGAGCACCGCGGCCAGCACCCGCACGAACCGCCGGTCGGCATCGTCACCGACGCCAAGCTTGCGCCGCAGTCGTGCCAGCGCAGGCGGCAGCTCCCAGCCCTGGAACGGCGCGCCGTTCCGCAGGGCGCCCGGCTTGGTCGCCAACACCGGCAGATAATGCCACGGGTCGTAGATGGTCCGGTCCCGGCCGAAAAACCGGGGATGGTCGGCGACGACTTCCCCGTCGCAGCGCACGACGATGCGGTCGGCATAGGCGCGGACCTGAACGGCACGTCGCACCACCCTGGCAGAAACGGAGTAGCGGTTGCGGTCGAAGCTGATGAGGCATGTGCCGCTTACCGCATGCTCGCTCTCATGAAAGCCGTCGAAGGGTGCGACAACAGGCTGGAGCACGCTGCGCTCGGCAGCCCAGGCCTGAGCAACCGTCAGTTCCTTCTGCTCGGGATGCTGGTGCAACTCTGTCCAGCGCCGACACTCGGCCTCCAGCCAACCGTTCAGCTCCTCGAGGCTGGTAAATCGCAGGCGTGGCTGGAAGAAGCGGCCGCGTGCGGTTTGCACCTGGTTCTCGACCTGACCTTTCTCCCAGCCCGACGCCGGCGAGCAGGCGGTCGGCTCGACCATGTAATGGTTGGCCATGACCAGGAAGCGCCGGTTGAAGACACGCTCCTTGCCCGTGAACACGCTCGTGACCGCCGTCTTCATGTTGTCGTAGATGCCGCGCGTCGGCACACCTCCGAAGAAGGCAAACGCCCGCGCATGCGCGTCGAACAGCATCTCCTGTGTCTCGCGGGGATAGGCTCGCACATACATTGCCCGCGACGCGCATAGCCGGACATGCGCGACCTTTACCCGCATCGGCTTGCCCGAAATCTCCACGTCCTCGTGGCTCCAGTCGAACTGGTAAGCCTCGCCCGGCCGGAACAGCAGCGGGATGAACGCCGGCGCATTCATCACATCGCGACGTCGCGCCCGGCGCCAGCGGGCCGCATAACGCCGCACCGCGTCGTACGAGCCGTCGAACCCCTCGCGCAGCAGCAGGTCGTGGATGCGCGTGAGGCGCAGCTTCTCGCGCCGCGGCCGTGCCTCATCTTCCTCCAGCAACGCATCCAGTCGCGCCTGAAATGGCCCCAGCTTCGGCAGCGGCTGTACCTCCCGCCGATACCCCATGTCCGCTTCCGGCGCCCGGATCGCCTTGCGCACCACCTTGCGCGACAGGTGCAGGTCCCGCGCTATCGCCTTGATGGCCTTCCCCGACGCGTGCTCGCGCCGGATCCTCAACACCGTCTCCAATACCAGCATCCCGATCTCGCCGCCTGACACACCGCCAAGCGAACAGCCTAGACCAACGGGATGAGGGGTCCCTTTTCGACGCCGATCACCCCGCTACCGGGGTCCCTTTTCCACGCCGATCCACACACGCGCGGTACGCCGTGCGACAGCGGAAAGTAAGGCGCGATCCGCTGCATTTGCTTGTCCGTCAGCCAGAACAGGTCACTCATCGGCGGTTCCTCCGCCGCCAATGAATCAACCCACCACACATCACGCAAGCCGTTTAATGGGTCCTGAGCCTAGCCCCACACCGTCCCTCACCGGGTAATTATCCACCTTGCTGGATCGGCTAAGCAATCGGGTTGTGCAGGAACCAATTTCAATCGGGTCGCCTGATAAGTCTATTCGCTCTGCTGCCACACGATGAGGCGCATCCTCATCCTGCGAAGCGGCTGGGCCGGTGCTGAATATGAAAGCCGCGATCGCACTGACGCATATTTTTTTGTGATTCATACAGCCCCCTAAAGGCAAATATGAGCGTAAATGAAACGGGACGCTAGCGGTCTGAGCTCGCCGAAATGCGAACTCTGGCGTGCCCGGGTTATTCCCGCTGCACCACTGGCACGAAGTGATAAGCGCTAACCTATTGCAAAGATTGGCGCACCCGAAGGGATTCGAACCCCTGGCCTCTGCCTTCGGAGGGCAGCGCTCTATCCAGCTGAGCTACGGGTGCTTGGCCGTGGAGGCACGCGCCTAGCAAAGGTCGCGCGGCATTGCCAGCCGTTTCAGTCGGTCGCGACCGCCTTTTGCTTCGGTGCAGGCGTTTTGGGCTTGAACGCGCACAGGTCGGCGACCGGACAGCGCCAGCATTCGGGGCGGCGCGCCTTGCAGATATAGCGGCCGTGCAGGATCAGCCAGTGATGCGCGTGCAGGCGGAACGGCTGCGGCACGACACGTTCCAGCACCGATTCGACCGCGTTCGGCGTCTTGCCGCGCGCCAGGCCGGTGCGGTTGCCGACGCGGAAGATATGGGTGTCGACCGCAAAGGTTTCCGCGCCGAACGCGACGTTCATCACGACATTGGCGGTCTTGCGCCCGACGCCGGGCAGTTTTTCCAGCGCGGCACGGTCGTTCGGCACCTGTCCGCCATGGCCGGCGATCAGCGCTTCGGACAAGGCGATGACGTTCTTCGCCTTGGTATTGAACAGGCCGATGGTGCGGATGTGGTGCTTCAGGCCGTCGAGACCGAGCGCGACCATCTTTTCGGGCGTGTCGACGGTGGCGAACAACGCGCGCGTCGCCTTGTTCACGCCGGCATCGGTCGCCTGCGCCGACAGCACGACCGCGACCAGCAGCGTATAGTCGTTGACCGATTCGAGTTCGGTTTCGGGGTGCGGATTGTCCTCCGCCAGCCGCCGGAAAAACTCGAAGATATCGGCCTTCTTCAAACGCCCAGCACCGCGTCCATCGTGTAGCGGCCGGCCGGTGCGCTCGCCAGCCACAGCGCGGCCCGCACCGCGCCGCGCGCGAACAGGGCGCGGTCGTCGGCACGGTGGCCGAGCTCGATCCGCTCGCCCTCGCCCGCGAACACGACCTGATGGTCGCCGACGATGGTGCCACCGCGCAGCGAGGCGAAGCCGATGGTGCCGCCGGCACGCGCACCGACCAGCCCGGCGCGACCGATCACGCCGCTGTCGGACAGGGTGGTGCCCATGCCTTCGGCCGCCGCATCGCCCAGCATGAGCGCGGTGCCCGACGGCGCATCGACTTTCAGCCGGTGGTGGCTCTCGACGATCTCGATATCCCAGTCGGGACCCAGCCGCCGCGCGGCATCGCGCACCAGCCGCGACAGGAGCGCGATGCCGAGCGAGGTGTTGCCGGTCTGGAGCACGGCGATCTCGGCGGCGGCCTCGTCGATCATCGCATGGTGGCGGTCGTTCAGGCCGGTGGTGCCGATGACGATCGGCGTCCCCGCTCCGCGCGCCGCGGCGAGGTTGGCGGCAAGCGCGCTGGGCGAGGAGAAATCGACCAGCACGTCGGCGCGCCCGGCCAGTTCGACCGGATCACCGCCCTGGTCGACCCCGCCCGCCAGCGTTTCGCCGACGCGCTCGATCTCCTGCGCGATCGCGCGCCCCATCCGGCCCTGCCATCCGAAGATACCGATGCTGGTCACTGGTTCAAAGTCCGCCCGTTGCGCGCGGCCGCCCGACGCGACCCCGGCCTGGCCGGTCCATGGCCCCGGCGGCGGGGATGTGCAAGCGATTGTCGCCTGCTGCCGCGGCGGTTCAGCCCGTGACCGACGCTATCGGGGCCTCGGCATATTTGGGATCGTTCGGGTCGAATTCCGCCTGCGGCTCGAACGTGCGCGAGGTCAGCGCGACATTGCCGAGGCCGAGCAGCTTGAACGTGCCGATCTTGAAGATCTTGGGCGGGCTGCCCGCGCGCTCGACGGTGACGGCATCGACATGCAGGTCGCCATGCTTGGTCCACAGCATGTGCGGCGCCAGGATCATGTCCATGTTGTTGTAGCGGACCGACAGGCAGATCTTCTGCATCAGCGCAAAGCGGATGATGTCGCTGAGCGAGGCGCGCAGCTCTTCCGTTGCGGTATCGGTCGCGGACTCGGGAACGACGTCGTTGTGCATCGCAGCAATATGTAACGCTTGCGACCGCCGTCAGCAAGGGGGAGCGGTATCATCCGAACGCCCAAATGGCCATGACCCGCCCCGGAGCGAAGGCGAACAGCCCGGGGACGACCATCGCGCCGAGGAACATGGCGACCAGCCGGCGGCGATGCTTCGGGATATCGCCCGCACGGGCCGCCGCGATCGCCGCCCATGCCGCGATCAGCGTCACCGGCACGAACAGGTGAATCCATGAAAACCCGCCATGGTTGAGCTGGCGGATGAACAGTGCGCTGAGCGCGGTCGACACCATCAGCGCCATCCAGACCCGTCCCAGCAAGCGGTGGCGCGCGCCGCCCTTGCGTGTCAGCAGGATGTAGAGGCCGAGCGGAATGGCAGGCAGCACGCTCGCCAGATGGACGGCGACCGCGACGTCATGTGCCGCCGGTGCGGCCGGCGCGATACCGGTCGCCGCACGGATCAGCGCCAGCAGGCTCAGCAGGCCGAGCATGGTGCCACCCGCCACCATCGCGCCGCGCAACAGCGGGGACAGGTCGTCGGTACGGGCGGCGGTCTTGGCGGTGGCGGGCATCATGGCGGTTCCTGCTATGGCGGTGTCCCCCGGCTGTGCCCACCCGCCCCTCGCCGGCAAGCCGATCTGCGTGGAACGCCCCTCCCCGTCGTGGATCGTCCGCCCTGCCCGTTCGCGATGCGTGAAATGGCAGAGGTGGCAATTGCCGGGGAGCGCGCTATCGCGGCGAGGCAACTTCCACACCGAGCCGCCCCATGCCCGATGCCCGCCGATTGCTGATCGACCTGACGATCATGACCGCCATCGGCGTGCTGCTCGCGGTGCTGGGACCGTTCGGCAGCTTCGCCCTGCCGTTCGCGCTGCGGCTGGCCTATTGGCTGGGCAGCGCGCTGGCAGGCTATGCGCTGTACCTGCCCGCCACGGTCATCGCGACACGGCTGGCACGGCGGCTTTCCCTGCCGGAAGCGGGACTGTGGGTCGCCGCATGCGTCCTCGCTACGGTGCCGATGACCATGGTCGTCTGGGCAGTCGACGGATTATGGCATCCGCTGCACCTGCCCAGCGCGGAAGGGTGGCTGACAAGCTACGCCAATGTCCTGATCCTGGGGTCGGCGATCACGTCGATCTTCTGGTTCGGGAGGATGCGGCGCGCGTCTGCGGCACCTTCACCACCTTTACCCGCGCCCATCATCGCCTCGCCGGCGACCCCGCCGTTCCTCGACCGCCTGCCGGCGCATCTCGGCCGCGACCTGATCGCGCTGGCGATGGAGGATCATTATGTCCGGGCGCATACCCCGGCCGGATCGACGCTGATCCTGATGCGGATGCGCGACGCGGTAGCTGAGTTAGCGGGCATGGACGGCGCGCAGGTGCATCGCAGCTGGTGGGTCTCGCGCAGCCATGTCACGGGCGCCCAGCGCGACGGACGCAACGTCCGCCTGCTCTTGACCGGCGGGATCGAGGCACCGGTGGCGCGCGGCCAGATCGAGCCGTTGCAGGCAGCCGGCTGGCCGATGCGCAGCACGACGGTTTCCTCGCGCGCCGCAATCGGCTAGGCGACGGCCGATCATGGGAAATCTATTCATCGTCATGGCCGGCGGCGCGATCGGTGCCGGGCTGCGACATCTTTTCGGGCGCTGGGCGCTCACGACCTTCGGCCCGGACTATCCCTGGGGGACGCTCGGGGTGAATCTGATCGGCGGGTTGGCGATGGGGCTGCTGGTCGGCGTCCTGGCGCGCAGCGGCGGCAACGAACAGGTCCGGCTGGCGCTGGGCGTTGGCGTGCTGGGCGGGTTCACCACCTTTTCGGCCTTCTCGCTTGACATGGTGACCATGATCGAACGGGGTGAAGCGGCCGGGGCGATCGGCTATGCACTGCTATCGGTGGTGGGTGCCGCGCTGGCGCTGTTCGCCGGGCTGCAACTGACGCGGGGAGCGGCATGAGCGAGAACGACGTCCGGCAATTCACGGTCGGGGCAGATGACGACGGCATCCGGCTGGACCGCTGGTTCAAGCGGCATCTGCCCGATACCAGCTTCAACACCGTGTCACGCTGGGCGCGGACCGGGCAGCTGCGCATCGACGGCGGCCGTGCCCAGCCGGGCGCCCGCCTGTCGGCCGGACAGGTGCTGCGCGTGCCGCCGCCCGAATCGGCGATCGTCGCCCAGCCGCGCCCCAAGGCGGAGCGCCCGCCGCTGTCGGCCGAACAGACCGAGTTAGCGCAGAGCCTTGTCATCCACCGCGACAAGCAGGCGCTGGTGCTGAACAAGCCGCCGGGCCTGGCGACGCAGGGCGGGACCAAGACCCACGACCATGTCGACGGGCTGCTCGACGCGCTGCAGTTCGATGGCGAGAGCCGGCCGAAACTGGTCCACCGGCTCGACAAGGACACGTCGGGCGCGCTGCTGATCGCCCGCACCGCGCGCGCGGCGGCGTTCTTCGCCAAGTCGTTTTCGGGGCGGACCGCGAAGAAGGTCTATTGGGCGCTGGTCGTCGGCATCCCCGACATCGCCGACGGGATCATCGACCTGCCGATCGCCAAACAACCGGGCACCGGCGGCGAAAAGATGCATGTCGACGAAACGGAAGGCCAGCCCGCCCGCTCGCGCTACCGCGTGATCGAACGCGTCGGCAATCGCGCAGCGTGGGTCGAGCTGCGACCCTTTACCGGGCGTACCCACCAGCTGCGCGTGCACATGTCGGCGATCGGCCATCCGATCGTCGGCGACGGCAAATATGGCGGGCAGGCGGCGTTCCTGACCGGCGGGGTCAGCCGCAAGATGCACTTGCACGCCCGCCGCATCCGCATCGACCATCCCGATGGCGGGCAGGTGGACGTGACCGCCGAACTGCCACCGCATTTCGCGGAGAGCATCGACCTGCTGGGCTTCGACCTGTCGCTCGGCAATGCGATGATCGACGATACGCCGCCGCCGGTGACCAAGGCCGATCTGAAGGCCAAGGCGAAGGCGCACGCCAAGACCTATCGCAAGGAACGGCGTGGCGAGCGGCGGTCGCGGGGACAGCGCGACTGATGCACCCCAATGCCGCCTTTCGCATGGACGAGGATGCCTCTCGGGCGTTCGTCGCGGAGGAAGGCTTCGGCATGCTGTTCGTCGTGACGCCTGCTGGCCCGCGCGTGGCGCAGGTGCCCGTGGTGCCGACCAGCGACGGTGCGCTGCGCTTCCATGTCGCGCGCGCCAATGCGGTGACCGCGCATCTCGACGGGGCGACGGTGCTGTTCGTGGTGCAGGGGCCGCACGCCTATATCTCGCCACGCTGGTACGCGGCGGGGCCGGATGAGGTACCCACCTGGAACTACCTGTCGGTCGAAGTCGAGGGCGTGGTCCGCGCGCTGGACCGTACCGGCCTGCGCGAACAGATCGATGCGCTGGCCGCGATCTACGAAGATGAACCGCAATGGGCCGTCGACCAGATCGATCCAAAAAAGGCGGAGGCGATGATGGACGCCATCGCCGGGTTCGAGCTGGTCCCGACGACGTGGCGCGGCACCGTCAAGCTGAACCAGAACAAGCCCGCCGAGGTCCGCGCGCGGGTGTCGGAGCGGCTGGGCAACCATCCGCTGGCGGCATGGATGCGGACGGCATGACCCGCCTCGCCGTGTTCGATTGCGACGGGACGCTGGCCGATGGGCAGGCGAATATCTGCCTCGCTATGGCGCTGGCCTTTGCCGATGCGGGCTTGGCGGAGCCCGACCCGCGTGAGGTGCGCCGGATCGTCGGGTTGAGCCTGCCGCAGGCGGTGGCGATGCTGGTGCCCGACAGCGATGCGGAGCTGCACGATGCGGTGGCGGAAGGGTATAAGCGGCATTTCCGCGCGATGCGGCTCGACGGGAGGCTGGCCGAGGAGCCGCTGTTCCCCGGTATCGCCGACGCACTGACTGCACTGCTCGATAGCGGATGGACGCTGGGCGTGGCGACCGGCAAGTCGGACCGGGGCCTCGCGCTGCTGCTCGACCATCATGGTATGACCCGGCATTTCACGACGTTGCAGACCGCCGACCGGCATCCGTCCAAGCCGCATCCTGCGATGCTCTATGCGGCGATGGCCGAGGCCGATGCGCTGCCCGAGACGACGGTGATGATCGGCGATACCGGGTTCGACATGGCGATGGCGGTCGCGGCGGGCGCACGGGCGGTCGGCGTCACCTGGGGCTATCATGACCGCGACACCTTGATGGCTGCCGGCGCACAGCGAATGTGCGACGATGCCACCCTGCTCCCTCAGCTGCTGGACCTGCCATGACCGATGATCCCGTCGCCCGCAATCGCTGGCTCGTGCTGGTCGCGATCCGGATCGCCACCGCGATGGGTGCGGTGTTCGGGCTGATCGTGCTGGCGCGTGCTCCGGACACCGGCATGCGCGTGCTGGGCGCGGCGATCGTGCTGTCGGCGCTGTACGCGATGGCGGTCGTACCGCGCGGGCTGACCGCGAAGTGGCGCAGCAAGTGAAGCGCTTCTGGCAGGACGTCGCGGTCACGGCGGACGGCGGCATCGCGCTGGACGGGCGACCGGTGCGCACACCGGGGCGGCTGCCGCTGGTGGTGCCCTTCCCCGCGCTGGCCGAGGCGATCGCCGACGAATGGCGCGCGGTGGAGGAGACGATCGATCCGCGGGCGATGCCGCTGACCGGCCTCGCCAACGCCGCGATCGAACGGATCGCACCCGATGCGGCTACCTTTGCGGGCGGGATCGCGGTGTATGGCGGCAGCGACCTGCTCTGCTATCGCGCCGAGCCCGGACCACTCGCGGATCGGCAGGCGGCGATATGGCATCCGGTCCTCGACTGGGCACGGGAGCGGTTCGGCGTCGACTTCACCGTCACCGATGGCGTGATGCCGGTCGAACAACCGCCGCGGACGCTGGCGCGGCTGCGCGAGGCGGTGGTTGCCCTGTCGCCATGGCAGCTGGCGCCGCTGTCGCCGATCGTCTCGCTGACCGGATCGCTGCTGCTGGGGCTGGCGGTCGTCGAGCGCGCGATCGATGCCGACACCGCCTGGGCGGCCGCGCATGTCGACGAGGACTGGCAGGCCGAGCAATGGGGCGAGGACGAACTCGCCGCCGAAACCCGTGCGGCACGCGCGAGCGATTATCGGGCGGCGATCCGCTTCCTCGACCTCATCCGCGTCTGACCGGACCGCACGATCCGCCGATCGACAGCGACAGCGTGGCGGTCAGTGGCGCGTCGTCTGCCGTGCATTCGATCCGGTCGATCAGCCGCGTCGTGATCGCGCCCGCCATATCGGCGATCGGGCGATGGACCGTGGTCAGCGCCGGCGTCAGCATTTGCGCGAGAATGCTGCCGTCGAAGCCGATGACGGAGAGGTCGCCCGGCACGTCGATTGCCCGCGATGCCGCGACCTTCAGCACGGCCGCCGCCATTACGTCGTTGCCGGCAAAGATCGCGGTAGGGCGCGGGGTCGCCTGCAACAACCGCGTCGCCGCCGCCACGCCGCTGTCGAAGCCGTAATCGCCCTCTGCCTCATGGCGGAGGGTCAGGCCGTGGTCGTCCAGCCCGGCAATAAACCCGGCACGCCGTTCACGGGCCGACGCGGCGGTGACCGGCCCCGACAGCAGCGCGATCCGGCGATGGCCAAGTGCCGCCAGATGATCGGCCACGGCACGCGCCGCGCCGCGCTCGTCCGACACCAGCACCGCGCCATAGCCAGACAGCGCGACCGAAGAGAGCGCCACTGCCGGCACACCCGCTTCGCTCAGCGCTTCTGCCATCCCCGCGATGCCGGAGATGGGCGGCACGACCACCACGCCATCGACCCTCGACCGTCCGGCGAAATCGAGCACGTCGGCGACCGGATCGCCATCGCCCGGCGCGACCGGATGCACCACCAGCTCATAACCCCGCGCCGCCGCCGCACCGACGATCCCGCGCTGTAAGGGGTCGAGCACCAGCGCGTTGCGATCGTTATGCACCAGCCCCAGCAGGAACGACCGCCCGGTCGCCAGCCCGCGTGCACGGGCGCTGGGGCGGAACTGCAGTTCGGCGACCACCGCCTCCACCTGCTCGCGGGTGGCGGCGTTGACCAACGGCGACCGGTTGAGCACGCGCGACACGGTACGGATCGACACGCCCGCCCGCGCCGCGACATCGGCGATGGTTGTCACGCGATATGCCCCTCCAAAACGACATGCGGAGCAGGAACTGCCTCGGCCGTTCCCGCCCCGTCATGGTTCGGCGATGCGGCGTCCGAGGGAGCGAACCACCGCATCGTCTCGATCGTCAGCAAGCCTCGTCTCCCGCATCCTCACTTGCGCAAGGCATAGGCGAAGCCGATCGCCGCTGTCGAACGATCAGGCGAGCGTCAGGCCGACATCGACATTGCCGCGCGTCGCATTCGAATAGGGGCAGATGCCGTGCGCGGTGTCGATCAACGCTTGCGCCTGCTGCGGATCGACGCCGGGCACCGCCACCTTCAGGTCGGCGGTGATGCCGAACCCACCGAGCGAACGCGGGCCGATGCCGACGGTCGCGGTGACGGTCACGTCGTTCGGGACCTTGATCCCCAGCTGCTGCCCCGCGACCTTCATCGCGCCGATGAAGCACGCGGCATAGCCCGCCGCGAACAGCTGTTCCGGATTACTGCCGTCACCGCCGGCACCGCCCAGTTCGCGCGGGGTCGACAGCTTGACGTCGAACCGGCCGTCCTCGCTGCGCGCATGGCCTTCGCGCCCCCCGGTGGCGGTGGCAGTGGTGCTGTACTTGACGTCGATCGACATGGCGGTTGCTCCATTTGTTTATCGCGATAATTAAATAGCGTCGCCCGGCCGGACTGTCCAGTATTATTTATCGCGACAATCATTCATGCTATATGCCCGCCATGGACAAGCCCCTGCCCCTCGACGAACAGCTCTGCTTCTCGCTCTACGCCGCGACGATCGCGATCAACCGGACCTACAAGCCGATGCTCGACCGGATGGGGATCACCTATCCCCAGTTCCTCGTCCTGCTGACGCTGAGCGATTCGGAGGACGGACTGACCATCGGCGCCATCGCCGAACGGCTGTCGCTGGAGCCGAGCACGATCACGCCGCTCGCCAAGCGGATGGAGGCGGCGGGGCTGGTCGACCGACTGCGCAATCCGGAAGATGAACGCCAGGTACTGGTACGGTTGACCGAAGCGGGGCGCGCGCGCTGGGCGGAGAGCGGCTGCTTAGCGCCAACCGTCGTCGCGCGCAGCGGGATGACGCCGGAACGGTTGATCGCGCTTAATGGCGAAGTGACCGCGTTGCGCCGTGCATTGGACGCGGCGCTCGGCTGATTACCCCTTGGCGTTCAACGTCTTGGAACATATATCGAACATATGGCGCAGCTCGACACCCGTGCGAAACTGGCGATCCTTGCCGATGCCGCGAAATATGATGCGTCCTGCGCGTCGTCGGGCACGGCCAAGCGCCATTCGCGCGACGGGAAGGGAATCGGGTCGACCGAGGGGATGGGCATTTGCCACGCCTATGCGCCCGATGGTCGCTGCATCTCGTTGCTCAAGATCCTGCTGACCAACAGCTGCATCTTCGACTGCCATTACTGCATCAATCGCAAGTCGTCGAACGTCCGTCGTGCTCGTTTTACCGCGCAGGAGGTCGTGGCGCTGACGCTCAGCTTCTATCGGCGGAACTATATCGAGGGGCTGTTCCTGTCGTCGGGGATCATCGGGTCGTCCAACTATACGATGGAGCAGATCGTCGAGGTCGCGCGGTCGTTGCGCGAGGACCACGATTTTCGCGGCTATATCCACCTGAAGACCATTCCCGATGCCGATCCCGAACTGGTGCATCTGGCCGGGGTCTATGCCGACCGCGTGTCGATCAATGTGGAGCTGCCGACCACCGGCGGGCTGAAGCGGCTGGCGCCGGAAAAGTCGGCGACGCAGATCGAGGGGGCGATGGGCCAGGTCGCGCACGATATCGCGGACGGTCGCGACGCGCGAAAGCGGTATAAGTCGGCGCCGAAATATGCGCCGGCGGGGCAGTCGACGCAGATGATCGTCGGCGCCGATGCGGCGACCGACCGCGATATCGTCGGCAAGGCGTCGACGCTGTACGACCGCTACGGTCTGCGCCGCGTCTATTATTCGGCGTTCAGCCCGATCCCCGAGGCGTCCGCCGTCCTGCCGCTGCAACGCCCGCCGCTGATGCGCGAGCACCGCCTGTACCAGTCGGACTGGCTGATGCGCTTCTATGACTATCGTGCCGACGAGGTGCGCGCGGCGGCGGACGATGCGACGGGGATGCTCCCGCTCGACATCGATCCCAAGCTCGCCTGGGCGCTCAAATTCCGCGATCGCTTTCCGGTCGACGTGAACCGCGCGCCGCGCGAGATGCTGCTGCGCGTGCCGGGGCTGGGGGTGAAGGCGGTCAACGCGATCCTGACCGCGCGGCGTTGGCGGCGGCTGGCGCTGGCCGATGTCGCGCGGCTGACCGTGTCGATCGCCAAGCTCCGGCCGTTCCTGATCGCCGATGACTGGCGGCCGGTGGTGCTGGCGGACCGGGCGGAGTTGCGGCCGGTGGTCGCGCCGAAAAAGGCGGACCAGATGGAGTTGTTCAGCTGAACCGCCGTCATCCCGGCGGAGGCCGGGATCCATGGTCGCGACCGATATCGATAGAAGCGCGCCGTTCCGTGTCCATGGATTCCGGCCTTCGCCGGAATGACGGGTGGCGGTGAAAATCCCTCGCAAGAGAAACCTCCGCGGATTGCCGCCGTTGGTCGGTGTGAACCAGCAAAGGAATTTCCCATGGCCGACGCCCGCATCTATGCCGACCTGAAGGCCGATCACGACCGGCACCGCGACCTGTTGAAGCGCATCGACGCGGCCACGGGCGACGAGCGTGCCGAACTGTTCGAGGAATTTCGCGTCGAGGTGTCGGCCCATGCCGCCGCGGAGGAGGAGGCGCTGTACGCGACGATGCTCGCCAATCCCGACCTGCGCGACGAGGCGCGGCATTCGGTGTCGGAGCATAAGGAAATCGACGACTATCTGGGCGAGATCGCCAAGCTGGACGCCGGCAGCAACGAATGGAACGAGCGCTTCGCCGAGATGCGCCACCGCTACGAACATCATATCGACGAGGAGGAGGAAGAGATGTTCCCCGCCGCCGCCGAGGAACTGAGCGATGCCGAGGAAGCGCGCATCGCCAAGGTGTTCGAGGACCGCAAGCCAAAGGAACTGGCAATCGCCGAGACGTCGGAAGCGGGCGACGACCGCGACTAGAGCCTGAAGGCCTGGTTTTGACCCGTCGTGGTTGCCCTGCGCCGTTCGTCGGCAAGGAGTACCGTGCAGCGTGGGCACCTTGCCCGGGCAAGCCGTACGACGACGTCCGGCGGGCGGCGCAGGGCAACCGCGAAGCGGCGGGCCGATGCAGGCCTGTGATGGCGTCGCTCGTCAGTCATGGGGGCAAGGCCCCGCTCCTTCCTCACTCCTATCCACAGACCCGCATCGGCTCCGTCCCGATGGGTCAAAACCAGGCCTTCAGGCTCTAATGCGGGTCGCGGCGCTGGCGGCGGCGGATGATTTCGACGGGTGGCGCGATGCCGCCCGGTCGCTCGCCGCGCAGCGCGTGTCCCCAGCGGAAGTGGTGTGGCAGGTCGGTGACCTGCCCACCGACCTGTTCGGCGACGAGGCGATCGTCGCCGGCGACGCCCCCGCCCCCCGCGTGCCCCGTGCGTTCATCGATCTGGCGCGGACGGTGGCGATGCACGCCGACCCGGAGCGATTCGCGCTGCTCTATGCGATGCTCACCCGCCTGATCGACCAGCCCCGCCTGATCGACGACAAGGCCGATCCGGCGATGCGGCGGCTGGAGGAGATGGCCAAGGCGGTCCGGCGCGACATTCACAAGATGCGCGCCTTTCTGCGCTTTCGCGAGGTCGAGGAAGAGGGCGGCACCCGCTTCGTCGCGTGGTTCGAGCCGGAGCATCATATCGTCCGCCACAATGGCCGGTTCTTCGTCGACCGGTTCGCGGCGATGCGCTGGTCGATCCTGACGCCCGAAGTGTCGCTGCACTGGGACGGCGAGACGCTGTCCGAAGGGCCCGGTGCCAGCAAGGCCGACGCCCCCGACGGCGACCCGGTCGAGGAGGTCTGGAAGACCTATTACGCGTCGATCTTCAATCCCGCCCGGCTGAAAAAGGGCGCGATGCTGAAGGAGATGCCGCGCAAATATTGGAAGAACATGCCCGAAACCGCGCTGGTCCCGGCGCTGATCGCGGGGGCACAGGCACGCGAGGCGGCGATGATCGAGACGGCACGAGCGGCTCCCGGTGGCAATAGCGAGGCGGCGTGGGCGGCGCTGCGCGACGAGGCGATGGGCTGCCAGCGCTGCCCGCTATGGAAGCCAGCGACGCAGACGGTGTTCGGCGAGGGGCCGGTGGATGCCGATATGATGGTCGTCGGCGAACAGCCGGGCGACCAGGAGGATCTGGCGGGGCGCCCCTTCGTGGGCCCGGCGGGGCAGATGTTCGACCGGGCGATGGCCCAAGCCGGGATCGATCGGTCGCGAGTCTATGTCACCAACGCGGTCAAGCATTTCAAGTTCGAGCCGCGGGGCAAGCGGCGCATCCATGCCAAGCCCGGCGTGGGCGAGATCGATGCCTGTCGCTGGTGGATCGAACAGGAGCGCGGCATTCTCCGCCCGCGCATGACGGTGGCGCTGGGCGCGACGGCGGCGCGGTCGCTGACCGGCAAGACGGTGACGATCTCGCGCGAGCGCGGGCGGGTGCTGACCTTGGCCGATGGCGGGATCGGCTGGATCACGGTCCATCCGAGCTATTTGCTGCGGCTGCCCGATAAAATCCAGGCAGAAGAAGAGTTTGCACGGTTCGTCGAGGATTTGAAGGGTGCGGCGGCGGCGATGGCGTGAGGCCAAAGTTCACTAAGTTCACACTCGTCGCGTTGTTGTGGTGGTAGCGATTCCTCCCGTTTGAACTGGGCGTCATGCCGGCGGCGGCTGGCATTTTTCCGTTACCGGGGGCGGCAGGAGCCGCTTGAGGCCCCAGCCTTCGCTGGGGCGACGTTTGGGGGCTGACGGTGAGAAAGATCGTTTTCACGCGAAGGCGCGGCGGCGCGGAGTAGAAAAAAGGGCTGTTTTTCGCGCAGAGGCGCAGAGGGTGAAGAGGGGTTGTGGAGCGGGCGGCGTCAGTCTGTCTGGCAAAGCCCTTCTCTTTCGGCTCCCCCCATAGAGAGCCGCGGTCGCGGCGAGCGCCACCTCTCTGCGCCCTCCGCGCCTCTGCGCGATCAAATCCTTCCTTCTTCTCCCCGCCTCCGTGTGAACCCATTCCCGCGAGCCTACCTAAAGCACCCGCTGTAGGAAAATCATTCCGGGCGCGGATGCCACCACGGCTCAGGCTGCGGCAGGGTGATCGCGTCGTGCTGATCCGGGGCCTCGGCGATGGCGCGCAGGCGGTCGAGGTCTTCGGGGGTGTCGATGTCGATCAGTTCGGCCGGCGTCGTTACGACATGGCGACCGGCGCGGACGAGGTCGCGGGCGCCGGCATCGCCTTCGAGCGATTCGAGGAAGTCGAAGCGGCCCGCGCCGAACACGGCCGGCGGGCACGGCCTCGTCCCGTCGCTCGACGCGACTACCGCGTCCGCATCGTCGCGGGCGGTGTCGAGCAGGCGATAGACATGGGCGGCGGTGATGCGCGGCATGTCGGCGAGCGCGATCACCACGCCCTTCGCGCCCTTGGCCCGCGCCGCGCGCAGGCCGAGCTGGACGGAGCGCGACATGCCCGCCGCGGGGTCATCGTTGACGATAACGTCATAGCCGCGCGACGCGAAGTCGAGCTTCGTCCCGTCGATCACCGCGACGCGGTCGAGGAACGGGATCGCCTCCAGCGCGGTCACGACATGATAGGCGACCGGCTTGTGCAGGAATTCCTGCGCCAGCTTGTCGGCATCGCCGAAGCGCTGCGAGCGCCCGGCCGCCAGCAGGATCAGGACGGTATCTTCAGCGCGCATGGAAGCTCCTTACCATGGCCGCCGCGATCGACAGCGCGATTTCGGACGGGCCGATCGCCCCGATGTCGAGCCCGACCGGACCGTCGATCCGCTCAAGCCCCTGCGCCCCGGCAGCGGAGATGCGTTCGAGCCGCGCGGCGTGGCTGCGCCGCGATCCCAGCGCGCCGATATAGGCGGCGGGGGATTTCAGCGCCTCGATCAGCGCGGGGTCGTCGATCTTCGTATCGTGGCTGAGGGTCACGACGGCAGTGGCGGCATCGGGCTTCAACGCCTGCAATGCCTCGTCCGGCCAGCGATCGTCGAGGGTGACGCCGGGGAAGCGCTCTTCGGTCAGGAAGCGGGCGCGCGGGTCGATGACGGTGGTGGCGATGCCCAGTTCGCGCGCCATGCCCGACAGCGCCTGCGCGATCTGTACCGCGCCGACGATCAGCAGGCGGCGCGGCGGGTCGTAGCGGTTGAGGAACGCGCCCTCCGTCTCGCCGATGCTGGTGCGACCGGTGGTGCGATCGGTCGACAGGGTGATGGCGCGTCCTTCCGCGCCCGCCGCGTCGATCGCGTCGAACAGCACGGGGTCGAAGCCCTCCGGGTCGACGCGCTGGACCATGACCTCGATCTCGCCGCCGCAGGGCAGGCCGACTTCCCACGCGGCGGCGTCGGCCACGCCATAGCGTTTGATGGCGAAGGGCGCGCCGGCGATGACGTCGGCGGCGGTGGCGAGGATGTCGCTTTCGACGCAGCCGCCCGATACCGATCCTTCGAAACGGCCGTCCTGATGGACCAACATGTGGCTGCCGCGCGGGCGGGGCGCGGAGCCCCAGGTCGAGGTGACGGTGGCCAAGGCAAGCGGCGCGCCTGCCCAGTCACGGGCGGCGGTCAGGATGGTGTCGTTGTCGGCCATGATGTTCCGATGATGGGGGAATTTCGGGCGCGTGGCCAGTGGCGTGGTGCTGCCCCTTGTCGTACCCCCGCGCAGGCGGGGGTCCAGGGCGTCGAACGCTACCGTTGCGTTGCCTGGCTCTGGACCCCCGCCTGCGCGGGGGTACGGAAAGATGTCAGATCACATCCAGCACCAGGCCGCGTTCCTTCGCTTCCTCGGCACCGATATACCAGTTGGCCGGGGCCTTCTCGACCAGTTCCTCGAACGGGACCTGCGACCCGGCGACGATCGCGCGGAAGCCCTCTTCCTCGATCTCGACCGAGGTTTCGATCTCGTGCAGCTTGGCCTTCAGCGTCGCGACCAGCATCTTCAGCGGGCCGGACAGTTCGATGGTGCTGGTCATCTGCCGCTCGTGCAGCATCAACCGGGTGCCCTTGGTCAGGAAACGCTTGTTGACCTGGAAGGCCGACATGAAGGTCGATCCGGCGGAATAGACCGCGACCTTGCCGAGGAACAGCGCCTCGCGGCCGGTATAGTCGCGGAGCAGGCGGATATCGTCGCCCATCGCGCGGGCGACTTCGGGATCGCCGCCGAGCGTCGAGATGGAGACGACGAGCGGGCCTTCTGCGGGGGCGTTCAACAGTTGCTCGCGGAAATTGGCGTACATCGCATGGTCGACCGGGCCGGTCAGATGGATGTGCGGGCGGGCGAGCAGCGGATAATCGTTGACGTTGGTGTCGGACATGACGGGCGTTCCCTCTGGCGTGGTCGGCGGCGGAACCGGGGGGAGCGGGGTTATGTTCCGGGGATGGGTCGTTGGCGGGAGAAGAAAGTTCAGAGGCTCGCGCGGAGGCGCGGAGGCGCGGAGACGCGGAGGGGTTTCGTGTCTGGCGGGCGGGCCGTGTCGTTGCGGCATTCGGGTTCGTGGGGAGAGATGGAGAGAGGCTCGCTGGCGCGAGGAGCGTTACCTCTCCCCATCGTCACCCCGGACTTGATCCGGGGTCCCGCTGCTTAACCCCGTCGAACAGAAGAAGAAGCGGGACCCCGGGTCAAGCCCGGGGTGACGGGGGTGGGCAGGTTGGCGTCGGGTCGCGACCGCTCCGCTTGCGGAACCCTCCGCATCTCCGCGCCTCCGCGCGAACCCCTATCTTCTGCGTCCTTTGTGCCTTCGCGAAACTCCAACTCTTCTTCGCGCCTTCGCGTGAATCAAAAAGGGCGACCGGTCCGCACCGATCGCCCTTCCCTCAACCGTTTGAAAACAGGCTCAGTACACCCGCTTCTTCGGCTTGATATATTCGATCTCGTCGGTCAGCGTATAGTCGTGCACCGGGCGATAATCGATCGCGGTGGTGCCGAGCGTGCCGCCCCAGCCGTCGAAGGTCGCGATGGTGTGCTTCATCCAGTTGGCGTCGTCGCGGTCGGGGAAATCCTCGTTCACGTGCGCGCCGCGGCTTTCCTTGCGGTTCTGCGCCGACTTGATCGTCACCATCGCCTGCGCCAGCAGATTGTCAAGCTCGAGCGTCTCGACCAGATCGGTGTTCCAGATCAGCGAGTTGTCGGTGACGTGCACGTCGGCGAACGAGCGATAGATATCCTCCATCATCGTCACGCCTTCGTTCAGCAGCGCGTCGTCGCGGAACACGGCGCAGTGCTTCTGCATCGTCTTCTGCATGTCGAGGCGGATCTGCGCGGTCGGCTTGCTGCCGCTCGCGTTGCGGAACTTGTCGAGGCGAGCGAGCGCCAGGTCGGCCGATCCTTCCGGCAGCGGCTTGTGCGGGGTGTTGGGCTTCAGGGTTTCCTTGAGCCGCAGACCCGTCGCACGGCCGAACACGACCAGATCGATCAGCGAGTTGGAGCCGAGGCGGTTGGCGCCGTGCACCGACACGCAGGCCGCTTCGCCGACCGCGAACAGGCCGGGCACGACCGCGTCGGGGTTGCCGTCCTTGATGGTCACGACTTCGCCGTGATAGTTACACGGGATGCCGCCCATATTGTAATGGACCGTCGGCGTCACCGGCAGCGGCTGGCGGGTCAGGTCGACACCGGCGAAGATCTTGCCGGTTTCGGTGATGCCCGGCAGGCGTTCGGCCAGCACCTTGGGATCGATATGGTCGAGGTGCAGGAAGATATGGTCGCCGTCCTTGCCGACGCCGCGCCCTTCGCGCATCTCCATCGCCATCGACCGGCTGACGACGTCGCGCGAGGCAAGGTCCTTGGCCGAGGGGGCGTAGCGTTCCATGAACCGCTCGCCATCCTTGTTGGTCAGATAGCCGCCCTCGCCACGCGCGCCCTCGGTGATAAGGACGCCCGCGCCATAGATGCCGGTCGGGTGGAACTGGACGAATTCCATGTCCTGCAGTGGCAGGCCGGCGCGCAGCACCATGCCGCCGCCGTCGCCGGTGCAGCTATGCGCGGAAGTCGCCGAGAAATAGCAGCGGCCATAGCCGCCGGTCGCCAGCACCACCGAATGCGCGCGGAAGCGGTGGATCGACCCGTCTTCCATGCACAGCGCGATCACGCCGCGGCAGACCTTGCCCTCGGGCGTGTCCTCCATGATCAGGTCGAGCGCGAAATATTCGATGAAGAAGTCGGCGTCATACTTCAGCGACTGCTGGTACAGCGCGTGGAGCATGGCGTGGCCGGTACGGTCGGCGGCGGCGCAGGTGCGCTGCACCGGGGGGCCTTCGCCCATATTCTGCATATGGCCGCCGAACGGACGCTGGTAGATCGTCCCGTCCTCGTTGCGGCTGAACGGCACGCCGGCATGTTCCAGCTCGATGACCGCAGCGGGCGCCTCGCGGACCATATACTCGATCGCGTCCTGGTCGCCGAGCCAGTCGGAGCCCTTGACCGTGTCGTACATGTGCCACGACCAGTGGTCGGGCGAGTTGTTGCCGAGGCTGGCGGCGATGCCGCCCTGCGCGGCGACGGTGTGCGACCGCGTCGGAAACACCTTGGTGATGCAGGCGGTCTTCAGGCCGGCTTCGGCGATGCCCATGGTGGCGCGAAGGCCGGAACCGCCCGCGCCCACGACGATCGCGTCATAGGTGTGGTCGATGATCTTGTAAGCGTCGGTGGCCATTATGCGGGCGTCCCGGTGAAAGCGATGCGGAGGATCGAGAAGGCGGCGAGCAGCCATCCCGCGCCATAGACGAGGTTCAGCGCGATCAGCGCGACGACGCGCGTTTCGTCATGCTGATAATCCTCGATCACGGTCTGCAGGCCCATCTTGGCATGGTAGAAGACCGAGGTGGCGAGCAGGATCAGCGGCACCGCGCCCCATGCCGACGACACCCACGCATAGACGGTGTCGTAATCATAGGCGGGCAGCAGCGCGAGCGAGAGCACGAACCACAGCATGAGGACGAGGTTCGAGACCGCCGTCAGCCGCTGATGCCAGAAATGATGCGCGCCGGCCTTGGCCGATCCCAGGCCGCGCACGCGGCCGATGCTGGTTCCGTTACCCATCAGTGCTTCCCCACCAGCAGCCAGGCCCACAGCGCGGCAGTCGCGCAGGCGGCGAACACGATCGTCGCGACCGCGCTCTGCCGGTTGCCCTTCAGTTCGAAATTCGCGCCGATATCCATGAAGAAATGACGCACGCCGTTGCCGATATGCTGGAACAGCGCGAAGCTGAGACCGATGCCGACCAGATAGCCGATGGGCGCGAACGGACCGGTGAACCACGACAGGAAGCGGGCATAGCTGTCCTCGCCACCCGACAGCGCGGCCAGCCACCACACGAACAGCGCGAGGCCAACCGTGCCCATGGCGACGCCGGTCGCGCGGTGCAGGATCGACACCAGCATGTTCGGCCCCCAGCGCCAGACCTGGAGATGGGGCGAAACGGGGCGGTTTTTCGGGCGGACCATGGCCAAGTCGGACATTCCTCAAAGCAGCGCGCGCAGCCACGTCGGGCGGATGCGGATTTCCAGCGATTGTGGCCTATCTACGCACCCGCCCCGCCGATGCAAGTCTGCATGCACGAAAGGGCCGGCCCCGGCATTGCGCGAACGACGCCCGACCCGTGGTCAACCGACTGTTAACGCCTGCACGTTACCCCCGGCAGCTACAGGGGTCCGCCGTGCCAGTTGCGGGCGCCAGCGAACAGGGGAAGCGAATCGTGGGGACCAGGAAGCTGCCGGCACCGGAAAGCGTGAGCCGGACGATCGATCTGCAAGAGCGCCTGCACCTGTTCAACATTTCCGCCGAAGACGTGGCCGCCGCGCGCGAGCTGTGGACCATCATCGAACCGCATGCCCGAGAAGTCGCCGCCGCGCATTTCCAGCAGTCGCAAAAGGTCGGCGGGGCGAACAGCATGCACCGCAACTACGACCGGATGATCGAGCTGGGCGTCGCCTATCTGCGCAACCGCTTCACCAACCTGACCGGCCTGGCCTGGGTAGAATCGTGCGAGCGGACCGTCGCCAGCGCATTCGCCGCCGACGTCACGCTGACCGCGATCCTGTCGATGGGCGATGCCGGCGCGCGCACGCTGCTGGACGTGCTGCGTCGCGGGATCGAGGACGAAGCCGCGTTCCGCTATGCCGCCGAGCTGCTGTTCCGGCTGCGGTCGCTGGAATCCGAAGTGTTCGTGTCGCTGTTCAACGCCTATCTCCAATACGATCTGCAGGAATCGCGCGACCAGCTGGCGCATGAGTTCCGCGACAATATCGGCGCGACGGTCGAGCGGGCGAGCCGCGAGAGCGACACGCTGCGCATCCATGCCAGCCGGTCTTCGGCCAATGTCCGCGGCATGCTGGGCAAGGCGTCCGAAGTCGCCGCCGCCGCCGAACAGTCGGCGGTCGCGATGCGCGAAGCCGCCGCCACCTCCGCCGGGCTGATCCGCGCGATCGAGGATGCGCGGATGGAGGTCGAGGCCGCCGCCGAGATCGCCACCCGCGCGTCGGAACAGGCCGGCACCGCCGTCGGCATGTCGGAAGCGCTGTCGGACCATGCCAAGTCGATCGAATCGATCCTGGGGCTGATCCGCGACATTGCCGGGCAGACCAACCTGCTGGCGCTCAACGCCACGATCGAGGCCGCCCGCGCGGGTGATGCCGGCCGCGGCTTTGCGGTGGTGGCGCAGGAGGTGAAGAGCCTCGCCAGCCAGACCGCCCGCGCGACCGACGACATCGCCGCCAAGATCGCCGCGATCCAGGCGGCCACGCGCTCGACGGTCGAGACCAACGCATCGATCCGCTCGACCGTGACCGAAGTGCAGGAAAGCGCCAACCGCATCCGCAGCGCGATGGAGGTGCAGGCGCAGACCGTGACCGCGATCACCGCCGCGGTCGACGAAACCGCGCTGGCCGCCGATTCGATGTCGTCGACCATCGCCGCGATCCGCGAGGATACCGAAACGGTGGCGTCGGAAATCGACCGGGTCGGCGACGGCTTCTTCTTGCTGGACGGCGAGCTGGGCTCGCTCAAGGCGAGCACCGTCGAGTTCATCAGCAAGGTCGCCGCGTAAGCGCGGCACCCCCTGCCCCCGGACCTGGTCCGGGGTTCCGCCTCCTACGGACAGCACCAACAGGAGCGGGACCCCGGATCAAGTCCGGGGGATGTTGCCTTGATCGGGCCGCGCATTGAATGTCCCCGCGCCCGCGCCTACACCGCGCGGCCATGGCATCCCCGACCCTGACGGCTCCCGCACGATGAGCTGGAAACTCACCCTCCCCTGCACCCGCGCCGAGGCGGAGACGATCGATGCAGCCGAGGATTTCGGCATCGATCCCGCGCCGGTGCTGATGACCACCGAGACGGTCGAGGACGATACCGAGACGTGGCGGCTGGACGCCTATTTCGAGGCCGAGCCGGACGATGCCGCCATCGCCGCGATCGCCGCGCTGGTGCCGAGTGCGGCGGGCACGCCACCGCAGGTCGAGGCGCTGGGCGACGAGGATTGGGTGACGATGAGCCAGGCGGGGCTGGAGCCGCTGCATGTCGGGCGCTTCTTCGTCCATACCGCCGCCTATGCCGATGCGGTGCCGGCGGGCGCGCGGGCGTTTTTGATCGATGCCGGACGGGCGTTCGGGACCGGGCACCACGAGACGACCAGCGGGTGCCTGGCGATGCTCGACCGGATGGCGGACCGGGATTTCCGGAACGTCATCGACCTGGGCACCGGGACCGGCCTGCTCGCCTTTGCCGCGCGCGAGCTGTGGCCGACGGCGCGGGTGATCGCGACCGATATCGATCCCGTCGCGATCGACGTGACCGCGGTGAATGCGACGCTGAACGCGGTCGATCGGGTCGAACTGGTGGTGGCCGATGGCGCGCTGTCCGACGATATCACCGCGGCGGCGCCGTACGACCTGTTGATCGCCAACATCCTTGCCGGGCCGCTGATGTCGATGGCGCCGGAAGTGGCGGCGATCGCCGCCGCCCACGCGACGATCGTGCTGGCCGGGTTGCTGGAGACGCAGCGCGCGGATGTGGTCGCGGCCTATGCGGCGTGCGGCTGTTCGCTGGAGGACGTCGACCGGCGGGGCGACTGGAGCGTGCTGCGGCTGACCGCCGGGGCCGAGCGGTTCGTGCCGACCGCGCCGATCGATCCCAAGGGCCGCGACGGGTGGGCGTTGGATTTGTGAGATCCTCCCCGCGCAGCGGGGAGGAGCTTTCAGGCCTTCGACCGGGCGTAGTGCTGCGTGCCTTCGGTGACGACGTCATCCTTCGGTAGCACCTCATCCACCGCAATCTCCTGCTCCTCGCGGATCGCTTCGTAGACCGGCGCGAAGTCGGTCTCGACGGTCAGGCGCAGCAGTTCGTCGAAGCTGGGGATGACGAAATAGGTCTGCTGGAAATCGTCGATCCGGTAATCGGTGCGCATCACGCGGGCGAGGTCGAGCATGATCCGGTTGGGGCTGGGATCGTCGAGCGAGAAGCGGGTCTCCGACGCGCTCGACACGATGCCGGCGCCATAGATGCGCAGGCCCTCCGGCTCCTGCACCAGCCCGAATTCGACCGTGTACCAGTAGAGCCGCGCCAACTGCTTGAGCGAGCCGAGTTCGAGCGCGCGCAGGCCGCCGCGGCCATAGGCGGCCAGATAGTCGGCGAAGACCGGGTCGGCGAGCATCGGCACATGGCCGAACACGTCGTGGAAGACGTCGGGTTCCTGCAGGTAATCGAGCTGGTCGGGGCGGCGGATGAAGTTGCCGGCGACGAAGCGGCGATTGGCCATGTGGGTGAAGAAGACGTCGTCGGGCACCAGCCCGGGCACCGCGACCACCCGCCAGCCGGTCAGCGCCTCCAGCCGGTCGGACAGTTCCTCGAAATCGGGGATGCCCGATTCGGACAGCTTGAGCGCATCGAGCCCGCGCAGGAACGCGTCCGACGCACGACCGGGCAGCAACTTCATCTGCCGCGCATAGAGCGTGTCCCACGTCGCATGGTCTTCGGCGCTATAGGCGTCCCAGCGCTGCGGGATCGTCCAGTCGGCATTGGCCCCGGCGGGCGGGCGGTCGAGTACATGGGTTTCGCTTGCCATCCGCAAATAGTAGCATGGGAAACGATGCGACGGAAATGGCTGCGCCGAATGGCTGGTATGGTGGGCGCGGTCGTGCTGACCCTGCTGCTGTACCTGTTCGCCGGGCTGGTCGGCGGGGCGATCCCGGCGGGCGGACAGGCACCGCCGGCGCAGGGCATCCGCATCTATGTCGAGGATAACGGCATCCATACCGGCATCGTCCTGCCCAAGCATGCCGCGGGCATGGGGTTCGACGATCTGGTACGGGCAGGCGATCTGGCCGATCCGCGCTATACCGGCCATGGGTGGCTGTCGATCGGCTGGGGCGACCGCGCCTTTTATCTCGGCACGCCGAGCTGGGCCGATGTCCGGCCCGCGACCATCGCCGCCGCCGCGATCGGCAGCGATGCGGTCGTGATGCATGTCGGGCACCTGCCGGAGCCGGTAGGCGAGCCGGGCGTTTATCCGGTGATGCTGACGCCCGACCAATATCGCCGGCTGGTGGCCGCGATCCGCGCGAGCTTTGCCGCGCGGACCGACCCGGTGCATGGCTATGGCCCGTCCGATGCCTTCTACGTCGCGCGGGGGCGCTATAGTGCGGTCGAGACGTGCAATTCGTGGACCGGGCGGATGCTGCGCGCGGCGGGCGTGCCGATGGGGCGGTGGACGCCGTTTCCGGTGACGGTGACGGCGTGGCTGTAGAAACCCTGCCCCCGCCCCCGCTCGGCCAGTTCCTGATCGAGACGCCGCGCGCCGCGCTGGCACTGGCCGGCGTGCCGTTCCGGTGGCGGCAGGCGTTGGCGGGGGTGCCGCGTGCCTCCGGAGAGCCGGTGATGCTGCTGCCCGGCCTGTTCAACAGTGACCGGTCGATGACGATCATGGCGCGCTATCTGCGCGACTTGGGCCACGCGCCATCCGGCTGGGGATTGGGTCGCAATTTCGGGCAGCGCAGTATCGGGACGGATGCGAGCGCGCTGATCGACCGGGTCGATGCTCTGGCACAGGTGGCCGGTCGGCCGGTGGCGATGGTCGGGGTCAGCATGGGGGGGATCATGGCGCGGCTGGTCGCGCATCGCCGGCCCGATCTGATCGAACAGGTGGTGACGGTCGCCAGCCCCTATGCCGGGCCGGCGCGATCGACGCGGGTGTGGCGGCTGTACGAATGGATCAGCGGCGAATCGGTCGACGACCCCGCCGTGTTGGCGCTGGCCGACGAAGTGCGCCGGCCGCTGCCGGTTCCCGCCACCGCGATCTGGAGCGCCAGCGACGGGCTGGTTAATGGCCTTGGCTGTCATGCGCCGGGTGAACCGGGATGCCGCGCGGTCGAGGTGGTGAGCAGCCATTATGGCGTGCAGACCCGGCTGATCGTGCTGCGCGCGGTGGCGATGGCGCTGGCGGGGAATCGGTAGGATTTGCTGTTCGTCATACCCCGCCACGGACGTCACCCCAGCGCAGGCTGGGGTCTCCCGGTTATCGGGCGGGACAGGATCCGCGAGAGACCCCAGCCTGCGCTGGGGTGACGTTTGGGACGAGCGCCGATTCTCGGTGACCGCTCAATCGTCGTTGCGGCGTCGTTCCTCCCGCCGACGCCGCGCTTCTTCCTTGCGCATTTCGCGGCCCTCGCGGGCTTCCTTCTTGCGCATCTTGCGGCCGTAATTGCGGTCGGCTTCCGACTGGCTGGTGGTGGTCCAGTCGATCACCTGCGCGCCGGCGCGGACCGGAGCGGTCGCGACGTCCCATACCGTGCTGACGCACCCACCGGTCAGCGGCGCTACCGCCAACACCATCCACGCCAGTCGCATCGGTTCCGAATCCTCAATAGGGTTTGTCGCGTATCTGCGCCCCGATTAGCGGGTAATCGGTGAAGAAACCATCGACGCCCGCCGCGACCGCATCGGCGATCTCCTGCCCGATCCGGCCGTGCGTCGCGGGATCGCCCGGCACGCGATACGCTTCGGGCAAGAAGATATTCTCGGCGCGGTACGTCCAGGGATGGACGCGCAGGCCCGCCGCATGGGCGTCGCGGACCAGCGGCTTGCCGCCCGCGATCATGACCTTGTTCGGGCCGATGCCCCAGGCATAGGTCGCCACCGCCTTCAACCCCGCCGGGGTCGCCATCGTCGCATAATCGTCGACCGGATGATCGGCCGGGCCGCCGGTGTCGTTCATCAGCTGGATCAGGCGGATTTTGGTCAGTTTCTTCAGCGCCTTGAGGTTGTTCACCTCGAACGACTGGATGAACACCGGCGCCGTGGCGCTGTCCCAGCCGGCGGCGCGCAGTTCGGCGACCAGCCGCGCCTCCATCGGATGGCCGATCAAGGCGAAATAGGTCGGGTGCTTGGTTTCTGGGTAGATGCCGATGGTACGGCCGGTCGCGGCGGTGGCACGCTTGGCCAGCGCAATGACCTCGGCGAGGGTCGGCACCGGTTGCCGGCCGTCATAAGCCTTGTTGTCGGGACGCAGCAGCGGCAGGCGTTCCTTCGCGCGCAGCGTGCGCAGTTCGGCGAGGGTGAAATCCTCGGTGAACCAGCCGGTCATCGCCACGCCGTCGATAGTCTTGGTCGTGCGGCGAGTGGCGAATTCAGGATGCTCGGCGACGTCGGTAGTTTCCGAAATCTCGTTCTCGTGCCGGGCGACGAACACATTGTCCTTCGTCAGCACGAGGTCGGGTTCGATGAAGTCCGCCCCCTGTTCGATCGCCAGTTCATAGGCGGCGAGCGTATGTTCGGGGCGCGATCCGCTGGCGCCGCGATGGGCGATCACGATCGGCGTCCTGTCGAGCGGAGCCTCTGCCGTCACCATCGTCGCCCCCAGAATTCCCGCCATCACCAACCCCAACATCTGCGACCCTCTCGCAACAGGAAACCCTTTGGTTGGCGAACGTTAGCCCTGACGACCAACGGAGCGCGCCCTCATGCAATTCACCATCAACGGACAGCCGTATCAGGCGGAGGCGGACATCCGCACCTCCTTGCTCGACCTGCTGCGCGAACATCTCTCGCTCACCGGCAGCAAGAAGGGCTGCGATCATGGCCAATGCGGGGCGTGCACCGTGCTGGTGAACGGCCGCCGCATCAATGCCTGCCTCACGCTCGCCGTGATGCATCAGGATGACGACATCGTGACGATCGAGGGGCTGGGCACGCCCGAGGACCTGCATCCGCTGCAGGCCGCGTTCGTCAAGCATGACGGGTTCCAGTGCGGATACTGCACGCCGGGGCAGATCTGTTCGGCGGTCGGCATGCTGGACGAGGTAAAGAAGGGTTGGCCGAGCCATGTCAGCGCGGACCTCGACGATCCCGATTTCACCGACGACGAAATCCGCGAGCGGATGAGCGGCAATCTGTGCCGTTGTTCGGCCTATCCCAACATCGTTGATGCGATCCGCGAGGTTGCCGATGCCGAGGTGGAGACGGCGGCATGAAGTTGTTCAACTATGCCAAGGCGGACAGCGCCGAAGCCGCGGTCCGCGAAGGCGGGATCAGCGACACGAAATTCATCGCGGGCGGGACCAACCTGCTCGACCTGATGAAATTGCAGATCGAGACGCCCGCACGGCTGGTCGATATCAGCCGGTTGCCGCTCGACCGGATCGAGGAGATGGATGGCGGCGGCATCCGCATCGGCGCGCTGGTGCCCAATTCCGACCTGGCGGCCGATCCGATCATTCGCGAACGCTATGAAGTGCTCAGCCGCGCGCTGCTGGCCGGCGCGTCGGGGCAGTTGCGCAACAAGGCATCGACCGGCGGCAACCTGCTGCAACGGACCCGCTGCTATTATTTCTACGAGACGGCGGCGCGCTGTAACAAGCGGGTGCCGGGATCGGGTTGCGACGCGAAGGAAGGCTTCAACCGCATCCTCGCGGTGCTGGGTACCAGCGAGCATTGCATCGCGACCCATCCCAGCGACATGGGCGTCGCGATGCGCGCGCTCGACGCGACGATCGTGACGCTGGGCGGCGATGGCGAAAAGCGAAGGATCGCGATCGGCGATTTCTACCGCCTGCCCGGCGACACGCCCGATGTCGAGAATGTGCTGCGGCAGGGCGAGTTGATCACCCATATCGAACTGCCGCCGGCTCCCGAGGGCAGGCAGACCTATCGCAAGGTGCGTGACCGGGCGTCTTATGCCTTCGCCCTCGTGTCGGTCGCCGGGATCGTGGCGGTCGGGAACGGCAAGATCACTTCGGCCCAACTCGCCTTCGGCGGCCTGGGGCCGATGCCGTGGCGCGACGAAGCGGTCGAGCGGGTGCTGGTCGGGCAGGCGCCGTCGGACGCACTGTTCGCGGAGGCCGCCGACGTGCTGCTGCGCGACGCGAAAGGCTACGGCTGCAACGACTTCAAGATTCCTCTGACCCGGCGCACGCTGATCGCGACGCTGCGGGAGCTGACCGCATGACCCAGAACGCATTGCGCATGGACAAGCCCGTCGACACCAGCCTGCTCGACAGTGGCGTGCAGGGGATCATCGGCAAGGGGATCGAACGGATCGACGGTCCGCTGAAGGTGGCGGGCAAGGCGACCTATTCCGCGGAATATGAGTTTCCGAACCTCGCTTACGGCTTCCTCGTCCGCGCGCCCTTTGCCGCCGGTACGATCACGTCGATCGATGCGGAAGGCGCCAAGGCGCTGCCGGGCGTCATAGACGTCGTCGTCGACCTGAAGACCTTCATCCGCAACGCGCAGCAGGGCGGCGAGACCGAGGCGCCGACGCAGGGCGTCAAGGACGTCGCCTATTTCGGCGAGCCGGTCGCGATCGTCGTCGCGGAGAGCTTCGAGGTGGCGCGCGACGCGGCGCAGCTGGTGTCGATCCGCCATGAACCGACCGAGGGAGTGTTCACCTTCGACGACCATGTCGACGACGCGATCAAGCCGCCGCCGGGATCGATGCCGCCCTATCACGAACAGGGCAATCTCGACCGGGCGATGGCCGAGGCGGCGTTCACGGTGGACGATGTGTGGCGCACCCCGTCGCAGAATTCGGCCGCGATGGAGCCGCATGCATCGATCGCGCTGTGGGACGAGGACGGGCTGACGCTCTACGGGTCGCTGCAGATGCCGTCGTCGGACAAGCAGCAGCTCGCCAAGTCGCTGGGCGAACGGCAATCGAAGGTGCGGATCGTCGCGCGCTATATCGGCGGCGGTTTCGGGTCGAAGCTCGGCATTTCGCCCGATACGGTAGCCACCGCGATCGCAGCGAAGGCGGTCGGCCGGCCGGTCAAGACGGTGATGACCCGGCAACAGGTGTTCGACGCCACCGTGCGCCGGTCGAACACGCAGCAGCGCTTCCGCCTTGCCGCCGATGCCGAGGGGCGGCTGACCGGGATCGGGCATGAGACACTGTGTTCGAACCTGCCGGGCGAGGGTTATTTCGAGCCGGCCGGACAGGCGACCCAGTTCCTCTATGGCGGCGAAAACCGGATCATCCGCCACGATCTGGTCGAGCTGAATCGCACGCTGTCGGGATCGATGCGCGCGCCGGGCGAAGCGGTCGGGCTGCTCGCGCTGGAAAACGCGATGGACGAGCTGGCGGAGAAGATCGGGATCGATCCGGTCGAGTTGCGTCGCCGCAACGATCCCAGTCGCGATCCGCAGAAGGACGTGCCCTTTTCCACCCGCTCGCTGACCCGCTGCCTCGACGCCGGGGCGGAGGCGTTCGGCTGGGATCAGCGCAACCAGACGCCCGGTGCGAAACGCGATGGCGACTGGCTCATCGGGCAGGGCATGGCATCGACCACCCGCACCAACATGCTGCAACCCAGCGAAGCGCAGGTGTCGATCGGTCCCGACGGGCGGGCGCTGGTCGAAACCGACATGACCGATATCGGCACCGGCACCTACACCATCCTCGCCCAGATTGCGGGCGAGATGCTCGGCCTTCCGGTCGAGCGGGTCGAAGTGCATCTGGGCGATACCAAGTCGCCGCCGGGTGCCGGATCGGGCGGATCATGGGGTGCCGGCAGCAGCGGGTCGTCGGTCTATCTGGCGGCGCAGGCATTGCGCGAAAAGCTGGCCAAGGCGATGGACGTCGACGCCGACGACCTGACGCTCAAGGACGGTCACGCGATCGCCGGCAACCGCCGGGTGCCGATCGGCGATCTGGTCGGCGAGGGGCTGACCGCCACCGGATCGATCGAACCGGGCAAACAGGAGAAGGAAACGACGCAGGCCAGCTATGGCGCGCATTTCTGCGAGGTGAAGGTCCACGCCGTCACCGGCGAGGTGCGGGTCACGCGCTGGCATTCGACGTTCGAGGCCGGGCGCATCCTGAACCAGCAGACCGCGCGGTCGCAGTGCATCGGCGGCATCGTGTTCGGTATCGGCACCGCGCTGACCGAGGAACTGGTCCATGACGATCGCGACGGGCGTATCGTCAACCACGACCTAGCCGAATATCATGTGCCGGCGCATGCCGACATTCCGCCCATGGACATCGCCTTCCTCGACGAACGCGATCCCCATGCAAATCCGCTTCATGCCAAGGGGATCGGCGAGCTGGGCATCGGCGGTGCGGGCGCGGCGGTGTTGAACGCGATCTACAATGCGACCGGGGTACGGGTCCGCGATTACCCCGCGACGCTGGACAAGTTGCTGGAAGGATTGCCGGCCGTCTGAGCAAGGCTCCTCCCCATTGCATGGGGAGGGGGACCGCCGCCGAAGGCGGTGGTGGAGGGGGTTCGCCTCGCAACGCAACGGTTTCGTATGCGGCCCGCCCCCTCCACCAGCTTCGCTGGTCCCCCTCCCCGCAAGCGGGGAGGATCGTAAGAAGCCTACCCCTATGGGCAATTTTCCCTTGTTCGCGTTTGCGGCATCCCCACCTGTCATGTATCTGACCCGCAGACCGGGTGGAATTGCCACCCCCTGACCGAACCGAGCGAGTATCATGGCCGAATTCCGTTTGCCCAAGAACAGCGTCGTCAAGAAGGGCACGACCCACAAGTCGGCGACCTCGGGCCGGATCAAGAAATTCAAGGTCTATCGCTACGACCCCGATTCGGGACAGAATCCGCGCTACGACGATTTCGAGATCGATCTGGACGAATGCGGTCCGATGGTGCTCGACGCGCTCATCAAGATGAAGTCGGAGCAGGACCCCTCGCTTACCTTCCGCCGGTCGTGCCGGGAGGGGATTTGCGGGTCGTGTTCGATGAACATCGACGGTCGCAACGGCCTCGCCTGCACCACCGCGATCGAGGATATCAAGGGCGATATCCGCATCACCCCGCTGCCGCACATGGACGTCATCAAGGACCTCGTGCCGGACTTCACGCATTTCTATGCGCAGTACGCATCGATCAAGCCGTGGCTGCAGACCGTGACCCCGGAACCCGCCGGCAAGGAACGGCTCCAGTCGCCGGAAGACCGCAACAAGCTGGACGGGCTGTACGAGTGCATCCTGTGCGCCTGCTGCTCGACCTCCTGCCCGAGCTATTGGTGGAACAGCGACAAGTTCCTGGGGCCCGCGATCCTGCTGCAAGCCTATCGCTGGCTGGCCGACAGCCGCGACGAGATGACCGGCGAGCGTCTGGACGAGCTGGAGGATCCGTTCCGCCTGTATCGTTGCCACACGATCATGAACTGCGCGAACGTGTGCCCGAAGGGGCTGAACCCCGCCAAGGCGATCGCCGAGATCAAGAAGATGGAAGTCGAGCGGATCATTTGATTCGTTCGGGCGGTGTTGCACGCACCACCCGTTCGTCCTGAGTAGCGGCTGAGCCTGTCGAAGACGCGTATCGAAGGACCGCTACCGTTGGCGACGATCCTTCGATACGCCCTTTCGACAAGCTCAATGGCTACTCAGGATAAACGGAGGGGTCATTCACCGGGAATGATCCTGCCATGACCGTCCTCACCCGCTACGACCACCTCGTCGCCGCCGGCGAACTCCGCCCCGATCCCGAACAGCGCGCCGCCGCCGAGCGGCTGTCGCGCCTCGCCACCGAACTCGACTCGCCGCCCAAGCGCGGCCTGTTCGCGCGCCTGACCGGCAAAGATGTCGCTCCCCCGCGCGGCGTCTACCTGTGGGGCGGGGTCGGGCGCGGCAAGTCGATGCTGATGGACCTGTTCTACGACTGCGTCGCCACCGGGCCCAAGCGCCGCGTCCATTTCCATGCCTTCATGATCGAGGTCCATGCCCGCCTCGCCACCGAGCGCGCCAAGGAAGCGGGCAACCCGGTGCCGCCGGTCGCCGAGGCGCTGGCCAAGGACCTGAAGCTGCTCGCGTTCGACGAGATGGTCATCAACAACACCGCCGACGCGATGGTGCTCTCGCGGCTGTTTACCGAGATGATGACGCATGGCGTGACGATGGTGGCGACGTCGAACCGGCCGCCGGTCGATCTCTACAAGGACGGGTTGCAGCGCGACAGCTTCCTGCCGTTCATCCATCTGCTCGAATCGAACCTCGACGTGCTGCCGCTGAACGGCCCGACCGATTATCGCCGCGACCGGCTGGGCGCGGTCGATACCTGGCTGGTGCCGAACGGCCCGGCGGCGACCGAGGCGCTGTCGGCGGCGTTCTTCCGCCTGACCGATTATCCGGTCGAGGATGCGGCGCATGTCCCGTCGTGCGACCTCGATATCGGCGGGCGTACGCTGCATGTGCCCAAGGCGCTGAAGGGCGTCGCGGTCTTCAGCTTCAAGCGGCTGTGCGGCGAGGCGCGCGGCGCGCCCGACTATCTGGAGGTGGCGCGGACCTTTCACACCGTCATTCTGGTCGGCATTCCGGTCCTGGGCCCCGAGAACCGCAACGAAGCGGCGCGGTTCGTGACGCTGATCGACGCGCTGTACGAATATCGGGTGAAGCTGCTGGCGGCGGCGGACGCACAACCGGGTGACCTGTACCCGACCGGCGACGGGCGGTTCGAATTCGACCGGACGATCAGCCGGTTGGAGGAGATGCGATCGGAGGAATATCTGGCCAAGGGGCATGGCGAGGGGTAGCGGCTCCTACCCTTTCCCCGTCTGCTTCGAGCGCAGGTTCGAGCCTGTCGAGAATCGAAGTCGAGAAGGGGTTACCCCAAACGACCCAGTTCTCGACTGTTGCTTCTCGACAGGCTCGAAGCTGCTCGAACCGAACGGGGTGGTGCGGGTGACGTCACCCCCGCCGCGCATCCGCCTTCTTCGTCCTCAGCGTCGCCGACGCCGCCGCCGGATCGTCGGGCCAGGGATGGCGCGGATAGCGGCCGCGCATTTCCTTCGACACGTCGCGCCATGATCCCGCCCAGAAGCCCGGCAAATCCTTCGTCGTCTGGATCGGCCGCCCCGCGGGGGAGGTCAGGCTGAGCGTCAGCGGCTGGCCCGCGACCATCGGATGCGTCGCCAATCCGAACAGTGCTTGCACGCGCAGTTCGACGCGCGGCCCCCCTTCGGCGGCATAGTCGATCGCGTGGCTCGATCCGGCGGGACTTTCGAAGCGGGCGGGCGCAAGGCGGCGGACCTGTTGCATCCAGTCCCAGCCCGCCTGTTGCTCCAGCGCGTCGTGCAGCCCGGTCACCGCGTCGAGCCGGCGCTTGCCGGCCAGCAACGGTGGCAGCCAGTCGTCGATCGTAGCCGTCAGCGCGTCGTCGCCGAGCGGATCGGGCTGGCCCAGCATCGCCGCGACATAGGCCGAACGGCGGCGAAGAGCATCCGCCCCCTCCCATGGCAAGAGTGAAAGGTCGCGCCGCGCACCTTCGGTCAGTGCCGCGACGATCTCGTCCGGCGACGCTGCGGCATCGGGACCCGACGACAGCCGGATCGCACCCAGCCGGCGTTCGCGGAGCGCCACCACGCCGCGCGTCGCGGGGTCGAAGGTGACGCTGCGCCGCGTCTCGATCCGATCGCCGAACAGTTGCTCGACGGTCGCCTGTTCGATCGCCACCGCCGACAGGATGCGTGCGCCGGCCGCCTGCCCCTGAGTCTCCGCGACCGCCAGCCATTCGGCCGATCCGAGCGCGGCCGCGTCCAGCGTGAAGCCGCGCCCGCCGACCGAGGCCCAGCGTTCGCCCGACACGTCGCGCCGTCTGGCGATCCGGTCGGGAAAGGCTAGCGCGACGCTGCGCGCCAGGGCATCGGCGGGAGGATCGTCGCGGCCCTTCACCAGCTTGCGCCAGCGCTCGGCCAGACGGCGCGACGCTTCGGCCCGCTGCCCGCGCTCGGTCCGCCAGCGACGGCGGCGCTGGTCAAGATCGGTGTCGTTGCTGCCGAGCCCCCGCTCCCCCAGCAGCACCGCGACCTCCGCCGCCGCGCCCGCAAAGCCACCCTCCCCCGCTCGGATCAGCATATGGGCGAGGCGCGGGCTGAGCGGCAGCGCGGCGATGGCAAGGCCGTGCGGCGTCGGGCGGCCATCGCGGTCGATCGCGTCCAGCGTGGCAAGACGCGTGCGCGCCTCCTCGACCGCCGCCGCCGGCGGGGGGTCGAGCCAGCGCAACGTCGTCGGATCGGTGACGCCCCATTTGCCGCATTCGAGCACCAGCGCCGACAGGTCGGCCTCCAATATCTCGGCCGGGTCGAAGCGCGGCAGGCCGGCGGTGGCGGCAGCCTCCCACAGGCGATAGGCCACGCCCGGCCCCTGCCTTGCGGCACGCCCCGCGCGCTGGGTGACCGCGGCTTGGCTCGCCCGCTCCGTGGTCAGCCGCGTCATGCCCGCCGACCGGTCGTAGCGCGGACGGCGGGCGAGGCCGGAATCGACGACGATGCGGATGCCGTCCAATGTCAGCGAGGTTTCGGCAATGCTGGTCGCCAGCACGATCTTGCGCCGGCCTTGCGGATCGGGGGCGATGGCGGCGCGCTGTTCGGCCGGCAGCAGCGTCCCGTGCAGCCGGTGCAGCACCGCGCCCTCAGGCACGGCGATGCGTTCGGCGGTGCGTTCGATCTCGGCAACGCCGGGCAGGAAGGCGAGGATGCCGCCTTCCGCTTCGGTGAGCGCGCGGCGGATCGCAGCGGCGACCGAGTCCTCGATCCGGGCCTCGGCATTGCGACCGATATGGCGCAGGTCGAGCGCGTAGGAACGCCCCTCGCTCTCGATCACCGGTGCATCATCCATCAGCGCAGCGAAGCGTTCGCCGTCCAACGTCGCCGACATGGCGAGGATGCGTAGGTCGGGCCGCAGCGCCGCCTGCGCGTCGAGCGCAAGGGCGAGGCCGAAATCGCTGTCGAGGCTGCGTTCGTGCACTTCGTCGAACAGCACTGCCGATACGCCGGCCAGTTCGGGATCGGCCTGGATACGGGCGACGAAGATGCCCTCGGTCATCACCGTGACGCGGGTCGCCGCCGACCGCTTGCTGTCCATGCGGGTGGCGTAGCCGAAGGTCTGGCCAACGGGTTCGCCGCCGGTTGCGGCCATCCGCTCGGCCGCAGCGCGGGCGGCGATGCGGCGGGGGGAGAGGAGCAGGATTCCGCCGGTCGCCCATGGTTCGGTCAGCAGCGCCGGGGCGACAGCGGTGGTCTTGCCCGCACCCGGCGGGGCGACGAGGACGGCGGAGGTGCGGTCGCGCAGCGTCTCGAGGATGCGGGGCAGGACGGCGTGGATGGGGAGCATGGCTTCCTCTAGCAATCCTCCCCGCCCGCGGGGAGGGGGACCGCTCGCGTCAGCGAGGGGTGGAAGGGGGGTGCGCCTCGCAACGCAACGGTCCCGTAATGCGGACACCCCCCTCCACCATCCTGCGGATGGTCCCCCTCCCCGTGCCGGGGAGGAGCTTAGAGCGTGTCGGGGTTCGGCCCCAACCGCCCGTCTTCGCGATCCATCGCGTCCAGCTTCGCCACCTGCTCCGGCGTCAACCGCACCGCCTGCGCCGCTAAATTCTCCTCGATCCGCGCCCGCGACGATGCCTTCGGGATCACGCCCAGCCCGGCCTGGATATGCCACGCGAGGATAACCTGCGCCGGGGTCGCGCCCGCCTCCTGTGCAATCGCGGTGATGGTCGGGTCGGCCAGCAGCGTGCCCTGCCCCAACGGCGACCAGCTTTGCGTGACGATGCCCAGCCGTTCGTGCGCGGCTCGCGCGGCGCGTTGCTGGAAGGTCGGATGCAGTTCGATCTGATTGAGCGCGGGTACCACGCCGGTCGCATCGACGATCCGGTCGAGATGGTCGGGCGAAAAGTTCGATACGCCGATCGACGCCACGCGTCCCTCTTCTCGCAACCGCACCAGCGCCTTCCACGTGTCGACATAGCGGTTCTCGGACGGCATCGGCCAGTGGATCAGGAACAGGTCGATCCGCGGCAGCTTCGCGGCGCTCGCGTCGAACGCTTTCAGGGCGTTGTCATAGCCCATGGCGTCGCGCCACAATTTGGTGGTGACGAAGACGTCGCTGCTCGCGGTCGCTTCGCCGACGCCGGCTTCGTTGCCGTAGAAGGCGGCGGTGTCGATCAAGCGATAGCCGGCATCGATCGCTTCACGCGACAGGCGGGAAGAGTCTTCTGCGGGGACCTTGTAGGTGCCGAAGCCGAGCGCGGGGATGGTGCGGCCGTCGTTGAGGGGGAGGTCGGTCATGGGGTGTCCGTGCAGTTGGGGCGTTCGGCTGCCAAAGGATGAAGGCGCGATACGTTCCCCTTTCCGTTCGTGCTGAGTAGGGGCTGAGCGAAGTCGAAGACCCGTATCGAAGCACTTGTCGCTCTCCTTCGATACGCCGCTTCGACAAGCTCAGCGGCTACTCAGGACGAATGGATGGACTTGGGGTAGAGGCGTTTCACTCCGCCCCCCGCCCCACCCCGGTTCGGTTCGAGCAGCTTCGAGCGAAGTCGAGAACCGTAGTCGAGAACGCCCCGCTTGAGGCAACGCCTTCTCGACTACGGTTCTCGACAGGCTCGAACCTGCGCTCGAAGCAAACGGAAGGGAGAAGGGGATGCCCCGAATTACCCCGTCGGCCGCCCGTCCGGGTCCATCAGTACCTCGCGCCGGCCGACATGGTCCGGCCGCGAGACCAGCCCTTCCTTCTCCATCCGCTCGATCAGCCGCGCCGCCGAGTTGTACCCGACGCGCAGCTGGCGCTGGAGCCAGCTGGTTGACGCCTTCTGGCTCTCCGCCACCAGCTGACATGCCTGGCGGAAGGTCTGTTCCTCCGGCGAATCGTCGCCGGTCGGCGCACCGTTGAGGCTGAAGCCGGCATCGCCCTCCGGCTCGTTGACCACTGCGTCGATATAATCGGGCGCGCCCTGCGAGCGCCAGAAGTCGGACACCGCCTGCACCTCGTCATCGCTGACGAACGGCCCGTGGACGCGGGCCAGCGCCTTGCCGCCCGGCATGTAGAGCATGTCGCCCCGGCCCAGCAGCTGTTCGGCGCCCTGTTCGCCCAGGATGGTGCGCGAATCGATCTTGGAAGTGACGTGGAAGCTGATGCGCGTCGGCAAATTGGCCTTGATGACGCCGGTGATGACGTCGACCGAGGGCCGCTGCGTCGCCATGATCAGGTGGATGCCCGCCGCGCGTGCCTTTTGTGCCAGGCGCTGGATCAGGAACTCGACTTCCTTGCCCGCGGTCATCATCAGGTCGGCCAACTCGTCGACGATCACCACGATCTGCGGCAGCGGCGTCAGGTCGAGCGTCTCTTCCTCATAGATCGGCGTGCCGGTGTCGGCGTCATAGCCGGTCTGCACCTTCCGGCCGAGCTTCTGCCCCTTGGCCAGCGAGGCGCGGACCTTGTCGTTGAAGCTGGCGAGGCTGCGGACGTTGATCGACGCCATCATGCGATAGCGGTCCTCCATCTGCTCGACCGCCCATTTCAGCGCGCGGACCGCCTTGGGCGGGTCGGTGACGACATCGGCGAGGAGGTGCGGGATGCCGCGATACATGCTGAGTTCCAGCATCTTCGGGTCGATCATGATCATGCGGCACTGGTCCGGGGTCAGCCGGTAGAGCAGCGACAGGATCATGCAGTTCAGCCCGACCGACTTGCCCGATCCCGTAGTACCGGCGACCAGCAGATGCGGCATGGGGGCCAAATCGGCGACGACCGGATCGCCGGCGATATTCTTGCCCAGCACGATGGGGAGCTGCGCATTCTGGTCGGCGAACGCCTGGCTGGCGATCAGTTCGCGCAACGACACCATTTCGCGCCGCTGGTTGGGCAGTTCGATGCCGATCACCGTGCGGCCGGGAATCGTCGCGACGCGGGCGGAGATCGCCGACATGTTGCGCGCGATATCGTCGGCCAGCTGGATCACGCGGCTGGCGCGGATGCCCGGTTCCGGCTCCAGTTCGTACATGGTGACGACCGGGCCGGGCGCGACCTTCACCACCTGCCCCTTCACGTTGAAGTCGTCGAGCACGCTTTCGAGCAGGCGCGAATTGCGCTCCAGCGCCGCCTTGTCGATCGCGGGGCCGGTCGATTCGGGCGGGGGGGCGAGCAGATCGATCGACGGCAGCGCGAAATTGTCGCGGCCCTCGCTGCTGGCGGGCTTCGGCGCGCTGGCGAGTGCGGGCGAGGCCGCACGCTCGGCGATGACCGGCGGGGCGCGGTCGTCTGCCTGTGCGACGCGGCGCGGCTGCGGCCGGGCGGGAACGTCGTCGTCCTCCTCGTCATCGGCGAGCAGCGGCGCGCGGGGCGCCGGGTCGAACGGTAGGTCGTCGTCCTCGACCAGCACGTCGCCCTCGTCCGCGCCGACGCGGGCGCGGCGTTCGAACTTCGGCATGCGGAAGGTGCCGTCGGGAATGTCGATCGTCAGCCCCTTGGCCCAGCGCCACACGCCGAACAGCCCGGTGGCCAGCGCCACGACGCGGATCGTCCACAGCTCCGCCACCGGCACGCCGATCAGGTGGATCAGGCCCTGCACCGCCTGCGCGATGCTCCATCCGATCACCCCGCCATAGCCGGCGGGCAGCGACAGGATCGCCTCGCCCGACACGAACGCCAGCATGGTGCCCATGGCGAGCACGCCGATCAGGCAGTCGCGCACCATGCGCGGCCATGGTCCCACCGGCACATCGCGCCACAGCCGGACGCTGACGATCAGCCCCAGCGGCAGCAGCATCGCTACGGCCACACCGAACAGGGTGAGCAGCAGGTCGGCCAGCATCGCGCCGCCCGACCCCAGCTTGTTCGCGACCGGCCCGCCCGCCGCCGTGCTGAACGAGGGGTCGGCCGGCGAATAGCTGGCAAGCGCGACGGCGATCACGATCATGGCGACGAACAGCAACGTCGCGCCGATCATCGCCCCGCTGCGCTTCGCACCCGCCTTCATCGCGTCGCGCCACAACATCGGCTGCGCGTTGGTCGCCATTCGTTCCACCCTTGTTCGATACTGCCCCGATGTGCGCCGCGCGGGGCCACGCCGTCAAGGCGGCGTTGCGGTGCGCCGCGCCAGACCCTAAGTCCACTCGGACGAAACGACTTTACGGATGGGACGGGTTTCATGGCACAGGCGGACGTCATCATCCTGGGCGGCGGGCTGGTCGGCAGCACGCTGGGCGTGGCGCTGGGCGTCCACGGGCTGACCTCGATCATCCTCGATCCGGCCGATCCGGCGGTGACGCTGGCGCCGGGCTTCGACGGGCGTGCCTCCGCCATCGCCAGCGCGACGCACCGCATGTTCGAAGCGATCGGCATCGCGCCGGGGCTGGGCGACGAAGGCTGCCCGATCGCGGCGATTCGCGCGACCGACGGGCTGGCACCGGGCAAGCTCGATTTCATCCCCGACGCCGCCGACGATCCGGTCGGCGTGATGTACGAAAACAAGCGGTTGCGGCAGGCGATCTACGACGCCGCCGTCGCGTCGCCCCATGTCGACCTGCGGTACAAGGATCGCGCGATCGACGTCCGACGCGAAGCGCATGGCGTGACGGTGACGACCGCCGGCGGCGATACGCTCACCGCGCCGCTGCTGATCGCCGCCGAAGGCCGCAATTCGCCGACGCGCGAGGCGGCGGGCATCCGCGTCGCGCGCTGGAGCTACGACCATGCCGCGATCATCACGACGCTGGGTCACGAAGTGCCGCACGAGAATATCGCGTACGAGATCTTCTACCCCGCCGGCCCGTTCGCGATCCTGCCGCTGAAGGATGATGCGCACGGCCATCGCTCGGCGATCGTGTGGACGGTCGATGCGAAGGATCGGCCGGCAATGCTGAAGCTGTCCGACCGCGCCTTCCTTGCCGAAGCATCGAAGAAGATGGGCGGGTTCCTGGGCCAGCTGTCGAACCTGTCGGCACGGTCGAGCTATCCCCTGGGCTTCCACCATGCCGCCAGGATCACCGCCGACCGGCTGGTGCTGGTCGGTGACGCCGCGCATGGCATCCATCCGATTGCCGGACAGGGGCTGAACCTCGGCCTGCGCGACGTGGCGGCGCTGACCGAGGTGCTGGTCGAGGGCAAGCGCACCGGGCTGGACCTCGGCGATCCCTATCTGCTGGAGCGCTACCAACGGTGGCGCGGGCTGGACACCTTCGCGGTGGCGCTGGCGACCGACGGGCTGACCCGCCTGTTCGGCATTCCCGGCAAGACGGCGAGTGCGGTGCGGCGCTTCGGCCTGTCGGCGGTCGATTCGATCCCGCCGCTGAAAGCCGCGTTCATGGCCGAAGCGCGCGGCGAGACGGGCAAGCTGCCCAAGCTGTTGCAGGGCATCCCCGCGTGACCCTGTCCGCCGTCCAGCGCGGGGTCGCGCGCGGGATGGCGGGTGCAGCGGGGGTCGGCATCGTCGCGCTGCTGGCGGCGTTCCGGTTCGATCCGGGCCATGTCCTGGCGGACCGCTTGCGAATATTGGCGGTCACCCTCGCCGTTGTCGGACTGTGGAGTGTCGCGGCGATCGGCAACGTCGCGCGCATCCGGTTCCTTTCAACCCTGTCGATAGACGGCGGCGATGCCGATCCCGCGGTGGCCCATGGTCGCGCCATCGCGCAGAACACGCTGGAACAGTCGGTGTTGGCGGCGATCGCCTATGCCGCATTGACGCTCGCCACCGATCGGTCGGCCGTGCCGATCGCGGTGCTGGCCTTGTGCTTTTCGGTCGGGCGCGCAGGCTTCTGGGCCGGGTATCGTAGGGGAGCCGCCGCCCGCGCCTTCGGCTTCGCGTTGACCTTCTACCCGACCGTGCTGGCGCTGCTCGCCGCGCTGGTCCTCGCGATCCGGGGGTAGCGGTCCCCCGCTACCATGCACCGCTGCCGGTCGCACCGTCCCGAAACTCCCCAATCCGCCGCCGCGTCGCCGGCGTCGTGCTTTCGGGCAGCGCGTCGAGCGCGAACCACCCGACTTCGGCGACTTCCAGCGCATCCGCGCCGTGCAGCGCGTCGCTCCCCGCCCGCGCGACATAGACGACGACATGATCGTCCTTGCCCTCACGCCGGTTGTGATAGACGCCCAGCACCCGCTCGACCGTCGCACCGGTGACCGCCACCTCCTCCGCCAGTTCGCGGTGCAGCGCTTGGGTGACGCCCTCCCCCTTCTTCACGCCGCCGCCGGGCAGATACCAGCCGTCGATATAAGTATGCCGCACCAGTGCGACCCGGGCACCGGCGGGATCGAGCAGCACCGCACGCACCCCGATCGTCCGGGGCCGGGTGACTCGCCAGACGATCCGCGCCGCGCGCCCCAGCAAGCGATGCAGCAGCGCCATGCCCTGCCCTCAAGCCGACCCGTCGCGGGTCGCCTCGGCCGTCTCCTCCACCGCCACCGGCTCGGTCGCGGGGCGGATCATCAGGAAGCTGCCCGACCAGACGCCGGGTATGTCCCACCGCCCGCTGATCTCGCAGCCATCGTCGCTCAGCACGCCGGCATAGACGACCATGTCGCCATAGCCCTCCGTCCCGCGATCGTCGTAGAATTTGCTAAAGCGCACGCTGGCCCCGTCGCGGTGCCCGTCGATCGCCGCAGCGATCAGCGCGCCGGGGGGCACCGAATGCAGGTCGGGTTCATGGATCGTGCCGACGATCGACCCGCCCAGATCGGCGATATCGGCCTCGAACGCCGTCGGCGGGTTGGTGTGCGGATAGTTGAAGATACCGCTCCACTTGCCCGTCAGGTCGCGGCTCACAGCGGCCGTGCCGCTTCGACCAGCAGCACCGGCACGCCGTCGCGAATCGGAAAGGCGAGGCCGGCGGCATCGGAGACCAGTTCGCCCGCCTGCGCATCATGCGTCAGCGGCGTGCGCGTCACCGGACAGACCAGGATCGACAACAGCCACGGGTCGATCGCCTTTTCCTGCGTTTGCGTCATTGCAGCGTCGCCTCTTCGTCATCGCCATGCCGACCGAAGAATTGCATGAGTTGCACGATCAGTTCCGCCCGCGCCGACAGTTCGTCGACTTCGAGCAACGCCTGTTTCGCCGCCACGTCGAACGGTGCGATCTGCGCGATGCCGTTGACCAGGCTTTCGTCGTCCAGCCGCCCGACCGATTCCCAGTCGACCGCATAGCCCAGCCGGTCGGCGAAGCGCCGCGATTCGATTTCCAGCGACGCACGCTCGGCCAGCCCCAGCGTGGTATCGCCGATCACCGGCAGCACCTCCGCCTCCACCTGTCGAAACGCGGTGGTCACGTCGAGTTCGCGCACCACGCGGAAACGCGACAGCCCGCGCAGCACGATGTCGTAACGGCCATCGGCATGCGCCTCGACATCGACGATCTGCCCGATGCAGCCGATATCGAACAGCGGCGGCCTGTCCGTGTCGCCGCCGACCGGGCGCGGCTGGATCATGCCGATGCGCCGGTCGCGCGCCAGCGCGTCCGACACCATTGCCCGGTAGCGCGGCTCGAAGATGTGCAGCGGCAAATGCATGTTCGGAAACAGCAGCGCCCCCGCCAGCGGGAAGACGGAGACGCGGCCGCTCATCCGAACAGGATCGCCGAGAGCTTGCGCCGCTGCTGCGACACCCACGGGTCCTCCAGCCCGACCGCCTCGAACAGCTTGAGCAGCTGCTGCCGCGCGGCATCGTCGTTCCACGCCCGGTCGGCGGCGACGATCTTCAGCAGCGATTCGGCGGCACCGTTGCGGTCGCCCGCCGCCATCTGCCCGCCGGCCAGCCGGAAGCGCGCATCGTGATCGTCCGGGTTCGCCTCCACCTCGGCCTTCAGCGCGGCGAGATCGTCGACCGGCTGCGCATCGCGGGCGAGCGCCAGCGCGGCGCGGACCTGTTCGATGCCCGGCTGCTTCGCGGCATCGTCGGACAGCGCGTCCAGCGCCGCCTGCGCCGCGTCATGCTCGCCCAGCGCCATCAGCGCCCGGACCCGGCCAGCGGCGACGGCGGCGTTCTCCGGCACCATTTCGGCAATCTGGTCGAAGATCGACAGCGCGCGCGCCCCGTCGCCCTCGCCCAGCGCCGCATCGCCCATCGCGATCAGCGGTTCGATATCCGGCCCGGCCGCTGCACCCGGCTGCACCGGCAGCTGGCGCAGCAGCTGGTCGAGCATCTGCTTGAGCTGGCTTTCGGTGCGGGCAGAGGTCAGGTCGGCGACCAGCTGCCCCTGGAACATCGCATAGACGGTCGGGATCGACCGGATCTGGAATTGCGAGGCGATGAACTGATTCTTGTCGGTGTCGATCTTGGCCAGCACCACGCCCTTGTCGGCATAGGCCTCCGCCACCTTTTCGAGGATCGGGGTCAGCGCCTTGCACGGCCCGCACCATTCCGCCCAGAAATCGATGATGACGAGGCTGGTCATCGATGGTTCGACGACGTCGCGGCGGAACGCTTCCACGGCATCCTTTTCCGGGGCGGTCAGTCCTAGCGTGGCCAAGCGTCGATTCCTTATCCTGTGACAGCCGCCCCTATGTGGGCATCACAGGCAAAACAGAAAAGAGTTCATTTAGGGGTTGCGCGACCCGAAACCCCCGTCTAATAGCCCGCCTCACCCCAGCCGGTCCGCCGGTTCGGAACGCCAGAGCGGGCGTAGCTCAGGGGTAGAGCACAACCTTGCCAAGGTTGGGGTCGAGGGTTCGAATCCCTTCGCCCGCTCCAGCGACTTCCAACTCATTGGAAGTCCTCGCAAAACCGTCGAAGCGACGGTCCAGCACCAAGATCGTCTCCACCGACAGTCTACACAATGATGCCGCTTGTGGTGCTCCAAACCCTCGTAAATGCTTGGGAAATCGTCGTCAGGTCGTCTACACAAGGCGTCTCCACAATCGACCGATTGGGCTCTGCTCGAAGCGCGGCATCTTCCATTACCGACGACGGGTGCCGACCGATCTTCTGACGGTCTGGAAAGGCGGCGAGGTGTGGCGTTCGCTCGACACCGACAGCTATGCGATGGCGCTTCGGCGCATCCATAGGATCGCGGCAGATGTGGAGAGCGAGTTCGAGAGGACGCGGGCCTCGATCGGCAGGCTGACCGATCCGGCCTTAATCGTCACCACGCTGGATGACCCGCCTATTTCGTTGCCGTGGGCTCCGGCTGCTCCGCAGCCGCCAGCGCCGCCCACGCCGTCGAACAGGCGCACGATTGGCGATGTCTACGATCGCTTCATCGCCGACCCGAAGCACCAGTGGAGCAAACGGACCCAGATCGCCCACGCGACGACCCGAAAATGGGTGGTCGAGGTGTTCGGTGAGCAAACTGCGCTCACCGATATCACGCGCGAGGGATGCCGCGACTTTGTGGCGCTGCTCCGCGAGATGCCGAAAAGCGCGCATCAACGCTTCCCGGACATGACGATCAAGGAGGTGGTCGCTGCCGCCAAGGCGAGGGGTGAGACCCGCCTCATCAGCACCGCGAACCTCAACGCCTACGTCAATCGGTTCGGCGGGGTCATGAACTGGGCGATCAACGAGGGATATCTCGACCGCAATCCGCTCAAGGGGCTCAAGCTCCCGGACCCCGTGAAGAAGCGCGATAAGCGCAACCCGTTCTCACCCGAGCAGCTTCGCCGCATTTTCGATGCGCCGATCTACACAGGGTGTCGCGATGACGCGAATGGCTACGCGATCCCCGGCGATCAGCGACCGCGCCGCGCTCGCTTCTGGGTGCCGTTGATCGCACTGTTCAGCGGCCTTCGGCTAAACGAGATATGCCAGCTTGAGGTATCCGATGTTCGAGAGATAGACGGGATTGCCTGCTTCAACGTGACCTCGGGCGTCAGTCTCACCGGGGACGAGAAGCGGGTGAAGACGAACGCGAGCGAACGAGTCGTGCCCGTCCACGATGAACTGATCCGCTGCGGCTTTCTGGCGTTCGCGGCCTCTCAACGCCTGTGTGGCGAGACCAACCTGTTCCCCGAACTTCCGTTCGGCCACCTTGGCTACCGATCCACAGCGATATCGAGGTGGTTCAGCCGTTTTCTCGAAAACGCTGGTGCGGCTGCGCCGCTGACGTGCTTCCACTCGTTCCGCCACAACTTCCGGGACGGGCTACGCGAGGCGAAAATCGATCGCGATCTCGCGCTCTTGCTCGGAGGCTGGACGACCGATGGCAAGGGCACCGCAGTGGCTGATAACTACGGGAGCGGATATCAACCGCGAGCACTCGCCGAGGCACTAAATGCCGTTCGGTTCCCGGCGCTCAACCTCGATCACCTTGCGGTGCTCGGGCCGCGCCGTGAGACCTGACGACGATTTCCCAAGCATTTACGAGGGTTTGGAGCACCACAAGCGGCATCATTGTGTAGACTGTCGGTGGAGACGATCTTGGTGCTGGACCGTCGCTTCGACGGTTTTGCGAGGACTTCCAATGAGTTGGAAGTCGCTGGAGCGGGCGAAGGGACCGCACCATGCCCATCTTCTCGACCATCCGGTGACGCTCCGCTGACTGCCTCGCGACGGCCCCGCAAGCGTTCGGTGATGGCCTGTATGGTGGTCGGCGCATCGGTTTGGTCGATGGTGGCTGGTGCCTCGTCAGTGAGGTCGGGGGTATGATCCATGGGTGACGCTTTCGAGGGCGGTTGCGGCGACGATCATGGCGACGAGGCGTGCCCGATCTGCCGGGGTGAAGAACTCAACCCGGCCTTCCTCGCGCGTATCGAGCAGGCAGGCGCGCAGCCGGGGAAGACGATGACCTTCGACGAGGCGATGGAGTGGTTGCGCGCTCGCTGATCAGGCGGCGAGCGCCATTTGCTGCTTCACCCGATGGACGGTCGCGACACCGACCTTGAGCTTCTTGGCGGTGGCGTTGATGGAGACGCCCTTGGTGAGGGATCGCTTGATACGCTCGACCTTCTCGGCGTCGAGGGGCGGTCGGCCTGACCGTTTCGTGGATCGGGCCAACCCGGCCTTGATCCGTGAGATGATCATCTCGCGCTCGAAGTCGGCGAACACCGACAGCATGCCGAACATGGCGCGTCCGCTGGGCGTGCTGGTGTCGAGCGCCTGCTGGTGGAGATAGAGGTCCACGCCCTTGGCGTTGATCTCGGTGAGGAAGGTGACGAGATTCTGGAGGGAGCGCCCGAGCCGGTCCACGGCCCAGCTTGCCACCATGTCGATCTCGCGCCGCGCGACAGCCTTCATCAGCGCATCGTAGCCGGGGCGCTTGTCACGTCCCTTCGATCCGCTGATGCCATGATCGCAGAACTCGGCGACGACTTCCCAGCCAAGTCGTTCGGCGACGGCCATGAGTTCTCGACGCTGGTTCTCGGTGGTCTGGCTGTCCTGTGAGACGCGGGTGTAGAGGGCAACGCGCTTGGTCATTCCAGAATGACTCGCTCCAGTTCTGGAACGGGTCAAGCAGTTCATTTAGTTCGATTATTTCCCGTTCGTGTGAGAGCCTTCGACCGTCATCACCATGGAGGCGAGTATGGCGCGAACGACGATCCGGGATCAGCGTGGTTTTATCATCGGGCATATCGAGGACATGACGCAGGGGCGGCAGCGAGCATTCAACTTCGCGGGCCGCATCCTTGGCACTTACGACCCCACCACCGGCAAGACGGTCGATGACACCTTCCGCATCGTCGGGACCGGCAACCAGTTGATGGGGCTCATCGAACGGGCGAAGTGAAAACGGGGTGGTTGTCGGCGGTTGCCCAGTTTGTGCATTGAGCCGCGATTCAACGAGGCGCAAAGCAGTCGAGCTTCACCCGTCCAACGGTTGAGGAAGCGGATAGGCTGGCGGTGTCCAGCGCGGCCCCCTCCACAAGGGCAGCAGCCTCACCAGCCTATCCGCGACCTTTCTATCAGATGATGTGGCGGCGCGTCACTTGCGGGGCTTGCCCGCATCGCTGCGCTTCTCGCGCCAGCGGCCATCATCGTTCTTCGCGCGAGTCAGCCCTGCATTGGGTCCGGTCTTGACCTTCGGGCCACCCTTCGTGCGGTCGTTGCCATTGCTGTCGAACAGTCCCATCGGCGATACCTCCTTCGTGCTTCCAAGATATGCATGCCGGGTGGTGGTGCCAGCTTCCGCCGCATCATTTTCAACTGCTTTTCGAAATGGAGATGTCAATCGGCGTCCAAAAAGGACCCCCTATCGGCGTCCAAAAGGGACCCCCTTCGTCGAGCAGCGTTACGGGTATGACGGGTGCACCGTTCGCGCTGGTTGCGGCGTAGGGCGGGCGTAGCCCGACCGGAGGCGCAACCAGCGCGAAGCGTTCTCTGCCGGTGGTCCTGGGCGTCAGCTTCGATGTTTGAAGCGCCAGCTGTCGTTGCCGGTTTCGACGATGTCGCAATGGTGGGTAATACGGTCGAGCAGTGCGGTGGTCATCTTGGGGTCGCCAAAGACGGTCGGCCACTCGCCAAAGGCGAGGTTCGTGGTGACGATGACGGAGGTCTGCTCGTAGAGCTTGCTGACGAGGTGGAAGAGCATTTGACCGCCCGAGCGTGCAAACGGCAGGTAGCCAAGCTCGTCGAGCACCACGAGGTCGAGGCGCGAGAGCTGGGCCGCCAGCGTGCCGGCCTTGCCAAGGCGCGTTTCCTCCTCGAGTCGGTTCACCAGGTCCACTGTGTTGAAGTAGCGTCCGCGGGCGCCGGCTCGTACCACATTGGCGGTGATGGCGGTGGCGAGATGCGTCTTGCCGGTACCCGTTCCACCGACCAGCACGACGTTGCGTCGGCCCGGAAGAAACGAGCCGCTGTACAGCGAGCGCACCAGTCCCTCGTTGATGGGAGTGTCGCCGAAGACGAAGGCGTCGAGGTCCTTCACCGCGGGCAACCTGGCGGCCGACATCCGGTAACGGACCGAGGCTGCATGGCGGTGCGTCGCCTCGGCACGCAGCAGGTCGGTCAGGACCTCCATGGTCGTGCGCTTGCGCTGGAGACCGGTAGTGACCGCCTCGTCGAAAGCGCCAGCCATGCCCTTCAGCCCCAACTCGGTCATGGCCGTCATCATCTCATGCCGCTGCATGGAGGCCTCGCAGGCTGTCATAGCGGTTGCAGTCGGCGCGGGGCGGATGGCGCAGCGCCAGATCTTCTGGCGTGACAATAGTCAGCGGTCGCGGCGGTTCGCGCCGGCGGGCCAGGATGTTGACGATGACGTCGTCGCTGGCGACGCCGGCCAGCAATGCTTCGCGCACGGCCGCTTCCACCGCCTCGAGTCCGTCGTCGAGCACCGCGGCCAGCACCCGCACGAACCGCCGGTCGGCATCGTCACCGACGCCAAGCTTGCGCCGCAGTCGTGCCAGCGCAGGCGGCAGCTCCCAGCCCTGGAACGGCGCGCCGTTCCGCAGGGCGCCCGGCTTGGTCGCCAACACCGGCAGATAATGCCACGGGTCGTAGATGGTCCGGTCCCGGCCGAAAAACCGGGGATGGTCGGCGACGACTTCCCCGTCGCAGCGCACGACGATGCGGTCGGCATAGGCGCGGACCTGAACGGCACGTCGCACCACCCTGGCAGAAACGGAGTAGCGGTTGCGGTCGAAGCTGATGAGGCATGTGCCGCTTACCGCATGCTCGCTCTCATGAAAGCCGTCGAAGGGTGCGACAACAGGCTGGAGCACGCTGCGCTCGGCAGCCCAGGCCTGAGCAACCGTCAGTTCCTTCTGCTCGGGATGCTGGTGCAACTCTGTCCAGCGCCGACACTCGGCCTCCAGCCAACCGTTCAGCTCCTCGAGGCTGGTAAATCGCAGGCGTGGCTGGAAGAAGCGGCCGCGTGCGGTTTGCACCTGGTTCTCGACCTGACCTTTCTCCCAGCCCGACGCCGGCGAGCAGGCGGTCGGCTCGACCATGTAATGGTTGGCCATGACCAGGAAGCGCCGGTTGAAGACACGCTCCTTGCCCGTGAACACGCTCGTGACCGCCGTCTTCATGTTGTCGTAGATGCCGCGCGTCGGCACACCTCCGAAGAAGGCAAACGCCCGCGCATGCGCGTCGAACAGCATCTCCTGTGTCTCGCGGGGATAGGCTCGCACATACATTGCCCGCGACGCGCATAGCCGGACATGCGCGACCTTTACCCGCATCGGCTTGCCCGAAATCTCCACGTCCTCGTGGCTCCAGTCGAACTGGTAAGCCTCGCCCGGCCGGAACAGCAGCGGGATGAACGCCGGCGCATTCATCACATCGCGACGTCGCGCCCGGCGCCAGCGGGCCGCATAACGCCGCACCGCGTCGTACGAGCCGTCGAACCCCTCGCGCAGCAGCAGGTCGTGGATGCGCGTGAGGCGCAGCTTCTCGCGCCGCGGCCGTGCCTCATCTTCCTCCAGCAACGCATCCAGTCGCGCCTGAAATGGCCCCAGCTTCGGCAGCGGCTGTACCTCCCGCCGATACCCCATGTCCGCTTCCGGCGCCCGGATCGCCTTGCGCACCACCTTGCGCGACAGGTGCAGGTCCCGCGCTATCGCCTTGATGGCCTTCCCCGACGCGTGCTCGCGCCGGATCCTCAACACCGTCTCCAATACCAGCATCCCGATCTCGCCGCCTGACACACCGCCAAGCGAACAGCCTAGACCAACGGGATGAGGGGTCCCTTTTCGACGCCGATCACCCCGCTACCGGGGTCCCTTTTCCACGCCGATCCACAATGGAGAAAACGGGCATCCCGGATCGACGGAAATCCGACAGTTTTTGGAGTCAGATTCGGCGGTGCTTTTGGAATGCCCCGGCCGACACCGCGTAGCCGGGTATCAGGGGCGATTTTCACGAAAGTAAATAATGCAGGGTCCACGCCGCCTTTGGTATGATCCACCCATACAGCACGGGTCCACGGTCCCGCTAAACCGGCCATATAATCCTCGTGGGGCATCGTCCCCGAACAGGCGCTCTTGATAGGGGGAGAAATCCCGAGCCGTGCGGCGTCCAGTGAAATCGGTAGCGAGGGCCGCCCGCGTCAGTGCCATAGCGGGTCCGCTACACGCCTCCCCGGAGGATCGTTGTGGTTCATCCCTCGGAAAACGGGGTAAGGTGACAAGGCCCGATCGTCGGATTGGGTGGCACTGTAGAAGGAGGCTCTGTGCGTGTAGCTCACAACCTCCTACTCGACGGTCGTCATGTTGAACGGCGTCCGTCGAGCGCTTCGGCCCTTGTGGCCGATAACCGTCGCGGCTCCCGGAAGGGGGCCGGAAAGCGCACCTCATGCCGGGTCAGGGCGACCACCGGCTTCTCGTTGTGGAGGAGGGTGCGAGTTCACCATCGATCCCAAAGTGAGATGACTTTCCTCCCGGAGTCTGGCCCACCGTCATGGTGCGCGAGGCTCCGGGGGGAGAAAGTTCATCATCAACCCAAGTGAGAGGATGAAAAGGACAGATTGATTGATCTGGTCCAAATCGCTTCCTTCAATCGCTCGGTCAGGTTGGGAGCGACTGCGACCAAACTGACAACGAGCAGGGCGAGCGATAGCTCGGCCTCCAAATGATGGAGGGAGTGAATAGGGTTAGGCCGCAAGTTGGCTGTTGAAGCCCATTCGGCCCGCCGCATCCATGCAATAGCCGGGGTCGATCTCGATCCCGATGAACTTCCGATCACATTGCAGCGCTGCCACTCCCGTCGAACCGCTACCCATGAACGGATCGAGGACGATTTTTGCAGAAGTGGTCTCGATCACGCGCTTGGCAAGCTCAACCGGAAAGGGCGCTGGATGGCCGTTGTTGCGCTCGTGCTTCACCTTCCACACGTCCTTCATTCCCGATGCGGCTTTGGACCGCAGCCGGAAACCCGGCTTGGCGAAGATCACGATCCACTCATGGCAAGGAAGGTAGAAAGACTGGTTGAAGTTGAATCCGCTTCCCCGGTCCCAGATGACAATCTGCCGCACAGGCAAACCCGGATTGAGATCAAGAGGCGTCTGGAGCACGCCGTTCTGAACGCGCGGCTTGTGATTGTAGTAAATCGCACCGTCATCCGCCAGCAGACGCCAGCACTCACGGAGCACGTCCTTCTGCCACTCGATATATCCAGCGGGATCGCGAGCATCATCATAGCTGGCATATCCGTTGCTCAAGTCCATGCCCTTCCACTTTCCGCTGCTTGCGGCACCGCGAACCTTCCCGTCGCTCGACCGACCAAGGTTGTAGGGAGGTGAAGTAAAGACCAGATCGACCGAGCCGGTCGGCATCCGCCGCATAGTGTCGAGGCAGTCGCCGTTATAGATGGTGACCTCGTTCGAAGATGCCGTGGGCAACAGCGCATGGGCGTTATCGTTGGCCGATTTGGCAATAGTTTCGACCGGGGAAACGATTGGCGTCACGTCGGACGTGGCCTGATCGACCGTCGCAGCGACACGTTCCTGCGCGGTGAGGAAGTAATCATCGGTCATTTCGACGCCGATGGAACGTCGACCCGACCGCAACGCCGCAACGCAGGTGCTTCCACTTCCCATGAAGCTGTCGAAAACCACGTCGCCCTCGTTGGAGTAGGTCCGGATCAGATATTCCAGCAAGGCGAGCGGCTTTTGAAACGGATGCACACCGTTCTGGTCTTTCGGGCAGAACACGGTGGTCCGAGGGTTATTGGTGGTTCCTTCGTATTTCCGACCGGGATTATGAGTAACATTGTCTAGATGTGGCGAATGCGTCGAGGCGCTTACAGTTTGAATGCCCGTCGAACGTTGCCCAAGCGCGTGATAGGTATAGCGGCGGGGCGAGCGATTCTTATGAATCGTTGTGCCAGCACTAAAGACGAGAATGTCCTCGTGCTGCTTCAAGGGCCGGTTGCGCGCATGAAGTGATGCGGTAGCTCGGTTCTTGATCCAGACAATATCATGCTTGAAGAGGTCAATCCCTTCGCAGACCAGCTTGGACGAGAAAGGCTGGGAGCCGAAAAGGATGATCGTGCCGGTCGGCTTGATGATCCGGCGATACTCCGCCCACATTGCCTCCAGATCAATCGTGGGGTCGATTACGAGGCCAGTGGTCGCATAGGGCGGATCGGCAAGGATGAGATCGACCGAGCCATCCGGCATCGACTTCATGATTTCGAAGCAATCCCCCCGATGCAGCACGGGCATGAACTTCTCGGTGGGAGCCGGGGCATCGGCCACACGCTGCCGCACGTCCGTGATCGCGTCGGGTGGCATTGCCCCGCGAGCACGCGCGCGGCCAGTGCTGCCGGTAGTGGCGTCGGGGACAATCGCGTCGTCGCGCCGGTGCTTGGAACGAGGCGAACGGAGCCGCCAGCGAACAGGTGCATCGGCCGCCTCGATCAGGTCGGGAAGCTCGACCTCCAACTTGGCAAGACGCTTGTAGACCGTGCCGTAAGCAACCTTCCGTCCCTTGGAGGCAATCTCGGTGCGGATGGCATGCGCGCTCCGCCATTCGGTGCAGAGGGCGTCGAGGAACAGATCATCAGGGATAACAGTGCCAGTGGGCTTGGTGCTGCCACGAAGCGGCGGGGTGGGATGATCCACAACCTCGACGCTGATCTCGTCCGCGTCATTCGCCGCCTCGGGAAGATTGGCGGCGGGCTGGTTGACCAGCGCCCGCAGCCCTTCGAAAAGGCGCTGATACTGGCTTTCAGCCGAAGTGGCGCGGTCATTGGCGGCATCAAGCTGCGCAGTGATCGCCGCGCCAAGTTGGGTGAGGATATCGTGGATCGGTTGGGTCATGCGTCACCTCGTCGTTTGGGGCGACCGACCAGATATCGCTCCTCGCAGTGATTCGTCTCCAGCCCTCACGTTTAGATGTGGTCGTTAACTTCACATTTAGTGGGCGAGTTCAAACCCTTCCGATGCAGGAAGAGCGCGAACGCGGCAGAATCATCGGGTTGAGACAAAGGCGGCTTGCCACCGCCGAATGGGCGGCGAGCTTCGTTCCGCTGCTTGCGGAAGCGCGTCGAGAACTCCCGATTTATGCGGACACCGGAGAACCGTCTCAAGACGCATACGCGCGGTGGCTCACTGAAGCCGGTATTCTCACGCGACGACAGAAAAAGATATGGCGTTCGGAGTCAGTGCGTCGCCTGTTCGACATCCACATCGGTCTCATTGATGAGGCAGAACGCGAGTTCGAAATCGCAATGGCGATCGTGAGGTTCAAAATGCGCTATGTGGATCGGCGTGGAAAAGGGACCCCGGTAGCGGGGTGATCGGCGTCGAAAAGGGACCCCTCATCCCGTTGGTCTAGGCTGTTCGCTTGGCGGTGTGTCAGGCGGCGAGATCGGGATGCTGGTATTGGAGACGGTGTTGAGGATCCGGCGCGAGCACGCGTCGGGGAAGGCCATCAAGGCGATAGCGCGGGACCTGCACCTGTCGCGCAAGGTGGTGCGCAAGGCGATCCGGGCGCCGGAAGCGGACATGGGGTATCGGCGGGAGGTACAGCCGCTGCCGAAGCTGGGGCCATTTCAGGCGCGACTGGATGCGTTGCTGGAGGAAGATGAGGCACGGCCGCGGCGCGAGAAGCTGCGCCTCACGCGCATCCACGACCTGCTGCTGCGCGAGGGGTTCGACGGCTCGTACGACGCGGTGCGGCGTTATGCGGCCCGCTGGCGCCGGGCGCGACGTCGCGATGTGATGAATGCGCCGGCGTTCATCCCGCTGCTGTTCCGGCCGGGCGAGGCTTACCAGTTCGACTGGAGCCACGAGGACGTGGAGATTTCGGGCAAGCCGATGCGGGTAAAGGTCGCGCATGTCCGGCTATGCGCGTCGCGGGCAATGTATGTGCGAGCCTATCCCCGCGAGACACAGGAGATGCTGTTCGACGCGCATGCGCGGGCGTTTGCCTTCTTCGGAGGTGTGCCGACGCGCGGCATCTACGACAACATGAAGACGGCGGTCACGAGCGTGTTCACGGGCAAGGAGCGTGTCTTCAACCGGCGCTTCCTGGTCATGGCCAACCATTACATGGTCGAGCCGACCGCCTGCTCGCCGGCGTCGGGCTGGGAGAAAGGTCAGGTCGAGAACCAGGTGCAAACCGCACGCGGCCGCTTCTTCCAGCCACGCCTGCGATTTACCAGCCTCGAGGAGCTGAACGGTTGGCTGGAGGCCGAGTGTCGGCGCTGGACAGAGTTGCACCAGCATCCCGAGCAGAAGGAACTGACGGTTGCTCAGGCCTGGGCTGCCGAGCGCAGCGTGCTCCAGCCTGTTGTCGCACCCTTCGACGGCTTTCATGAGAGCGAGCATGCGGTAAGCGGCACATGCCTCATCAGCTTCGACCGCAACCGCTACTCCGTTTCTGCCAGGGTGGTGCGACGTGCCGTTCAGGTCCGCGCCTATGCCGACCGCATCGTCGTGCGCTGCGACGGGGAAGTCGTCGCCGACCATCCCCGGTTTTTCGGCCGGGACCGGACCATCTACGACCCGTGGCATTATCTGCCGGTGTTGGCGACCAAGCCGGGCGCCCTGCGGAACGGCGCGCCGTTCCAGGGCTGGGAGCTGCCGCCTGCGCTGGCACGACTGCGGCGCAAGCTTGGCGTCGGTGACGATGCCGACCGGCGGTTCGTGCGGGTGCTGGCCGCGGTGCTCGACGACGGACTCGAGGCGGTGGAAGCGGCCGTGCGCGAAGCATTGCTGGCCGGCGTCGCCAGCGACGACGTCATCGTCAACATCCTGGCCCGCCGGCGCGAACCGCCGCGACCGCTGACTATTGTCACGCCAGAAGATCTGGCGCTGCGCCATCCGCCCCGCGCCGACTGCAACCGCTATGACAGCCTGCGAGGCCTCCATGCAGCGGCATGAGATGATGACGGCCATGACCGAGTTGGGGCTGAAGGGCATGGCTGGCGCTTTCGACGAGGCGGTCACTACCGGTCTCCAGCGCAAGCGCACGACCATGGAGGTCCTGACCGACCTGCTGCGTGCCGAGGCGACGCACCGCCATGCAGCCTCGGTCCGTTACCGGATGTCGGCCGCCAGGTTGCCCGCGGTGAAGGACCTCGACGCCTTCGTCTTCGGCGACACTCCCATCAACGAGGGACTGGTGCGCTCGCTGTACAGCGGCTCGTTTCTTCCGGGCCGACGCAACGTCGTGCTGGTCGGTGGAACGGGTACCGGCAAGACGCATCTCGCCACCGCCATCACCGCCAATGTGGTACGAGCCGGCGCCCGCGGACGCTACTTCAACACAGTGGACCTGGTGAACCGACTCGAGGAGGAAACGCGCCTTGGCAAGGCCGGCACGCTGGCGGCCCAGCTCTCGCGCCTCGACCTCGTGGTGCTCGACGAGCTTGGCTACCTGCCGTTTGCACGCTCGGGCGGTCAAATGCTCTTCCACCTCGTCAGCAAGCTCTACGAGCAGACCTCCGTCATCGTCACCACGAACCTCGCCTTTGGCGAGTGGCCGACCGTCTTTGGCGACCCCAAGATGACCACCGCACTGCTCGACCGTATTACCCACCATTGCGACATCGTCGAAACCGGCAACGACAGCTGGCGCTTCAAACATCGAAGCTGACGCCCAGGACCACCGGCAGAGAACGCTTCGCGCTGGTTGCGCCTCCGGTCGGGCTACGCCCGCCCTACGCCGCAACCAGCGCGAACGGTGCACCCGTCATACCCGTAACGCTGCTCGACGAAGGGGGTCCCTTTTGGACGCCGATAGGGGGTCCTTTTTGGACGCCGATTGACATCTCCATTTCGAAAAGCAGTTGAAAATGATGCGGCGGAAGCTGGCACCACCACCCGGCATGCATATCTTGGAAGCACGAAGGAGGTATCGCCGATGGGACTGTTCGACAGCAATGGCAACGACCGCACGAAGGGTGGCCCGAAGGTCAAGACCGGACCCAATGCAGGGCTGACTCGCGCGAAGAACGATGATGGCCGCTGGCGCGAGAAGCGCAGCGATGCGGGCAAGCCCCGCAAGTGACGCGCCGCCACATCATCTGATAGAAAGGTCGCGGATAGGCTGGTGAGGCTGCTGCCCTTGTGGAGGGGGCCGCGCTGGACACCGCCAGCCTATCCGCTTCCTCAACCGTTGGACGGGTGAAGCTCGACTGCTTTGCGCCTCGTTGAATCGCGGCTCAATGCACAAACTGGGCAACCGCCGACAACCACCCCGTTTTCACTTCGCCCGTTCGATGAGCCCCATCAACTGGTTGCCGGTCCCGACGATGCGGAAGGTGTCATCGACCGTCTTGCCGGTGGTGGGGTCGTAAGTGCCAAGGATGCGGCCCGCGAAGTTGAATGCTCGCTGCCGCCCCTGCGTCATGTCCTCGATATGCCCGATGATAAAACCACGCTGATCCCGGATCGTCGTTCGCGCCATACTCGCCTCCATGGTGATGACGGTCGAAGGCTCTCACACGAACGGGAAATAATCGAACTAAATGAACTGCTTGACCCGTTCCAGAACTGGAGCGAGTCATTCTGGAATGACCAAGCGCGTTGCCCTCTACACCCGCGTCTCACAGGACAGCCAGACCACCGAGAACCAGCGTCGAGAACTCATGGCCGTCGCCGAACGACTTGGCTGGGAAGTCGTCGCCGAGTTCTGCGATCATGGCATCAGCGGATCGAAGGGACGTGACAAGCGCCCCGGCTACGATGCGCTGATGAAGGCTGTCGCGCGGCGCGAGATCGACATGGTGGCAAGCTGGGCCGTGGACCGGCTCGGGCGCTCCCTCCAGAATCTCGTCACCTTCCTCACCGAGATCAACGCCAAGGGCGTGGACCTCTATCTCCACCAGCAGGCGCTCGACACCAGCACGCCCAGCGGACGCGCCATGTTCGGCATGCTGTCGGTGTTCGCCGACTTCGAGCGCGAGATGATCATCTCACGGATCAAGGCCGGGTTGGCCCGATCCACGAAACGGTCAGGCCGACCGCCCCTCGACGCCGAGAAGGTCGAGCGTATCAAGCGATCCCTCACCAAGGGCGTCTCCATCAACGCCACCGCCAAGAAGCTCAAGGTCGGTGTCGCGACCGTCCATCGGGTGAAGCAGCAAATGGCGCTCGCCGCCTGATCAGCGAGCGCGCAACCACTCCATCGCCTCGTCGAAGGTCATCGTCTTCCCCGGCTGCGCGCCTGCCTGCTCGATACGCGCGAGGAAGGCCGGGTTGAGTTCTTCACCCCGGCAGATCGGGCACGCCTCGTCGCCATGATCGTCGCCGCAACCGCCCTCGAAAGCGTCACCCATGGATCATACCCCCGACCTCACTGACGAGGCACCAGCCACCATCGACCAAACCGATGCGCCGACCACCATACAGGCCATCACCGAACGCTTGCGGGGCCGTCGCGAGGCAGTCAGCGGAGCGTCACCGGATGGTCGAGAAGATGGGCATGGTGCGGTCCCTTCGCCCGCTCCAGTCGTCTCGCTGAAATAGTGAGGCTATTTCAGCTTCTCGGAGACGACATGGCCGGCGCCGACTGCGGCGACCGACGACATGGCTTTGCCATGTCGCGCCCCCGATCGTTGCGCATAACTCCGCTGACAATGCGGTGAGGCACGTCCTGCTCGATTTCTGATCGCGGACGCGCCAGCCATCCATTCGCTGCCCGAAATCGATCCATCGAAATTGTTTGCGAGTGGTAGCGAATCAAATGTGATTCCGCGCAGTCCAAGCCTGGGAACCAACCCTCCGGCGCGAATCAGCCAGCCGGCACGCATCCTATTTCGGCCACCCCGGACGTAATCCGGGGTCGAGCTTCCCCGGCCGTGCGAAAAAGGAGAAGCGTGACCCCGGATCAAGTCCGGGGTGACGATGGTGGCAGGGCAGCGGTCAGCCTCACCCTTCGGCGGCTCGAAGAAGCGCACCAGACCAATGCCCCCCGGCATCAGAATTCCGACCAGTCATCCTCCACCACCGCGACCGCCGCATTGCCCCGCGCCATGCGCTGCGGAACCGGGCGCGGCACCGAGCGCACCGGCAGGCGCTGCACCGTGTCGCGCTGGTCGCGGACCACCATCTCACCCAGGTGGAAGCGGGCGATCTCACCCGACAATGCATCGGCCTCGGACGACAGGCTGCGTGCGGCGGCGGTGCTCTGTTCGACCATTGCGGCATTGCGCTGGGTCACGCCGTCCATTTCCGCCACGGCGGTATTGACCTGCGACAGGCCCTGCGACTGCTGCACCGCCGCGCCCGAGATATCCGCCACCAGCGTGCTGATCTCCCCGATCCGGGCGATGATCCGGTCGAGCGAGCGGCCGGTTTCGCTGACCAGCGCGACGCCGCTATCGACCGTTTCCACCGATGCGGTGATGCGCTGCTTCACGTCCTTCGCCGCCTCGGCCGAGCGCTGCGCCAGCGCCCTAACTTCGGAAGCGACCACGGCAAAACCCTTGCCCGCATCGCCCGCCCGTGCCGCCTCCACGCCGGCGTTCAGCGCCAGCAAGTTGGTCTGGAACGCGATGCCGTCGATCACCGCGATGATGTCGGATATTTCGGCGGACGTCCGCTCGATCCGGCCCATCGCGTCGACCGCGCGGCGCACGACCTCGCCCGACTCGACCGCCTCGCTGCGCGCGGTGCCGACGATCGTGTCGGCGCGCGCTGCGCTGGCGGCGCTTTCGCGCATCGTCGCGGTGATCTGCTCCATCGCGGCGGCACTTTGTTCGAGGCTCGCGGCCTGTTGTTCGGTACGCTGCGACAGGTCGTCCGATGCCGCGCTGATCTCGCTCGCGCCCTTGTGGATGGTGCCCGCCACCGTCGACACCGACAGCATCGTTGCACGCAGCGAGGCGACGGCGGCGTTGAAATCGTCGCGCAGCGACAGGAACGGTTCCTGCAAGTCGGCGTCGATCCGCGCGGTCAGGTCGCCGGCGGCGAGCTTGCCCAGCCCCTCACCCATGATCGCCACCATCTGCCGCTGAGTATCGCGCTCCATCGCCGCCAGCGCGCTTTCGCGGAACGTCGCCATCGCCTTGGTAATGCGGCCGACGCAGTCACGATTGGCGGTATAGGCGACCGGACTTTCCAGATCGCCTGCCGCCAGCGCCTCCATCCGCACGACCGTCGTGACATAGGGGGTGCAGATCAGCCGCGACGCGCCGAAGGTCACACCGACGATCGCCGCCACGCCGGCCAGCGCCCCGCCGACGACCACCCCCGGCGCGACCAGCATCGAACCCGACGCCGCCAGGATCGCCAGCGCGGCAATCCCGCCCGACAGCATCAGATACACCAATGCCAGCACCCGGAATTTGACCCGGATCGGCGCGTTACGCGAAAACCATGCAATCATCTGACGTCCCCCCAAACATCGTTGCCACCACCGCTCACGCGCGGCGCATCCGCACCACCGTCTGTATCCGCCGCGCCGGGATCGCTTCGGGCCGCCCGAACAGATAGCCTTGCGCCAGCGCACAGCCCTCGGCCTGCACCATCGATCGCTGCACCTCGTTCTCGACCCCTTCGGCGACCACCGGCACGTTCAGCCCCTTGCCGAGGCCAGCGATCGCCCGGACGATCGAGCGAGCCGCCTCGTCCTCGTGCATCGCCGATACGAAGCTCTTGTCGATCTTGATCTTGTCGAATGGAAAGTGCCGCAGGTTGCTGAGCGACGAATAGCCGGTGCCGAAATCGTCCATCGCGATGCGCACCCCCAGCGCCCGGATCTCGCGCAGGATCGCCAGCGACACGTCCCGGTCGCGCAGCAGCGCGGTCTCGGTAATTTCCAGCTCCAGCCGGCCGGGCGCCAGTCCGCTGTCGGCCAGCGCGCTGCGCACCACCATCGGCAGCGTCGACACGCGCAGCTGCACCGGGGAGACGTTCACCGCCAGCGTCAGCGGTTCGGCCCATTCGCTGGCATCGCGGCACGCTCGGCGCAGCGCCCATTCGCCGATCGCCATGATCGTGCCCGCTTCCTCGGCGACCGGAATGAAGATCGCCGGCGGCACCTGTCCGCGCTCGGGATGGTCCCAGCGCAGCAGCGCCTCATAGCCGACGACCTCGCCCGCCGCGGTCGACACCAGCGGCTGATAGACCAGCTGCAATTCGTCCCGGCACCCCGCATGGCGCAGATCATGTTCGAGGCTGCGGCGGTCGCGCGCCTGCCGGTCCATCCGGTCGTCGAAAAAGGATGCGGTGCCGCGCCCGTCCTGTTTGGCACGGTACAGCGCGACATCGGCATTGTGGCGCAGCGTTTCCGGGTCGGTCCCATCGCGCGGAAAGGTGACGACGCCCAGGCTGCATCCGACCGCCATCGGATCGCGCGTCGAATCCATCTCGGCGGCAAAGCCCGACAGGATGCGGCCCGCCAGCCGGCGGGCATCGTCCAGGGATGCGATATCGCGTTGCAGGACGACGAATTCGTCGCCGCCGATCCGCGCGACCAGGTCCTGCGGACGGATGCAGTCGTCGAGGATGCGCGACACCCGGATCAGGATCGCATCGCCCGCGCCGTGGCCGAACAGGTCGTTGACCGCCTTGAACCGGTCCAGATCGACCGCGATCAGGGCAAAGGGCGTGTCGGCCCGCACCGCTTCGTGCAGCGCGGTGTCGAACGCGGCGCGATTGACCAGCCCGGTCAGCGGATCGTGCGACGCCAGATGCTCGATCGCCCGCTGCGCCCGCGCGGTTTCGGTCAGGTCGCGCATCGCGATGACGGTGGCGGCGCGACCGCGATATTCGATGGCGCGCGCGGTCAGCTCGACCAGCTGGTCCTCGATCTCGCTGCCGCGGATGCGGGCGCGGGTCGCATCGCCGCGATGCGGGCGCAGTGCGTCGCGGGCGACCGTTTCGAACCACGCTGCGGTCGACGTACCGACCAGCGCCGCGCGGTCCACGCCCAGCAGCGCGCACGCCTGTTCATTGGCGTCGAGGATGCGGTCGTCGCTGGTGATGAGCAGTCCTTCGGACGTCGCATCGGCCAGCCCGCGCAGGTCGGTCAGGAACCGGTCGAGCACCGATGCCACCGCGCTCAGCGCGACCAGCAGCAGCGCCGCCGCGACGATCCACAGCACCAGCCATTGCGACCGCCCGCCGGCCTGCGCCACCGCCCCGCCATGCTGGCCCATCGTCGCCGATGCCATCGCGACGAAATGGATCGTCACCGTCGCCAGCACCATGCCGGCGGCGGGCAGGATCATCCGCTGCCGCCCTTCCAGCCGCAGGAACAGCGCGAACGCCGCCGACAACAGCACCCATCCGACCAGCACCGCGCCGGCGATCATGCCGTGATCGACCCGGTGGCCCATCGCATTGGCGATCGCCGCCATGCCGGTCAGGTGCATGCCGAGAATGCCCAGCGTCGCGACCGCCCCGCACAGCATCACCAGCGGCAACCCCCGCGCCTGGCGCAACAGGGCAAAGGCGATGCCGAACGCGCCGATGGCGATCGTCGCGGAAACGGCGGTCAGCAACTGGTCGAACTGCAGCGCGAACGGGCTGCGATAGGCGATCATCGCGATGAAATGGGTCGACCACACCCCGCCCCCGGCGGTGACCGCCGCCGAGCTCAGCCACAGCAGGCGACGTTCGACCACGCATTCGAACGACCGCTGCAATTGGGCAAAGGTGGACAGCGCGCTGACGATGCACAGCAACAATGCCAGCAGGACCACCGGCAGGTCATGGTGCGAGACGATCATGTCCAACAGGTACGACATTCAGCCAGGACCCCCATCCGGCGCTGCTTCCTGTCGTACAGGATGGGGGGCGGCGATTAAATATCGGTATATCGTCAATTCGACGGAATGGCGGAAAAGTCCTTACTTTCCCGACCATCCTCAGCAACGAGTTACGGAATTTACGCAACTGCTAAACACTGTTCTGTCGCCAGAACGATTTCAACTGCTTAGTATTCGGTATCCATCGTCGGATGCCGGCGCTATTTCTGCACCGGCACCGCCGCCACCTTCGGCTTGACATACCGGTCGAGCCAGTCGGTCATCTGCCACAGCGTCTCTTCGGTCGATTCCAGCGCGCGATAGCCATGCGCCTCGTTGGGCAGCACGACATAGCGCACGGTCGCGCCATTTCCTTTAAGCGCCGCGTACATCCGCTCCGACTGGATCGGGAAGGTGCCGCTATTGTCGTCCGCCGCACCATGGATCAGCAGGATCGGCTCCTTGATCCTGTTGGCATAGGTGAACGGGCTCATCTCGGTATAGGTCGACGTCGCCTGCCAATAGGTGCGCTGTTCCGCCTGGAACCCGAACGGGGTCAGCGTGCGGTTATACGCGCCCGACCGGGCAATGCCGGCGCGGAACAGGTCGGTATGCGCCAGCAGGTTGGCGGTCATGAACGCGCCATAGCTGTGCCCGCCGACCGCCATGCGATCGCGGTCCGACACGCCCAGCTTCACCACCGCATCGACCGCGGCTTGCGCATCGGCGCGCAGCTGCTGGACATAGGTGTCGTTGGCCTCCGCGCCATTCTCGCCGATGATCGGCATCGACGGATCGTCGAGGATCGCATAGCCCTGGGTCAGCAGGAACAGATGGCTGATCCCGCGCGGCCGCACGAAGCGATTGCCCTGGTCGACCGTCTGCCCGGCGACCTTCGCATCGGTATATTCGGCCGGATAGGCCCAGAGCAGGGTCGGCAGCGGCCCGTCGCGCTTCGCATCATAGCCGGCGGGCAGATAGAGCGATCCCGACAGCGGCAGGCCGTCGGCGCGGTTGTAGGTGATCGTGCGCTGGGTGACGCCGGCCAGCGCGGGGGCGGGATCGGCGAAATCGGTGACCGGCTTCGCGCTGCCGCCCTTGACCGGACGCAGCATGTAGTTGGGGGCCAGCTTCGCGCTTTCGCGCCGCGTCAGCATCCGCTGCCCCTTGTCGTCGAGCAGCGCGACGACGGTTTCGTAATAGGGTGCCCTGGCGGTCCAGAGCCGCTTCTGTTCGCCGCCCGCGACCGGCATCACGCCCAGGAACGGGAAGGCGCCGGCCTTGGTCGCGCCGTCGCCGGTGACGTACACCGCGTCGCGCGCGGGGGTGAAGCGCATCACCGGCTTGCCCGCCGCATTCTCTTGCGTGATCGGAAAGCCGGGATCGCCATATTGATCCTGATAATTGCGGGTCAGCAGCGTGCGTGCCGGCCCGGGACGGCCGGGCGAGACGCCCAGGCGATGTTCGGTGCGCGTGCGCCATTCGCGGTCGACCACCATCGCGAAATCGTCATTGCCCCAGAACACCGTCGCAAAGCGCGCCGGCGTCTGCGCCAGTTCGACCGGAGCAGCGGTGAACGGTGCGGCCTGCATCATCACCCGGTCGTGGAACGCCACCTTCGCCTTGGGATCGCCGCCGTCCAGCGCCTCCGCCCAGACGAGGGTCGCCGGCGCATCGGCGCGCCATGTCGTCTCGCGCGGGCCCTTGAACGTCGCGTCGAAATCGACCGGCAGGTCGTCGGCCAGCGGCCGGTCGACCAGCGTCCTGACCGGCGTTCCATCGATCGTCGCCACCACGATCTCGGTCGGGAAGAAGCTGGCGGGCAGCAGATAAGAATAGGGGCGCTTCAGCCGCTCGGTCAGCAGGTAGCGGCCATCGGGCGACACGCTGAAATCGGTCATCAGGCCCGGCTGGCCGATCGGCTGCATCGCGCCGGTCAGGTCGACGCGGACCAGCTGTCCGGTGAAATAATGGTCGAACAACGCCTCGTCGGTGGCATTGCGCAACAGATCCTCATAGGTCCGCGCCGCCGACACCCGGCCCATGCTTTCCTGCACCACCGGCCCGGTCGGGGTCGGATCGGCGACCGGCGCCGCGCCGCGGCCGGTCGGGACCATATAGGCGATCAGCGCCTTGCTGTCGGGCGTCCACGCGAACGGCGTGCCGAACGTCCCGTTCAAGCCCCGCGCAACCATGCGCGCGCTGCCGTCACGCTCGGCGATCCACAGCGACAGCGCATTGGCCTCCTGCACGTAAAACGCCATCCGCGCGCCATCGGGCGACCAGTCGGGCGCGGCGAAGCGCGTGCCGGCGGGCAGCTTCACCGCGACGCTGCGGCCGGTCGTGATATCCTTGAAACTCAGCGCGTTCAGCCACTGGACGCGCATCTCCGCCTGCCCATTGGTCGCCGGATCGATGCGATAGCCCGCAAGGCGCAGAATCGGCTTCGACAGATTGGCGATGCTCGGCAAATTCTCGCGGCCGAGGATCGCCAGCGTGCGATGGTCGGGGCTGACCGCGACCCCCGGCGTCGGCGGGGTTTCCAAAATCTTCGCAATGGCATCGGGCGCACGGTGATAGCCGGTGGCCGGTTCCTGCGCATGGGCGGTCGTGGCAAGCAGCAGAGCGATCAGACAGGCACCAGCGCGCATTCATACCCCCTTGTGGTCGTTTGGCGTTCATCCTGACATGCGCGGGCGCCGGGCGCTAGGCGGTTACAAGCGAAACCAGTTCGCGAGGGTCGAGCCCGGGGTGACGAATTTTCAGAATGATGTTGCGGCTTTCATCGAGGCCGAACCCCCTGCGCGAAACTCTGGCGAAATTTCCGACCTAATAGCGGCACATCCCACAGCTACATCTGTAGTCGAAAGCTAAACCATTGAATTTGCCTGCTGTGAAAAACTGGCACGGTGGCTGCAATGTAGTTGGCATCACCGGAACCAACCGGAAAATTCAGGGAGCCACCATCATGACCGCCATCCGTTTCGCCGCTTCGATCGTCCTCGGCCTGGTCGCCACGACCTCGGCCTTCGCCGCCGAACCCAACGAAGTCCCGACGCCCGTCGCAACCAGCGTTGCCGGTGCGAGCGCGATGGCGACGACGATCACGCTGGCCGCCGGCCCGGCCGCCGTCGCGTACAAGGCCGGTCCGAACGCACGCTACTGCTTCGTTACCGAACAGGTCGGATCGCGTTTCCGCCGGACCCAGTGCAACACGCGCGCAGGCTGGCAGGCCAAGGGCATCAATCTGGACCGCGCCCTCGCCGGCTACTGATCTTTCGACACATCGACCACGGCCGCATCCCGCAAGGGGTGCGGCCGTCGCCCTGTCAGGGCAGCGTCGCGCCCATCCCCGCCTGCAACACGGCATACCATTCGGCATGGGTCCAGCTGACGCGCAGCGCCCCGGCGGCGGCGCGGATGCGGTCGGCATTCTGCGATCCGACGATCGGGATGACGCCCGCCGGATGGGCCATGCTCCACGACAGCGCGGCGGTCGCGGCATCGACGTCGAAGCGCTGGCCGTGATCACGCAGCAGCAGCGTGGCGGGATGATCGCCACCGCTGAGCCGCCCGCCACCCAGCGGCGACCAGCCCAGCACCGCCATCCCGCGCGTCATCGCCTGGTCCAGCACCCCATCGAACAGCGGCTGGGGATGCAGCGGCGAAAATTCCGGCTGAGTGCTGAGAATCGGCAGGTCGAGGAACGCCTGGAGCGCATCGACCTCCGCCGGGCTGTGGTTCGACACGCCGATCCCGCGCACCTTGCCCTGCTCGACCATGCGCGTCAGGCTGGCCGCGACCTCCTGCGGATGGGTCAGGAAGTCGCGGCGGTGAATCTGGTACAGGTCGATCCGCTCGATCCCCATCCGGCCAAGCGAGGCGTCGACCGCCTCCGGCAGATAGCCGGCATCCGACCGATAGGGATTGCCCGGCCGGATGCCCCCCTTGGTCGCGATGACCATGGCGTCGCGCAGCGACGGCGCCTCGGCCAGCACCTGCCCGAACAGCGCCTCGGCCGACCCGAAGCCGGCGGGCGTATCCGCGCCATAGATGTCGGCGGTGTCGAACAGGGTGATCCCTGCTTCCAGCGCCGCCTCCACCAGCACGCGCGCCGGCGCGACCTCGCCGGTAAAGCGCCACATGCCCCAGGCGAGGGGGGAGACGAGGATATCGCTCTTGCCGAGCGGGCGGGGATGGGGATCGGGCGTGAACATGGCCGCTGGTGTAGGCGCTACGTCCCTGCCGGCAATGCCGAAAATTCCGGGCGGTCGCCATGCTTCGCCCGATTGCGCAGTGCCCTTCATTCCGATCCGTCATCAGCAGATGACGCCATTGCGTTTGCGGGGGCCGGCCCGACGGGTTCATTAGACCGCGCATACGACCCCCCGGGTGCGGCACGCCGAACGGATTGCCCACGCGCCCATTCCCGGATCGACCGGAAGGAACCGCCATGACGCACGCCCTGATGAACCTGTACAACCGCGCGCCGATCGCGGTGGAGCGTGGCGAGGGCGTGTGGCTGATCGATACCGAGGGGCGGCGCTATATCGACTGCGTGGCCGGCATCGCCACCGACGCACTGGGCCATGCCCATCCCGCCCTCGTCGCGGCGCTGACGGAGCAGGCGGGCAAATTGTGGCATGTCTCCAACATCTTCCGCATTCCGGGACAGGAGGCGCTGGCCGAGCGGCTCGTGGGGGCATCCTTTGCCGACTGCGTGTTCTTCGCCAATACCGGCACCGAAGCGGTCGAATGCGCGATCAAGACCGCGCGGCGCTATCACCATGTAAACGGCCAAAGCGAGCGGATCGATATCGTCGGTTTCGCCGGGTCGTTCCACGGCCGCACCTATGCCGCGATCAATGCATCGGGCAATGCCGGCTATATGGAGGGTTGCGGCCCGCGCCTGCCGGGCTTCGTCCAGCTGTCGATCGACGACGCGGCGGCGATCGAGGCGGCGATCGCCAGCCCGACCACGGGGGCGGTGATCGTCGAACCGGTGCAGGGCGAAGGCGGTGCGCGCGCGCTGTCGGGCGAATGGCTGCTGCGCCTGCGCGAACTGACCCGCAATCACGGCGTCCTCCTGATCCATGACGAGGTGCAGAGCGGCATGGGCCGGACCGGCAAGCTGTTCGCGCACCAGTGGTTCGACGGCGCGGCGCCCGACATAATGGCGCTGGCCAAGGCGCTGGGATCGGGCTTCCCGGTCGGCGCCTGTCTTGCCACCAGTGAGGCCGCGAAGGGCATGACGCCGGGTGTCCATGGCACGACTTTCGGCGGTAATCCGCTGGCGATGGCGGTCGGCATCGCCGCGTTCGACACGATCGCGAACGAGGACACGCTCGCCCATGCCCGCGCCGCCAGCGCCAATTTCTTCGAACGGCTGGAGGAGCTCCGCGCCCGCTTCCCCGACGTGATCGCGGAGGTGCGCGGCAAGGGGCTGTTGATCGGCCTGAAGATGATCTTCAATAATCGCGAGTTCATGGGGGTAGCGCGCGACCACGGCATTCTGGTCGCGGGCGGCGGCGAGAATTGCGTGCGCCTGCTCCCCTCGCTGCTGATCTCGGCGGAGGAAATTGCCGAGGCGGTGACGCGGCTGGAAGCCGCCTGCGTCGCGGCGCGCGGGACGATGGCTAAGGCGGCATGAGCATGCTGACCTCCACCTGCCCCGCGACCGGCGAGACCGTCTGGTCCGGCCCGAGTGCCAGCGCCGCCGATGTCGACGCCGCTATCGCCCGCGCCCGCACCGCCTTTCGTGACTGGCGGCGTACGTCGCTCGAAGAACGCGTGGCCATCGCCCGCGCCTATGCCGCCGTGCTGAAAGAACGCACCGCACCGCTCGCCGAACTGATCGCGCGCGAAACCGGCAAGCCCTTGTGGGAAACCACGCAGGAAGTCGGCACGATGATCAGCAAGGTCGAACTGTCGATCACTGCACAGGCCGAGCGTGCCGGTGAAAAGCGAAGCGCGATGCCGTTCGGGGAGTCCGTCTTGCGCCACCGCCCGCACGGCGTGATGGCGGTGCTCGGGCCGTACAACTTCCCCGGCCACCTGCCCAATGGCCATATCGTGCCGGCGCTGCTCGCCGGGAACACGGTGGTGTTCAAGCCGTCCGAACTGACCCCGGCGGTCGGCGCGGCGATGGCGGAAGCTTGGGGCCAGGCCGGCCTGCCCGACGGCGTGCTGAGCGTCGTGCAGGGCGCGCGCGAAACCGGTGCGGCGCTGGTCGCCGCCGATATCGACGGGCTGCTGTTCACCGGATCGGCGACGACCGGCGCGCATTTCCGCCGCGCCTTCGCCGACCGGCCCGACGTGATCCTCGCACTGGAACTGGGCGGCAACAACCCGCTGATCGCGTGGGACGGCGACGTGACCGAAGTCGCGGCCCTGATCGTCCAGTCGGCCTATATCACCACCGGCCAGCGCTGCTCCTGCGCCCGCCGCCTGATCGTGCCGCACGGCGCGTTCGGCGACGCGGTCATCGACGCGGTCGCCGCGCTGATCCCGCGCCTGCCCATCGGCCGCTGGGACGAAAACCCCTATATCGGCCCGCTGATCTCCGACGCCGCCGCCGCCACCGCCCGCGCGCAAGTCGCCGCGCTGGAGGCCGCCGGCGCCCGCGCCATCGTGCGCTTCGGCGGGATCGAGGGACGCAGCGCCGCCTTCGTCACTCCCGCGCTGCTCGACGTGACCGGCGTGGCGGTGCCCGACGAGGAGATTTTCGCCCCCGTCCTGCAGGTGATCCGCGTCGCCGACGTCGACGCCGCGATCGACGCCGCCAACGACACCCGCTTCGGCCTGTCCGCCGGGCTGCTCACCACCGACGACGCGCTGTGGGAGCGGTTCGTGGTCGAGGCGCGCGCCGGGGTGGTCAACCGCAACCGCCCGACCACCGGCGCGGCGGGGGCGCAGCCGTTCGGCGGCATCGGCGATTCGGGCAACCACCGCCCCAGCGCCTATTATGCCGCCGATTACTGCGCCTATCCGATGGCGAGCTTCGAGGCGGGGAGCGCGGCGGGTAACTGGGACGCGCTGAAGCCCGTGGTCGAACCCGGCCAGCCCTGACCATCCTCCTGCGCGGCACCGGGATCGGCACCCCATTCTCTTTGCCGCGTCCCGATCCTATCTCGAAGGCGACCATGACCCACCGCTTCACCCATCCCGACGCCATCCGCACCCGTTTTTCCGAAGCGATGTCGGCGATGTACCGCGCCGAAGTGCCGCTCTACGGCGACCTGCTGTCGATCGTGGCGGAGGTGAATGCCGAGATACTCGCCACCCGCCCCGATCTCGCGGCGGAAATGGCCGGCGAACTCGACCGGCTGGACGTCGAGCGCCACGGCGCGATCCGGCTGGGCACTGCGGCCGAACTGCACATGATGCGCCGGGCCTTTGCGGTGATGGGGATGTATCCGGTCGGCTATTACGACCTGTCGGTGGCGGGCGTGCCGGTCCATTCGACCGCCTTCCGTCCGGTTGACGACGATGCGCTGAACGCCAATCCGTTCCGCGTCTTCACCTCACTGCTGCGCCTCGACCTGATCGAGGACGAAGGGCTGCGGGCGGAGGCGGAAGCGATCCTGTCGACCCGCCGGATCTTCACCGACGAAGCGATCCGCCTGATCGAAAAGGACGCGGCAGAGGGCGGGCTCGACGATGCCGACGCCGACCGCTTCGTCGCCGAACTGCTCGAAACCTTTCGCTGGCACGGCGATGCACGGGTCGATGCCACGACCTATCACCGGCTGCACGACGCCCACCGGCTGATCGCCGACGTCGTGTCGTTCCGCGGGCCGCACATCAACCACCTGACCCCGCGCACGCTCGACATCGATGCGGCACAGCGCGCGATGCAGGCGCGCGGCATCGATGCGAAGGCGGTGATCGAGGGGCCGCCGCCCCGCGCCGTGCCGATCCTGCTGCGCCAGACCAGTTTCAAGGCAATCGAGGAGGACGTGACCTTTCCCGGCGACCAGCCCGGCCAGCACACCGCCCGCTTCGGCGAGATCGAACAGCGCGGCGCCGCGCTGACGCCCAAGGGCCGCGCGCTGTACGACCGGTTGCTGGCCACCGCCCGCGGCGAACAGGGGTCGCAGGGGGCCAGCTATGCCGAACGGCTCGCCACCGCCTTCACCGCCTTTCCCGACACGATCGAGGAACTTCGCGAACAGGGCCTCGCCTGGTTCCGCTACGACCTGACCGACGCCGGGCAGCGGCTGGTGGGCAGCGGGGTTCGCCCGGCCGGCGATATCGATGCGTGGGTGGCGGCGGGCCATGTCCGCGCCGTGCCGATCGTGTACGAGGATTTCCTGCCGGTCAGCGCCGCCGGCATCTTCCAGTCGAACCTGGGCGGCACCGAACAGCGCAGCTATGCCGCATCGGCGGCCCGTGCCGCGTTCGAGGACGCGATGGGCGATGCGGTGCAGGACGAACTCGCGCTCTATGCCGACATGGAGGCACGCTCGATCATGACGGTCCGCGAAGCCTTGCGGGGGGTCGCGGCGGCCTGATGGCGGCGGTCGCCAATCTGCTGCGCCGTCTGGATCAGGCGGGCTTTTCCGGCGATGCCGAGGACGGCATCGGCGCGCGGCAGGTCGCATCGACCGACAACAGCATCTATCAGGTTCGCCCGACCGCGATCCTCTATCCGTGCCGCGGCGACGATGTGACGCTGCTGGTGCGCGCACTCGCCGACACCGGCCTGTCGCTGACGGCGCGTGGCGGCAATACCGGCACCAACGGCCAGTCGCTGAACGACGGGATCATCGTCGATTTCGCCCGCCACATGCGGGGGATCGGCGCGTTCGATCCCGACACGGATACGATCACCGTCGAACCGGGCGTCGTGCTCGACCAGCTCAATGCCTTCCTCAAACCCCATGGCCGCTTCTTCCCGCCGATGGTGTCGACCGCCAGCCGCGCGACGATCGGCGGCATGGTCGCGACCGATGCATCGGGCAAGGGATCGCGCCGCTGGGGCAAGACGTCGGACTATCTCGTCGCGCTCGACGTCACCCTGTCCGACGGCACGCCGTGGCGCGTCGAACCGATGACGCGTGCCGAGGCCGAGGCGATCGCCGCCGGTAGCGGCATCGTCGCCGACATCCACCGCGAGGCGCTGCGCATCGTCACCAGCCGCGCCGACGATATCGCCGCGATCTTCCCGGACATGAACCGCGGTCTGACCGGCTATAATCTGCAAAAGACATGGGATGCGGCCGCCGACCGTTTCTTCCTCGGGTTCCTGCTCGCCGGGTCCGAAGGCACGCTCGCGATCACCCGTTCGATCACGCTACGCGTCGCCCATAAGCCGAAGAAGCGCGCGCTGGCGGTCATCCGCTACGCCGCGTTCGACACCGCGATGCGCGACGTGCAGCGCCTGATCGCCGCCGATCCGGTCGCGATCGAAATCCTCGACGACAAGGTGCTGGGCGTCGCGCGCAGCGATATCATCTGGTCGAGCGTCGAAGGGCTGCTCGGCGGTGCGAGCGATGTGGTCGGTAAGTCTGATCCGGCACAGCCGGATCAGCACGGTGCCGGCCCGCTCCCCCACCCGACCACCCAGTCAGAATACGCTGTGGGTGGTCGGGTGGGGGAGCGGGCCGGCACCGCATCCTCTTCCGAGGATCAGACTCTCGCCGCGATGAACTTCGTCGAGTTTGCCGCCGACGACAACGCGACGATCGACGCCGGCCTCGCCGCACTGACCGCCATCGGTCCGCAGGGCGACATGCGCATCATCCGCGACGATGCCGCCATCGGCCAGCTCTGGACGCTGCGGGAAAAGTCGGTCGGGCTGCTCGCCCGGCTCGGCGGCGCGCGACAGGGGATTCCGTTCGTCGAGGATACCGCTGTCCCGCCCGAAAAGCTCGCCGATTTCGTCGCCGAGTTCCGCGCGCTGCTCGACGGCCACGGCCTGAACTACGGCATGTTCGGCCATGCCGATGTCGGCTGCCTCCACGTCCGCCCGTTCCTCGACCTGCGCGATCCTGCACAGGCGGCGCTGATCCGCCCGATCTCCGATGAAGTGGCGCGCCTGACCAAGGCCTATGGCGGTCTGCTCTGGGGAGAACATGGTCGCGGCTATCGCGGCGAATTTTCGCCGCTGTTCTTCGGCAGCCTCTATCCCGAATTGCAGTCGCTGAAAGCCGCGTTCGACCCGCATAACCGCTTCAACCCCGGCAAGCTCGCCGCTCCCGCCGGGCAGCCCGTCGACCGGATCGACGGCGTGCCCTTGCGCGGTGAAGCCGACCGGCAAATCGATCCGGCCCGCGCGAAGGACTTCGACCGCGCGGTCGCGTGCAACGGCAATGGCGCGTGCTTCGCCTGGGACTCGCTCGACGTGATGTGCCCGTCCTACAAGGCAACGCGCGACCGCGCGCAATCGCCCAAGGGCCGCGCCTCGCTGCTGCGTGCCTGGGCCCGGCTGGATTCGATCGCGCAACCCAGCCCGGCCGAAGCCGCCGAACGCGACGCGCTGGCCGCCGACACCCATGCCTCGCTCGCCACCTGCCTGTCGTGCAAGGCGTGCACCACGCTCTGCCCGGTCAAGGTCGACGTGCCGGTGATGAAGTCTCGCTTCGCCGAACGCCACTGGGCCAAACGCCCCCGTCCGCTGCGCCACCGCGTCGTCGCGCAGATGGAATCGATGCTCGCCGCCGCGCGCGCCATGCCGGGGCTCGCCAACCGCGTCGCCGACAGCGAGCGGGCGCACGCCGCGCTGGAACGCACGCTCGGCTATGTCGACCTGCCCCCCTTCGCTGTCGCCGACCCCGGCACCCTGCCGCCAGTCGCCTCGCCAGCAAAGCTCAAGGCGCTACCGGCCGAGGAACGCGCGCGCGTGGTCGTGCTGGTCGAAGACAGCTTCACCGCCAGCTTCGACGGCCCCGTCATCGCCGCCGCCGCCCGGGTGCTGACCGCCTGCGGCTATCGCGTGCTGCGCCTGCCGCCGCGCAGCAACGGCAAGGTGCTGTACCTGCTGGGGCTACGCACCCGCTTCGCCCGCATCGCGCGCCGGCGGATGGCGGAAGCCCGCGCGCTGGCCGATCTGGGCGTGCGGCTGACCGGACCGGACGCCGCCACCGCGCTGATGTTCGGCCAGGAATTTGCCGAGATGACCGGCGACAGCGTCGACGTGACGGGCCTCGAAACCCTCATCGCCGAAGCGGTCAGCCACGGCCGCGCACCCACCGCGACGCAAACCGTCCCGGCCCAGCGCCTGCTCGGCCACTGCACCGAACAGGCGCTCCGCCCGCAGGCGCTGGCGACCTGGGCACAGGCACTGGCCGGCTTCGGCATCACCGCCACCCCAATCAAAACGGGGTGTTGCGGCATGGCGGGGCTGTTCGGCCACGAAGCGGCGAACCAGAAACTGTCGCGCGACATCTTCGCGCTCAGCTGGGCGGACGCGACGCAGGACGATGCGATGCTCGCCACCGGCTTCTCCTGCCGCTGCCAGACCAAACGCCTGACCGGCCGCCGCCCGCTGCATCCCGTCGAGCTGATCGACCGGGTGCTGGCGGGGTAGCTCCCCTCCCCGTCACCCCGGGCTTGACCCGGGGTCCCGCTTCTTCCTTCCAGAGCGGTTTCCGACCGGATTGGATCGTCGGCACGGAGGGAATTCCGGTTCGGGGCAAGGCGCGACGAGGGAGCGATGCAGTCGCATCGTGACCGACGAGCAACGCCGTCCCGGCGCGAAATCCCCCCGCCGCGAAGCGGGCGCCCGCAGGGCGATGACGATGGTTCAATCTGGTCGGAAACCGCTCTAAAGCGCGGGCCCCCGGATAAAGGGCTCACGCCTCCGCCCGCGCCTCGTCCAGCAACCACGCACGAAACCGCTCGAACAGCGGACTGTGGCTGCCGCCACGCGGCCACACCAGATAATAGGCCTCCGACGCATGCAGCGCCACGTCGAGCGGCGTGACCAGCGCCCCCGATGCCAGCTCCGGCCGGATCAGGAAGGACGGGATCAGCGCCACCCCCATCCCCGCCGCCGCGGCGTGCGCCAGCATCAGGAAATGCTCGTACACCGGCCCATCGCCGATCGCCGCATCCGCCATGCCCGCCGCCGCGAACCACCGCGCCCATGCATCGGGCCGCGCCTCCAGCGACAGCAGCGCATGCGGTAGCAGGTCGGCCGGCGTCGCGACCGGATGGCGCGCCAGCCAGTCGGGCGAACACACCGCCACGACATCCTCATGGAACAGCAGCGCATGGTCCGCCCCCGCCCAGTCGGGCAGGCCGAAATGGATCGCCGCGTCGAAGCGTTCCTCGGCGAAATCGAACGGATAGGACCTGGCCGCGATGTTCACCAGCAATTCGGGATGCCGCGCGCTCAACCCCGGCAGCCGGGGCGCCAGCCAGCGCATCCCGAAACTGGGCAGCGTCGCGATGGTCAGCGCACGGTCGGCGACGGGGGTCAGCAGCCGCCGAGTCGCGCTGCGCAGCTTCTCGACCGCCGGACCCACCGCCTCGGCATAGGCCAACGCCGCCGGCGTCGGCGTCACCCGCCGCCCCCGCCGTTCGAACAACGGCACGCCCAGCCAGTCCTCCAGCAGCGCGATCTGCCGGCTGATCGCACTCTGCGTCAGCGCCATCCGCTGCGCCGCGCGCGAAAAGCTGCTGGTCTCGACCGCCGCCAGGAAGCTGGCGAGCGCGGGCAGCGGCGGGAGTTCGCGGCGATGGACGTCGTGATGATCGTTGGGCATCTGCGGTGGTTCGGACTTATGAGGTGCGGACGCTGCTACTACGCGCCGTATGCGGCAAGCGCTACATGCCGGGAACGCATCAGGGAAACACTCCCTTCTCAACTCTACCCGTTCGGTTCGAGCAGCTTCGAGCTTGTCGAGAAGCGTCCGTCGAGAACTCGGTCGCCTAGGGGCAACTCAGTCCCATCCCCGTTTGCTTCGAGCGCAGGTTCGAGCCTGTCGAGAACCGAAGTCGAGAAGGGGGTGCCCCGAACGGGGCGTTCTCGACTACCGCTTCTCGACAGGCTCGAACCTGCTCGAACCGAACGGAGAATGGGCTGGACTAACCCACCAACCCCACCACCCCTACCTCGATCACCGGAATCTCCCACGGATGCGCCGCCGCGATCGCCGCCAGCTCCCGCGCGATATCCGCCCCCTCAGGCGCATAGCTCTTCACCACCACCGTCGGCACCACCGCCGCCTCGCCCGCCCGCCCGGTCGTCGGCACCGCCTCCGCCTGCGGCACGAAGCTCTCCAGCCCGAACCCCAGCTCGAACACCCCGCGATACGGCCCGATCGCGCCCAGCACGTCGCTGCCCCGGATCACCGCGATCACCGCGCTCAGCACCGCATCGTCGGCCAGCGCCGCCGCCTCGCCCGCCTGCAGCCGCGCCAATAGATTGCCCGACACGGGACAATGCACCCGCACCACCTGCATCCGCATCACAGCAGCAGCCAATCATTGCGGCTGCGCTTGACCTCGCCGCCGCCCTGCCGCCGCGCCAGTTCGGTCTCGGCGGTGAAGCGGACGTCCTCGTCGCGGTCGGTCAGGAACCCTTCGAGCGAGTCGTCGTCGATCTCGGTCCATGCCCGCCCGCGATCGGGGCCATAGCGCACGCGCGGCAGCAAGCCGGGCTGGCGCGACCATTCCAGCAGCTGCGCGATCGACGCTTCGTTCAGCATGTCGCGCAGGTGGAACGCGGTCACATAGGCATCGGGAAACGCCCGGTGCGCGGGCAGTCCGCGCTCATGCTCCATGCCATAGGGCTTGCGCCAGTATCGCAGCATCTGGTTCGAAAAGCCCGGGCTGTCGGGCCACAGCCGCAGCGCGCATTTCCACGTACAGATCCAGTCGGCACCATGCGTCAGCTGCGCGGTACAGAATTTCTGTTCGAAATCCGCGCGATGTGCCGCCAGCGCGATGCGGCGCGGATAGGGGTCGAGCACCCGGCGCGCGATATCCTGCCACCACGGCGCATCGGCGACCTGTTCGTCGAGGATATGGTGCACCGCCTGCGTCACCGGCGGGATCGGGCGGCCGGGATTGACGAAATGCTGCCCGCCCTCGCCCGACAATTCCCAGCGCCCGTCCTCGCCCAGCGCGACATCCTGCCAGCCGACTTCGCACACGCCATGCACCGGCGGGGCCTGCCCCGTGGTTTCGAGGTCGACGACACGGATGATCTGCGCTTGGGCCATGGGTCACAAATGGCGCTTCGGCAGCGGAAAAGCCACCCCGGGCAGCCACCCCCTCGTCACCCCGGGCTCGACCCGGGGTCCCGCTTCTTCGTCCACCGCCAGTTGAAAAGCGGGACCCCGGATCAAGTCCGGGGTGACGGGAGGCTACCCCCGCACCACCCCCGACGCCGCCAGCTGCGCGTCGACCTCCGCCACCAACCGCGCCAGCGCCGCCTGATCCCGCCCCTCGGCCCGCGCGGTCAGCACGTCCTGCGTGTTCGACGCGCGCAGCAGCCACCATCCGTCCGCCGTCGTCACCCGCGCGCCATCGGTGGTGTTCACCTCCGCCCCCGCCGCCGCCAACCGCGCCAGCACTTCGTCGATCACCGCGAACTTGCGCTCCTCGCTCACCCGGAAGCGCAGCTCGGGCGTGTTCGCCATTGCCGGCATCGCATCGCGCAATTCGCTCAGCGACCGTCCGCTCAGGTGGATCGCGCGGATCAGCCGCACCGCCCCGTACGGCGCATCGTCGAACCCGTAATCCTCGCCACCGAAGAAGATATGCCCCGACATTTCCGCCGCCAGCGGCGCGCCGGTCTCGCGCATCTTGGTCTTCATCGGGCTGTGCCCGGTCTTCCACATCAGCGGCGTACCGCCCAATGCGGCGATGCGGTCGAACAGCGCCTGGCTGGCCTTCACGTCCGCAATGATCGTCGCCCCCGGCGTTTCCCGCAATGCCGGTTCGGCGAGGATCATCAGCAGCTGATCGCCCCACAGCACCCGCCCCTGCCCGTCGACCGCACCGATCCGGTCGCCATCGCCGTCGAAGGCCAGTCCGAAATCGAGCTGCTTCTCGGCGACAAGTCGTTGCAGATCGGCCAGATTCTCGACCTCGGTAGGATCGGGATGGTGGTTCGGAAAATGCCCGTCGACGTCCGTGAACAGCAGGTGATGTTCCCCCGGCAACAGCTGGACCAGCCGCTCGATCACCGGCCCGGCGGCCCCGTTACCCGTGTCCCAGCCGATGCGATAGCTGCCCCCGGCATAGCCCGCGATCAGGCGCCCGACATAGGTGTCGGTGAAATCATGGTCCGAAACGGAGCCTTGCCCGTCGTCCCATTCCCCCGCCGCCGCCATAGCCCCGATCCGCTGGATGTCGGGTCCAAAGAACGGACGCCGCTGCATCACCATCTTGAAGCCATTGTAATCGGCGGGATTATGGCTGCCGGTTATCTGTATGCCGCCATCGACCTCCAGCATCGCTTCGGCATGATATAGCATCGGCGTGGGGGCCAGGCCGATGCGGACGACATCGACCCCGCTCGCCGTCAGCCCTTCGACCAGCGCCGCCTCCAGCGCCGGCGACGACAGCCGCCCGTCGCGGCTGACCACCACCCGCGTACCCCCCGCGCGGCGCAGCAACGTCGCAAAACACCGCCCGATCGCCCGCGCATCCGCCTCGCCCAGCGTCCGCCCGACGATGCCGCGAATATCATACTCGCGCAGCGAACTGGGGTGGAAATGGTGGGACATGCGGCAAATCCTGGGCGGTTACGGGGCGCGGACTTTAGGCCGAAGCGGTCGGGCTGAGTAGGGTCGTCTTTTTGGAAGAAGATAGGGGTTCGCGCGGAGGCGCGGAGGCGCGGAGGAGGTTGCGCGCCGGGCGAGCCTTCCGCGACCGGGAGACCCTATCGCTCGCTGCGATCGTACGTAGAGGCCGCTGGCGCGGGTGACGTCGCGCCGGACGCAACCCCCTCCGCGCCTCCGCGCCTCCGCGCGAACCCCTACCTTCCTCTACGAACTAATGCCGCAACCGCCCCAGCAAAACATCCCGAGCCGCATTAATCCGCCGAGCCAGATCCGCCGACCCACCCCGATCCGGATGCACCGCCTGCATCAACCGCTTATGCGCGGCGCGAATTTCGCCCACCTTCGCATCCGCCCCCACGCCCAAAATCGCCCGAGCCTCCGCCTCGCTCCCCACCTTCTTCGGCTTGGCGCGCAGCCACAGCCAGAAGGCGACGAGCAGCGCGACGATCAGGACCAGCTTGACCATCGGTCGTCAGGCGACGAGCGGCGAACCGGCCGGTTCGGGCAGCTGCAACCCGCCCATCATCTCGCGCAGTTCCTGCCGCGCGGCGACATGCGCCAGCCCCATCTCGCCGAATTCGTTGCGGTCGAGCATGGTCAGGCCAGAGGGGAACAGCTCGCGATAGATCACGCGCTCCGACAAGCCCGGCGTGACGCGGAAGCCGACCCGCTTCGACAGCTGGGTGATCGCCTCCGACACGCGGCGCATGTTGCGCGCCTCGATATGCTGCAAGCGGTTGCGCAACACGACCCAGTCGATCGTCGACCCGTCGATCTTCGCGCGATGCTTGCGCGTTTCCCAGATCAGCTCGGAATAGAAGCTCGGCCGCGTCACCTTGAACGTGTCGGGGTCGACTTGGCCGATCAGGTCGAAATCGACGAAGCTGTCGTTCATCGGCGTGACCAGCGTATCGGCATTCGTCACGGCGATCCGCGCGAAGCGATCGTCGCGGCCCGGCGTGTCGATCACCATATATTCGGCATGTTCGCCCAACCGGCCGAGACAGTCGTTGAACCACGCCATGCTCTCGCCGTCATGCGTCTCATAGACCGGCATCGGCAGGTCGCGCCCGGTGCGCTTGATCGTCTCGGCGCGATTGTCGAGATAGCGGCCCAGCGTGCGCTGGCGATGGTCGAGGTCGAAACACGCCACGCGCGCGCCCTTCGCCGCCAGCGCGATGGCGACGTGGACCGCCGTCGTCGACTTGCCGGTGCCGCCCTTTTCATTGGCGAACACGATGACGTGCAACCGATCCGAAGCTTCGTCCAAAGCGCACTAACCCAAGCTTGTTGATCCGCAGCGGCTTGCCCCATAGAAGCCGCCTCCCCCGTCCATATCGAAGGGCCATCGGCCGTGCAAATTATCCGTCGACTGGAGTCGCTTCGCGAAGCGCTTGGCTCGTTTGCCGAGGCTGGCGAGGCCGTGGCACTGGTGCCGACCATGGGCGCGCTCCATGCCGGCCACATGGCGCTGGTCGATGCCGCCCGCCGCCTCGCCCCGCGCGTGGTCGTCTCGATCTTCGTGAACCCGAAACAGTTCGGCCCGAACGAAGACCTTGCCCGCTATCCCCGGCGCGAGGCGACCGATGCGCAGATGCTGTCCGACGCCGGCGTCGACATCCTGTGGGCACCCGAGGTCGAGGAAATGTACCCGTCGGGCTTCGCGACGAACGTCAGCGTGGCGGGCGTCAGCGAGGTGCTGGACGGCGCGCACCGCCCCGGCCATTTCGATGGCGTCGCGACCGTGGTCGCCAAACTGTTCGGGCAGGTCCGCCCGGCCGTCGCGCTGTTCGGCGAAAAGGATTTCCAGCAGCTCGCCGTCGTCCGCCGGATGACCGCCGACCTCGACCTGGGCGTCGAAATCGTCGGCGTACCGACCCAGCGCGAGGATGACGGCCTCGCTCTGTCGTCGCGCAACATCTATCTCGACGAGGCCGAACGCGCCCGCGCCGTCACCCTGCCGCGCGCGATGGGCGAGGCGAAGCGCGCGATCGAGCGCGGCGACGACGTCGCCACCGCCCTGTCCGCCGCGATCGCGACGCTCACCCGCGCCGGATTCGAACCCGATTACGTCACCCTGGTCCACGCCGACACGCTGCGCGACCCGGTGCGCGGCAAACCCGCGCGGTTGCTGGCCGCCGCGCGGCTGGGTTCGACGCGGCTGATCGACAATATCGCGGTGGAGTTCGAATAGGGCACTTCCATCAACGTCACCCCAGCGAAGGCTGGGGTCTCCCGGTTGGGAAACGCATCGCTTCGAAAGAGAAAGAATGGGTTCACGCGGAGGCGCGGAGGCGCGCAGGGGTTGCGACCTGCGCAACGTCACCCGCGACAGCGGCCTCCGTCCACGGTTGCCACGGGAAATGCGGTCTCCCGTTCGCAAAACGATCACCAAGAGCGCAACCCCTCCGCGCCTCCGCGCCTCCGCGTGAACCAACCTTCTTCTTCCTTGGCGTCGCGGCAGACCAGCGACGAAGCGCCTCGAACGCCCATCCGCTTTCCTACAACCCCAAGCCCTGCCACGCTCCGGCGGTTCTTTGCCATCGTCGAACGACCAGCAACCCCGGCGCGCAACGCCAGCGCCAGCCGTCAACTTTCGCTTCCCCAAGCCCACCCCACACGTCACCCCGGGCTTGACCCGGGGTCCCGCTCCTTCTTCTCACGTCGGACAAGAAGCGGGACCCCGGATCAGGTCCGGGGTGACGAGAAATGCAACGACGCACAAAAACGCCACTAGTGTGAACTTAGTGAACTTTGGCCGCAAAAAGCTCCACACCGGTCATGTAAGCAAACTGCGCGCGAGTGTGAACTTAGTGAACTTTGCCGCTCACCCGCTGTTGCGCAGCGCCGTCGCGATCGCGTTGATCGACAGCAGGATGCCCTCGCCGATCCGCGCATCCGCCTCGCCCGCGCGGTGCCGTTTCAGCAGCTCGATCTGCAACAGGTTCAGCGGCTCGATATAGGGCGTGCGCAACCGGATCGATGCCTCGAGCGCCGGACTCTTCTCCAGCAGCCGGGTCTGGCGCGTGACCGACAACAGCCCGTCATGCGTCGCCTGCCAGCCGCCCTGGATCCGGCCGAAGATCGCATCCGACAGCGCCTTGTCCTCGACAAGACCCGCATAGCGCGCGGCGACGTCCATGTCGGACTTGGCGAGCACCATCTCCATATTGGCCAGCGTCGCGGCGAACAGCGGCCATGCGGTCGCCATCTCGCGCAACAACCCCTTGTCCTCGAACCCGGTCAGCGCCGCGCCGACCCCGTACCAGCCCGGCAGCATGATCCGCGCCTGTGCCCAGCTGAACACCCACGGGATCGCACGCAGATCCTCGATCGCGTCCGACTTCTTCCGGCTCGCCGGGCGCGATCCGATCTTCAGGCCGGCGATCTCGGCGATCGGAGTCGCCTGGCGGAAGAAGGTGGTGAACCCCTCGGTGCCATAGACGAGGCCGCGATAGGTCTTGAACGCGGTATCCGACAGCGTGTCCATTGCCGCCGCAAAGCGCGCTGCATCTGCGGGCGACAGCATTTCGGGTTCGAGGCTGGCGAGCAATGTCGCCGAGGTCATCGCCTCCAGATTCGTCACCGCACTGTCGCGCGTGCCGTACTTGGCGGCGATCACCTCGCCCTGTTCGGTGATGCGGATGCGGCCCTGCACCGTGTCATGCGGCTGCGCCCGGATCGCGGCGAAAGACGACCCGCCGCCGCGCCCCACCGCGCCGCCGCGCCCGTGGAACAGCTGCATGCCGATGCCCGCCTCCTCGAACACCGGCGCCAGCGCGGTCGACCCCTTCGACAGCTGCCACGTCGAGGTCAGGTAACCGCCATCCTTGTTCGAATCGGAATAGCCGATCATCACTTCCTGATGACCCCGCTTGCGGGCGATGGCGGCGACCTCGGGCAGCGCCAGCCACTTGGTCATGATGTCGGGCGCGGCTTCCAGATCGGCGACCGTCTCGAACAGCGGGATCGCCATGATATGCGCCTGCGGCTCCCCGCCCGGCACGTACAGGCCCGATTCCTTCAGCAGCAGATGAACCTCCAGCAGGTCCGACACCGACTGCGCCATCGACACGATGTAGTGGCGGATGCACTCGCGGCCGTAGCGGGCATGCGCCGCCGCCGCCTCGCGCAGGATCGCCAGTTCGGAGGCGGTCTGCTCCGAATAGTCGGCATAGGGGCTGACGAGCGGGCGCGGGCTTTCCAGCTCGCGCCGCAGCAGCGCCACCCGCGCCTCCTCGTCCAGCGCGACATAATCGTCCTCGACGCCCGCGACCTTCAGCAGTTCGGCGACGACGCTCTCATGGATCACGCTGTTCTGGCGCATGTCGAGCGTGGCGAGGTGGAAGCCGAACGTCTCGACTGCACGGATCAGCCGGCCGAGCGCCCCGCCGGTCGACAACGGCCCATTGCCCTGCTGCACCAGCCCGCGCGCCAGCGTGGCGAGGTCGGCGCGGAACGCCGCCGGATCGGCATAGGGCTCGCCGGTCAGGTTGCCCGGACGCGGCGCCGCCTTGCCGGTCAGCTTCTGGTGCGTGGCCGCCAGCCGGGCATAGATACCGCTGATCGCCCGACGGAACGGCTCGTCGGCACGGGATGCGGCATTGTCGCCGCTCTTGTCGGCCAGCGCCGCGATCGCCTCGTCCACGGCGACATGTTCGGTCGAGATCGACAGCTCGGCGCCCAGGCTGTGGAGCTGGTCCAGATAATAGCCGAGCACCGCCTCCGCCGCCTTGGCCAGCGCCAGGCGCATCGCCGCGGCATCGACGAACGGGTTGCCGTCGCGATCGCCGCCGATCCAGCTGCCGGGCTTCAGGAACGATGGCGGCCGCTCGCCCAGCACCCGCTCCCACCGGGCATAGAGCGCCGGGAGCGTCGGCAGGAAGATGTCGCGCAGATAGCTGAGCGCCGTCTCCACCTCGTCGGCGACGTACAGCCGCTCACGCCGCAGCACGCGGGTCTGCCACAGCAGCGCGATCTGGCGCAGGATCGCCTCGTCCACCCGGTCGCCTTCCGGCGTCTCGTCGCGACCCTGGTCCTTCAGTTCCATCAGGTCGGCGATGCGGTTCTTGTGGTCGATCATCGACTTGCGCCGCACCTCGGTCGGGTGCGCGGTCAGCACCGGCGCAATCAGGGCGTGGTCGAGCAAGGCCCGCACCGCATCCGCGCCGATCCCCTCGGCCTTCAGTTTCTCGATGGCGGTGGCGACATCCGCCCCCGGCTCGGCGGCGATGCCCTGCCGGTCCTCGGCCAGATTGGCGAGCATCGAGAACATCATGAACCCGCGCACGAACGCGATGGTGTCGTCGAGGCTGAGGCTGTCCAGCCCCAGGTCGATCGTATCCGCCCCGGCCACGCCGCGATGCCGGTCGACGGAGGTGGAGCGGATATGCTCGATCCGCTTGAACAGCGCCTCCCCGCCATAGGTACGGATGACATCGCCCAGCAGCCGGCCGAGGAAGCGGATGTCGGGATTGTTCGTGATGGGGGGCAGAGTCGTCATGGGGACACTTGCTGCAATGCGGCAGGATGCGGGTCAAGGCACGATGTCGCGGGTGGCCTAAAGCCTTGCCATCGCGTACATCGCTCACGCTGCACATGCTCGCGGCGGACCGTTCGAGGGAATTGACCGATGCCGACGCCGATGACTGCCTGGTGGCAGATCTGGACCGATGCCGCGCGCACCGGGCTGCAATTCTGGGAAACGCTTGCCGCCTCCGCCGTGGTCATCGATCGGCGGATGCCGATGATCGACGCCGGGATGCGCAATCCGTGGACCGCCGATCATGTCGAACTGACCGGCATGGTCACCGAAAAGGCGACCGCCTTCGCCAAGGCCGGTGACTCGCTGGCGGCCGACATGTCGGCGATGCAGGGCCTGTGGTTTCAGGCGATGCAGGACGCGTGGTTGCTCGGCACCGCCGGCCGCATGCCCTCGGCCAAGCGCGTGGCGGCAAGCAACGACCGCGCGATGCGGCTGGCGGCCGGGATGATCGGCGCGGGCGGCCGCGCGCTGACCCCGATCCATGCCAAGGCGACGGCGAACGCCAAGCGGCTGGGCGCGAAGCGGTAAGCCATTGCCATAGATCTTTTCGTCATTCCCGCGCAGGCGGGAATCCATATGCGCCGACGGTTCGTCTACATCGGGACGTCAGCGTCTATGGACTCCCGCCTTCGCGGGAGTGACGAATATGGGTGACATAGAGCGACTGGGACCGGTCCCCCAAAAGAGTCCGCAACCGCACATTGAACCGTTCGCCGCGCGTAACGTTTAAGCGGTCAGACCTTCGTTCAGGACGACCCGCGCCATTCCTCCGCCCCGCCCCGCCGCATCACTTGCGCCAGTCGAGCACGGGCCAGCCGCGCCTGCGTGCCAGTGCTTTCAGCGGCGCATGGGCGTTGACCGGGAACGGCTCGTCCGCCCATTCGAACACCGGCGCGTCGGACACATGGTCGCTGTAGAAGCGTACCGCGACATCGCCGCGCGCGATGCCCTGCCCTTGCGCCCACGCCTCGATCGCGCGCAGCTTGGCCGCGCCATAGCAATTCTCGCCGTCGATCCGCGCCAGCACGTCGCCGGTATCGCCCCGCGCGCAATCGGTGGCGATCACCGCGTCGAACCCCAGCAGCTGTGCGATCTCCTGCGCGTAGAAGCGGTAGGATGCGGTGGCGAGCACCAGCATCCGCCCCTCCGCCCGGTCCGCCTCGATCCGTGCCTTCGCCCCGTTGAGCAGACCGGTGGCGACCGTCGCTCGCGCAAAGGCGCGCGCCGTTTCGATCAGCCGGGCATCGGGCACCGCCCGGCCGAGCACGAGGCGGTGGGTCATCTCCTTCAACCGGTCGCGACCGTAGAATTTCAGCGCATAGCCCGCGACCGCGATGCCCGCGATGGGCAGCAGCCACAGCGCGCCGCGCCCCCGTTCCTTGAGCGCGTGGCGCAGGAACGGCGTCCATGTCGCGACGCGGGTGATGGTCTTGTCCATGTCATAGATGGCGAGGTCGCGGTGGCCCATGGCGCTTGCGCGTACCACCTTGCCGCGACGTCGCAAATCGCCGATGGATGCCATTGATGAGCGCTTCCGCCGATTTTTCGCACGACCGGACCGATGGCGGTGACGTGCTGCGGTTCACCGGCAACCTGTCGCTCAGCACGGTCGGCGACCTGCCCGACCGGCTGAGCGGCTATGACGGCAAGGTCGACCGCATCGACCTGTCGGGGGTCGACCGCATCGATACGGTCGGCGCATGGGTCATCCACCGCTTCGCCCGCGACCGCAACGTCACGATCGACGGGCTGAACGCCGACAGCCAGCATCTCTTCGACCAGGTGGCCGCCGCCGACGATCCCGTCGTGCGCAAGGACAAGGCGCTCAGCCCGCCCCTGCGCGCGCTGGAGGAGATCGGCGATGCGGTCACAGGCAGCGCCCGCCAGCTGCTCGGCCTGCTCGGCTTCATGGGTGCGACCGTCCTCGCCTTCCTGAACGTGCTGCGCCATCCGCGCCGCTTCCGCTTCAACGCGACGGTGCAGCGCTTCGAGGTCGTCGGCGTCTCGGCGCTGGGCATCATCGGACTGATGAGCTTCCTGATCGGCATGGTCATCGCGCAGCAGGGCGCGGTACAGCTGCGCCAGTTCGGCGCTGAGGTGTTCACGATCAACCTGATCGGGCGCCTGACCTTCCGCGAACTGGGCGTGCTGATGACCGCGATCATGGTCGCCGGGCGCTCCGGATCGGCCTTCGCTGCGCAGCTCGGCACGATGAAGCTGACCGAGGAAATCGACGCGATGCGTACCATCGGCGTGTCGCCGATGGAGGCGCTGGTCCTGCCGCGCGTCATCGCCGCGATCGTGATGATGCTGCTCTTGGGCTTCTACGCATCGATCATCGCGATCATCGGCGGCGGGCTGCTCAGCTGGGCGCAGCTTGGCATCCCGCCGATCACCTTCGTCACCCGCATTCGCGAAGTGGTGCCCATCACCGACCTCTATATCGGCCTGATCAAGGCACCGGTATTCGGCGCGATCATCGGCATTTCGGGCTGTTTCCACGGGATGCAGGTCGAAAGCGACGCCGAACAGGTCGGCAACCGCACGACCGCGGCGGTGGTGCAGGCGATTTTCCTCGTGATCGTGCTCGACGCCTTCTTCGCCATCTTCTTCGCATGGATCGGCTGGATATGAGCGACGACACCGACGCCATCATCCGCGTGCGCGGCCTCAAGAACCAGTTCGGCGAACAGGTCATTCACGAAAATCTCGACCTCGACGTGCGGCGGGGCGAAATCCTGGGCGTCGTCGGCGGGTCGGGCACCGGCAAGTCGGTGCTGATGCGCTCGATCATCGGGCTGCAAACGCCTGCCGCCGGCACGATCGAGGTGTTCGGCGAAAACACTATCGGCCGCGAAGAGACCGAAGCGACCGAGATCCGCAAGAAATGGGGCGTGCTGTTCCAGGGCGGTGCGCTGTTCTCCACGCTGACCGTCGCGGAAAACGTGCAGGTCCCGCTCAAGGAATTCTACCCGAAGCTCAAGCCTGCGCTGCTGGAGGAGATCGCCGGGTACAAGGTCGTCATGACCGGCCTGCCCGCCAATGCCGGCCCGAAATATCCGTCCGAACTGTCGGGCGGGATGAAGAAGCGCGCCGGCCTCGCCCGTGCGCTGGCGCTCGATCCGCAGCTGCTGTTCCTCGACGAACCGACCGCGGGATTGGACCCGATCGGCGCGGCGGCGTTCGACGAACTGACCGCCTCGCTGCAGAAGACGTTGGGGCTTACCGTCTTCCTCATCACCCACGACCTCGACACGCTGCACGCCATCTGCGACCGGGTGGCGGTGCTGGCGGACAGAAAGGTCATCGCCGTCGGCACGATCGACGAATTGCTCGCGCTGGATCACCCGTGGATTCAGGAATATTTCAATGGACCCCGTGGCCGTGCCGCCACCGATGCACAGGATCGCATTGCAAAGGCGCATGACCACAATCGCGATGCCGGAACCGAACCGGCCTCGCCGCAAGCCCAGAGGCGCTGATGGAAACCCGGTCGAACCATGTCCTTGTCGGCGCGGTGGTGCTGATCCTGCTGGTCATGCTGGCGCTGTTCACCGTGTGGCTCGCCCGCATCGGCGGCGGCCGTGAAAAGGAATATGACGTCTTCTTCAAACAGGCCGTCGACGGCCTCGCGAAGGGCTCGCCGGTCTCCTTCTCGGGCGTGCCGGTCGGTCAGGTCGAAGATATCGCGCTGTGGCCGAAGGATCCGCAATTCGTGCGCGTCCGGCTGAAGGTCAAGGACGAAACCCCAGTCCTGCTCGGCACGACCGCGACCATCGTCGGCAGCTTCACCGGCGTGTCGACCATTACGCTCGACGGCGCGGTCCGGGGCGCCCCGCCGATCGCCTGCCCCGAAACCAATCCCGAACAGCAATGCCCGATGGGCGTGCCGGTCATTCCGCCCAAGGCCGGCGGCGTCGCTGCGCTGCTCAGCTCCGCGCCGCAGCTGCTCGAACGCGTCACGACGCTGACCGAACGGCTGGCCGACGTGCTGTCGGACCGCAACCAGAACTCGATCGCCGCGATCCTCGACAGCACCAACCGGCTGACCGATGCGCTCGCCGATCGCGGTCCCGAAATCGCCGCGACGCTGGCCGAAACCCGCATCGCCATCCAGCGTGCCGGGGTCGCCTCGCAACAGATCGGCGAACTGGCCGCGACCACCAACGGCGTGCTGGCCAACGACATCCAGCCCACGATCCAGCAGCTTAATCGCACCATCGCCAGCGCACAGAAGAGCGCCGATACGCTCAACGAAGCGATCGGCGATGCGAAGCCGGGGCTGCAGGCGTTCAGCAAGCAGACGATCCCGCAGGTGAACCAGCTGGTCGGCGACCTGCGCGCGATGACCGGTGCGCTCGCCTCGGTCGCGGAAAAGGTCGATCAGGGCGGCGCCACGGCGCTGGTCGGTCGCTCGAAGCTGCCCGACTACGACCCGAAAAAGAAGTGACGCGGAAGACGAGGATGAGGCCCGCCATGAAGAAGCTCTCGGTTCTGCTGCTCCTGCCGCTCGCGGCGTGCATCCGCTTCGGGGCGGAACCGCCGCCCGCACTGCTGACGCTGACCCCGGCCGCGCCGGTCGCCGCCGGGCAGACGCAGAACTCGGCCGCTGCGCGCTCGATCACCGTGCAGGTGCCGGTCGTCCCGCAGGAATTGGCGGTGACCCGCGTGCCGGTCCAGTCCAGCCCGACGACCATCGCCTATGTGAAGGAAGCGCAATGGGTCGAACCGCCCGCGCGCCTGTTCGCGCGGCTGCTGTCGGACACGCTGACCTCGCGCGCGAACATGGTCGTGCTCAGCCCGCGGCAGGGCTTCACCGATCCCGGCGCGCAGCTGTCGGGCGAACTGCGACAATTCGGCATCGACGCAACCCGCAACGAAGCGGTCGTCGTCTATGACGCGACGCTCCAGCGCGTGAACGCGACGACCTTCGAAAAGCGCCGCTTCGAAGCGCGCGTGCCGGTAACCGTGATCGACGCGAACAACGCCGGCCCTGCGATCAATCAGGCCGCGAACACCGTCGCCACCGCCGTCGCCGACTGGGTTCGTCGCTGATCTGATGCCCCTGCATAACTGGCTGCTGTTCGTGGCCGCCGTGATCGTGCTGTGCGGCACGCCCGGCCCGAACATGCTCCATGTCCTCTCCCGCAGCGTGGCGCTGGGCTGGCGCGGCAGCTTGCCGGCGATGGCCGGGTGCCTGACGGCTCTGGTCGGGGTGCTGGCGGCATCCGCGGCGGGGCTGACCGCGCTGCTGACCGCCGTACCCGGCCTGTTCGACGTGCTGCGCTATGCGGGGGCAGCCTATCTCGCATGGCTCGGTTTTCGCGCGCTGACCACACGCGCCGCATCGGCCGATGCGCCGTTGCCGGCGCTGCCGCCCGCGCGACTGTTCCGCGGCGGCTTTCTGGTCGGGATCAGCAATCCCAAGCTGCTGCTGTTCGCCACCGCCTTCCTGCCGCAGTTCGTCGACCAAGCCCGGCCACAGGCACCGCAGTTCGCGATCCTCGTCGCGACCTTCGCGCTGGTCGAATGCCTGTGGTACGCCGCCTATGCGCTGGGCGGCCGATCGATCGCCCGCCACCTGACCCGCCCGCGCGTCCGCCGCTGGTTCGACCGCGCGACTGGCGGCATCTTCCTCGGCTTCAGCGCCGCGCTGCTCGCCTCGCGCGTCTGATTTCTACCGGACCGGCGCCTTGCGGACCGGCGGCATCGCATTGCACACATCGGCCCCGCCCGCCGGCACCGTGAAGAACGGCGGCTCGCGATTCTCCCGCCCGCGCAGCCATGCGGCGAACCGCGCATTGTCGGCCGCGCGAAACTGATAATGCGGGCGCTGCGCAGCCGGCATGTCGCTGGCCAGCCGCACCGACAGGATCGGGGTCGGCACCTGATCCGGCGCATAGAAGCCCATATTGCCGGTCCCGCGCGGCAACGAGGACAGAAACTCCATCCCCTCGATCACCCGCCCAACCAACGCGATATTGCGGTCGAGATGCCGCGGCGCGTGGCCGATCACGGTGTACAGCTCCGCCCCGCTACCGGTGCTGGGCGCCATGTCCCGCCCGACCCCGACCATCGCATAGCAATGCGTCAGCCACGCCGCCTTGCCATCGCTCGCCACCGGCCAGCCATCCGCGCTATGCCCGCTCTTCGCCGCATAGGGGTCCGGCCGCGTCATCCGCGTCACCGCATCATAGCGGCTGCCGACATATTCGGCGGGCGGATTGGCGACGACACCGGCGGGCAGCGGCTTCTTCTCGGTCACGTCGCCCCATTGCGTGACGTAATTGTCCTGCACGCGGTACACCGACGTCCCGTCCCACCAATGCGCCCGCGCCAGCTTGCGCAGATTGTCGACATGGACCGGCGCGTAGCGCGGCGCCAGCCGGATCACGACCCGTCGGTTGCCGGCAAGCGTCATTACCATCAGTTCGTCATCGGGAATCGCCCGCCAGTCGGCCTCGACCGGATCGGCCGGCGCAGGCGGCGCCGCGGCAGATGCAGTGGACTGGAGCAGGGCGGCGATCAGCGAGACGATGTGCATGCGCCATGCTGGCACGCATATCGTCTGTCCTGCAACTGCCGCTTGCCAGAAATCGCGCCGCGCCCTAGGGAACCCACCTTCCGGCAATGCGGAGCGGTGGCCGAGTGGTCGAAGGCGCTCGCCTGGAAAGTGAGTATACGGCAAAACCGTATCGAGGGTTCGAATCCCTCCCGCTCCGCCATTCGACAAGGTCTTAGGCCGAACCCGCTAGGGCAACCGCAGGCAGCGACATGCCGGTCAGCCAGTCGCATCCGACGGACGCCCCCGCCCGTCAGATGCGACCGCTCGATCAAACCCGCAGCGGACCGTTGGCGACGGGCGGGTCGAATTGTGGGACGCCGTCGGCATCGTAGCGGACCGGTTGGACCCGCGTATGGCGGTTGGGATCGAATAGCGGGTCGCCGGTGATCTTTTCATAGTCGCGCGCGTGGAACACGATCATGTCGCGGCCGCGTTCGTCGACGGTGAAGCTGTTGTGGCCGGGACCGAAAATCCTGCGGGCCGGATCGGTCTTCATCACCGGTACCGGCGATTTGGTCCACGCCGTCGGGTCCATGATATCGGCATCGTCGCGCGCAGTCAGCATCCCCAGACAATAGCGCGCATCGGTGGCGCTGGCCGAATAGGTCATGAACAGCCGCCCGTTACGCGCCAGCAGCGCCGGCGCCTCGGCAACCTTGTAGCCCCGGATTTCCCATGGAAGCGTCGGCACGGTCAGCCGCGCAGGCTTCGCGGCCAGCGTCAGCGGCGTCGCCAGCGGTGCGAGGTACAGGTTCGAATTGGTGTCGATTCCCGGCTCGCGCTGCGCCCACGCCAGATAGCGGGTGCCGCGATGGACGAAGCTGGTCGAATCAAGGTTGAAGCTGTCCCATGGCGTCTGGAGCTGGCCCAGCACGGTCCAGTTGCCCATCATCGGATCGGGGCCATCGCACACCACGGCATAGGTGCGGATGCGGAACACATCCTCGCCGCCGCCGCTGGGGCCGGCGGCGAAATACATGATCCACTTGCCGTCGATCCAGTGCAGCTCGGGCGCCCACAGGAAGCCGGACATCGGCCCCTTCGCCTCATGCCGCCACAGCACCTTTTCCGACGCGTTGGTCAGGCCGCCGATGGTCCGCGCGCGCCGCAACACCAGCCGGTCATATTCCGGTACCGACCCGGTCAGGTAATACCAGCCATCGGTGTGGCGAAAAACCTGCGCATCGGCGCGGTTCTTGACCAGCGGGTTGACGATGCCGTTCGGGCGGCGGCGCTGCGCGAAGGCAGGCAGCGTTGCGGCGGCGGCAGTAACGGCCGCCCCGCTCAGGAACAGGCGGCGCGATAGCGGATCGGTCACGGGCATCTTCTCCTTCATTGCGCGGTCGGCCAGCCATCGCGGCCCCATTCGAGGGTCGCGACACGCAGGGTCGGCGCACCGTCATTGTCCTTGTCGTAGGCGTGATGGACGAGGCGGTCGACGCCATCGGTCCCACGATAATGGCCGGCGTGTCCCGGCCCGCGGAACCGTCTCTGTTCCTGCAGGTCGGCGCGCAGCAGGATCGTGCCGCCACCGGCCAGCATCGAGCTGCCGTCCTTGCCCAGATAGGGGCCGGTGATCGACTTCGATCGGCCGATCACGGTGTAATAGGTGCTGTTCACGCCTTTGCAGCAATAGTCGTAGCTGGCGATCAGCCAGTAATAGCCGCCACGGGCAAAGATATAGGGCGCCTCGATGATCGACGGTGCGCCGGCCGGCACCGGGCGGCTGGCGAGCGTCAAAGGTCTGGCGCGCGGGTTCAGTGGCTTGCCGGTGGCGCGGTCCAGCTCGACCAGCTTCAACCCGCTCCAGAAGCTGCCGAAGGACAGCCAGTGCCGCCCCTGGCCATCGGCGATGAACGCCGGGTCGATCGCATTGTAGTCGTCGGTGGGCATCGACTGCAGCACCACCCCCTCGTCCCGCCAGCCATAGCCGGGCGCGGCGGGGTCGAGCGTCATATTGGTGGCAAGCCCGATCGCCGAGCGGTTCGACCCGAAGGTCGAAACCGAATAATAGAGCCGGTAGCGCCCGTTCACGAAGGATATGTCGGGCGCCCACATGTTCTTCGCCCCCGGTATCGCCAGCACCGCCCAGTCGGGCAGCGTGGCGAAGGGCGGCGTGCCGGCGCGCCAGTGGACGAGGTCGGGCGAGGTGCGCGCCGCGATCAGCCCCTGCCCGTCCTTGCCGATCCCGGTCGAAAAGACGTGCCAGGTGCCGCCCTGCCGGATCAGGACCGGATCATGGACCGGGCGGATGTCACCGTCAGGCGCCGGGGCCTGGGCCATCGAGCCACCGGCCAGCAGCAGCGCGGCGAGCGGCGCGACGAACCGGGCCATGTTACTGCGCCACCGGCCAGCCATCGGCATCCCAGACCAGCTTCTGGATCTGCAGCGTCGGCGCGCCGTTCCGTTCGCGGTCATAGGCGTGATAGACGATGTGATCACCGGTTGATTCCTGCAACACGGCGACATGGCCGCGCCCGACATAGCGGGCATTGGTCCCCTGCCCCGATGCCAGCACCAGCGTGCCGCCGCCGTCGAGCATCGATTTGCCGCTCTTGTCGAGATACGGACCGGTTGGCGTCTTCGACCGGCCGACGACGGTGTTGTAGGTGCTGTCCGCGCCCTTGCAGCAGCTGTCGAACGACGCGAACAGATAATAATAGTCGCCGTGCCGCACCACGAACGGCGCCTCGATCGCGCCGGGCGACGGACGGCTGGCCAGTGCGTAGACCGTCTGGTCGCTGGCGAGGCGCAGGCCGGTAGCGGGATCGAGCCGCACCATCTTGATGCCACTCCAGAAGCTGCCGAAGGCCATCCATTCGCGGCCATCGGCATCGGTGAACACCGCCGGATCGATCGCGTTGAAATTGTCGGACGTGCTCGACTGGATGACCGGGCCCTTGTCGGTCCAGCCTGTCGAGGGGGTGTTGGTGTTCAACGCATTGGTGGTGGTCAGGCCGATCGCCGAGCGGTTGCTGCCGAAGGTCGAGACCGAATAATAGAGGCGGAACTCGCCACCGCGCTTGACGATATCGGGCGCCCAGATGCCGCTGGTGCCCGGCACCGCCGTCGTCGCCCAGGCGGGCAACGCCGTGTAGGCCGGCCCGCGCCACGTCCACCCCTTCAGGTCGGTCGAGGTGCGCGTCGCCAGCAGCCCTTCGCGATCGCTGACCGAACCGGTCGCGAACAGGTAATAGGTGTTGCCGTCCTTGATGATCGCAGGGTCGTGTACAGGCATGGTATCGCCGGTCAGCGCCAGCCCGACCGGCGTCGGGCTGGCCGTGGGAGTCGGTGTAGGCGTGGGCGTCGGGGCCGGCGCGGCGGGCGCCTTGATATTGCCGCTGGCATCGCTGCCGGAAATACCGTTGCAGCCGGCGAGAAGGACGAGGGCGGCGAGCGGAAGGGTGGACCGGATCATGGGTGGGTCACTCCGTCAGAATAGAATGGGATCGCGAAGGGCGGCGGGGCGCTGGCCCCGCCCGCCCGGTCAGTCGAACGCGTAGCGCAGGCCGACCGCGAAGGTCCGCGACAACAGCGTGGTGCCGAGATTGAACTGGTTCTGGTTCCCGGCATCCTCGAACTTGTAATAGTTCTGCTGCGTCTGGCTGGTCAGGTTGACCGCATCCAGCGTCAGGCCCAGCCGCTTGGTGACGTCATAGGTCAGCTGGAAATCGAGGCTGCTTTCGGGCCGCCGCCATACGCCGATCGGGTTGGCGAACAGCCGCGCCTCGTTATTGCCGAGGAACGCCTTGCGCCAGACATAGGACAGGCGGGCGCCCAGACCGCCCTTATCATAGGCGAGCGTTGCATTGTACGACAGGTCGGACACGCCGAAGAATGCCGATTCGGTTTCGGCGACGATGTTGCCGTTCTGGTCCGAGATGGGGATGTTCTGCTTGGAATCGAGCAGCGTCATGCTGCCCTGGAAGCCGAAGCCGTCCAGCACCCAGGGCAGATAGGTCGGGAAATAGGTCAGGCCCAGCTCGATGCCCTTCAGCACGCCGTTCGATGCGTTTTCGGGACGGGTCACGGCAAAGCGGTTGGTGTTCAGCCCGGTGCCGGGGATGACCAGCAGCGAGGTGACCGGCACGACCAGCCCATCGATCTCGCGACGGAAGGCGGTGGCGTAGAGCGCACTGTTGCGTTCGAAATACCATTCGGCCGACAAGTCGTAGTTGCGCGCGGTGGTCGGGCGCAGGTTCGGATTGCCGGCGCTGCCGCTGCCGCGCCCGACATTGGTCAGGTCGCCGACCAGGTTGGGATTGGGGTTGAGATCGCCGAACGCCGGACGGCGCAGCGTCTCACCATAATTGAAGCGGATGCGGAAATCGTCGGTGATCTCGTAGCGCAGCGTGGCGCTCGGCAGGAAACGGCTGGTGCCGTTCGACGCGCTGGTCACCCGGCCGTTATAGCGGTCGGTAAAGACGAAATTGGTGTCGACATCGGTGTAGCGCACGCCCGCCTGGACGAAGAACGGTCGTCCGAACAGGTCGAACTGCCCGTCCGCCATCGCATAGGCGGTCATCGTGATCTCGTTGATGTCGAACACATCGGTCAGGCTGAGCGCGTTCGACAGCTTGAACCCCGGTGCGACGCTGCCCTTGTAGAGCTGGCGGATCGCATCGACATTTTCGTAGATATAGGTGCCGTTGGGGACCAGCCACGACGTCGGCACGCTGGCGCGCCCGTCGAAAAAGTCCTTGTTGAGCAATTGCAGGCCCGGATCGAGCGTCGACAACCGCCGACCGAGCCCGGGCGCGTCCTGCGCCCGCACCGAATCCATCGCATTGCGATCGTCGATGCGGATGCCGGCCTTCACGCGGCGCAGGAAGCCTTCGTCCCAGCGGTTCTCACCATCCAGATGCAGGGTAAGGGCGTCACCCTTCGACCGGTTGGCGTTGTCGTAGAATTCGCCGACATTCCACTGGGTCGGGTCGGTCAGCAGCGCGTTGTTGTCGAAATTATAGGCGGGAATGCCGTTGCGGGTGTTGAAGTCGACATCGATCCGCTTGGCCACGCGATCGATCCGCATCGCCAGGAACTGCGTGTCGAACTGGCTGTTCTGGTACGACAAGTCGGCGGTGATCCGCGCATTGTCACCGACCTTCCAGTCGCCGTTCAGCGCATAGACGAAGCTGTTGGTCTTCGACCGGGTATAGTCGCCGCTGTTGAAGCCATAGACGTCGCCGACCGAGCGCGCCTTGATGATGTTGGTGTCGGGATACAGCTCGATCGTCGATTTGGGGTTGGCGCCAAGCGACCCCCACCAGTCGACGAAGCTGAAGAACAGGCTGTTCTGCGTCGTCGCGCTGAACTGGTTCCAGAAGACTTCGGCGGTGTAGGTCGAGCTGTTGTTCGGCGACCATTGCACCGCGGCGTTGACCGCCGGACGCTCGCGCGTGCCGGCGACGTCGGGGCTGAACACCGCGTCGCGCGACAGATAATAGGGCACCTGCCGCCCACCGAGCAGGAAGGTCGATCCGGCGGCATAGGGCAGGCCGCGCTCGGTCCCGGGCACCCAGGCGCCGCTTTCGGGGAAGACCCGCTGCAACGGGGTGAAGCCCGGCGGCGGGTTTTCGGTCACAAACGGCACCATCGCGCCCGACGTCACGCTCATGTCGCGGAACTTCGTGCGCGCATAGCTGCCGCTGACCAGCACGCCGATGTCGCCGATCCCGGTTTCCCAGCGGTTGCTGATCAGGCCCGATACGTTCGGGTTAAAGCTGTCGGCCTGTTCGTTGTAGATGCCGCGCGCGACGCCCGAGATGGCGAAGCCGTTGAAATCGAACGGACGCCGGGTGAACACGTCGATCTGTCCGGCAATGCCGGTTTCGATCTGGTCGGCGGCGCGCGTCTTGTACACGTCGATCCGCTTGACGAGGTTCGCCGGAATATCGGCCAGCGCAAAGGCCTGACCCGATGCGGTAAAGATGTTGCGCCCGTTCATGGTGGTCAGCGCGTCGGGCAGGCCGCGGATCGAGATCGCCGCCGCTTCGCCGCCGGTGCGGTTCGTGACCTGCACGCCGCTGATCCGCTGCAACGCTTCGATCGCATTGTTGTCGGGCAATTTGCCGACATCCTCGGCCACGATCGAGTCGACGACCTGCGTCGCGTTGCGCTTGACGTTCAGCGCGCCGACGATCGAGGCGCGGACCCCGGTGACGACGATTTCATCCTCGGCTTCGGACGTGACCGACGCGACATCCGGCGACGACTGGACTTCCGATGTGTCCTGTGCCGATGCCGGTGATGGCAGAAATGCCAAGGCCGAAACCGACGCCAGAATCGTAGCTATGCCGCGCATATATCCCCCCCAAACGATTTTCTGTTTTTATAATACTCTGACAAATATCAGCTGATTGCGTGTTGGCAATCGAAAAAAAGCGGCACAGCTTCGGATCATCGCGCCGTTATCGCTAACAACAACTGGACGCGATTACCGAAGAGAGGCCGGACTGTTCGGCGGATTCGTTTGTCTGACTATCGGATGCCGATGGTCGATATGCTCGATGGTGCATGACCGGCATAGTGGCAGCGGCGGCGGCGAAGCGGTACGAAGGCGTCATGCCGATCGTCGCCTTGCTCGCCGCTGCCACGGCGCAACCCGTTGCCGAAGTGCGCGTCGCGTTCGACCGACAGGGCGAAACGGCGGTCGTCACGCGTGGACTGGCCGATATCGCCGCGAACCGTCCGGTCACCGCCGATGATCCGGTCCGCGTCGCGTCCATTTCCAAGCTGGTAACGGCGATCGCGGTGTTGCGACTGGTCGATGCCAAGCGGCTCGATCTCGATGCGGACGTATCCGATCTGCTCGGCTGGCGGCTGCGGCATCCGCGTTTTCCCGACGTGCCGATCACGCTGCGGATGCTGCTGTCGCACCGGGCGGGGATCGTCGACGGGGTCGATTATGTCCTGCCGCTCGATGCCGAACTGGCCCCGGTGCTAGCGGATCCGAAAGCATGGGACGCCGCCCATGCGCCGGGTACGTGGTTCGCCTATGCCAATCTGAACTTCCCGATCGTCGCGAGCGTGATCGAACGCGCGACCGGCGAACGGTTCGACCGGGCGATGCAGCGGCTGGTGTTCGCGCCGCTGGGTATCGAGGCCTGCTATAACTGGGCGAGTTGCGCGCCGGGCGTGTCGGCGCGGGCGGTGGTGCAGTATCGCGCGGGCAAGCCGACCAAGGACGACCATCATGGCCGCCCGCCCGCCTGCCCGGTCGAGCCGGCGCGCGACGGTTCGTGCGACCTGTCGCGGTGGCGTGCGGGGGTGAACGGGGCGATGTTCTCGCCGCAAGGGGGGCTGCGCATCTCGGCGCGGGGGCTGGCGGCGATCGGGCGGATGCTGTTGCGCCGGGGCCAGGGGGACCGCGGGCGATTGTTGTCCCCACGCGCCTTTGCCCTGCTGACCACGCCGCAATGGACCTGGGACGGGACCAACGGCGACACCGGCAGCGATGCGACGACGGGAGCGAAACAGGCGGGGTTCATGTGCCGCTATGGGTTGGCGGTGACGTTCCTTGCGACGCCGGTGCGGGGGTGCCGTGACGACCCGTTCGGCGACGGGCGGATGCGGATCGGTCATGCCGGTGACGCCTATGGCCTGCGCTCGGGGCTGTGGGTCGATCTGCGGCGCGGGACCGGCGTCGCCTATTTCGCGACCGATGTGCCGGTGGCGGCGGCGACGGGGTCGGCGTTTACGCCGACCGAGGAGCGGTTGGCACGGGGAAGGTGATTTTGCCTCCCCTGCTCCCTTCGCGCCCCACCCCCGACCCCCGACCCCGTTTGCTTCGAGCGCAGGTTCGAGCCTGTCGAGAACCGTAGTCGAGAAGGGGTTGCCCCAACACAGGGTTCTCGACGGACGCTTCTCGACAAGCTCGAAACTGCTCGAACCGAACGGGGGTAACAAAACCGAGCGGACGTGGCCCCTCAATGCTTCTTCGGCAGGACGTGCAGTACGCCGGCGATGACCCCGCCGATCAGGACGCCGAACACCGCCGCGCCGGCCGCGTTGACGATCCATTCCAGCACCCCGCCCAGCCCCGGCACCGCCTCGGCCACATGATGCGCGGTGTCGTGGACGAGGTGCGGCAACGTGGCGAAGCCGAACTCCTCCAGCCCGTGCAGGATGATCTGCCCGCCGACCCACAGCATCGCCGCCGTGCCGATCAGCGCCAGCGCCTTGAGCACCACCGGCATCGCCTTCACCAGCCCGCGCCCGACACTCTGCGCCAGCGCGCTCGACCGGCGGGCCAGCGCCAGCCCGATATCGTCCATCTTCACGATCAGCGCGACGACGCCGTACACGCCGATGGTGATCGCGATGCCGACCACCGCCAGCGCGATGCCCTGCATCCAGATCGACAGCGCGGGCAGTTCGTTGAGCGCGATGATCATGATTTCCGCCGACAGGATCATGTCGGTGCGGATCGCGCCGCTGACCTGCGTACGCTCCAGCTCGGCCGGGTCGGTCGGGGTCGCCGCTTCCTCGGCATGATGACCGCCGAACAGCGGGGCGAGGACCTTTTCCGCCCCCTCGAAGCACAGGAACGCGCCGCCCGCCATCAGGATCGGGGTGATCGCCCAGGGCGCGAAGAATTTGAGGATCAGCGCGGCGGGCAGCAGGATCAGCAGCTTGTTGCGCAGCGACCCCAGCGCGATCTTGCCGATGATCGGCAGTTCGCGCGCAGGCGACAGGCCGACGACATAGCGCGGGGTGACCGCAGCATCGTCGATCACCACGCCCGCCGCCTTGGCCCCGGCGCGTCCGGCCGCCGCGCTCACATCGTCGAGCGATGCCGCCGCCAGCTTCGCGATCGCCGCGATATCGTCGAGCAGCGCAACCAATCCACCAGCCATCGCCTGTCCCCTAGTTCCTCGGCCCGACCGGTAGCGGCAGCCGTGCGGCAACGCCATGGACAGTGGGCCACAAATTTTTTGGTTAACGGGTCGAATGGCTCGACGACGTCCGCCAAGCATGACAAATTTGATGCGCGATCGTATCAAACCATTGCTGGCGCGCCGCTTTATGGAAAGTGCCGTCATCGACACACGCATAACATCGAGGCCAGTATCGGCGTCTTGCGGGTCCGCGGTTAACATCCCTTCGGGAATAGTTAAAATCCCGGCAAGGTCTTCTTAAAGCCGGGTCTCTACGTGGTGTCGTATACGAGTAGGCCTAATTCCGTAATTTGCGGACTTCGGCTCTCGCATAAGGTCGGGAGAGAAGTATGCGGTCGACAATCAAGGCGAAGCTGGGAGTGACGTTCGCCATCATCGTGACGATGCTGATTGCCATCGTCGCGATCGGCGTCAGTCAGATGTCGCACATGAATACGGATATCGTCGACGTCATCGACGGCCCGGCCAAGCGACAGGCCCGGTCGCTGCGCGTACAGGTTGAGGTGAACGAAATCATTCGCCTCGAAAAGAACATGGCCCTGTCGAAGGATCCGGCACAGGTCCGCGAGTTCGATCAGGAATCGCTATCCAAGATCGCGGCGACCAGCGACCTGATCCGACAGGCGGTGGAAAACGCGTCGGCGACCGCGAAGCCGCGCTGGACCGAAGTCTCGGTGGCATGGGAAAAAGTCAAACAGATCAATCAGAACGTCCGCACCCTTGCTCTTGCAGGCAAGGGCGACGATGCAGGGCTCCTGTCGCTTTCTCAATCCCGCGACGCCGTCAAGAATATGTACGGCTCGCTCGACGAAATCGTTTCGATCAACGATGGCTTGATGACCGAGGCAAAGACCAAGACCGCCGCCAGCTATGAAGATGCGCGGACGATGCTGGTCGGTGTCGCCATTGCTGCAATCCTGATCGCGGTCGGCAGCGCGGTGTGGGTCAGCCTGATCGTGTCGCGTGGCCTGAAGCAGTTGGGCAGCGCGCTGACCCAGGTCGCCGGTGGTGATCTGACCCAGACGATCACGGTGCGGAGCAACGACGAGATCAAGGATTTGGTCGACACGACCAATTCGATGATCGAGCGGCTGCGCAGCGTGGTCGGCAACAGTTCGCTGGCGGCGGACAGTGTCGCGGGGGGCAGCCAGCAGCTCTCCGCCTCGTCGGAACAGGTCAGCCAGGGCGCGACCGAACAGGCTGCCGCTGCCGAGGAAGCATCCGCTTCGATGGAAGAGATGGCCGCCAACATTAAGCAGAACGCCGACAATGCCGCCCAGACCGAGAAGATCGCGCGCCAGTCGTCGAAGGACGCCGAGGCGAGCGGCGTCGCGGTCGACCGTGCGGTCGGTGCGATGCGGGTCATCGCCGAGAAGATCGGCATCGTGCAGGAAATCGCCCGCCAGACCGACCTGCTGGCGCTGAACGCGGCGGTCGAGGCGGCGCGCGCCGGCGAACATGGTCGCGGCTTCGCGGTCGTCGCATCGGAAGTCCGCAAGCTGGCCGAACGCAGCCAGACCGCCGCTGCCGAAATCAGCGCGGTGTCGGGCGACACGGTGCAGGCCGCGGCACAGGCAGGCGAGATGCTGACCAAGCTGGTCCCCGACATCCGCCGGACCGCCGAACTGGTCGCCGAGATCAGCGCCGCATGCCGTGAACAGGATATCGGCGCGTCACAGATCAACCAGGCGCTGCAACAGCTCGACACCGTCACGCAGCAGAACGCGTCGGCATCCGAACAGATCACCTCGACCTCCGAGGAACTGGCGGGTCAGGCAGAGGAGCTACAGCAGAGCATTTCCTTCTTCCGCGTCGACGACGGCAGCGGCAAGGCGGCGAAGCGCCCGGCGGCACGCAAGCCGGTGGCCGCCAAGCCCAAGGCGGCCGCCCGAGCCAAGCCCAACTCGGTCGCCGACCAGCAGGCCCGCGCGCGCGGCTTCGCGCTCGACCTGACCCAGGGCGGCCCGGATAGCGACGACGTGACCTTCGAACACGCCGCCTGACCGGACGGCACCGCCCGAACCGACGATCCGCCGCGTCTTTCACCAAAGCCGGCGGATCGCCCTCCCCTTCGCGACGGCGCGTCACGCCAACGGCGAAGGGACCACGCATCAAACGCCCGCAAACAATATCTCAATTTTTGAGATTTAGTCTGGCGGACAACACCCGGGGAATAATGGGTGACCGGAAACCAGACATGTTAGGGAATTCGATGAAACGCGTTACGATAAAGACCAAGCTATCCGCGACATTCGGAGTCGTATTGTTGATGATGCTGGCGATCATCATCCTCAGCGTCTCGCGAATGTCGGCGATGAACAGCGGCCTGGTCGACGTGATCGAAGGCCCGGCGACGCGACAGGTTCGCAATCTCAATATCAAGGTGGCGTTGCTCGATATCGTGCGGTTCGAAAAGAACATGGCACTGACCGATGACGACGCCCAGAATCGCGAATTCGCAAACAGCGCGGCCACCCGGGTTACCGAACTCGATTCGCTGCTGAGCGATGCGATGGCCAATTCGACCGAACGGTCGAAGGCCGATTGGGCGACGGTCGCGAACAACTGGAACGAATATAAGGCGATCAACGCCCGGATCCGCCAACTGGGCCTGGAAAACAGGAATGCCGAGGCCGCGCGCCTGAGCCTGACCGATGCACGCGACCGGGTGGTGACGATCGCCAAGACGCTGGACGTCCTGATCGGACGCAGCACGTCGCGCATGGAAGAGGCCAAGGCCGAGGCCGCCGCAGCCTATAGCCAGGCCCGCCTGATCCTGATCGTTGCCGGGCTGCTCGCCTGCGCAATCGCCATCGCCGGCGCGCTGTGGATCAGCCGGATCGTTGCGCAGGGGCTGAAGCGGGTCAGCGTCGCGCTGGACGCGGTCGCGGTCGGCGACCTCGACAAGGAGGTCGTCGTCACCAGCAATGACGAGATCAAGGACCTGGTCGACACCGTCAACCGCATGACCGCGTCGCTGCGCAAGTCGGCAGAACTGGCCGATACGATCGCGCTGGGCGACCTGTCGGTCGACCACAAGCCGCTGTCGAACGAGGACCGGCTGGGCCATGCGATGGTCAAGATGGTCGACGGCCTGCGCCAGTCGGCGGCACTGGCCGACACCATCGCGCTGGGCGACCTGTCGGTCGATGCGAAGCCGCTGTCGGACAAGGACCAGCTGGGCCATGCGGTGGTGTCGATGCTCGCCGGTCTGCGCAAGTCGGCCGCGCTGGCCGATACCATCGCCGCGGGCGACCTGACCGTCGATCACCAGCCGCTGTCGGACAAGGACCAGCTGGGCAACGCGCTGGTGTCGATGACCAAGCGGCTGCGCAATGTCGTGGGCGACGCGACCGCCGCTGCCGACAATGTCGCGGGCGGCAGCCAGCAGCTCTCCGCCTCGTCGGAACAGGTCAGCCAGGGCGCGACCGAACAGGCCGCCTCTGCCGAGGAAGCCTCCGCTTCGATGGAAGAGATGGCGGCGAACATCAAACAGAATGCCGACAATGCCGCCCAGACCGAAAAGATCGCGCGCCAGTCGTCGAAGGACGCCGAAACGAGCGGCATCGCGGTCGATCGCGCGGTAGGTGCGATGCGGACCATCGTCGAAAAGATCGGCATCGTGCAGGAAATCGCGCGTCAAACCGATCTGCTGGCGCTGAACGCAGCGGTGGAGGCGGCGCGTGCCGGCGAACATGGCCGCGGCTTCGCGGTCGTCGCATCCGAAGTCCGCAAGCTCGCCGAACGCAGCCAGGCGGCAGCCGCCGAGATCAGTTCGGTGTCGAGCGATACGGTGCAGGCGGCGGCGCAGGCCGGCGACATGCTGACCAAGCTGGTCCCCGACATTCGCCGGACCGCCGAGCTGGTCGCCGAGATCAGCGCCGCATGCCGCGAACAGGATATCGGCGCATCGCAGATCAACCAGGCGCTGCAACAACTCGACACGGTGACGCAGCAGAACGCGTCGGCAGCCGAACAGATCACCTCGACCTCCGAGGAACTGGCGGGTCAGGCCGAGGAGCTGCAGTCGAGCATCGCCTTCTTCCGGGTCAAGGCCGAACGCCACGAAGCGACGCGGCGCCCGGTGCGCAAGCCGGCCAAGGCGGCGGCGCCCAAGACGAGGATCAACACCGTCGCCGACCAGCAGGCCCGCGCGCGCGGCTTTGCGCTCGACCTGACGCAGGGCGGGCCGGACGACGACGACGACGCTTTCGGACAGGCAGCCTGACCTGACCGGCGCGCCGCCCCCCGCCATGGGGGCGGCCGTCGCGATCGCAGGCATCGACAGGGGGACGTTGCATGGGACGGAACTGGTTGGGGAATGCGGCGATCGGGACGGCGATGGCGATGGCGATGCTGGTCACGCCGGCACGGGCGCAGGACGAAGCGGCCGGGCCGCTGGCCATCGACCTGGTGTACAAAGGCGATGTGGTCGGGGTGGCGGCGGGCGATGCGCGCGGGGCACGCTATCTCGACAATCTCGACCTGCTCGCCTCGCTCGACCTCGACCGCGCGGTCGGCTGGCGGGGCGGCACCGCCTTTGCCAGCCTGCTCAACAATCTGGGCGGGCGGCCCAACGACATCGCCGGCACGTTGCAGGGCGTGAACAATATCGAGGTCGCCGGGGCCGACCTGCTGCTGTACCAGGCATGGATCCAGCAGAGTTTCGCCGATGACCGGCTGTCGGTGCTGGTCGGCAGATACGACCTGAACAGCGAATTCTACGCCAACGACGCCGCGTCGCACCTGATCGCGCCGGCATTCGGCATCGGGTCCGAACTGGCGGCGACCGGTCCCAACGGCCCGTCGATCTTTCCGCGCACCGACCTTGCCATCCGGCTGCGCGCCGGGGACGAGCGGAACTATGTCCAGGCGGTCGCGATCCGTGCGCCGCGCGGCACCACCGACGATGGCGGCCGGCGTTCGACGCTGTTCGTGGCGGAGGCCGGGTGGCAGGGGCGGCTGTCGTTCACGCTGGGCGGCTGGGCCTATAGCCGGCGCCAGCCGCGCATCATCCCGCCGGGCGTCACCACCGGCCCGGGCGAGGCGGCGTCGCACGGCGTCTATGCCTCGGTCGAGACCGATCTGGCCGGACAGGCCGACCAGCCAGGGCATTGGCGCGCCTTTGCCCGCGCCGGATGGTCCGATGGGCGGACGACTCCCTTTGCCGGCGGGTTCCAGCTCGGCGTGACCGGGCGGGGCATCGTTCCCGACCGGCCCGGCAGCCAGCTGTCGATCGGCGTGGCGAGCGCCGACCTCAGCACCCCCTATCGCCAGGCCAATCCGCCGGGCGAACCGGCGCTGGCCGGATCGGAAGGGATGGTCGAGCTGACCTATAGCGACGCGGTGCTGCCGTTCCTGACGCTGCAGCCCGACGTGCAATATGTCCGCCGGCCGGGTGGTTTGCAGGATGCGGACGATGCGGTGGTGCTGGGGCTGCGCGCGATCGTGGCTTGGAAGGCGCTGTAGGGCGGGTCAGCACGTGGAGCGCGCCGCGACGCTCCACAACGCGTCGCTCCGGGCTTGACCCGGCCTCCCGCGTTTTACCGCGCAGAAGAAGAAGCGGGACCCCGGATCAAGTCCGGGGTGACGAAGCTATGCCGCCGCCAGCGTCGGCTGCGTCCCCAATCCCGCATCGACCAGATTGCCGACGAACTGGTCGGTGCAATGCGACCAGCAATAGGCGGTGCCGGCACGGGCGCAGGCGTCGCGGTCGGCGGTCAGCGCCTGGGTAACGGCCGCCGCCAGATCGTCGTCGACCGCGCCGATCCGTGCGGAGCCGCCGCCCCGGCCGTCCGTCCCGATGATGTCGAGCGGCCCGGGTACCGGATAGCCCGCGACCGGGGTGCCGCAGGCCAGCGCCTCGATCATCACCAGCCCGAACGTGTCGGTGCGGCTGGGGAAGACCAGCACGTCGGCGGCGCGATAGGCAGCGGCGAGTGCCGCACCCTGCTTCAACCCGACGAACCGGGCGAGCGGATAGCGGCGCTCCAGCTCGGCGCGCGCCGGGCCGTCGCCGACCAGCAGCTTGGTGCCGGGCACGTCGAGCGACAGGAACGCTTCGATATTCTTTTCGACCGCGATCCGCCCGACATGGAGCAGGATCGGGCGCGGCAGGGTGGCGACGTCGAGTTGGCCGCCATCGGGCTTGAACAGCGACAGGTCGACGCCGCGCGACCAGCGCTTCGTATGGGCGATGCCGTGGTCGCGCAGCGACGCGGCGACGCGGGCGGTGGCGGTCATCACCCCGCTGGCCGCCGCATGGAAGCGGCGCAGGAACGGCCAGAACAGCCCGGCGGGCAGGTGCGTGCGCATCGCCAGATAGTCGGCGAAATTGGTGTGGAACGAGGTGGTGAAGCGGAGCCCATGCCGCCGGCACCAGCGCCGTGCCGCCCAGCCGAGCGGTCCTTCGGTCGCGATATGGATCGCGTCGGGCCGGAACGCCGCGATCCGCCGCCCCAGCTCCGGCCCGCAGCCAAAGGCGAGCCGGATTTCGGGATAGCCGGGGCACGGCCGGGTGGCGAAGCCGTCGGGGGTATAGGTCTCGACGATATGCCCGCGCTGTTGCAGGCGGCCGATCGTGGTCTGGAGCGTGCGGACGACGCCGTTGACCTGCGGACTCCACGCGTCGCTGACGATGGCGATCCTCACGCGGTGGCGACCACCCGGCCGGGGACGGGCGCCTTGCCCGACGACTTCGCCAGTTCCTTTTCCCAGGTCTCGGCCCGCCAGTCGATCAGCGACATGGCGCCCGCATGATCCTCGACCAGCGCGGTGCAGCTCTCCACCCAGTCGCCGTCGTTATAGTACATGATATCGCCGATCCGGCGGATCTCGGCGGTGTGGATATGGCCGCAGACCACGCCGTCGACGCCGTGTTCGGCGGCGGCATGGGCGACGGTTTCCTCGAACCGGCCGATGAAGTTGACCGCGTTCTTCACGCGATGCTTGGCATAGGCCGACAGCGACCAATAGGGCAGGCCGAGCTTGCGCCGGGCGAAGTTCCACACGCTGTTGGCCTTCAGCAGCGCGGTGTAGGCATGGTCGCCGAGGAAGGCGAGCCATTTGGCATAGAGCACCACGCCGTCGAACTTGTCGCCGTGCAGCACCAGCAGGCGGCGGCCGTCGGCGGTTTCGTGGATATCCTCCTCGACCATCTCGACCCCGCCGAATTCGAGGCCGGTATAGTCGCGGAATGCCTCGTCATGGTTGCCGGGGATGTAGATGACGCGCGTGCCGCGGCGGGCGAACTTCAGGATCGATCGGATGACGTCGTTATGGCTCGACGGCCAGTACCAGCCGCGACGGATCTGCCAGCCATCGACGATGTCGCCGACCAGGTACAGCGTCTCGCATTCGAACGAATGGAGGAAGTCGACCAGCTGGGTCGCGCTGCATCCGGGCGTACCCAGATGGACGTCGGAGATGAAGACGGTGCGGTAGGACTTTTTGGGGCCTTCCGCCTGATAGCTTTGCGGGTCGTTGATCCAGTCGGGGATCTTGCGCGCCAGCGACTTTACCGGCGGTTGCGTATTCTTTCGATCGGTCCGGGATACAAATGCCGTCGTCATCGTACTTCCCCCACGCCAGTGGACCGGACTTGCGTCCTTGCGATGCCGGCGCAGTAACGTCCCCGCGCGACAATAGTATTGCGCGGGTGTGACGGCCGTTCTCATCAAACTGAAACCTTGCTGACATGCCCGCGCCATTGGGCTGTCATCGAATCCCGTCATCGTAATTGGCCAGACAAGCCGCACGGCGCTGGACAAGGAAATGCACGGATTGGCTCAGGAACTGAACCGCGTCGGCGTGGCGAGCGCCTATGATCGCTGGGCGCCCATCTATGACCTGGTGTTCGGCCCCGTCTTCAAGCGGGGTCGCCGTGCGGCGATCGACGCGGCGGAGACGGTCGGCGGCCGCATCCTCGAGGTGGGGGTCGGCACCGGCATCTCGCTGCCGCATTACCGCGCCGAGAGCCGGATCACCGGCATCGATATCGCCGACCAGATGCTCGACAAGGCGCGCGACCGGGTGCGCCGGCTGAAGCTCAACCATGTCGAGCGGATCGCGATCGGCGATGCCGAGGCGCTGGATTTCGACGACGCGTCGTTCGACGTCGTCGTCGCGCAGTACGTGGTGTCGGCGGTGCCGCATCCCGACCGTGCCCTGAGCGAGTTCCTGCGCGTGGTGCGGCCCGGCGGCATGATCGTGATCGCGACCCGGCTGGGCGCGGAAGCGGGGATGCGCGCCAGGATCGAGCGCGCGCTGATGCCGATCACCAGTCGGCTGGGCTGGCGTACCGATTTCCCCTGGTCGATCTATGGCGACTGGGCGGCCCGCAACCCGCAGGCCGAGCTGGTCGAGCGCCGGCCCCTGCCCCCGCTCGGCCATTTCTCGCTGGTGTGCTTCCGGCGCGCGGCCGCTGCCGGACAGGACAACCACCCGACGCCCGCGCTCGGCGCGACCGCCTGAAAACCCTTATCTTCAAAGGCTTTATCGATGCCCGGATTCAAGGAAGCGTTGCAGGAACAGCGGTGGGACGATCATCGCTATTACCATCACAGCATCATCAACCAGGCGCTGCACTTCGTCAGCGCGACGACGTTCCTGATCGCCTATGTCGTGGTGTGGATCGACCCGGCGGTGGCCAGCCTGCTCGGCTGGCTGGTGGCGATGACCGCGCGGCAATCGGGGCATTTCTTCTTCGAGCCCAAGACCTACGACCATGTGAACCAGGCGACGCACGAGCATAAGGAAGAGATCAAGGTCGGGTATAACCTGTTCCGCAAGGTCGTCTTCATGGGGCTGTGGGCGGCGACGCCGATCCCGCTGCTGCTCGACCCGACCTTTTTCGGGGTGTTCGAACCGCATGTCGGGTTCGTCGGGTTCCTGCGGCATCTGGCGCTGTTGTGGCTGGCGTTCGCGGTGGGCGGGCTGCTGTTCCGGGTGGTGCAGCTGTTCATCCAGCGCGACGTGATGACCGGGCTGGTGTGGGCGACCAAGATCGTGACCGATCCGTTCAACGACTTCATCCTGTACCGGAAAGCGCCGGTGCAACTGTTGAAGGGCGCGCGGATCGATACGGATCTGCAGGAGGCTGCACGGCACTAAGCGCCGGGCAAGGCGCAGCGAACGCTGCGCCGCGCCGCATTAGGCGCCCGGCCGGCGGCGCCAAAAGCGCCGTCCGACGACGACACGGGCTTTGCCCGTGGCGGCCCACTGAAAACAAACGCTTTTCCGGAATAAGTTCACTAAGTTCACACTCGTGACCGGTTTCGCGCATTTGCGAACCGGTCGCATTTCGTTGGGCTGGTCGATCAACCGGGAGAAAGAGCGGCGGCGAGCGTGACAGGGCGCCTCGGTGTAGGAAAGTGCTTTCCAGTACGACCACGCCGGAACGACCATGCTCGTTGCGCTCCTGCAACATTATCCGCGCCCGCCACCTGTTAACGCGCTGGCGCGACCCCATATCGGAAGTGGCCCCGCCATACTGGCTGGACCCGCTACCGGCGCCGGCCAGTCGACCCTTTCCACGTGACCCGGCGGTCCGTTTGCTCGAATGATGACTGGACCGACATGCAGGACGATTGGCGACGGGGCACCCCGACCGCGGTGACGACTTCGCGGGCGATGAACGTGAGCATCGCACGAACCGATGTCGAGTCACTGTGCCGCAAGCATGGCGCATCGATCAGCGCGATCGAGACGCTGCATTCGGGCGGCACGCATGTCGTGCTGAAGAATGGCGACGCCGCCGACACGATGCGCAAGGCGTTCGGCAAGAAGCTGATCGCCGGCACGGTCGTGCGGACGCCGTGGGTCCGCAACGGCTGACCCGGCGAGCGATCCCCCGATGACCCGCGACACCCCCGCCCTCACCCGCGCAGTCGAACTGGCCGCATCGGGGGACTTTTTTTCGGTGAACCAGATCCGGCAGGCGCTGCGTCGCGAGGGCTATGCCACGCTAGCGCAGGACCTGTCAGGCCATCAGGCGAACCGGGCGATCATCGAGGCATTGCACGCGGCGTCCGACGCCCGGCGAGGGTAGGCTGCCGTCTCGATCGCGGTGCCGCCGACTCCGATCCGGCCGTCCCGTGCCTACGCGGGAGGCGGAGCGGGAATACGCCTTAGCCCCGCCCCAGCCGCCGCGCCAAGGTTTCCTTCAGCACCTGTCGCCGCAGCATCTTGTTGGTCGTGCCCGGCGCGGTCCACCACCAGCCGTCCTGCTGCATCGCCTGTGCCGCCTTCACGAAGCGCGCGACGACCTCGGCGAACGCCGCGTCGTCATAGTTCAGGCTGAAGATCAGGCGGCCGGTGCCGACCCAGCTCAGGGCCAGCCCCTCGGCTCGGGCATAATATTGCAGCAGCCAGTTGTAGCGCGAGGGGACGGTGTAGAGGATCGTCCATACCGTCTGCATGCCGGCGGCGCGGACGGGGAGGTCGGCCTCCGCCATCGCTTCGTTGAACCGGGCAAGGCGTGCGTCCCAGCGGGCGTCGACGTCCTCGTACATCGCCTGCACTTGCGGAGAGTCGAGGCGTTCGAGGAACACGTCCATCGCGCCCATGACATAGGGGTGGGCGTTGAAGGTGCCGCGCGCGAAGCAGATGTCGGCGGGCGCTTCGGGGCGGAAGCGCTTCATCAGCTCGGCGCGGCCGCAGACGACGCCGATGGGCAGGCCACCGCCCAGCGTCTTGCCATAGGTCACCATGTCGGGCCGGACGCCGAACGCCTCGGCCATGCCGCACTTTGCGAGGCGGAAGCCCATGAACACCTCGTCGAAGATCAGGACCACGCCGGCCTGCGTGCAGACGTCGCGCAGCTTCACCAGCCAGTCGCGATAGGCGGCGCGGTCGAGCCGGGCCGAGCGGCTGCTGTCGACCAGCGTGCCGTCGGAGGGCGCGCCCTTGTTCGGGTGCATCGCTTGTAGCGGGTTCACCAGCACGCAGGCGATGTCCTTGCGCGTGGCCAGCACGTGGAGCGTGCGGTCGGACATTTCGGACAGGGTCAGCGTGTTGTCGGCAGGCGTCGGGTTGCCGATGCCGGGCTGCACATCGCCCCACCAGCCATGATAGGCCCCGGCGAAACGGACCACGCGACGGCGGCCGGTGTGATAGCGCGCGAGGCGCACCGCCTGCATTACCGCTTCGGTGCCGGACATGTGGAACGAGACCTCGTCCATGCCGCTGATCGCACGCAACCGGTCGACATTGGCGGCGATGACCGGGTGATAGGTGCCCAGCACCGGCCCGAGATCGGCGACGCGGGCGGCCCCTTGCGCAATGCAGTCCTTGTAGAAATCATGGCCGAACAGGTTGACCCCGTACGAGCCGGCAAGGTCGTAGAAGACATTGCCGTCGAGGTCGGTGACGGTCACGCCCGACGACGACTGGTAGAAGGCACCGGTCGCTAGGGTGTCGCGGACTTTCGCGCTGAACTGGAACGGCACGCGGTAGCGGCCGGTGAATTGCAGGTCGGAGAGCCCCTCGCGCAATGCCTTCGTCGCAGCGACCGTCTTGGCGAAGCGGGTCGCGTAGAGCGCGGAAAGGCGTTCGAAGCCGGCGCGGCGCTTCGCAGCGATGTCGGCCGGTGCGTCGTCGGCGGCGAAGAAGCGGGCGTCGTCATAGTCGTAGAAGGCGATCTGGCGCGCGATGCGCTGGCCCCAGCGGACATGGCCGGTGAGCGAGCCATGCTTGGCGCGGCTGAGCCGCAGACGGGCGCGGCCCTTGGTGGCGGCGAGACCGGCGACGCCGGCGGCGAAGGTAGCTGCGAGAGCTGGGGCGAGAGCCATCATGGCTGACGCAAATATGACCCGATAAGGAAATATTGATGACGGCCATGGACCGCACCGCTCCCTCGCCGCTCGCCCGTGCCATCGCGAAGCTGACCGATATCGAATCGCTGAACTATGCCGCGACCAACTGGCTGCCGCGCCGGACGCTGACCCGCGCGATGGGGTGGTTCAGCAAGGTCGAGCAGCCGCTGGTGGCGAAGGCGTCGATCGCGGTGTGGCGGACCTTTTGCGATGTCGACCTGTCCGATGCGGCGGAGACAAGCTGGCGCTCGATGCATGCCTGCTTCATCCGGCGGCTGCGGCCGGGGGCGCGGACCTTCGCGGCGCAGGCGCATCAGGTGGCGTCGCCGTCAGACGGGATCATCGTCGCCAGCGGGCCGATCACCGGCGACAGCATCGTGCAGGCCAAGGGCAAGCGCTATTCGATCGCCGAACTGACCGGGGGCGAGGGGGAGGCGTATCTGGGCGGGAGTTTCGTGACGCTGCGGCTGACCGCCGGCATGTATCACCGGTTTCATGCGCCCCAGGACGGGCGGGTCGAGCGGGTGCGGTACTTTCCCGGCGATTGTTTCAACGTGAACCCGCCGGCGCTGAAGCGGGTCGACGGGCTGTATTGCCGCAACGAACGGGCGACCGTGCGCATGCGGCTGGACGACGGGACGTCGATCCTGCTGGTGCCGGTGGCGGCGATCCTGGTCGCGGCGATCCGGCTGACGTTCCTCGACACGGTGAAGCTGTTGCGCGAGCGGGCCGAGCCGGTCGCCAATGTCGATGTGCCGGTCGTGCAGGGGCAGGAAATGGGGTGGTTCGAACATGGGTCGACCATCGTGCTGCTGACGCCCGCGCCGTTCGTACTGGCGGACGGGGTGCAGACCGGCGACCGGGTGCGCGCGGGGGAAGTGTTGTTCGAGCGAGCGGTGGTCGAGGCGATTTAGGGTCTCCCTCGTCACTCCCGCGAAGGCGGGAGTCCATAACCGCCACCGTTGCGGATCGAGCCGAACCGTCAGCGTCTATGGATTCCCGCCTTCGCGGGAATGACGACAGGGTTGCGCTCAACCCCTGCCCCGCGCCACTCTGTCGGTGATGGAGGGGGACGGGATGAGCGGCATCGTCGATGCGCATCTGCATGTGTGGCGGATCGATGCGCCGTTCCATGGCTGGCCGGCGCCGAGTGATGGCGTGCTGTATCGCAGCTACAACCTGGCCGATGTACGCGCGGCGATGGGCGATGCGCCGGTCGATCGGGTGGTGCTGGTCCAGGCACAGACCGATGATCGCGAGACCGACTGGCTGCTGGAGCTGGCGGAGGGCGATCCGTGGGTGGCGGGGGTGGTCGGCTGGGTCGCGCTGGACAGCCCCGACGCGCCGGCGCGGATCGCGGCGCTGGCGGCACGGCGCAAGCTCGTCGGGCTGCGGCCGATGCTGCAGGCGATCGGCGATACCGACTGGCTGTTGCGGGGCGATGTCGCGCGCGGGGTCGCGGCGATGGTCGAGCATGGGCTGAGGCTGGATGCGCTGGTGCAGCCGCGGCATTTGGGCATGCTGGCGACGTTCGCGGATCGCTGGCCGGGCCTGCCGATCGTGATCGACCATGCCGCCAAGCCGGCGCCGCCGGGGGATGCGGACTGGCGCAAGGGGATGGCGGCGCTGGCGGAGCGGCCTTCGGTATGGTGCAAGCTGTCGGGGTTGCGCACCGAACAGGCGACGGGGGCCGATCCGCTGGCGCTGGCGCCGATGGTCGCGCGGCTGGTGGATTGGTTCGGGGAGCGGTTGCTGTGGGGCAGCGACTGGCCGGTGCTGTCGGCGGCGGGGGATGGGTATGGCGACTGGCTGGCGACGACGCAGGGCTTGACGGCGGGGTTGTCGGACGATGCGCGGGCGCGGTTGATGGGGGGCGCGGCGCGGGAGTTTTACGGGGTTTAGCTTCCGTCGAACCGTATCCCCGCGCAGGCGGGGATCCAGAGTTTCCCATCGCGAACGGCGGCGTTCCTGGCTCTGGACCCCCGCCTGCGCGGGGGTACGACAATTCGGGAGGCACCCGCACCCTTTCAAAACGCCCCCGCCGCCCGCTACAAGCACGCCAACTCGAAGGGGAATTGCCATGGTTCGTTCGCTGGTCGCCGCGTTGCTGGCCTCATGCCTCGCTTGGCCCGCCGTAGCGCAGACCGCGCCGGTCATGCCCGCGCGGACCGTCGCCAGCGATCCGGGGGCGAACGCGCCGGTGCGCTACGACGTGTCGTTCCCGCAAGCCGCGCATCACCGAGCACGGATCGTCGCGACGTGGCGCGGCGTGCCCGCCGGGCCGCTCAGGGTGCAGATGTCGCGGTCGTCGCCGGGGCGCTATGCGATCCACGAATTCGCCAAGAACGTCTATGACGTCAGCGCGACCGATGGCGCCGGACGGCCGCTGAAGCTGATCCGCACCGATCCCTATGGCTGGAGCGTGGCCGGGCATGACGGCACGGTGATCGTCAGCTACACGCTCTATGCCGACCGGGGCGATGGCACCTATGCGCAGATCGATGCGACCCACGCGCATCTGAACATGCCCGCGACCTTTATGTGGGCGACCGGGTACGACGCACAGCCGATCAGCGTGCGCTTCACCAGCCCCGATCCGACATGGAAGGTCGCGACGCAGCTGCCCGGCGGGAGTGCGCCCGGCAGCTATTGGGCGCCGAACCTGCAATATTTCATGGACAGCCCGACCGAATTGTCGAACCACATGGTTCGCGAATGGCAGGAGGCCGGCAAGACATTCCGCCTGGCGCTGCACCATGACGGCACCGCCGCCGATCTCGACCGCTTCACCGAAAAGGCGAAGAAGGTGGTGGCCGAGGAGATCAAGATCTTCGGCGCGCCGGCGAACTATGATTTCGGCACCTATACCTTCATCGCCGATTATCGCCCGTGGGTGACCGGCGACGGGATGGAGCATCGCAACTCGACGATCATCACCGATCAGCGCTCGCTGGCGCAGGCGAACGACGACCAGCTCGGCACGCTGGCGCATGAGTTCTTCCATAGCTGGAATGTCGAGCGGCTGCGCCCGCGCGAACTGGAGCCGTTCGACTTCACCCGCGCCAATCCCACGCCGTCGCTGTGGCTGGCCGAGGGGTTCACCAGCTACTACGGGCCGCTGGCGATCCGCCGCGCCGGGCTGGCGTCGGTCGATGAATGGCTGGGCGAAATGGGCGGGATGGTCAGCGGGGTGGTCAACAACCCGGCGCGCCTGCCCGCGCGGATCAACGCCTCGCCACAGGAGATGAGTCTCCGCGCGCCGTTCGTCGATGCCGCGACCGCGATCGATCCGGTCGAGCCGAACATCTTTTCGTCCTATTACGGCTATGGCGCGGTGATCGGCCTCGCGCTCGACCTGCAGCTGCGCCAGCGCTTTCCGGGCAAGAGCCTCGACGATTATATGCGGCTGTTGTGGGCGACACATGGCGCGCCGGAAAAGCCCTATACGCCTGCCGACCTGCGTGCGGCGCTCACGACGCTGACCGGGGACAAGGCGTTTGCCGACCAGTTTTTCGACCGGACGATCGAGGGCAGCTTCCTGCCCGATTTCGCGCCGCTGCTGGATCAGGCGGGGCTGGTGCTGCGTGCCGCTAACCCAAGCAAGGGCTGGATCGGGCGGACCAATGCCACGCAGGAGAAGGACGGCGTGACTTTGCTGCTGTCGCCGGCGCAGAACACGCCGCTGTTCGCGGCCGGCGCGGATCGCGGCGACGTGATCCTGTCGCTGGGCGGTCAGCCGGTCGGCGATCTGGCCGCGTGGAATGCCGGGGTTGCGGCATTGAAGTCGGGGACGCCCACCGAGCTGCGCTATCGCCAGCGCGGGGTCGAGCGGGTGGCGACGCTGACCCCGGCGGCCGATCCGACGCTGGAGATCGTGCGCGGCGAGACGGTCGGGCGGACGCCGACGCCACAGCAGCGGGCGTTCCGGGCCGGCTGGCTGGGCGCGGAATAGGCGTCGTGCGGCTGTGCGCCGATGTCGGCGGTTCGTTCATCGACATCGCCGCGTTCGACGGTGATGCGCGGATCCTGTGGCGACGCAAGACGGCGACGCCGGTCGGCGACTGGGCGGCGTTCGTCGCGGCCTTCGCCGATGCGGTACAGGCGGTGCCGTGCGATTCGGTGTCGATCGCGACCGCGGGGCTGGTCGATCCGACGAGCGGCAAGGTCACCAGCGCCAACATTCCGTGCATCGACGGGCGGGCATTGGCGCGCGATCTCAGCGCGGCGTTGGCGCAGCCGGTGCGGGTGGTGAACGACGCCGATGCGTTCGTGCTGGCCGAAGCGGCGATGGGCGTGGGCCAAGGGCATGAGCGGGTGTTCGGCATTATCCTGGGCACCGGAGTCGGCGGGGGGCTGGTCGAGCGGGGGCGGATCGTCAGCGGTGCGGGCGGGATCGGCGGCGAATGGGGCCATGGGCAGGTGATTCATGCCAGCCCCGTCGCGGCCAATGCGATGCCGGTGTTCCCCTGCGGTTGCGGGCGGCACGGGTGTCTCGACACGATCGGCAGCGCGCGCGGCCTGGAGCGGCTGCACCGCTTCCTGCATGGCGTGGACGCCGACAGCATCGCGATCACGCGGGGTGCTGAGGCGGGCAATGCAAAGGCATATGCGACGGTCGCGTGGTTTTGCGACCTGATCGGCGGGTCGATCGCGATGCTGCTGCATGCGGTGTCGGCGACGATCGTGCCGGTGGGGGGCGGGCTGGCCAATGCCACCGGTCTGATCGCAGCGCTCGACGCGCGGGTACGGGCGAACTTGCTGACCCCGGTCGCGACGCCGGTGGTGGTGCCGGGGCGGCTGGGCGACGAAGCGGGGTTGATCGGGGCGTTCGTCGCGGGGAAATGATACCGTACCCCCGCGCAGGCGGGGGTCCAGAGCGTCAGATGCTACCGCAGCGTGCCTGGCCCTGGATCCCCGCCTGCGCGGGGATACGGTTTGCCGCGCTCAGCGCCGATAGCCCGGGCGACCGTTGCGGTCGTGCTTGTCGACGCGAACCTTGTAGGCCAGCGCGTCGAAGCGGCGGTCGAGGTCGCGGCGTTCCTGCATCGAAAGGCCGTTCGAGCGGCGATAGCGCTGTTCGAGATTGGCGATCTGGCGGAATTCGGCGCGCAGGTTCACCGCCTCGCGCCGGCTGAGCGAGCCGTTCCGGATACCCTGGTCGATGCGGCGTTCGATCTGCGCCTGGCGCTGGTTGACCGACTGCCACGGCTGGGCGGCGGCGGGCAGCGCGGTCATCAGGGCGCCGAGGCCGGCGAGCATCAGTGCGAACTTCTTCATCCCTTTTCTCCTTTGCGGACCATCAAGGTCGAAGGTGAAAATGGCGAACGGCTGTCGCAGGGGTTTGTCGCAAAGGACGGAAAATTGTGTCGGATTGTCGCGACTTGGCCGGGGTCGTTCAGCTTTCGGGAGACGGAAGGCAAGCCCCCTGCCCCGCCACATACGTCACCCCGGCGCAGGCTGGGGTATCCCGGTTGTCGGCGGGACAGGAGCCGCGAGAGACCCCAGCCTGCGCTGGGGTGACGTTTTGGGGGCGGCTAGGCCGGCAAGCCCTTGGCGCGCAGGATCGGGGTCAGTACCTTCTCCATCGCGGCATAGCCGGCCGGGGTCGGGTGGACGCCGTCATCGGCAAAGCCCGGCCGCATCGCGCCGGCCGGCGTCGCGAGTGCCGGGGTATAGTCGACGAAGGTGATGCGGTTCTTCGCGGCATAGTCCTTCGCCCAGGCGTTGATCGCGCGGATCGGGGCGACGGTGGCGAGGCCCGGCTTCCATGGGAAACCGTCCGCCGGCGGCACGCTGGCGAGCAGCACGCCGATGCCGGCCTGACGTGCGATCATCGCCATCATCGCGAGATTGTCATGCGTCTGCGCCGCCGTCATCGGCCCGGTATTGCCGGCGATGTCGTTGGTGCCGGCCATGATGTGCACATAGCGCGGGCGGTGGGCGACGACATCGGCCATCATGCGCAGCACCATCTGCGGCGTCGTCTGTCCGCTGATCCCGCGCCCGACCCGGCCGGGGCGGAAGAAGGCGGGGCGGCTGCCGCGCCAGCCTTCGGTGATCGAGTCGCCCATGAAGACGATGTCGGTCCTCGCCCCCGATGCGGCGAGCGCAGCATTGTCGGCGGCATAGCGCCCCAGCCACGGCCAGTCGGTCGCGAGCTGGCGCTGGTGCTTCACTTCCCAGCTTTCCTCCTGCGCGGCACAGGCGGCAGCGGGCAGCAACGCGGACGCGGCGGCGAGGCCGAGGAAATGGCGACGATCGGGGGTCATAACGATCCTTGCAGGCGGCAGAGTTCCGGGCGGATGTCGCCGTCGCGCGGGGTGGCGCCGCGGGCGTCGAACAGGATGTTGGCGGGCTTGCCCCGGACGCTGCGCGCCCAGGCCGGACGGCCATCGCCATTGGGATCGCCGGTGGTGGCGAAGGCGACCCAGTAATCCTGCATCCAGACCGGCCCGGCGCGGCGATCGTTGAAGATATAGTCGATCTCGGCCGCATGGGTCGTCGGCCCCGCCCCGCCGTCGCGCGCCATGTCGAACTCGTAGCGCCATACCGGCCAGTTGCGGGTGGCGAGCAGGTTGGCGAGGCTGCCCGCCGGGCAGCGGAAGGTGGCGTCGGTCGCGATCTGCTGGTCGCGGGTGCCAAGGCGCGGATGCGGCAGCGGATCGGGTTCGTCGAGCCGGTAGAAGGTCCGCGCGCCCTCGGCATTGGCGCCGAACGACAGGTCGACGAACCCGTCGCGTGCCGGACGGCCGCCGGGCAGGTCGAGTTCGAGCACGTTGCTGCCGATAATCACCGGACGCTTCGGCGCGGTGACGAACAGCCGGTCGGGCGTGTCGGGCAGGACCGCGCCGTCGATGGTCGTGCGCAGATAGAGATAATCGTCGGCGGTCAGCTTCGCATCGTGCAGCTTCAGGTCGGCCGCCAGCAACGCGGCGGGCGATACGGTGCGAAGACTCGCGCTGCCACGGGTGCCGAGCAGTACGTCCAACTGGTCGCCGATGCGGAACGCTTCCTTGAGCGGACGCCATGGCAGGCCGAAGCCGGGGGTGCCCGACTCCATCGCGGCCTTGGCGAACAGTCCGCGCGCCAGCGGCGAGGCGAGGAGGAGCGACACGTCCTGCGATCCGGCGCTTTCCCCGGCGATGGTGACGTTGTCGGGATCGCCGCCGAACTTGGCGATGTTGTCGCGAACCCAGCGCAGCGCCGCGATCTGGTCCATCAGGCCGTAATTGCCGCTCTTGCCCTCCGCTTCCGCCGCCAGCGCCCGGTGGGGCAGGAAGCCGAAGATGCCGAGCCGGTACTGGATGGCGACGACGACGACCCCGCGCTTGCCGATCGACGACAGCGCCATGTCGCCCGCCGATCCCGCGCGGTTGCTGCCGCCGTGAATCCACACGATCACCGGACGCTTGCCGGTCAGCGCCGGGGTGCCGACGTCGAGCGTCAGGCAGTCCTCGCTGGCGAACACATGGTCGGCGCGGTTCCAGCCATAGTCGTTCTGGAGACAGGCCGGCGCGCGGGCGGTGGTAGTGCGGATGCCGGTCCATTCGACCACCGGCTGCGGTTCGCGCCAGCGGTTGGCGGCCAGCGGCGGCGCGGCGAAGGGGATACCGCGAAAGAGGATGCGGTCGGCCTCGGCCCTGCCCTCGACGATGCCGCCGGAGACCGAGACGCGGGGTGGGGTCGGGGCAGCAGGGGTGGCTTCCTGTGCGGTGGCGGGGGTTGTCGCGGCGAGGAGGAGAGTTGCCCAGATTGCCTTCATCGCCGTGCCCCTGTGTTGCCGTCCGCGTTCGGGTAGCAAATCCTCCCCGGCACGGGGAGGGGGACCGTCGCCGTAGGTGATGGTGGAGGGGGCTCGCCCCGCAACGCAACGGTTCCGTAGGCGGATACCCCCCTCCACCATGCTGCGCATGGTCCCCCTCCCCGCGGATCGGGGAGGACCTTTTACTTGCAGCTGAGCTTCACGTCCGCCGTGGTGCCGAGCGCGACGCGTGCCACGCTGACCGTCATCGTGCCGTCGGTGGTCAGCACGAACGGCGTGTCGACCTTGCCCATGTTCACATTGCCGCCGAAGCATTTGAGCGGCACGCCCAGCGTCTTCCACTGGCCGGTGCCCAGCGGTTCGAGCCGGCCGAGCGCCACCTGCCCGCTACCCGGACCGCTGCGCAGCGACAGGGTGACCGGCCTGGTCGGGGCGGCATCGACCCGCATCGTCGCGGTCAGCATCACGTCGCCATTGGTCTGGCGCGTCAGGTCGACCGGCGACTGGGTGCTGAGCAGGATCTGCGCCGGGCCGCTGCCATCGACGACGAAGCGGCGCGCGCCTTCCTGAACACCATGGTCGGTCGCGGTGACCTTCACGCGGCCGGCGCCCGACTGTGCCGGGACCGTCGTGATGCGGGTATTGCCGCCGGTGCCGGCGCCGCCGACCTCCAGCGACCATGCGGTCGCGGGCAGGCCCTTGTCCATGAACACGTCGCCGGCATCGGCTTCGGCCACCTTGGCGTCCTCCGACAGGGTCGGCACGACCGTCCTGCTGGCGCCGGTCAGGCCATAGCCCAGCGGAAACTGGGTCGGACCGGTGGCATCCGCCGTCGCCGGCCACGGGAAGGACAAGGTGCCGGTGAAGTCGCGCTTCGCCTTGCCACTGCGGTCCTTGAGCAGCACATCGGCGACCCCAGCCCCTTCCGATCCGGGCAGCCACGCGACGACGAACGCATCGGCGGCGTTGATCGCGGCGTTCACGAACAGCGGGCGACCGGTCAGCATGACGGCGACGACGGGAATGCCCTGCGCCTTCAGCTTCTTCATGGTTTCAATGGGTTGGCGCAGTTCGGGGCGCAGCTGCAGCGTCTTGATGTCACCCTGGAACTCGGCATAGGGCGTTTCGCCGAACACGACGATCGCCGCATCGGGCTTGGCGCCGGTGAAGCTGCCATCGGGCGACAGCATGGCCGAACCGCCCGCCGCCTTGGCCGCGGCGTCGATCCCCTGGTAGATCGAGGTCGCGCCGGGGAAATATTTCGGATCGATCCCCGTCCCCTGCCACGTCAGCGTCCAGCCGCCCGACTGGCGCGCGACGTCGTCGGCCCCGTCACCGGCGACCAGCACCCGAGCCCCGGCCTTGATCGGCAGCAGCGAACCGTTGTTCTTGAGCAGCACCAGCGACTTGGCCACCGCTTCGCGCGCGATCGCGCGGTGCTCAGGGCTGCCGAGCAGGTCGAACTTGCCCGACAGCGGGCGCGACGACGGCTTGCCCGCGTCGAACAGACCGGCGCGCAGCTTAACGCGCAGGATGTTGGATACGGCGTCGTCGAGGCGTGCCATCGGGACTTCGCCCGACTTCACTTGGGCGACCAGGTTTTCCCAGATCGGCTTCCAGCTGTCGGGCGCCATGTACATGTCGAGACCGGCGTTGATCGCACGCGGGCACGACGCGTTGGTGCAGCCCGCCACCTGGCCATGCGCGTTCCAGTCGCTGACGATGAAACCGCCAAAGCCCATGCGCTTTTTCAGCACATCGGTCATCAGGCCCTTGTGACCGGTAATCTTTTCACCGTTCCAGCTCGAAAAGCTGGCCATGACCGTCTGCACCCCGGCGTTGATCGCCGAGACATAGGGCGTGCCGTGAATGTCGCGCAGCTGGGTTTCGGAAATCTTCGCGTCGCCCTGATCCTGACCGCCAAAGGTGCCGCCGTCCGCCAGGAAATGCTTGGTCGAGGCGAGGACGTAGGGACCCTTCAACTGGTTGGTCGATCCCGGCGCGCCCTGCAGCCCTTCGATGAACTGGGTGACGTAGCTGGCGACGAGCTTCGGATCGGACGAATAGCCTTCGTAGGCGCGGCCCCAGCGCAGGTCCTGCGGCACGGTGATCGTCGGCGCAAAGGTCCATTCGATGCCGGTCGCGCGGATTTCGGCGGCGGTCGCCTGCGCGATCTTCCGCATCAGCGCCGGATCGTGCATCGCACCCAGCCCGACATTGTGCGGGAACAGCGTCGCACCGACGATATTGCTGTGGCCATGCACCGCGTCGGTGCCCCAGATCACGGGCACGCCGACGCCGCCGCCGCTCTTGTCGACCGACGCTTCGTAGAAACGGTCGGCGAGCTTCAGCCATTCGGAAGCGGGCGCGAATTCGTCGTTGTTCGGCGCGGAATTGCCGCCGTTCAGGACCGAGCCGAGGTGATAGCGCTTGACGTCTTCCGGCGTCAGGCTGGCGATGTCGCCCTGCACGACCTGCCCGACCTTTTCCTCCAGCGTCATCCGCTTGAGCAGGTCGGCGATGCGCGCCTCGATCGCAGGGTCGGCCTTGTACGGCCAGTTCGCCCGCGGCCAGAGTTCGGGATGGACGGTCGCCGCCGGCGCCGGCGCCGGCACGGTCTGTGCCGCGGCGGGCAGTGCGCCCAGGCACAGGGCGGTGCCCAGCAGATACGTCGTAACCGGTTTCATGACATCGCTCTCCCCGACGTGCGCGCGAACCGCACATTCCTCTTGCCCACCCGTTCGGCAATTCCGACAGCGTTGTCAACGATCATTGCGCGGTTTTCGATAGTGAGTTTCGGATTGAACCGCGGGTCCGGCTGGTCCACGCTGTTGTCCGACAAACCGGCGGCCCGACCGTCGTACAGGGAGAATTCGGTGTTGCCCCCCATCCATGCGGTTGCCGGTCGGTGACGATCGAGCGCGCGCCCATCCGCCTGTCGGGAACCAATCTCGAACGTGCGGCGGACCATAACCAGCGGGTGACGCTGCACGCGATCCGGGTGTCGGGGTCGCTGACCCGGATCGACCTGGCCAATATCACCGGGCTGACCCCGCCGGCGATCGCCAACATCACCCGGCGGCTGCTGAGCGAAGGGCTGGTGCTGGAGGCCGGGCAGCGGCGCGGCGGGCGCGGGCAGCCGCCGACCAAGCTGGTGGTCAATCCCGCCGCCTGCTTCGCGATCGGCATCAATATCGACCGCGACCATGTGACGATCGTGCTGGTCGATTTCGCGGGACAGACGCTGGCGCGCGCATCGCAGGAAGTCGAGTTTCCGATGCCCGACGACGTCGCCGCCTTCTATCAATCGGCGATCGACCCGCTGATCGCCGAGGCGGGGGTGGACCGCCAGCGCATCGTCGGCATCGGCGTCGCGCGGCCCGACGATCTGGGCACCGTCGACCTGCCCGGCCGCCCGGACAATTATACCGTCTGGGAAGGCGTCGACATGGCCGAGCTGTTCGCAGCACCACTCGACCTGCCGGTCTTTGTCGAGAACGACGCCGCCGCCGCCGCGATGGGCGAATTACAGCTGGGACATGGCCAGCATCAGGCGAGTTTCTTCTATGTCCTGATCTCCTCGGCACTGGGCGGCGGGCTGGTGCTGGACGGCAGCTATTATCGCGGGGCGCAGGGGCGATCGGGCGAGCTGGGCTTCCTGCTGGGCAGCGACGGCAAGGGCGGGCAGGCGCAGATCCAGCATACCGTGTCGCTGTCGGGGCTGTCGCACCCGCTGCGCGATGCGGGCTTCACCCTGGCCGACATGCTGGGCGGACGCAGCGACGATCCGGCGCTGCTGGCGGTGGTCGACAGCTGGATCGATGCGTCGGTCGAACGGCTGGTCGAACCGCTGGTCGCGATCAACTGCCTGATCAATCCGGCGGCGGTGTTCGTCGGCGGACGGCTGCCCGGCGGGCATGTCGATACGCTGGCCGAGCGGCTGAACGCGCGAATGGCGACGGTCGGCAACGTGCCCGCCCTTGCCCCGGTGCGCCGCGCGATGCTGGCGGAGGATGCCCCGGCGGTCGGTGCGGCGATCCTGCCGTTCAGCCATTTCCTGCTGCCGAGCGCCACCGCCCTGTGGAAGGCAGAGGAGGCCGGCTGAGCGATCAGCCGCTGGTCGGTCGTGGCGGCGGGCAGGGAGCGGCGGGCGTCGCCCCGCCCTTGAACGCGGCGACCAGCGCCAGTTCGAAACGGGTCCCGCATCCGGTGGCGGGTGCGGGCGCAGGGCCGGGTGACAGGGGATCGTTCCGCATGGCGTCGCCTCCGTGATCGGACCAGTATCGCCCGACATGGTTAATTCGCAGTTAGCGATAACGGAGGGACGATGATCGTACGTATCGGTGCCATGGGTGGCATGATCGCCGCCGCCGCGATGAGCGTCACCGCGCCGGCCGTCGCCGCGCCGCAACCTTCGGCGGCGATCGCGGCGCTGGTCGACCGGTTCGATGCCGCTCGCGCGGCGTTCGACCCCGACGCCCTCGCCGCCACGCTGGCGGACGATTATGTCGAGATTTCGCCGGTCGGCACGGTCGATTCCCGCGCGGAGGTGCTAGGCTTCTATGCGCCCGAGAAGCGCCACCCCGCCCCGCCGATGCGCCATGACGAACGGGTCGTGCGGGTGAACGGCAACACCGCATCCATGACCGAACGCAAGGCGATCACGCTGCCGAACGGAACGGTGCGGGCGATCCGCGTCGGCTATGTCGCGCGGCGCACAGGGAATGGGTGGCGGCTGGTATCGGCGCAATATACCCCGATTCCGCCGGCCCGCTGAGCACCCGGTCGCGCCTGGGAACACGCAATTAGAATTTCAATTTGCTCTTTTCCCCGAATCCTGCGACGCTAAATCGATATTCACAAGTAAAACGGGTTTTGGGGGATGAACATGACTTTCGATCCGGCGGCACGGGGCAGGCATGGCGCGTTGCCGCTGGCCGGGATCGAACTGGGCGGGACCAAGTGCGTCTGCACGCTGGCGCACGGACCCGACGCCATCCTGGCGCAGGAAACCGTACCGACCGAACATCCCGCCGTCACCCTGCCGGCGATTGCTGCTATCCTGCAGAAGTGGTGGGACGCCGGGGGGTTCGCCGCACTGGGCATCGCCAGCTTCGGCCCGGTCGATCTCGATCCGTCCTCGCCGACCTGGGGCCATATCCTCGCCACGACCAAACCCGACTGGCCGATGACCGATGTCGCCGGTGCGTTGTCGAGCGGGTTCGACGTGCCGGTCGCGTTCGATACCGATGTCAACGGTGCGGCCTTTGCCGAGGTGCTGTGGGGCTGTGCCAAGGGGCTGGACGATTTCGCCTATGTCACGATCGGCACCGGGGTCGGGGTCGGGTTGCTCGTCAACGGCAAGCCGACGCGCGGGATCGGCCATGCCGAGATCGGCCATCTGCGCGTGCCGCGCCTGGCCACCGACACGCTGCCCAGCGGCTGCCCGTTCCATGACGATTGCGTCGAGGGGCTGGCATCGGGCACGGGCATCAAGGCGGCGCTGGGCGATGTCCATGTGTCCACGCTGGCGAACGATCATCCGGTGTGGGACCGGGTCGAGTCGGCGATCACCGCAATGTGCCATGCGATGGTGTGCACCACGGGGCCGAAGCGGATCGCGATCGGCGGCGGGGTGATGAACAAGCAGCCGCATCTGCTGGCGCGGATCGAACCGGCGCTGCGGGCGAGCATCAACGGCTATCTGCCGCTGCCCGAGCGCGACTATGTCGTCGCCCCGGCGCTGGGCGATCAGGCCGGGCCGATGGGGTCGATCGCGCTGGCGCAGGTGGCACTGGCGGAGCGGGTGGCGGCGTAGGGCTGGCCTCTCGGAATAAGCGACGTCACCCCGGACTTGATCCGGGGTCCCGCTTATCATCGACGGAAAGAAGCGGGACCCCGGGTCAAGCCCGGGGTGACGATAGGGTAGAGTTCTATCGCTGCATCGACACCCGGTTGCCCGCCCCGGCGACACTGACGCGCGCCTTGCTGCCATCAGGGGTGCGGTAGAGGACGGTGTTGCTGGCCCCGGCGATCCTGACCGAGGCGCGCGGGGCGAGGTCGATCGTCACGCGGTTACCGGCCCCTTCGATCACCAGCGCGCTGCACCGGCCGGTGATCATCATGGTATTGCCCGCCCCCTCGACGGTGGCGACGCCGCCGCCGCAGTCGAGTTCCTGCGTCGCTCCCGCCCCTTCCTGACGGACCTGTGCCGGCAGCGTGGCGGGCAGTACGAGGGCGGACAACAACAGCGCGGCGCGAACGGCCATGATCTCTCTCCCGGGACAATCAGGCGGTTAGCCTAACCGGATCAGGGGTAGGAAACCATGGTCGCTGCGACGATCAGTGAAGGCTCTTGGCCGAAGCGGCGTTGCGTGGGGGCGTGCGGCCGGCGGCGATGGCGAAGGCGCACAAGGCGGCATAGCAGAGCGCCGGCACGACGAACGCCGCGCCATGGCCGAGCGCACCCGACACCAGCCCGACGATCAGCGGGATCACCGCCCCGCCGAAGATCGCGGTGCAGAGCAGCCCCGAGGTTGCCGCCTCGCTGGCGGTCGAGCGTTCGAGGGTCAGGGTGAAGATGACCGGGAACATGATCGAGTTGAACAGGCCGATGGCCAGCGCCACGAAGCCCGCCCCGACCCCGCCGACGAACGCGACATAGAGGCACATGGCGACGGCGATACCAGTGAACAGCGCCAGCAGCTTGTGCGCCTTGACCTGCGACAGCAGCACCGACCCGATCGCGCGGCCGACCATCGCGCCCAGCCAGTAGAAGGCGACCGCCTTGCCGGCTTCCTGCAACGACACGCCGGGCACGCCGTCGCTGCCCATGGCGAGGCCCAGCAGCGGCACGCCGAACGCGGCGTCCGAAGCGGCCCAGGCATCGGCGTTGAGGAACAGCGCCATCTGCGTGCCGATGGCGACTTCGGCGCCGACATAGATGAAGATCGCGGCGGCGCCGAGCACCGCCCAGCGCGACGAGAAGGCGTCGCGCAGCAGCGCGGCAGGCGACGGGGTGTTCGCAGGCGCTTCCGGCACGGCGGCCGACACAACCTTGCGGCTGAGGAAGAAGAACACTGCCAGTGCGGCGATCAGCCCGGCGATCCAGAAATAGGCCCGGTCGATCCCGGCCAGCGCGCCGGCGCGCACCGCTTCGGTCAGCACCGTGCCGTCCTTTACCTCGACCCCTTCGAGGAACAGGCTCGCGCCGAGCAGGGGCCCCAGGAAGGTGCCGAACGAGTTGAACGTCTGGCTGAGCGTCAGGCGGAAATGGCTGAGCTTGGGGTCACCCAGCGCGGCGGCCAGCGGGTTCGCCGCGACCTGCAGGATGGTGATGCCCGAGGCGAGGATGAACAGGCCGAGCAGCACGATCGGGAAGACGGCGAGGTTCGCCGCGACCAGCATCGTCAGGCAGCCGACGACCATGGTGATGAGCGCGAACAGGATCGAGGGCACCGCCTTCAACCGGCCGAGCAGGATCGCGGCGGGCATCGAGACGAGGCCATAGGCGAGAAAGAAGGCCGATGCGGCGAACTGCGCCTCGAAATCGGACAGGGTGAAGATGCCCTTCACCGCCGCGACCAGTGGGTCGATCAGCGATGTGATGAAGCCCCATGCGAAGAACAGTGTCGTGACGGCGGCGAATGCCAGCCCGGTGGTGGCGGAACCCGCCCGTGTCTGTGCCAAAAGCGGCCTCCCCAACTCGGTCCTTGTCGGACTAATTCGACAATTTGCTTGCGATATTGGTCCGGTCGCCGAGCAGGCGGGCGATGTCAAGGAATTGGTAAGGATTGGGAGGTTCGAGGAACCATCGCCCCCGCCCCAGCGTCACCCCAGCGAAGGCGGGGGTATCCGGCGGCGAGGAGTGCGCTCCATAACCGGGAGATCCCAGCCTGCGCCGGGATGACGAATTTGGCAACTTCAGCCCAGCCGCGCCACCATGCCCGCCGCCAGTTCCGACAGGGTATCGTCACGCGCGCCCATCATGACGATGCGGTCGCCGGGGCGGGCCTGTTCGACGAGGAACGCCGCCGCTGCGTCGCGATCGGCGATGTGGCGCGCCGGGGCGCCGAGTGCCGTCAGGTCGGCGACGATGTCTGCGCTGGTCACTTCGCGGGTGACCGTCCCGCCGCGATAGACCGGATCGGGGAGCACCAGCAGGTCGTCGGCCACCAGCCGATCGGCGAACATCGCCACCAGTTCGCGCCGCATGACCTTCAGCGGGCCATAGCCGTGCGGCTGGAAGAACAGCAGCAGCCGGCCCGGCGCGCTGCGCAACGTGGCGATGGTCGCGGCGATCTTGTCCGGGTTGTGGCCGAAATCGTCGATGACGGCGACGCCGCCGGCCTGCCCCACCAGTTCGAAGCGGCGCTTGAGACCGGAAAAGCCGGCGATCGCCCGCGCCGCATCGGCGATCGGCACCCCGACCGCCGCCACGGCGCCGATCGCCGCCAGCGCATTGGCGACGTTGTGCCGCCCCGGTACAGCGAGGGCGACGGGATAGGTCGCTCCGTCCGCCGCCAGTTCGAACCGGCTGGCAAAGGGATCGAGCACCAGCGCGCGGGCGGCAAGATCCGCATCGCCCTCCACCGCGAAGGTCGTGCGCTTGTCCGCCGGGATCGTCGCCGCCAGCGCCGCCGCCTCGGCATCGCCGACATTGACGACCACCCGCCCCGCCCGCTCGGCGAATCCGCCGAACAGCGCGCGCAGTTCGTCGAGCGATTTGTGGTCGAGGCTGACATTGTTCAGCACCGCGACGTGCGGTCGGTAATAGGCGATAGAGCCGTCGCTCTCGTCCACCTCGCTGACGAACGCATCGCCCTGCCCGACCAGGGCGCTGGCGAAGGGGCGGTCGGGCGCGGCGAAGTCCTTCATCACCGCGCCGTTCATCACCGTCGGATCGCGGCCTAGCGCGTGGAGGATGAAGCCGATCATGCCGGTGACGGTCGACTTGCCGCTGGTGCCCGCGACCCCGATGGACAGCGTTGCTGCATTGAACAGTTCGGCGAGCAGTTCGGCCCGGCCCATCCGCTTCGCGCCGACGCGGTCGGCGGCGACGATGTCGGCGACGGTCGGTTCGATCGCGGCGGAGGCGATAACGATCTGCTCGGCCGACGCGATGCCGCTGCCATCCTGCGGGTAGAGCGCGATGCCAAGGGCACGCAGGGCATCGAACTTGGCGGGCAGGCTCGCCTGGTCGAGGCTGCGGTCGGAGCCGGCGACGGTCGCGCCGCGCCCGGCGAGGATCATGGCGAGGGGCATCATGCCCGACCCGCCGATCCCGACGAGGAAGAAGGATTTGCCGTACAGCATCGCGTGGCGCTATCGGGGTTGGTCCTGAGTGGCAAGCGGGGTTGCGTGATGCGTATCGGAGTCGTGGCACCGGCACGGCGGGTGGATGAGGAACAGATGGCCCGGACTCAGGGCTATGCCGCTCTCACCTATCCGACGCTCGACCTGGTCGTGCATCCGCAATGCTTCCTCGATGTCGGGCATTTCGCCGGGACCGACGAACAGCGTGCCGCCGCCTTTCTCGAATTCGCGAACGATCCGGGCTTCGACGCGATCTGGTTCGCGCGCGGCGGGTACGGGTCGAACCGCATCCTCGACACGGTGATGCCGCAGCTCAATCGCGCCGCGGCGGCGAAGAGCTATCTCGGCTTTTCCGACATGGGGTTCCTGCTCGGCGCGCTCTATGCCCGGCGGATCGGGCGGCCGGTCCATGGCCCGATGGCGGCGCAGGTCGGTAAGGCCGGCGGCACCAACAGCGCGGCGCGAGCGCTGGCGTGGCTGGTCAATCGCGACCGCACGATGCTGGCCCCGGAGCTCGACGGAAGGCCGACCGTCGCGTTCAACCTTGTCATCTTGTGCGCGTTGATCGGTACGCCGTGGCTGCCCGACCTGACCGACCATGTCGTGATCGTCGAGGAAGTCGGCGAGGATCTGTACCGCATCGACCGGCTGTTGTGGCAGCTGAGCGAGGCGACGCAATTGAAGGGCATCGCCGGCATCCGGCTGGGCGCGGTGACTGACCGCCATCCCGACGATACGGGGTTCGGCGAGACCGAGGAACAGATCGCCGCCAAATGGGCTCGGGCGATGGGCGTGCCGTATCTGGGGCGGGCGCATGTCGGCCATTATGCCGATAACATGGTGGTGCCGTTCGGGGTGGCGTGACGGGTTACCAGTTCGGCGGCTTATGAATCGTGTCGGTCGGCGTCGCCACCGGGTCGCTCAACTGCGAACTGGCGAGCAGATGTACGCGCGGATCGATCTTGAAATCAGCCAGTGCCTTGAGTTCGATGCTGCCCTTTGGCCGCGGCGGCACCAGTCCGACCACCGTACCGCAGTCAGCCTTCGCCATGCGGATCGGCGTGAGCAGGTCGGAATCGTTAGAGACGATTACTGCGCATTGGCAGTGCCCTGATAGGCATCACGCAGCAGATGCGCGGCGAGGTTCACGTCCGACCCCTTTTCCTCGCTCTTGTAGGTCCAAGCTTTTACGGGGTTACCGGCCGGATCGAGCTGGAGGACCGGCTTTCCGCCCATGCGCCGATAGCGACCGGTCGCGGGATCGGTTTCCACCATCACCTGACTGACGACCGAACTCATGAACGTCCCCAGATGCACTTCGACTCTGGGCAGTGAACGCAGCGCCTGAAGATACGCGAACTGGCGGGTCGGCTGGTCGGGGTCCTGCGGACGCGCATCGACCTGTGCCGTAAAGTAATGGATCTTGGTGACGCTGTTGCGCGGCAGCAGCTGATCGCACCAACGCTCCAGATCGAGCCATCTGTACGGCGTGCCTTTCAGCAGCCCATAATAGAGGTTGAACCCGTCGATATAGACATGGGTGTTCAAGGCGCCTGCCCTACAAAGAGCAACGGCGGGCTTTTGGCCCGCCGTGCGCCCGACGGCCGAAGCTCATCAGGGGAGTAATATTTTCTTATTAAGATAAAACATCGCGAATTGCAAAATCGCTCCTACTCCCCGAACGTCCGCGGCGCGGGGCTCACCGTCACCGCACCTCCCGTCCGCACCTCCTGCACCTCCAGCGCGCGTTCAGCCACGCCGTCGCGGCCGAAGCGGAAGGCGCCGTCGAGCCCCGCGAAGCCGTCCTCGGCACGCAACCGGCTTTCGGGAAAGTCGCGGCCGATTGCCCAGTCGCGGGCGATGCGGACGGTCAGCAGCACCGAATCATAGCCCAGACTCGACAGGCGGTATGGCGCGGCGTTGAAGCGGGCGCGGTATTTGGTCACGAACTGGCGATACAGGCCGTTCGAGACGCTGGCATACCAGGCGCCATTCAGCGCCGGCATCGATCCCAGGCCGGTTTCGGTGTTCCACAATTCGGTGCCAAGCACCTTGGCCGAACGGCTGGTCGACCGGCGGATCGCGGGCACTGCCAGCGCCGCCTGCCCTGCCTGATCGGCGATCAGGATCGCTTCGTAGGGCGAGGTCTTCGGCAGCTTCGCGACCGCCGCCGCGATCCCGCCCCGGGCATAGGTCTGGATCGAGACGACCTGTCCGCCGGCCTGCTCGACGGCGCGGAGGAAGCTGGTCGAGGCGCGCTGGCCATAGACGCCGGCAGGCACGAGGCCGGCGAACTGGGTCATGCCGTTGGTGCGGGCATAGCCGACGACCCGGTCGATCGACTGCGCCGGGGTATAGCCCAGCAGATAGGCACCGCCCCCGGCAACCGACACGTCGTTCGAATAGCTGATGACCGGCACCTTCGCCCCGCGGGCGATCGGGGCCACCGCGCGCACGTCGTCGGCGAGCAGCGGCCCCAGGATCAGCCGGTTGCCCTCCGCAATCGCGCGCTGCGCGGCGGCGGCGGCGCCGAGCGCGGTGTCATAGGTAGTGATTCGCACCCGTTCGCTGCGCGTGTCGAGCAGCGCCAGCTGCGTCGCATTGGCGATCGAGCGCCCGACCCCGCCATTGGGACCGCTGAGCGGTACCAGCAGCGCGACGCGGTGACGCTGATTATCCTCGGGAATGCCGCCGGTGACCGGGCCGGGCCGGGTCGGCTGCGGGCGGGTGGTGGTGGGCGGCGCCTGTTCGACCGGCCCCTTGGGAACGATGGTCGCGCACCCCGCGAGCAATGCCGCGCCGATCAGCGCCGTGGCGCGCGCGATGTGGTGCCGCCATTGCCGTGGCGCTATCGTGTCTGCCATGGACCTACCCCTGATGACCGAAAAACTTGTCCCCGGCCTCTACATCGTCGCGACCCCGATCGGCAATCTCGCTGACCTAACTATCCGTGCCGCCGATATTTTATCGCGCGCCGATGTGATCGCGGTCGAGGACAGCCGGGTAACGGCGGGGCTGTTGCGCCATATCGGGGTCAAGCGGCCGATGATCCCCTATCACGACCATAATGCCGAGGGGATGCGCCCGGGGCTGATCGCGCGGATGGCGAGTGAGGCGGTGGCGCTGGTGTCCGATGCGGGGACGCCGCTGATCTCCGATCCCGGCTACAAGCTGGTGCGCGATGCGCGGGCGGCGGGGCATGTCGTCGTCACCATTCCGGGTCCGTGCGCGGCGATCGCGGCGCTGACGCTGGCGGGCCTGCCGACCGACCGGTTCCTGTTCGCCGGCTTCCTGCCGTCCAAGGTGCATGCCCGGGCGGAGGCGATTGCCGAGATCGCCGGCGTCCGCGCGACCCTGGTCTTCTATGAAAGCGGGCAGCGATTGTCGGCGACGCTCGCCGCGCTGGCGGAAGGGCTGGGCGAGCGCGAATGCGGCGTCGCGCGCGAGATCACCAAGCGGTTCGAGGAGTGCGTGACCGGCACATTGTCGGCGCTGGCGGAGCGCTATGCCGATGCGCCGCCCAAGGGCGAGATCGTGATCGTAGTCGCCCCGCCCGGAGCCCCGGCGCCCGCGACGCAGGACGATGCCGACACGGCGCTGCGCGAGGCGCTGACCCGGCTGCCCACGTCGAAGGCGGCGGGCGAAGTGGCCAAGGCGTTGGGGCTGGACCGGCGCGAGCTGTACGCGCGGGCGATGGCGATGAAGGGGGAGTAGGGCGGACCGGTCCGCCATCCTTACGTAACCCCGGACCGGGTTTACGCCGCGATATTGCGCAGCGCGGTCATCTGGGTCGGGCGAACCGCATGGTTGATCGGCAGCGTATCGCCGCAGCAGGCACATTCGGCGATGATCCGCCCGACGAACCATTGCGACGCCCCGCAGGTCGGGCAATGGTTGCGACCATGCAGCGCGTAGAGGGGCACGCGGGTCGGCATCAAGGCGGTTCGTTCCACGGCAGTCTCCCTGTTGAAAAGGGAACGCCACCACCGCGCCACGGTTCCGTTACGAAGGGTACCAAAGACCGACGAGGACACGAAAGGTTCCAGACTGCAAGCGGCGACAGGCCATACCCGCCACCGGTCCGCCGCAGTTCCCGGTCAGGCCGGCGCGCGTTCGTCCAACAGCGTGTGCGCGTCAAGTCCCAGCAGGTCAATATGCGCGCGAATCCGTGGCCAATGCCCGCTCAGGAAGCGTTCGCGCTCCGCCATGCGCAACCGCTCCACGGCGCCGGGCAACACGAACATGCCGACGCCGCGCCGGACCTCGACATAGCCATCGTCCTGAAAGGTCTGGTACGCCTTGGCGACGGTCAGCGGGTTGGCGCCATGTTCGGCGGCAAAGGCGCGGACCGACGGCAACTGGTCCCCCGTGCGATATTCCCCGCGCAGGATCGCGGCGGCGATCAACGCGCGCAGGCGCAGATATACGGGCGTGTCCTCATGATCGATCGCTGTCATGCTGACTTAATACAGCAAGCGGCAAAAATGTCCATCATTCAACCGGACCATCGCGTACCGATGCGTGCCGGGTCGGGACGCGGCCGTTCGTCGAGCGGCCGGCCGGGCGAACCGATGAAAACGAAGCCGGCGATGCGGTCGTTCGCTCCCCCGAAGGCATCGCGCACCCGGTCGCTGAACGCCATCCATCCCGTCAGCCAGCTGGCGACATAGCCCATGGCGTGCGCGGCATGGAGCAGGTTCATCGTCGCCGCCCCGGCCGACAGTTCCTGTTCCCAGCGCGGGATATGGCTGTCGACCGGCGCGGACAGGACGACGATCAGCGCCTCGCCCTCATGCGCGAAGCGGTCGCAGGCTTCGAGATGCGCTTCGGTCGCCTTGGGATTCTCCACCACCTGCGCCTCGCGCAGCAAGGCTGCGAACGCCGCGCGCTTGTCCTGCGGCACCACGACGAAGCGCCACGGGGCGAGCTTGCCATGGTCGGGCGTGCGCGCGGCGATCGCGATCATCGCATCGATCTCGGCATCGCCCGGCCCCGGTGCGACCATGTCGCGCGGCTTGCCCGAACGGCGGGTGCGCAGATAGTCGAGCAGCGTGGAGCGGTCGTTGAAGGTCATGGGCCGCGATGTAGTCGCCGCGGCACGGCAGGCCAAGCATCGTCACATTCGCAACAATCCCGCTTGGCATCGCGATTTTCGCCGTTAGGCTCGCTCAATCCGCGTGCCCCGCCCATAAGAGGCGACGGGCGCGCCAGTTTTTTGCGGGGGATGCATCCTTGTTCGGCCTACCCATCATTCCATCGATCGCAGCGGGGTTCCTGATCCTGCTGTTGCTGCTGGGCGGCGTCGCCGCGGCCAGCAAGGGCGAAGAATTCGCCGGCCATCCCAAGGGGCTGTACGTCCTGTTCTTCGCCGAGATGTGGGAGCGCTTTTCCTATTACGGCATGCGCGCGTTGCTGATCTTCTACCTGACGAAGCACTGGCTGTTCGGCGACGGCGAATCCAACCTGATCTACGGCGCCTATACCTCGCTGGTGTACATCACGCCGGTGCTGGGCGGCTATCTCGCCGACCGCTATCTGGGACAGCGCAAGGCGGTGCTGTTCGGCGCGGTGATCCTGACCATCGGCCATCTGCTGATGGCGTTCGAGGGACAGACCGGCATCACCGATCCGATCGTCAAGCAGGCCGATCCCGCGATCAACGTGTTCTGGGCGGCGCTGGCCTGCATCATCGTCGGGTCGGGCTTCCTGAAGGCGAACATCTCGGTGATCGTCGGGCAGCTCTACAGCCGCACCGATCTGCGCCGCGACGGGGCCTACACCATCTTCTATGTCGGGATTAACGTCGGCGCGGCGCTGGGCGTGATCTTTGCCGGTTTCCTCGGGGAAACCTATGGCTGGGCGTACGGCTTCGGCGCGGCGGGCATCGGCATGCTGCTCGGCCTGATCGTGTTCGTGCTGGGCAAGCCGCTGCTGAAGGGTCAGGGCGAGGCCCCGCGCCCGCTGTCCAAGGGCACCGAATGGGGGCTGTACGGCCTTGGCGTCGCGTCGATCGGTGTGATCTGGGCACTGATCCAGTATCAGTCGGTGATCGAGACGCTGCTCATCATCTCGGGCGTCGCGCTGCTCGGCTATGTGCTGTTCGAATCGTTCAAGCTGCCCAAGGAACCGCGCGAGCGGATGTTCGCCATCCTGTTCCTGATCGCGCTGAACCCGGTGTTCTGGGGCCTGTTCGAACAGGCGGGCGGCTCGCTGAACCTCTATACCGACCGCTATGTCGATCGCGGCGGGGTGCCCGCCTCGTTGTTCCAGTCGATCAACGCGATCTACATCGTGCTGCTCGGCCCGATCTTCGCGGCGTTGTGGGTGGCGCTGGCCAAGCGCAATCTCGAACCCTCCGCCCCGGCCAAGTTCGCGCTGGCGTTGCTGCAGGTCGGCTTCTCGTTCCTGCTATTCGTGTGGGGCGCCAGGACCGTCGGCCCGGAAATCGCGACGCCGGTGCTGTTCGTCTTCCTGATCTATTTCTTCCAGACGACCGGCGAGCTGTGCCTGTCGCCCGTCGGCCTGTCGGCGATGAACCGGCTGGCGCCCAAGCACCTCGCGTCGCTGATCATGGGTGCGTGGTTCTACATGACGGCGGTCGGCAATTTCGTGGCCGGCAAGATCGGTGAGGCGACCGGCGGCCATGACGGCGAAATGACCAAGGAAGGCACGTTGTCGGTCTATAACAGCATCGGGTGGTGGACGATCGGCATCGGCGTGGTCGTGCTGCTGCTCTCCCCTATCGTGAAGCGGTGGATGCACCTCGACACGCTGGCCGACGATGCCGACCACAGCCTCGCGGGCCAGGCCGAGATCGGCGAGCCGAAGGCGGCGGGTGTGGATGTGTGGAAGGAAGAGAAATAGGGCAGTCGACAAGCTGATCAGTTCCTGGCGGGGTGTTGCTGCATTGCAGCAGCATCCCGCTCGTGCTATCCGCCCGCCATTCCGGGGGGATAGCAGATGATTAAGTATCGCGAGGATATCGATGGTCTACGGGCAATCGCGGTCCTGCTGGTAATCGCGTTTCACTGCGGCTTCGCGCGCTTCATTCCTGGGGGCTATGTCGGCGTCGACGTATTTTTCGTCATCTCCGGCTATCTCATTACCAAGATCATTTTTACCGATGCGCAGGCGGGGCGGTTTAGCATCTGGGATTTTTACGAACGACGCGTCCGGCGGGGCGTCTGCCATAATTCTACTTCCCGATGAAACGCTGCAGCAAGCGAAGAACACGGCGGCATCCGCTCTTTTTGCATCGAACATTTATTTTTATACTCAGTTCGACTATTTTGATGCTTCCTCCGAATTTAATGCCTTGCTTCACACGTGGTCTCTTTCGGTCGAAGAGCAGTTTTATATTTTCTTCCCGCCCCTGCTGGCATTTGTCCATCGCCGCTTTCCTGCAGCGCTCAAGCCCTTGGTCGGATTTATTCTCGTCATAACTCTGATTTTGTCGCAGTGGAGACTAGCTACCGATCCGTCTGCAGCATTTTATCTCGTCCAGTACCGGACGTGGGAACTGATGATCGGGTCGGTTTTAGCTCTTGGCATGATTCCCGAGTCGCGCGGTGGCGTCGTCGCCGATGTTGTCGGTGCAATTGGCCTGGGATGTATCGGCGCCAGCGCGCTACTCCTGACCAAAATCAGCAGCTTTCCCGGAATCAATGCGGCTCCCGCGTGCATTGGTGCAGCGTGCCTGATCTGGTCGGGGTCGGCCCGTCGTACGTTGGCAGGACGATTGCTTAGCATCCCGCCGGCCCGCTTTTTCGGCAAGATTTCTTATTCTCTGTACCTTTGGCACTGGCCGATTTGGGTCTTGGGCAATCAGGTGTACGAACCGAGGAACAGTGCTGGTCGGCTGGTCTACATCGCGATCGCGATCATAGCGGCGACCCTGTCCTGGCGGTTTGTCGAGCAACCGTTCCGCAAACGCGATGAGGCCGTTTCCTCAAAGCGCGTCGTGGCGATCGGTGTGGGATCGATGCTATTCGTCCTCGCTTTCGCCGCTGCCACACCGTTCGTCGCACGTGCCTATTGGCAAGTGCCTGCTCGTGTCGAGCGGGTGGCAAAGTTCATCAACTATCGCGCGGATGACAACTTCCGCGTCGGCAGTTGCTTCCTTACCACCCGCGACACATTCGCATCCTATGCGCGCGATACGTGCCTCCCCATTTCGTCGACGAAACCGAACTATCTGCTTCTAGGCGACAGCCATGCGGCGCATTTCCTGCCCGGTATGATGGCACAACGGGATCTTAACCTGCTACAGGCGACCGCATCGGGTTGCCGCCCCGTGGCCGATCCCACCGGGGAGCGTCGCTGTACGGCCTTGATGCATTTCATCACGGACGAATTCCTCCCCCGGCACCGCATGGACACGGTTATCATCTCCGCCCGTTGGGCGAATGACGATTGGCCCGCTCTGCGTCGCCAGATCGAACACGTTCGTCGCTACGCCAATCACGTCATCATATTCGGCCCGATCGCTGAATATGACCGCGCATTACCACGCGTCCTTGCCACCGCCTTGTATCGCAACGATCCAAGCGTACTGGCAGATCATCGTGTCGCCGACAGGCGCGCGCTCGATGCCGAGTTCAAACGGAAGGTACCCACGACCGGAGCAATCTACGTCTCGGTCTACGACGCAATTTGTCCTGATGGGCGTTGCACGCTTTGGACAGCCGACGGTAATCCGGTCCAATCGGATTATGGTCATCTGTCGGCGGAGGGGTCGAAGTTGATGATCGACCGAATCCGCCGTAACCATCCGTTCCCGCTCAAGTAGCGCCGGTCGGTCAGAGGGACGGGGATTTCGAACCTTAGTTGCGAAATCCCTGTTGCAACCTGCCTAAACCACGGTATTCGGCACGTCTCCCGCAGAGGGGGCGCTTAGCTCAGTTGGTAGAGCATCTCGTTTACACCGAGAGGGTCGGCGGTTCGAGCCCGTCAGCGCCCACCACCGCGCAGCGCAGGATGGGCTGCAAGCAGCACACACCATGCGCCAGCGCGGCCAGCGGGTCGAAGCCAGGCCATAAGGCGCGGCTTCGCCACGACTGACGGCCTGCGCGGGTGCGATGCGGTTTTTTGCGTGGCTCCTGAGCCGCCTTGGCCTGCGCTAGCGCAGAACGGCACTGGATGAGTGGCCTGCCGCGCCGCTCCAAGGCGACACTCCCTACGCCCAGCCCAACCCCGCCTTCGCCACCGCCTGGCCATAGCGCTCCATCCCCGCCACCGCCTGCGCGGTGAGGGCGACGAACGCCCGGCGGCGGTCGCTCGGATCCTCGCGGCGCATCAGCAGGCCGGCATCGGTCATCGCCGTGATCCAGCGCAGCGCCGTCGTCGGCGGTACGGCGGCGGCGATGCACAGGCTCGACACCGATACCGTCAGCCCCTCCAGCCGGGCGGCGAACAGGTCGAGCAGCATGTCCCATGCGGGATCGGCGAACAGGTCCCTGGGGAAATACTGGTCGCGCATCCGGCGCGCGCGGATCGCGCCGCGGACGGTTGCGGCCGTGACCTCGACCGGTGCCTCGCTTTCGGACGGGGGCGCCACGAAGTCCGACCCGCGGTCGCGCACGCCGTCGCCGGCCCCTCCGTCGCGGCTGAGCTTGAGCAGCGCTTCGGCGATACGCGCGATCTCGGCGTTCAGTCGGCGCAGGCGTTCGGCGTCGCGCTCCGCGGCGTGCATCCCGCCAGCGACACCGCCGCTCAGCGCAATCGCCGCAACCCGCTCCTCGGGCCGGGCGTCGCACAACAGGATCGCCGGGCCGCCCAGCAGGTGCAGCGACACGATGTCGAGCGCATCGAGCGGGAAGCTGGCGACGATCTGCGCCCGGTCGCGCCGGGCGCGTGCGACCAGCAGCGGCAGGGCGCGGTCGAGGTCCGCCGGATCGACGCCCGCCGCCTCGACCAGCAGCAGGTCGGCATGCGGGATCGCATCGAGCGCGTCGGCGATCTCGGCAAAGCCGATCGTGTCGCCGAGCTGTACCCCGGCCGCGCGCGCCGCCTGTGCCGCATCGTCCGCCGCGATCGCATCGTCGGCGACGATGATCGCCCGCCGCGTTGCCGGCTCACCAAATCCTTCGAACGCCGTCAAACCGTCCCCCTGTCCTATCCGTATACGGGAGCCGATAGGAGGGACGGGCCGGCTTAGTCCATCGCCTTCACGATTTCCTCGACCATCTTCTTGGCGTCGGCGAGCAGCATCATGGTGTTGTCGCGGTAGAAGACCTCGTTATCGACCCCGGCATAGCCCACCCCGCCCATCGACCGCTTGATGAACAGCACCGTCTTTGCCTTTTCGACGTCGAGCACCGGCATGCCGTAGATCGGCGAGGTCTTGTCGGTCTTCGCCGCCGGGTTGGTCACGTCGTTGGCACCGATGACGAAGGCGACGTCGGTCTGTGCGAATTCGGAGTTGATGTCCTCCAGCTCGAACACATCGTCATAGGGCACGTTGGCTTCGGCGAGCAGCACGTTCATATGCCCCGGCATCCGCCCCGCGACCGGGTGGATGGCGTATTTCACGCGGACGCCATGCTCCTTCAGCTTGTCGCCCATTTCCCTGAGCGCGTGCTGCGCCTGGGCCACCGCCATGCCGTAGCCGGGGACGATGATGACCTGTTCGGCCTGCTGCATCAGGAAGGCGGCGTCCTCTGCCGATCCGCGCTTCCACGGCCGGTCGATCGCCGCCGCGCCTCCCCCGCCGCTGTCGGTCGCGCCGAAGCCGCCGGCGATCACACTGATGAAGCTGCGGTTCATCGCGCGGCACATGATGTAGCTGAGGATCGCGCCCGACGAGCCGACCAGCGCGCCGGTGATGATCATCGCAGTGTTGCCGAGGGTGAAGCCCATCGCCGCCGCCGCCCAGCCCGAATAGCTGTTGAGCATCGACACGACGACCGGCATGTCCGCCCCGCCGATCGGGATGATCAGCAGGAAGCCGATCGCGAACGACAGCACGACCACCGCCCAGAACGGCCAGCTGTCCTGCGTATGCGCGAACTGCGCGACCAGCAGCAGGATCGCGGCCAGCGTGGCGAGGTTGATGACGTGCCGGCCGGGCAGCAGGATCGGCTTGCCCGACATGGAGCCGTTCAGCTTCAGGAAGGCGATGACCGAGCCGGAGAAGGTGATCGCGCCGATCGCGACTCCTAGGCCCATCTCGACCTTGCTGACCGGGTTGATGACCGCGAAGGGCTGTCCGATCATCGGGATCACCATCATCGCGATGCCGAACGGCTGCGGGTTCAGATAGGCGGCGATCCCGACCAGGACGGCGGCGAGACCGACTAGCGAGTGGAAGGCGGCGACCAGCTGCGGCATCGCGGTCATCGCGATGCGCTTGGCGGTGGTCAGGCCGATGACCGCACCGATCGCGATGGCGATCAGGATTTCGGCGATCGTGACGACATCATAGCTCCACGTTTCGCCATAGAGGTCGGATCGCTCCGACAGTCCGCCGACGATCGGCAGATGCGTAAAGATCGTGGTCAGCACCGCGATCCCCATGCCGATCATGCCGAGCCGATTGCCCCGCCGGCTGGTCGCTGGCGACGACAGGCCGCGCAGCGCGAGGATGAAGCACACGCCCGCCACCAGATAGGCGAAGGCGACCCATGGATTGACCGGTGCGTGCATCCCCTCACCCCTTCTTCTTGTACATGGCGAGCATGCGTTCGGTGACGGCGAACCCGCCGAAGATATTGATGCTGGCCAGCACCACGCCGAGCAGCCCCAGCCATTTGGCCCCCGGCACGCCCGCGGCGGCGGCGGCGATCAGCGCGCCGACGATGATGACCGAGGAGATGGCGTTGGTGACCGCCATCAACGGCGTATGCAGCGCCGGCGTCACCGACCAGACGACATAATAGCCGACGAAGCAGGCGAGGACGAAGATCGACAGGATCGAGAGGAAGTCCATCGAGTTATCCTTCAAGATCCTCCCCAAGCATGCTTGGGAAGGGGGACCGCCGGCGCAGCCGGGGGTTGGAGGGGCAGCGCGGTCTCGGCGATCGCTTCGGCCGCGGCGCCGGGGTCGGCTAGCACGTCACGGGCGGGGATGCGGACGATGGTCAGGCCCCGTGCAGCGAGGACGGCGTCCCGCTCAGCGTCGCGCGCAGAACGGCTCCCCCGATCATGCGCCTCGCCGTCGATCTCAATCGACAGCTTGGCTCGCGCGCAATAGAAGTCGAGCACGTACTTCAAGATCGGATGCTGCCGCCGAAACTTCAGGCCATAGGGTTCAAGTCGCAGGCGTTGCCACAGCAGCACTTCGGGCAAGCTCATTTCGCGCCGCAGGCGTCGTGCCTGTCGGACCGTCGAAGCCCCTCCACCACGCTGCGCGTGGTCCCCCTCCCCATGCGACGCATGGGGAGGATTTGAGGAGGTGATCGCTCTCACCGTTTCGCCAGCACCTGTTCCGCCAGCAGCCGCTGGATCGCGGCCGGGTCGGCGTTGCGGCTGACCTTCAGGACCATCGGCGTCGCCTGCCCGGTGACCCACAGGTGCAGGTCGCTGTCGAGGTCGAACGTCCCGGCGCTTTCGACCGAAAAGCCGGTGATCGAGCGATAGGGTACGCTGCGGAAGGCGATCTTGGAGCCGGTGATGCCCTGCACGTCGACCAGCACGAAGCGCAGGTTGGTGAGGAAGGCGGTGTCGCGGAGCGAGCGGAAGGCGGCCAGTACCTCCTCCCCCGCGATCAGGGCGTGGCCGTATTTTTCGTGGATTTCGGCCGGATCGACCTCGTGGCTGCTGAACAGACCCATTGATATTCCCCCTTCAAGCGGTCAGGCGTGTGTTCGTCACCTGGCCGTCCTGCGTCAGGCGGATCGCCTGCGTTACCTCGTCATCGGCGGGCAGGATCGGGCGGCCGGCGTCCTTGTCCCAATAGGCGGCCAGAAAGTTGTAAAGGTTGCGCGCAAACAATGCCGATGCGTCCGCGGCAAGGCGGCTCGCCACGTTGCGATGGCCGACGATGTTGACACCGTGTCGCTGAACCACCTCGCCCGCGACCGATCCTTCGACATTGCCGCCCTGTTCGACCGCGAGGTCGACGATGACGCTGCCCGGCCGCATCGAGGCGATCTGCGCGTCGCTGATGAGCCGGGGAGCGGGCCTGCCCGGGATCAGCGCGGTGGTGATGACGATGTCCTGTTTCGCGATATGGGCGGAGACCAGCTCGGCCTGTGCGGCCTGATACTCGGCGCTCATTTCGCCGGCATAGCCGCCCGCGCCTTCGCCCTCGATGCCTGCAACCTTCTCCACGAAGATCGGCTTGGCGCCCAGAGACAGGATCTGTTCCCTGGTCGCCGAGCGCACGTCGGTCGCGCTGACCTGCGCCCCCAGCCGGCGCGCGGTGGCGATCGCCTGCAAGCCCGCCACGCCGACGCCCATGACGAATACCCGCGCCGCGCTGATCGTACCGGCCGCCGTCATCATCATCGGGAAGGCGCGACCATATTCCGATGCGGCGTCGAGCACCGCCTTGTACCCCGCCAGGTTCGCCTGCGACGACAAGATGTCCATCGACTGGGCGCGGGTGATGCGCGGCATCCATTCCATCGCCAGCGCCTCCAGCCCGAGCGCGGCGTACCCTTCGATCCGCGCGCGGTCGCCGAACGGATTGAGGCTCCCCAGCAGCCATGCACCGCGCTTTGCGCCGGAAAGGCTTTCCGGCGCGGGCGCGGCGACGCCCAGCACGATGTCGGCATCGGCCAGTATCTGCGCGCGGCCGCCGATGGTGGCGCCGGCGGCGGCATAGGCGGCATCGTCGATCGACGCAGCCGTCCCCGCCCCCGTTTCCACCGCCACCTCGGCGCCGAGGCCGATCAACTTCTTAACCGTTTCGGGGGTCGCGGCGACCCGGCGTTCGCCGGCGGCCTGTTCGGCGAGCAGCGCGACCTTCACGTCAGCCCGCGATCAGATAGATGACCAGTGCGGCGATCAGGGCGCAGATCACGGTGCCCCAGGTGAACCAGCGCAGGAAGCTGTTGTACGTCCCGGCATGGGCGGGCGGGCGGCCTTCTACTGCCATCGGAACTCCTCTCGATCCGTTATCTTGGCGCAAGACTAGCGCGCCGCCACCCGCGCGCCAAGCCCTGTGCCGACGCGCCGTTCCGAGGCCGCAGGAAACGACATTGCGTCATCGGCTTAAGTCGAATTTTACGAACGTCTGCGCATGGTTGCTCCGTTACGGGACGATAGGGACACATGGACAGCATATGACGCGCGACGGGCAAAGGCTGTTGATGGTGATCGACGACGAACCGGCGCAGCGGCGGCTGGTCGCGGCGATCGCGGGGCGGCGCGGGTGGCGCACGCTGTTCGCGCGGGATGGGGAAAGCGCGCTGGCGATGCTCGGCACGCCCGACGGCATGGCGCTGGACGCGGTGCTGCTGGACCATTGGTCGCCGGATGCCGATGCGACCGCGCTGATCGCCGAATTGCGCCGCAACCGCCCGGCGCTGCCGATCCTGTTGCTCACCGCCAATGAATCGGTGGCGGGCGCGGTCGCGGCGATGCGCGCGGGGGCGAGCGATTTCCTGGTCAAGCCGATCGCCGCCGAACGGCTGCTGACCGCCCTGGAAGCCGCGGCCGGTGGTGCCACGCGCGGCGAGCTGCGCCCACTGACCGAGAAACTGTCGATGACGCTGGCATTCGAGGAGATCGTCGGGTCGGCCCCGCAATTCCGCGCTGCCCTCGCCATCGCCGCCAAGGCGGCCCGCGCGCGGGTGCCGGTGCTGATCGAGGGCGAAAGCGGGGTCGGCAAGGAAGTGGTCGCGGATGCGATCCACGCCGCATCCCCGCGCGCCCGCAAGCCGATGGTGCGGGTCAATTGCGGCGCGATCCCCGCCAATCTGGTCGAAAGCGAGCTGTTCGGCCACGAAAAGGGCGCGTTCACCGGCGCGTTCGAACGCAAGATCGGCCGGTTCCAGGAAGCGGACGGCGGCACGATCTTCCTCGACGAGATCGGCGAAATGCCGTTCGAGACGCAGGTGAAGCTGCTGCGGGTGCTGCAATCGGGCGAGATCCATGCGGTCGGCGCGCGCCATCCGCGCGAGGTGGACGTGCGCGTCATCGCCGCGACCAACAAGACGCTGACGCAGGAGGTCGAGGCCGGACGGTTCCGCGAGGACCTGTATTACCGGCTGAACGTCGTGCAGGTGACGATCCCGCCGTTGCGCGACCGCATCGGCGACATTCCCGCGCTGGCCCGCCACCTGATGGCGCGGATCGCGCAGCAGCCGGGGCTGCGGCCGCTGGGGATCACCGACGATGCCATTGCGCTGCTCGGCACCTATCCGTGGCCGGGCAATGTCCGCCAGTTGCAGAACGCGCTGTTCCGTGCGGCGGTGCTGTGCGACGGGGACGCGCTGACCCGGGCCGATTTCCCCGAGATCGCACAGATCGCGGAAGGCGGCGCGCCGCAGCCGGTGCTGCCCGCGCAACGCCACGATGTTGCGGGCGGTGTCACGCTGTTCCGCCCCGACGGAAACCTGCGCGCGCTGGAGGAGATCGAGGCCGACGTCATCCGCCTCGCCATCGGCCATTATCGCGGGCGGATGACCGAGGTCGCCCGGCGGCTGGGGATCGGGCGGTCGACGCTGTATCGGAAATTGGGCGAATTGGGGATCGACCAGAACGCCGCTTGAGGGATTTTCGCCCCCCCTTCGAAAGGTCGTCACCCCGGACTTGATCCGGGGTCCCGCTTGCTTGCTACGGCGGCAGAAGAAGCGGGACCCCGGGTCAAGCCCGGGGTGACGGGTGGGGTTGCTTCCATCGTCATTCCCGCGAAGGCGGGAATCCATTGCCGCAACGGTTCTGCGTGATCCGGGACGTCAGCGTCTATGGACTCCCGCCTTCGCGGGAGTGACGAAGAATTGGGTTCGGCCTGCAACAGGCCGTATCCCCGCGCAGGCGGGGATCCAGAGCCACAGGCGTCGCGCTTTGTAACCCTGGATCCCCGCCTGCGCGGGGATACACAAGCAAGGGCACGATACCAGTGCTTCGGGCGCCCTGGATCCCCGCCTGCGCGGGGATACAGATGTGATGACCGGCGGCTTCGATCCATCGCGGCTTGGATCCCCGCCCCCGCGGGGATACGGATCAGCTGCGTCAGGCGACCACCTCCCGCCATTCCCCCGGCGCCAGCCCTTCGACACTCCACGGCCCGATCCGCCAGCGCACCAGCCGGAGCGTCGGCAGGCCGACCGCCGCCGTCATCCGCCGCACCTGCCGGTTGCGCCCTTCGCGGATGGTGAGCGACAGCCAATGGTCGGGCACGCTCTTGCGGAAGCGTATCGGCGGCACGCGCTCCCACAGGTCGGGCGGGTCGATCGCCATCACCTCCGCCGGGCGGGTCGGGCCGTCGTTGAGCGCGACGCCCTGCCGCAGCCGGTCGAGCGCGGCGGCGTCGGGCGCGCCCTCTACCTGCACGAGATAGGTCTTGGGCAGCTTGAACCGGGGATCGGCGATCCGCGCCTGCAGGCGGCCGTCGTCGGTCAGCAGCAACAGCCCCTCGCTGTCGCGGTCAAGCCGCCCGGCGGGATAGACGCCGGGCACCGCGACATGGTCCGACAGCGTGGCACGCGCGCCCTGCGTCCCGCGATCGGTGAATTGCGACAGCACGTCATAGGGTTTGTTGAGAAGGATCAGCCGCGCCATGGCGCTCTGTCGGCGATCCGCCCCGCGCTGTCGAGGGGGCGGGAACCGCTATCGTCGCGGCACGTCCCTGCCCTATAGCCCGGTCCGCCTATCGAGGGAGAGCGCCCATGAAGACCGTTTCGACCGCCCGCGCCCATGGCGGCACGCAGGGCGTCTATTCACATGAATCGACCGCCACCGGCACGACGATGACCTTTTCGGTGTTCGTGCCGCCGCTGGACGAAGGGCAGCGCGCGCCGGTGCTGTGGTATCTCTCCGGCCTGACCTGCACCCATGCCAATGTCACCGACAAGGGCGAGTTCCGTGCGGCGTGCGCCGAGGCGGGGATCGCCTTCATCGCGCCCGACACTTCGCCGCGCGGCGAAGGCGTGCCCGACGACCCGCAAGGCGCGTGGGATTTCGGGCTGGGCGCGGGTTTCTATGTCGATGCGACCGAGGAGCCGTGGGCGAAGCATTACCGGATGCGGTCGTACGTCGAGGACGAGCTGCCCGCGCTGATCGTCAGCGAATTTCCGATGCTCGATTGCAGCCGCCAGTCGATCACCGGCCATTCGATGGGCGGGCATGGCGCGCTGACCATCGCCCTGCGCAATCCCGACCGGTTCCGGTCGGTGTCAGCCTTTGCGCCGATCGTCGCGCCGGGCCAGGTGCCGTGGGGCGAGAAGGCGCTGGGCGGCTATCTCGGCGACGACCGGTCGGCATGGCGCGCGGCGGATGCGGTGGCGATGATCGAGGATGGCGCGCGGGTGAAGGAGGTGCTGGTCGATCAGGGCGATGCCGACAATTTCCTGGCCGAACAGCTGCGGCCGGAATTGCTGGCGCGGGCCTGTGCGGATGCCGGGATCGACTGCACGCTTCGCATGCAGCCGGGGTATGACCATAGCTATCACTTCATCTCGACCTTCATGGCCGATCATGTGCGCTGGCATGGGGAGCGGTTGAAGGCGGATCGCTAGAGCTTCGTCATTCCCGCGCAGGCGGGAATCCATTGCCGCGACCGGTCGTGAAAGAAGCGCAGCGTCGGCGTGTATGGATTCCCGCCTTCGCGGGAATGACGACTATTTTCGGGGAAGCGGTGCCGGCCCGGCCTACCCCTCCCCCCGCTGCTCGATCAGCTCCAGCACGTCGCCGATCAGCGCGCGCATCGCGGCGCGGGCCGTGAGGGGGTCGCGCGCGGCGATGGCGTCGGCGACCGCGCCATGCTGTTCGACGCTGGCCGAGCGGCCGACGATCGTGTTGGTGAAGCGGATCGAGGTGTTGAGCGCGGTCGCCACCATCTCGCGGAACTGGGCGTAGAACGGGTTCTTCGCCGCCAGCAGGATCGCGACATGGAAGTCGATATCGGCGTCCAGCGCATCGTCCTCGCCCCGCTCGGCCGCCGCCATCCGTGACAGGCCCTGCCGGATGCGCGCGAGGTCGTCGTCATCGGCCGCGACCGCCGCCAGCGCCGCCGCCTCCGGCTCGATCGCGACGCGCAGCTGGTTGAACTGGCGCAGCAGCTCGACCGAGAATTTGCGGTCGAGCAGCCAGTGCAGCACATCGGGATCGAACAGGTTCCATGCCGCTGCCGGGCGGACCACCGTCCCTTGCCTCGGGCGGGCGCTGACCAGCCCCTTGGCGGTCAGCATCTTCACCGCTTCGCGTGTGACCGAGCGGCTGATGCCATGGGTCTTGCCGATCTCCGCCTCGGTCGGAAAGGGGCGGTCGTCATATTCACCGGTGACGATCGCGCGTCCCAGAGTGTCGAGCGTCGCGCGCGTCAGATTGCCGCCGGGCATCCCGGTCATCCGCACCGCCATGGTCCCTCTCTCTCCCCTTATCGGCCGCTTCGTACTGGACAGCTGCCATTCATCGTATAATTGTCCTGTCCCAAAGCGCCAGTGGGCGGTGGAGGATTAACATGCGTCTGTCGACGATCGATCTGATCGTGGTCGTGATCTACGCGATCGGCATCTTCGGGCTGGCCCAATGGGTCAGCCGCGACAAGGGCGGCCATCAGAAGGACAGCTCGGACTACTTCCTCGCGTCCAAGTCGCTGCCATGGTGGGCGATCGGCGCGTCGCTGATCGCGGCTAATATCTCGGCCGAACAGATCGTCGGCATGGCGGGGTCGGGCTATGCGATCGGCCTCGCCATCGCCTCCTATGAATGGATGGCGGCGCTGACGCTGCTGATCGTCGGCAAATTCTTCCTGCCGATCTTCCTGCGCAACGAAATCTACACGATGCCGCAGTTCCTCGAACAGCGGTACGGCCCGTCGATCCGCACGCTGATGGCGGTGTTCTGGCTGGCGCTGTACGTGTTCGTGAACCTGACCAGCATCATCTGGCTCGGCTCGATCGCCGTCACGCAGGTCGCGGGCGTCGACCAGACGGTGGCGCTGGTCGGGCTGGGCCTGTTCGCTTTGCTCTATCAGTTGCGGGGCGGTTTGAAGGCGGTGGCGCTGACCGACATCGTGCAGGTCACGCTGCTGGTGTTCGGCGGGCTGACCATCTCGTATCTTACGCTGTCGCAGATCGGGGGCGATGCCGGGGTGATGGGCGGATTCGCCGAGCTGACGCGGCGTGCGCCCGAAAAGTTCGACATGATCCTGTCGCGCGACAATCCCTTCTACAAGGACCTGCCGGGCCTCTCGGTGCTGATCGGCGGCATGTGGATCGCGAATTTGAGCTATTGGGGGTTCAACCAGTATATCATCCAGCGGGCACTCGCCGCGAAATCGCTGCCCGAGGCGCAGAAGGGCATCGTGTTCGCGGCATACCTCAAGCTGCTGATGCCGCTCGTGATCGTGGTGCCCGGCATCGCCGCGGTCGTGCTGGCGCCCGACCTCGCCAAGCCCGACGAAGCCTATCCGACGATGATGCGGCTGCTGCCCTCCGGGTTGCTCGGGCTGGTCTTTGCGGCGCTGATCGCCGCGATCATCGCGTCGACTGCGTCGAAGATCAATTCGATCGCGACCATCTTCACCCTCGACCTCTATGCCAAGCGCACCAGCGAGAGCGGAGCGATGGATGCGGTGATGGAGCGCAAGCTGGTCCGCATCGGCCGCATCGCCGCGACCGTCGCGATCCTGATCGCGATCCTCGCCGCGAAGCCGCTGCTGGGCGGCGCGGACCAGGCGTTCCAGTTCATCCAGGAATTTTCGGGCTTCTTCACGCCGGGGATCACCGTGATCTTCCTGCTCGGCCTGTTCTGGAAACGGGCGACCGAGGCCGGCGCGATCGGCGCGGCGATCGCGTCGGTCGTGCTGTCGTGGCTGTTCCGCACGGTCGCACCGGGCATTCCGTTCATGGACCGGATGGGGATCGTGTTCCTGCTGAGCCTCGGCCTCGCGGTCGTGCTGTCGCTGGCGATGAAGGGGCGTGGCGATGCCAATCGCATCACCATGCAGGGCGTGTCGTTCGGCACCTCGACCGGCTTCAATGTCGCCGGGCTGGGCGTCGTCCTGATCCTGATCGCGCTGTACGCGACATGGTGGTGAGCCCGTTCATCGCGATCGACTGGGGCACGACCAACCGGCGTGCGTACCGGGTCGAGGACGGGCGCATCGCCGCCACGCTGCGCAGTCCGCAGGGCGTGTCGACCACGCCGGCTGATGCCTATGCGCAGGAACTGGCCGCGATCCGGGCGGAGCTGGGCGACCTGCCGGTGCTGATGGCGGGCATGGTCGGGTCGACGATCGGGTGGCGGGTCGCCCCCTATGTCGCGGTGCCGGCGGATATCGCCGACATTGCCGCGCAGTTGACGTGGATCGACGACCGTACGGCGATCGTGCCCGGCCTTTCTTTCACCCGCAGCGGTCACGGGGACGTGATGCGCGGCGAGGAGGTGCAGCTGCTCGGCGCGGCGCTCGCCGGACAGGTTCCGGCGGACGCGCTGCTGTGCCAGCCGGGCACGCACTGCAAATGGGTCGAGCTGACCGGGGGCAAGGTCACGGCCTTCACCACCGCGATGACCGGCGAGCTGTTCGCGCTGCTGAAAGGCGGTGGCGTCCTCGCGCCGCAGCTGGCCGCGCCGGTCGCCGCCGGGGATGCGTTCCGCGAGGGCGTGCGCGAAGGGGCGAAGCGTGACCTCGCCGCCAGCCTGTTCGGCATCCGTGCGGCGCATGTGCTGGGTCTGCGCGACGATGCGGACGCCGCCTCCTATGCCAGCGGCGTGCTGATCGGCAGCGACGTCGCTGCGCGCATCGGCGACGGCCGCGACGTCCACCTCGTCGCCGATGGCGATCTCGCCACCCTCTACGCCACCGCGATCGAGACCCTGAACGGCCGCGCCCTTGTCAGCGGGTGCGAGGCCGCCTTTATCGCCGGCATCACCCAGATCCGAAAGTTGTCCGCATGAGCCATCTGTCCGCCTTCGACGCCGCCTTCGCCCGTTGCCCGCTGGTCGCGATCCTGCGCGGGGTACAGCCGCATGAGGTGGAGGCGATCGGCGACGCGCTGATCGACGCCGGCTTCACCATCGTCGAGGTACCGCTCAACTCGCCCGATCCGTATGAGAGCATCACCCGCCTGTCGAAGAAACTGGAGGGCTATGCCGTGGTCGGCGCCGGCACGGTGCTGCGCGTCGAACAGGTGGAGCAGGTCGAGGCGGCAGGCGGCACGCTGATCATCGCGCCCAACGCCAACACGGCGGTGATTTCGGCGGCAGCGGAGCGCGGGCTGGTCGCCATGCCCGGCATCGCCACCCCGACCGAGGCGTTCGCGGCGCTGGACGCCGGGGCCGCGGCGCTGAAACTGTTCCCGGCCGAAGCCGCCAGCCCGGCGGTGATGAAGGCGATGCGCGCCGTCCTGCCCCGCGACGTGCGGATGCTGCCGGTCGGCGGCGTCGTGCCATCGGTGCTGGAGGATTGGCACAAGGCCGGTGCGGCCGGGTACGGCCTGGGGTCCGCGCTGTACGTGCCAGGGATGGACGCGGCGACGGTCGGCGAGCGCGCGCGGGCGTTCGTCGCGGCGTGGACTGCGCTGGAGCGGTAGGCGGGGTTCGGCACGCCGGCGCAGGCCGGGGTACGGGGAATGATTGCTCGAGCGCACGAGGTTCGCCGCAGGCTTCGGCCGAGCGGTAAGCCATAGCCGCCGATGTCGCGAATTCAGCCGAACCGGCAGCGTGTATGGATTCCCGCCTTCGCGGGAATGACGGAGTTGGTAAGGGCGGTTCGAGCCGACAATCCTGGCCCACCAGCTCGACCGTACCCCCGCGCAGGCGGGGGTCTAGAGCCAGGCACGGCAAGAGTTGCGCGCTTGACCCTGGATCCCCGCCTGCGCGGGGATACGGCACGCGGGAAAGGGTCCCGGCTCCATCAGAGGGGATCGAACGGTTTCCGGCCCCGGCAACCGAACGCGGCGTAACGAGTTTGCAGGGGCATGCCGACCCGAGCCCTTCGAACCAGCGACGCATCGCCGCTTGCCCGCGCCCTTCCTATTATCTGCGCCGTCTCGCAGCTGCTGACCCCGCTCCTGCCGGGGATCGGCATCGGGCGGAGCATCGGTGAGCAGTCGAACATGGTGCGAACGCTGGTGACGCCCGCCGGTTGGGCGTTCGCCATCTGGGGCGCGCTCTATACCGGCACGATCGTATTCGCGGTGTATCAGGCGTTGCCGAAGCAGCGCGGCAACCCGTTGCTCGCGCGGTTGCGGATGCCGGCGGCGGGTGCGTTTCTCGGCAATGCGCTATGGGCGGCCTATACACAGCTATTCGGGCTGAGCTTTCCGTCGGCGATCATCATCCTGTTCACGCTCCTCTGCCTGATCGCGACGCTGAGGACCTTTTCGGGCTGGCCGCACGGCTTTTCCGCCGGGGAGCGCTGGTGCGCCGCGCTGCCGCTGACCGCGCTGACCAGCTGGCTGACGGTCGCGTCGATCGTCAACATCGCCGCGACGCTGCGCTTTCACGGGGTCGATGCCGGGGCCGCCGCGCCGCTGGTGTCGGCGCTGTTGCTGGTGGTGGCCGGCGCGATCGCGGCGGCGGCGCTGATCGCGACGCGCGGCTGCCCGCCCTATGCGCTGGTATTCCTGTGGGCGCTGGCGGCGATCTGGGCGGCGGGCGGACAGGCGGCGACGCTGGTCGCGCTCGCGGTGCTTGCCGCCGCGCTGCTGGTGGTCGTGGGGACGCTCACCGGGCTGTCGCGCGGTGGCGTGCGGCACTGGCTGGGGCGGTAGGGCAGACCGCGCGTCGTAGGAGAAGAACCGGGACCCCGGCGCAAGGCCGGGGTGACGTGGGGTTTTGGGTCAGCTTGCGCGTAGCGGTCCCAGGTCGCCCAGCCCGACCGTGCCGCTGGCCATCGCCAGCATCCGGTCGAGCGACACCTTCGCCTTCACCCGCAGCCCTTCCTCGATCTCGATCCGCGGCGACAGGTCGCGGAGCGCAATATAGAGCTTTTCCAGCGTGTTGAGCGCCATGTACGGACAGATATTGCAGTTGCAGTTGCCGTCCGCGCCGGGCGCGCCGATGAAGTTCTTGTTCGGCAGCGCCTTTTCCATCTGGTGGATGATGTGCGGCTCGGTCGCGACGATCAGCGTGTCGCCGGGGAATTCGCTGGCATAGGACAGGATGCCGCTGGTCGACCCAACATAATCAGCATGGTCGAGGATGATCGCCGGACATTCGGGATGCGCCGCGACCGGGGCGTTCGGGTGTTGCGCCTTGAGCTTCAGCAGCTCGGTCTCGCTGAACGCCTCGTGCACGATGCACACACCCGGCCAGAGCAGCATGTCGCGGCCGGTCTTGCGCATCAGATAGCCGCCGAGATTGCGGTCGGGACCGAAGATCACCTTCTGGTCGGCGGGCAGCTGCGACAGGATCTTCTCGGCGGAGGACGAGGTGACGATGATGTCGCTGAGCGCCTTCACCTCGGTCGAGCAGTTGATGTAGGTCAGCGCGATGTGATCGGGATGCTGCGCGCGAAACGCGGCGAACTGTTCGGGCGGACAGCTGTCCTCCAGCGAACAGCCGGCATCCATGTCGGGCAGGATCACCGTCTTGTCGGGCGACAGGATCTTCGCGGTTTCCGCCATGAAGCGCACGCCGCAGAACGCGATGACATCGGCATCGGTCGCCGCCGCCTTGCGGCTGAGGTCGAGGCTGTCGCCGACGAAGTCCGCCAGGTCCTGAATCTCGGGCTTCTGGTAATAATGGCCGAGGATGACGGCGTTGCGCTCACGGCGCAGCCGGTCGATTTCGGCCAGCAGGTCGGTGCCGGTGGGCAATTCGGTGCGCGCGTTCATCATCGTCTCCCTGTGACCGAGCCCCTAGGTCGGTCGCGGTTCGTCTGCAAGCCGGGTGTCGTGATCCCGATCGCCGTACCCCCGCGCAGGCGGGAGTCCAGGGTCACCGTCGCCGACCTTGGTTTTTTGCGGCTCTGGATCCCCGCCTGCGCGAGGATAGGGTCGCGGTCGACCGGCTTGTCATCGTCGGTTACCCAGCACCTCGGCGGGCGGTGCGGACACGTCCCAGCGTTCGCCGTCCCGCCGGCCTCGCTCCGCCGGGAAGGTGACGACCACCCGCACATCGCCCTCGCCCGCCGCCGCCAGCGGCGCGGCGAGGAGGCGGGCGAGGTTGGCGCGCGCCAGTTCGCGGGCCTGTGCCAGCCGCTCGGGGCTGCGCGCCTCGCGTTCGGCGCGGGTCTGCGCCACCGCCGACACGCGCTGTGCCAGTGCCGCCGCCGCCTCACGCGAGACGTAGAGGCCGCTGGTCTGGACCAACGTCCGCCCGGCTTCGTCGATATTCGGTTTGGCGACGGTCACGTCGGGGGCGTCGACCACCAGCGTCCGCGTGTCCGCCGACCAGCTGAGTGCGCCCTCCCCAATGCTCCCCAGATCGACGAAGTAATCGACCGAATAGGGCATTTTCACCACCTGGTCGCTGCGCAGCCAGCCGAAGCCGCGCACGTCGCTGGCTGTTGCCTGCAACGTGCCCGACAGCGAGGCGACCTTGAGCGCACTCGCCCCCGACAGCCGCGCGGTGATGATCCGCGTCACCGCCTGTCCGCTATCGGGTTCGGTAGTGACGGTGTATTTTTCCTCATAGTGGCGCCACAGCGTCCAGCCGCCGAATGCGAGCGCGATCAGCAGGACGACCGCCACGCCCAGGCGGATCGCCTGCGGCCTTACATGCGCTGCCATGTCGCGCCCTCCCGCCGGACGATACCGCGCCGTTCCATGTCGATCAGATGCGCCAGCACCGAGCGTTCGGCCGCGCCCAGCAATTTGGGGTGCAGCCCGACATACATGACCGCGACCATTGCAGGAATGTCGTGGGTCCCACGTTCGATCGCGCGGGCGATCTGCCCCTCGCGCTGCTTGCGGTGGCCGAGCATCCCGCGCACCAGCCGGCGGGGATTGTCGACCTGATCGCCGTGCGCGGGATAATAGACCCGGTCCTCGCGGCCCAGCAGCTTGTCGAGACTGGCCATGTAATCGCCCATGTCGCCATCGGGCGGCGAGACGATGGTGGTCGACCAGCCCATGACATGATCGCCGCTGAACAATGCGCCGCTTTCGGGCAGCGCGAAGGCGAGGTGGTTCGACGTGTGCCCCGGCGTCGCGACCGCGACCAATGTCCAGCCGTCGCCCGCCACCGCCTCGCCGTCGGCCAGCACCCGGTCGGGGCGATAGTCGATATCGAACGCGGCATCGGCGCGGGGGCCTTCGTCGTCCATCGTCAGCGGCGCGCAACCGATGATCGGCGCGCCGGTCCGCTCGGCCAGCGGCTTCGCCGCGGGGCTATGGTCGCGGTGGGTGTGGGTGCACAGGATCGCCGCAACCTTCCGGTCGCCGACCGCCGCCAGCAGCGCGTCCAGGTGCACGTCGTCGACCGGCCCCGGATCGATGATCGCGACCGCACCGCTGCCGCCGACGACGAAGCTCTGCGTACCGGTGTGGGTATAGGGGGATGCGTTGCGCGCCAGCACGCGCGTCACCAGCGGTTCGAGCGGCTGGGGGATACCGGGGGGAGATTCGGCCATTGATCGTCAGATGGCGGCGGCACGCGCCCGATGCAAGGCAACGGGCCGGCCGGCAGAGGCGCCGACCGGCCCTGCCACGAACGAACGGGGCAGAACGTCCGTGGATCCGGTATCAGTCGGCGTGATCGATCTGCGACTGGAGCTCGCGGATGCTCTCGTCGATCCCCTCCAGCGCACTGGTGCGGGCGATGGCGGGCATGTCCTTGTTCGCGACGATCGAGGCGCGTGCCGAGCGGAGGCCGGCGAGTGCCGAGCGCATCCCCTGCCGAGCATAGACCTGCCCCTGCGCGGCCTGCAGCCGTCCCAGCTCCGCCCGTTCCGCACCCAGCGCGGCCAGCCGCTGGCCTTCGCGGGCACGCAGCATCCCCTGTTCGGTGATGGCGCGGATACGGTCGGAACAGATGACCGTGACCTGCTTGCCGCCTTCGGTGCGGGTCACGCTGGTCTGGCTGCCCGGACCGCAATTTTCGTTGACGATATTGACCTCGGGCACGGTGTTGACCGTCTGGCGCAGCAGCTTGCCGTTGCCGTCGAAGGTCTGCACGACGATCTTGCGCACGTCGCCCTCGCCCTGGCGCACCAGGCGGGTGGTCTGGCCGTTATGCGTCGTGGTGAAGCTCGCCGGCATCGCCGGACGGGCCGGGGTCGCGGGCTGCGCCGGCAGGGCGGTGGTCGCCGCGATCGCCCGCACCGCCGGTTGCGGCATCGGCGCGGGTGCGGCCGGTTCGGCCGGGATCACCGGCAGGGTCGCGGCCTGGGCCGGCACGATCGCTGCGACCGGGGCGAGCACGTCCGCCGCCTTCGCCTCGACGCTGGCGATATCGACGCCGGTCGCGGTTTCGACCTTCGAACGGATTTTCTCGGCGGCTTCCGTCCCCGATGCGGTCAGGCCGAGGCCGATCACCGCCAGCGTCAGCGTGGCACCACCGGCGATGCGGCGGGTGGCGGGCGACATCACCCGGTGCTTCGACAACATGATGAGTCTCCCTTTCAGTTCGTTGACGCTGTGCAGGTGGCAGGCGGCGGACAGCCCCTGGCCATGCGCGGATTTGACGATGGCGGTGGCATAGGCGTGGCGGACGCCCGGCGTGGCACGGGCGAGCACCATCGCGTCGCACGCCATTTCCTGATCCGCCCGGAACGCCCGGAACGCGCGCCACGCGACCGGATTGAACCAGTGGCAGCCGAGCACGATCAGCGCGACCCAGTTCGCCAGCAGGTCGCCGCGGGCATGGTGGCCCAGCTCATGCGCCAGCGCCAAGGCCTGCTCCCGCTCGTCATAGCGTTCGCGGAAATCGACCGGCATCGCGACGTAGCGATGGACCACGCCGAAGGCGAGCGGCCCGGCGGCATGGCGCGTCTCGATCATCTTGACGTGGCCGTTCGCTAGCCCCTTCGCCCGGCCCGACGCCAGCACCTTCGCGCAGAAGCGCTGATGCTGCACGATATGCCACGCGACGAACGCGACCGCGCCCAGCAGCCACAGCGCGACGACCAGCAGCGGCACATCGGCCATGCCCCAGCCCTGCGGCAGCGCCGGCACCTCGGCCACCGGCACGCCCAGCATGATGATGCCGGGATCGGTCGCCGCACCGATCGGGTGGAACTCCACCGGACGCCAGCTTTCGGGAATGGGGGGCAGGATCATGCGCAGCGCGGGCAGCGCCCACAGCGCATAGGCCGCCTGCGGACCGAAGCGCCGCGCGACGGGGCCGCGCAACATCAGCACCAGCAGCATCAGCAGCGTCGTCGCCGCGATCGTCTCTACCGCCCATCCGATCATTGTTTCAGCGCCTTTAACAGAGCCTCGATCTCGTCGATTTCACGCGCGCTCAGCTGGTCGCGTTCGGCCAGATGCGCGACCAGCGGCGTCAGGCTGCCGCCGAACAGCTTGTCGATGAACCGTTGCGATTCACCCGCGACATATTCCTCGCGCGCGACCAGCGGCCGGTAGCGATAGCGCCGCCCGTCCTCCTCCGCACCGACCACGTCCTTGGCCAGCAACCGCCCCAGCAGCGTCTTGACGGTGTTCGCGGTCCAGCCGCGCGACGGGGCGACGCGTTCCACCACCTCCTGCGCGGTGAGCGGGTTCTGGTCCCAGAGCACTTCCATCACGGCATGCTCGGCATCGCTGATTCGTTCGGCCATGAACAATGACTACACCCGTGGTCGTTACGTTTACAAGCGTAATCTTTGCGGACGCCGCCGCCCTGTCGGGATCGTTTACACCCGCCATCCCGGTAACGATGTCGTTAACCAGAAAATCGGCGCAAAACCCGCAACGCGGGAAATTGGCACAGCCTCTGCAAGGAATGGGATACCCGATGCGTTCGCGCTTCAATTCGGGCGGACCGGCTGCCTTCCCCCCATGCGCCGGTCCGCCCACCCCGGGTTCCCCTGATCCGCCAACCCGGATATTACGCACCGACCACAGCCGGAGCGTACCCCCTTGATCCTATCCACCCTCGCCGCGGCCACCGGCGATGTCGGCATGGCCGCCGGCCATATCCGCTATGCCGATCTCGGCCTCGATCCGGTCGCGCTGAACCTCGGCTTCTTCCAGCTGAAATGGTATTCGCTGGCCTATATCACCGGCATTCTCGGCGGCTGGTGGTATCTGCTCAAGCTGCTCGACCAGCCGGGCGCGCCGATGGCGCGGCGCCATGCCGACGACTTCGTGTTCTATGCGACGCTCGGCATCATTCTGGGCGGGCGGCTGGGCTATGCGATCTTCTACGCGCCCGAAATGTTCACCGACCCGATCAAGATCCTGCGGCTGTGGGACGGCGGCATGTCGTTCCATGGCGGCATGGTCGGGTTGATCCTCGGCATCTGGTGGCTGGCGCGCAAGCACGGGCTGCGCGCGCTCAGGGTCGCGGACTATGTCACCTGCGTCGCGCCGATCGGCCAGTTCCTCGGCCGCATCGCCAATTTCGTGAATGGCGAGCTGTGGGGCAAGCCCAGCGACGCGCCTTGGGCAGTCGTGTTTCCGCGCACCGTACCCGGCGGCCTCGACCCGGCACGCCACCCCAGCCAGCTCTATGAGGCGCTGGGCGAAGGGCTGATCCTGTTCCTGATCCTCGCCTTCTTCTTCTGGCGCACCGATGCGCGCTACAAGCCCGGCTTCCTGCTCGGCACCGGCATGGCCGGGTTCGGCGTCGCGCGCTTCATTATCGAATTCTGGCGCGAGCCCGATGCGCAGCTGGTGGAATTTGCGCAGGCGACGGGGCTACATATGGGCCAGTGGCTGACGCTGCCGATGATCGCGATCGGCATCTACCTGATGGTCACGTCGAAGCGGCGCCGGGTGCGGGTGGAGCCGATCGCGGGGTCGGAGAGCGTGGCTTGACCGAACCCGTCGTCACCGCCGCCGACCCCGCGCTCCCCGAACGGCTCGCCCGCGCGATCACGCTGGCCGGGCCGATCAGCCTCGCCCAGTTCATGGGTGCGGCCAACGCGCATTATTACGCGACGCGCGATCCGCTGGGCGCCAACGGCGACTTCACCACCGCGCCGGAAATCAGCCAGATGTTCGGCGAGCTGATCGGCCTGGGGCTGGCCGACAGCTGGGACCGGGCCGGTCGTCCGGCGTCACGCTATGTCGAATTCGGCCCCGGTCGCGGCACGCTCGCCGCCGATGCGCTGCGCTCCATGGCGTCGGCGGGGTGTACGCCGCCGGTCCATCTGATCGAAACCAGCCCGACGCTGCGCGACGAACAGGCAAAGCGCGTGCCGCAGGCCGAATGGGCGGTCGATACGGTCGGCCTGCCCGAGGATGGCGCGCTGCTGGTCGTCGCCAACGAATTCTTCGATGCGCTCCCCATCCGCCAGCTGGTCAAGACGGCGGACGGCTGGCGCGAGCGATTGGTCGCGTGCCAGGACACGTTGTTCCTTCCGGTCATGGGGCAGCGCGGGTTCGATCCGATCATTCCCTACCAGTTCCGCGACGCGGCCGTGGGATCGGTGCTGGAAACCGCGCCGGCCGCCGTGGCGATAATGCGCCAGTTGGCCAAGCGGATCGTCGCGCAGGGCGGCTGCGCGATCGTCATCGACTATGGCTATGCCGGCCCGGCGCTGGGGGATACGTTGCAGGCGGTGCGCGGGCACGGCTTCGTCAACCCCTATGACGATCCGGGCGAGCAGGACCTGACCGCGCATGTCGATTTCGGGACGCTGATCGAGGCCGCGCGTGCCGAAGACGCGGTCGCCTTTGGCCCGGTCGATCAGGGTGCGTTGTTGAAGGCGCTGGGCATCGACGCCCGCACGCAGGCGCTGGCCGCCCGCAGTCCCGAGCGCGCCGACCAACTGCGCGCCGATCGCGACCGGCTGGTGGAGGAGGAACAGATGGGCACGCTGTTCAAGGCGATTGCGATCACCTCGCCCGGCTGGCCGGTGCCGGCGGGGTTCGCGGCATGACACCGACCCTGCGCGACGCGACGGTCGCCGATGCCGGACTGCTGGTGACGATCGGGACCGAGACGTTCACCGACACCTTCGGCCATCTCTATCATCCCGACGACCTTGCCGCCTTCCTCGCCAAGTTCACGGTGGCGGCATGGGAGGAGGAATTGTCCGACCCGCGCTTCCATGTCGTGCTGGCGATGGCGGGGGACGACGCGGTCGGCTATGCCAAGCTCGGTCCGCCGTCGCTGCCGTTCGAACCGACCGGAAAGCCGATCGAACTGCGCCAATTCTATCTGCGTAGGCAAGCGCAAGGCACCGGCCTCGCCGCGACGCTGATGGAGCATATGCTGGCCAAGGCGCGCGCGACCGGCGCCGACGAGCTGTTCCTGTCGGTGTTCATCGACAACCATCGCGCGCGGCGCTTCTACGAACGCTATGGGTTCGAACGGGTCGGTACCTACGCCTTCATGGTCGGCAACCACCGGGACGAGGATGACGTTATGCGGGTGGCGCTATGACGGTGGAAGTGTTGCGCAGCGCTGCGCTGGAGGGGGTGGCGCACGGTTTTCTCGGGCGGCGCGGCGGGGTGTCGACCGGAGTCGTCGCCGGCCTCAACACTGGCCTTGGATCGGGCGACGATCCCGCCGCCATCGCCGAGAACCGCGCGCGCGCCGTTCAGGCGGTGCTGCCGGGGGCGGCACTGTGCGGGCTGTACCAGATTCATTCGGCCTCGGTCGTGCGCGTCCTGACCGCCTTTCCCGATGGGGAACGGCCGCAGGGCGACGCGATGGTCACCGAACGGCCGAACATCCTGCTCGGCATCCTGACCGCCGATTGCGCGCCGGTGCTGCTCGCCGACCGCGAGGCGGGGGTGGTCGGCGCGGCCCATGCCGGGTGGAAGGGGGCGCTGGCCGGGGTGACCGATGCGACCATCGCCCAGATGGAAAAGCTCGGCGCCCGTGCCGACCGCATCGCCGCCGCGGTGGGGCCCTGCATCGCGCGCGCGAGCTATGAGGTCGATATGGGCTTCGTCGAACGCTTCTGCGCGACCGATCCCGAGAATGAACGCTTCTTCGCGGAGAACCGCCCGGGCCATGCCCGGTTCGACCTTGAGGCCTATGTCGTCCACCGGCTGGCGGCGGCGGGCGTGCGGCGGATCGAGGCGCTGGGGCAGGACACCTATGCGCAGGAGGACCGCTTCTTCAGCTTCCGCCGCGCGACGCATCGCGGCGAAGCGGATTATGGGCGGCAGCTGTCGGTAATTGGGATCGCAGCGTAGCGCCCTCGCCGTACCCCCGCGCAGGCGGGGGTCCAGAGCCCCGAGCGCAACCGTTGTCCTGCTTGGCCCTGGGCCCCCGCCTGCGCGGGGGTACGACGTGGTGGCTTGTGCCCCCCCACATCGTAATTTGGTTTCTGTCGTAACTATCGCTACCCTTCCCGAAAAAGGAGAGATTCGTGACCGACGAAACCGAAGCCGACCTGACCGGCGTTCCCCCGCGCCGCCGCCCCAAGCCCCCGGTCGACACCGTCGGCGGGCGCCGGTTGAAGCCTGCGACGCTGATGATGGGCCATGGCTATGATCCGGTACTGTCCGAAGGCTCGCTCAAACCGCCGATCTTCGCGACCTCGACCTATGTCTTTCCCAATGCGGCGGCAGGCAAGCGGCATTTCGAGGGCGTGACCGGCAAGCGTCCCGGCGGGGCGGAGGGCCTCGTCTATTCGCGCTTCAACGGCCCGAACCAGGAAATCCTCGAAGACCGCCTCGGCGTCTGGGAAGCGGCGGAGGATGCGCTGGTCTTTTCCAGTGGCATGTCGGCGATCGCGACCCTGTTCCTGTCGATGGTCCAGCCGGGCGATACGATCATCCATTCCGGGCCGCTCTATGCCGCGACCGAAACGCTGATCGGCCGCGTGCTGGGCCGCTTCGGGGTCGACTATCTCGACTTTCCGGCGGGCGCGACGCAGGACGAGATCGAGGCGGTGCTGCGCAAGGCCGAGGGCCGCGTGCCGCTGATCTATCTCGAAAGTCCGGCCAACCCGACCAACGCGCTGGTCGATATCGAAGCGGTCGCCGCCGCGCGTGACGCGGTGTTCGGCGACACGGTCGAAAAGCCGCCGATCGCGATCGACAACACGTTTCTGGGGCCGCTATGGCAACAACCGCTGCAGCACGGCGCCGACCTCGTCGTCTATTCGCTGACCAAATATGCCGGCGGACATAGCGATCTGGTCGCCGGCGGCGTGCTGGGATCGAAGGCGCACATCAACACCATCCGGTCGATGCGCAACACCATCGGCACGATCTGCGACCCGAACACGGCGTGGATGCTGCTGCGCTCGCTGGAGACGCTGGAGTTGCGCATGAGCCGCGCGGGCGAGAATGCGGCGAAGGTCTGCGCGTTCCTGAAGGACCATCCCAAGGTCGAGCGGGTCGGCTATCTCGGCTTCCTGAAGGACGATCGCCAGGCCGACATCTATCGTCGTCACTGCACCGGCGGCGGGTCGACCTTCTCGCTGTACCTGAAGGGCGGCGAGCGCGAGGCGTTCGCGTTCCTCGACGCGCTGACCATCGCCAAACTGGCGGTGAGCCTCGGCGGGACCGAGACGCTGGCGAGCCATCCGGCGGGGATGACGCACCTGTCGGTGCCCGACGCGCGCAAGGTGGCGCTGGGGATTACCGACAATCTGGTGCGCATCTCGATCGGGGTCGAGGATGCCGATGATCTGATCGCCGATTTCGAACAGGCGCTGGCGGCGATCTGACCAGAAGATCCTCCCCATATCATGGGGAGGGGGGCCAGCCGCAGGCTGGTGGAGGGGCGTTGCCCCAGGCGTAGCGCTCGCGGCTTTGCCCCTCCACCACTCGCTGACGCGAGCGGTCCCCCTCCCCGTGCCGGGGAGGATCTTATCCCCCGCCAATCCCCTCGATCACCTTCCCCGTACCGCCACAATTCTCGCACTCGCCATCGCGGATCGTGCCCGTGCCGCCACAGCGCGGACACACATCCTCGCCCGTCCCGGGCGTGCCCGGCGCCGCATCGTCACCCGGGTTCATCGGTTCGGCCATGATCTTCTCTCCCGTCAAACCGCAACAACGGTCGACAGCGCGGGGAAGGTCCGGCATGACGGCTCGCCTTATGGCCCCGCGTTTCGCCTTTACCGTCACCGCCACGTCCGGCCGCGCCCGCACCGGCACCATCGCCATGCAGCGCGGCGACATCCGCACGCCTGCCTTCATGCCGGTCGGCACCGCCGCCACCGTGAAGGCGATGAAGCCGCAGGACGTGCGTGCGTCGGGCGCCGACATCCTGCTCGGCAACACCTATCACCTGATGCTGCGCCCCAGCGCGGAGCGGGTCGCGCGGCTGGGGGGCTTGCACAAGTTCATGGGCTGGGACCGCCCGATCCTGACCGACAGCGGCGGCTATCAGGTGATGAGCCTGTCCGAACTGACCAAACGGTCGGAGGACGGGGTCGAGTTCAAGAGCCACTTGGACGGCACCCGTCACCTGATGAGTCCCGAACGCTCGATGGAAATCCAGCGGTTGCTCGGCTCCGACATCGTCATGGCGTTCGACGAACTGGTCCCGACCACCTCGACCCGCGAGGTGCAGGCCCGCGCGATGGAACGATCGATGCGCTGGGCACGCCGCAGCCGGGCCGGGTTCGATTCGGGTGAGGAGCATTCCTCGCGCGCCGCGTTGTTCGGCATCCAGCAGGGGGCGCTCGACGAAAAACTGCGGAAAAGCTCCGCCGACGCGCTGATCGATATCGGCTTCGACGGCTATGCGGTCGGCGGCCTTGCCGTGGGCGAAGGGCAGGAGGCGATGTTCGGCGTGCTCGACTATGCGCCGCAGCAGCTGCCGGTGGACAAGCCCCGCTATCTGATGGGCGTGGGCAAGCCCGACGACATCGTCGGCGCGGTCGAACGCGGCATCGACATGTTCGACTGCGTGCTGCCGACCCGCTCGGGCCGCACCGGACAGGCGTTCACCCGTTCAGGCCCGATCAACATCCGCAACGCCAAATTTGCCGAGGATCTGGGGCCGGTCGACCCCGACTGCGCCTGCCCGGTCTGTCACGGCCACAGCCGCGCCTATCTCCACCATCTCGTCCGCGCGGGCGAGATTCTGGGGGCGATGCTGATGACCGAGCATAATCTCTATTTCTACCAGGCGCTGATGGTCGACCTGCGCGCCGCGATCGCGAGCGACACGCTGGCCGCCTTTGCCGACGATTTCCGGGCACGCTACACCGCCCCCAAGCATTGAACCCCGACAAGAGGGAGAGGATCATGACCGACAAGACCGAACTGAACGAAGTGACCGCCGCCGCCAAGGAGGTGAAGCGCGTCGCCGACGCCGCCGCCGAAACCAAGCAGCCGTCGAAGGGGCAGGGCTGGCCGCTGGTGCCGATCGGCATCGGCATCGGATCGGCCGCACTGGCCGCCGCGTTGCTCTACGCGAATTCGGGGCGCAAGAAGGACTGATTTCTTCTCGTCATTCCCGCGAAGGCGGGAATCCATAACCGCTGACGGTTGCGCCTTTTCCGCGACGCTCGCGTGTATGGACTCCCGCCTGCGCGGGAGTGACGAAGCATTTCGGTTCGATCGCGACGTCGTAACCGGCGATACGTTGACACTCCGGGGCAATGCGGCCCACACCTGCCGCATCATCCGTCCGGAGAGTTGCCCCCATGCGTTTCGGCCTCGCGCTGCTGATCTCGACCGCCCTGCTTGCCCCGGCTCACGCGCAGCAGCGCCCCGCCCCGACGGCGCCCGCCGCCAGCCCGACCGTACCGCCGATCGCCTATACCGAACGCACGCTCGCCAACGGCCTGCGCGTCTATGCCATTCGCGACACGTCCAGCGCGAACGTGTCGGTGCAGGTGTGGTACGATGTCGGGTCGAAGGACGATCCCGCCGGCCGCTCGGGCTTTGCGCACATGTTCGAACATCTGATGTTCAAGGCGACGCGGAACCTGGTGCCCGAACAGCTCGACCGGCTGACCGAGGATGTCGGCGGGTACAACAACGCGTCGACCGCCGACGACTATACCAATTATTACGAGGTGGTGCCTGCCAACCACCTGCAGCGGCTGTTGTTCGCCGAGGCCGACCGGATGGCGACGCTGGTCGTCGATCCCAAGACCTTCGCGTCGGAACGCGAGGTGGTGAAGGAGGAACTGCGCAGCCGCATCCTCGCCCAACCCTATGGCAAGCTGTTCGGCCTCTATGCGCCGATGGTGTCGTATAGCCACCACCCCTATGCGCGGCCGGGCATCGGATCGATCGAGGATCTCGACGCGGCGACCATCGACGATATCCGCGCGTTTCACGCGACCTATTACCGGCCCGACAATGCCGTGCTGGTGGTCGCGGGCAATTTCGATCCCGCGCAGTTGAACCGCTGGGTCGACCAGTATTTCGGCACCATCGCCAAGCCCAACCGTCCGATCCCGCGGGTGAGCGTCGACGAACCGGTCCGCCAGCAGCCGGTGACGAAGACGGTCTATGAGGCGAACACCCCGCTGCCCGCGATACTCATCAGCTATCCGCTGCCGCCGGCCAATCATCCCGATCAGGCGGCGTTGAAGGTGCTCGACGCGATCCTGTCGGGCGGGGACAATTCGCGCCTGCACCAGAGCCTCGTCTATCGTGACCAGATCGCGCAGGATGTCGGCGTGCAACTCGATGCCAAGCAGGGACCGGGCACGCTGTCGCTCTACGCGATTCTTGCCGGCGGCAAATCGGTGGCCGAGGGCGAAGCGGCGCTGAAGCGCGAGGTCGCCAGCCTGATCGCGACGCCGCCGACGGCGGCCGAACTGGCCGAGGCCAAGAACGAGATCACCACCGCCGAACTGCTGTCGCGCGAGACGGCGGAAGGGAAAGCGTCGGCGCTGGCGCAGGGCGTGATCGTCGAGCGCGATCCGAAGGCCGCCGACAAGGCGCTGGCCGCGATCGGTCGCGTCACCGCCGCCGATGTCCAGCGCGTCGCGAAGACGTGGCTCCCCGCCAACCGCGCCGCGACGATCCGCTATCTGCCCGATACCGCCAAGCCGGCGGGGGCGAGCAGCGACACCATCGCCATCGCCAACAGCGTGGTCACCGCACCGCTCGCCGTGCCGCCGGGCATCGCGATCCATACCCCGGCACCCGAAGGCCAGCGCGTGCTGCCGCCCGCCCCGGCTGCGCCGGTACAGGTCGCGATTCCGGTGCCGGTCGAACGCCGCCTCCCCAACGGCATGCGCGTCGTGCTGGTCGAAAAGCGCGGGGTGCCGGTGGTGACCGCCGCCTTGGTCGCGGGCGGTGGCGCGGTCGCCGATCCCGCCGATCGTGCCGGCGTCGGCGAACTGACCGCCGGGCTGCTGACGCAGGGGACCAAGACCCGCTCGGCGACCGAGATCGCCCGCGCGGTCGAATCTTTGGGCGGCAGCATCGGCAGCGGTGCCGGATGGGATTCGCAGAACGTCACGCTGACCGTCGGGTCGGGACAGGTCGCGCCGGCGCTCGGCATCCTCGCCGATGTCGCGCGCAACCCGGCGTTCGCGCAGGACGAGATCGACCGGCTGCGCACCCGCACCATCGACGGGGTCAGCGTCGCGCTGACCGATCCGGGGCAGTTGTCGAGCCTCGTCGCCGACCGCGCGGTGTTCGGCGGCGCGCCCTATGGCCATCCCGCCAGCGGCACGCCGACCACGCTGAAGGCGATCACCCGCGCCGACATCACCAGCGCCTATGCCCGCGCATGGCAGCCCGAAAAGGCGACTCTGGTGCTGGTCGGCGACATCACCCCCGATGCCGGGATGGCGCTGGCGACGCAGCTGTTCGGCGACTGGCGCAGCCAGCCGAACGCAACGCCCGCGCCGGTGCCGCAGGTCGCCGCCCCCGCCCCCCGCGTCATCGTCGTCGACATGCCCGGTGCCGGACAGGCGGGCGTCGTCGTCGCGCGGCCGGGCATCGCGCGCAGCAACGCCGCCTATTTCCCCGCCGCCGTCGCCAACGCGACGCTGGGTGTCGGCTTCTCGTCGCGCCTGAACCAGGAAATCCGTATCAAGCGCGGCCTCGCCTACGGTGCCCGGTCGGAGCTGGATGCGCGGCGGAACGGGGGTGCGGTCGGCGCATCGACCCAGACCAAGAACCCGTCCGCGCCGGAGGTGGTCAAGATCATCACCGACGAGATGCGCCGCATGGGTGCCGAACCCGCGCCGGAAGCCGAACTGGCGACACGCAAGGCGGTGCTGACCGGCAATTTCGGCCGCACGATCGAACGGACTAGCGGCATCGCCGGTACGATCGTCACCTATGTGTCGGACGGAGTACCGCTGGCGCGCATCGCGACCTTCCTTCCCTCGATCGAGGCGGTCGGTCCGGCGGCGGTGCAGCAGGCGGCGGCCAAGGTCATGGACCCGAAGGCGGCGAGCATCGTCGTGGTCGGCGACGCGAAGCAGTTTCTCGAACCGCTCCGCGCCGCCTATCCGCAGCTGGTCGTGATCCCCGCCGCGTCGGTCGACCTCAGCCGCGCCGATCTGGGGGTGAAGTAGGAGTCGCACCGTCACCCCGGACTCGATCCGGGGTGACGGAACGTGAGCATTCTAGAGGCTGATCCATCCAACTTGAATCGGACGTCATCCCAGCGAAGGCTGGGATCTCTCGGTGACAGCACGCCACAGGAGCCGCTTGAGACCCCAGCCTGCGCTGGGGTGACGTTTTAATGCAGATGGATCACACTCTAGACCTCGGAATCTTGCGACTTTCGATACTTTTTCCGGCTAGGTCCTGCCCCATGGCGGCCCTTCCCCCCATCAACCGGCGCGTGCGCAGGATCGGCGGCGCGGCCCTGCTGCTCGTCGGTGGGGCGATCGCCGTGCGGGCGGGGATCGCGGCGCGTGAGCATCGCGATCCGTCCGCGCCACCACCGCCGGTGGCGACCGGCTATGAGGCCGACGATCATTTCCCCGGCGCGGCGCAACTGTTGCTCGACGCCCCGGTCCGCCGGGGGGAGACCGGCACGGCGCCCCTGCCCGCGCTTCCCGCCAACGCGGATGCCGGCGACCTCGGCGACGCATCGATCCGCCCGGCCCGCCCGTTCGTATTGCGTGGTAGCCAGCTCGACCGCGCCCGCGCGCTGCGATGCCTGACCACTGCCGTCTATTACGAAGCAGGCAACGAACCCGATGCCGGGCAGCGGGCGGTGGCGCAGGTCGTGCTGAACCGCGTGCGCCATCCCGCCTTTCCGGCGACCGTGTGCGGCGTGGTGTTCCAGGGGTCGAACCGGCCGGTATGCCAGTTCAGCTTTGCGTGCGACGGGGCGATGGCCCGGGTGCCGGCACCGTCGGTCTGGCTGCGCTCGCGCCGGGTCGCCGCGCGTGCGCTGTCGGGCGACGTCTTCGCGCCCGTCGGGCTGGCGACGCATTACCATACCTATGCCGTCACCCCGTCGTGGAACCGGGCGCTGGTGATGACCGGCGTGTTCGGCGCGCATTTCTTCCACCGGTGGAAGGGGTGGTGGGGCACCCCCGCGGCGTTCACCGACCGCTATATCGGCATGGAGCCGATGCCGGGGCCACTACGCCCCCTGCCCCCGCCGCCGACGCTGGAGGCGGTGCCGGTCCCGAACGTCCCGCTGGTCCCGCCGACGTTCGTCGCGCCGCCGACGCCGGTGGCCAGCGCGACACCCGTGGTGGAGCCGAAGGATACGCTGCCACCGGAATCGCAGGTCCTCGACCGGTGGAAGGATTCGGGCAAGCCGTTGCGGTAGGACCGGCCTTTCTCGCTCCCCCGTGACTTTCCCCCGCCGGCCCCCTACCTGAGCGGCAACCAACCGGAGTGTGCCCCATGTCGCTGACCGTCGCCGTCCAGATGGACCCCCTTGCCGGCATCAACATCGCGGGCGATTCGACCTTTGCGCTGATGCTGTCAGCGCAGGCGCGCGGCCACCGGCTGTTCCATTATGCGCCCGAAGACCTCAACCAGTCGGGCGACCGGGTATGGACGCAGGCCCGGCCGGTGACGGTGCAGCGGGTGGTGGGCGATCACTTCGCGTTCGGCGACGCCGTCAGCCTCGATCTGGGCGAACAGGCCGATGTCGTGCTGATGCGGCAGGATCCGCCGTTCGACCTCGGCTACATTACTGCGACGCACCTGCTGGAGCGGATCAGCGACCGGACTTTGGTGGTCAACGACCCGGCATCGGTGCGTAACGCGCCCGAAAAGCTGTTCGTGCTCGATTACCAGCGCTTCATGCCGCCGACGCTCATCACCCGGTCGGTGGACGAGGCACGCAAGTTCCTGAACGAGCATGGCTCGATCGTGGTCAAGCCGCTCCACGGCAATGGCGGTAAGGCGATCTTCAAGATCGATGCCGATGCGCAGAACCTGTCCTCGCTGATCGAGGTCTTCAACACCGCCTATCGCGAACCGCATATGGTCCAGGCGTTCCTGTCGGCGGTGGCGAAGGGCGACAAGCGCATCGTGCTGGTCGATGGCGAGGTCGCGGGTGCGGTCAACCGGCTGCCGGGTGCCGGCGAGATCCGCTCCAACCTCGCGGTCGGCGGCACGGCGGCCAAGACCGAGTTGACGGACAAGGAACGCGAAATCTGCGCCGCGCTCGGGCCCGAACTGAAGCGGCGCGGGCTGATCTTCGTCGGGATCGACGTGATCGGCGGCGAATGGCTGACCGAGATCAACGTGACGTCGCCTACCGGCATCGTCGCGATCGAGAAGTTCGACGGAACCGATGTTGCCGGCATGATCTGGGACGCGATCGAGGCGCGGGTGGCGGAGCGGTAACGACACCAACCAGCCACGCACGTCACCCCAGCGCAGGCTGGGGTCTCAAGCGGCTCTTGTCCCGCGCCATCACCGGGAGACCCCAGCCTGCGCTGGGGTGACGTGGTTGGCAGGATGGGGCAACCGGCACGCACGGCACGAAACCCCGACCCGGACGTTCGGAACCCCCATGACGACCTTCATCCTCGATGCGATCGCGCGCGGCGGCTATATCGGCATCTTCCTGCTGATGGCGCTGGAGAATGTGATCCCGCCGATCCCGTCGGAGGTCATCATGGGGCTGGGCGGCATGGCGGTCGCGCGCGGGGACATGGCGATGGTGCCGCTGCTGCTATGGGGCACCGCCGGCACGACCGCGGGCAATTATTTCTGGTACGCGATCGGGCGGCGCTTCGGCTATCTGGGGTTGAAGCCGTTCGTCGATCGCTGGGGCCGGTGGCTGACGGTCGAATGGGAGGATGTGGAAAAGCTGCACCGCTTCTTCCGCAAGCATGGCGGCAAGACGGTCTTCATCTTCCGCTTCATGCCGACGTTCCGCACGATGATCTCGCTACCCGCCGGCATGGCGTGCATGCCGCGCTGGCGCTTCTTCCTCGCAACCTTCACCGGCAGCATCGTGTGGAATGCGGTGCTGGCCTATGCCGGGCTGTGGCTGGGATCGAATTTCCAGCAGCTCGACCATTATGTCGGTCCCATCGCCATCGCGATGTCGGTCGCGATCGTGATCGGCTATGTCTACCGCGTCATCACGTGGAAGCCGCGCGCGCAGCGGTAATTCGTTCGCATCAGTACGTCACCCCAGCGCAGGCTGGGGTGACGTACTGATGGCTTATCGAAGCCGCAGCGCCTTCATCACATCGGTCCATGAGACGTACTTGAAATTCTGCGTCTCCGGCGCGTTGTCGCCGTCCTGTGCGACCATCAGCCCCTTGGGGAATTTCGGCCCGAAATCGCCGAGGATCAGATCGATCCCGTCGGTTTCGCTGGTCCCGTCGATCGCCCCGCCGCCGATGCGGAAGCGCCCGGCATAGGTGACGTCCGGCAGACGGTAGAGCGTATAGGCATTGTCGCCCTGGCTGCTGACCACCAGATAGCCGCCGGTCCGGCCGGCCGGGGCCAGTGCCAGCCCTTCGGCATCGGCGACCAGGGTGGCAGCGTCGACCCTGGCGATCGCGGTGCCGTCGACCGGAGCGGCGGGATCGGCGGCGAAGCGCCACAGCCCGACATCCTCTTCGGCGACATACAGCAGGCCGGTCCGGTCATCGACCACGCAGCCTTCCGCCTGCGTCCCGACCTTCATCGACCGTACCGTGCGCGCTACCGGCGTCGCGCCGGCCAGATCGATCGACACCTGATCGATCCGCCCGTCCTTCATGACGACGAAGCCGAACAGCGCCTTGTCGGCCTTGCGGGTCCACAGGCACATGCCATAGGCTTCACCCGTTCCGACCGGATAGCGCCCCAGCGGCACCAGCTTCTTCGCCACCGTGTCGAGCGTGAACAGCGCGACATGCGCCTGCGTCTCGTCCGCCCGGTCGCTTGCCGCCGCGATCACCCGGCCGTCGATCTCGCGCAGGTCGACATTGTTGAGCCGCGCGGCGGGCGTGAAGCTCAGCCGCCTGCCCGACAGGTCGTACACATGGATGCCGGCCTTCTTGTCGGTGCCGATCACCAGGCTGGCCGCCGGATTGCGCCGGTTACGCCAGATGGAAGGATCGTCGGCGGCATCGGCGGCGGTATCGACCGGATCGGTCTCCGCGGCCGCCGGCACGACCGGTACGGCAGCGGTGGTCGCTGCCGGCGGGGGCGTCACCGCACACCCGCCGAGCAACGCTGCAACCAGAGCCAAACGCCGCATCAGAAGTTCACCCGCACGCCCGCCTGATAGCGGCGGCCGAACGATTCCCGCTCGATCGTGTAGCGCGTCTCACGGACATAGCGGCGACCCGGACCGTTCAGCAGGTTGCTGAAATTGCCGAACAGTTCGACGTTGCGATTGACCGCATAGCGCAGCGACGCGTCGAGTTCGTCGTCCTTCGCCCAATAGAAGTCGCCGCCATCGGCCGTGCTGCCCAGATCGTCGAGCCAGCGCGAACGGTTCTGATACTGGACCCGCGCCGAGAAGCCGTATTTCTCGTAATAGGCGCCGATATTGTACACAGCGTCCGACGCGCCGGGCAGCTGTACCCGGCCGCCGTCCGGCGTTTCGGCACGGCTGCGGTTGAGCGTCGCGTTCAGCTGCACGCCGAACCCGCCCATCCAGTCGGGCAGGCCGAGATCGGCGACGAACGGGTCGAGCTGCTGCTGGATCGCGCCTTCGATGCCGATGATCGACCCGGTCCCGCCATTGGCGATCGCCGAATAGAGATATTGCGACCGGTCGACCCCGTTCGCGTTCAGCACGTCGCTGTTGAAGGTGCGGGTCGTGTCGAACAGCACGTCGCGCAGCCGCTTGTAATAGGCACCGAACGACAGGAAGCCGGCGGGTGCCACATAATATTCGACATAGGCGTCGACGCCCATCGCCTTTTCGGGCTTCGCGTCGGGATTGCCGCCCGAGATCGTCAGGTTCGCATCGTTGAACGACAGGTTGGGGGCCAGCTGATCGTAATCCGGCCGCGCCGCGCCGGTGTTGAACGACAGCCGCGCCTTCATCCGGTCGTTGACGTCGTAGTTCAGGTGCAGGCTGGGATAGACCAACGTGATGTCGCGATCGATGGTCAGCGGCGTGGCGGCGTTGCCGTTGACGAACGCCGACGAGCGGTTGCGGATATGTTCGACCCGCGCCCCGCCGATGACATTGCCCCAGCCGGTCGTGACCGTCGCCATCGCATAGGCCGAATAGATGCGCTCGTTGACGTCATAGAGGTTGGCGAACTGATCGCGATAGGTTCCGATCGTCTTCGCGCGGTCGACCAGATCGAGGATCTGGCCCTTGCCGAAATATTGGAAGGTATAGCCGAGCGGGATTTCGCCCTGGAACCCGCCGGGGATCGCGATCTGGCCGTAATTGGTCGGGATGCCGGCGGCGGTGAACTGCGCCGCGCTGTTGAGTTCGAGCAGCCGTTCGTCGACCGACTTGGTCCGGTCGTCGAAGCGGACACCGACCGCGAAGGTCGTCCGTTCGCCCAGCAGCCCGTCGACGTCATGGCTGAGGTCGAGCCGCGCGGTATAGGCGTCGGTGGTGTCGGCGGCGATCAGCGAGCGCAGGCGGGCAAGCGAGCGCGGGAAATCCTCGATCGCGGTCACCCGGTCGCCGCGGGCGAAGGTGCCGTTGGCGTTGCGGATCGTGCGATAGAGCTGCACGCGCGCCAGTTGCGGATCGGTCAGGTCATAGGCGACGGTCAGCCGGTTGGCGGCATTGGCGCCGTTGGTGCCGAAGGACGGGCTGTCATAGTTCAGCTGCGCCGGCTGCGTCCGGTCGTCGATCGACCGGGTATAGTTGGCCCGCCACGACACGCGCCACGTGTCGAGATCATGGTCGCCGCCCAGCGTGTTGGTGAACACCGACTGCTTGTAGGCGCGCACGGTGAAGTTGGAATTCAGGTCGATGCCATAGACGGTGCCGCGCAGCGGGGTGTTCCCGGTGCAGATATCGGCATAGCCGGTGGTGCCGGCCGGCGGCGTCGCGTTGACGGTGCACGCGGCGGTGCCGATCGGCACGCGCGACTGCTGATCGTCGAGGTCGAAGATATAGTTGTTGCGCTGTTCGTCGTCCTGGAACGCCGAATAGATCGTCTCGGCATAGATGCGGTGGCCAGGCGCGGGCTTCCAGTCGAGCCGGGTCGACAGCGCATAATTCTTGCGGACGAGGCGGTAGAGCTTGTTCTCGGTCTCGCGGGCCCAGATGCGGTCGGCGGCGCCGGGACGGCGGTCCTGCTCGACCGTTTCCCAATCGGTTTCAAAATTGTCGGTCACCATGCCGCGCCGATACAGGCTGGCCGAGGACGACACGGCGAATTCGCCGATGCCGGTGTCGAACCGGTCGGACACGACCAGCGACCCTTCGAACTCGCGCCGGTCGCCCAGCTCGACCAGACCATAGCCGGCCTTGCCCGCGACATGAAAACCGTCCTGATCGAACCCCGAACGGGTGATAATGTCGATATTGCCCGAAATCGTCTCGCCGACCATGTCCGGGGTCACCGCCTTGCGCACGATGATTTGCTTGGCGATCGCCGAGGGAATCGAATCGAAGCGGGCGGCGCGGCCTTCGGGGCTGACGACGTTGACGCCGTCGAACGACAGCGTGGTCCATTTCTTGGGAGCGCCGCGCAGGTTGACGTAGCGCGCTTGGCCCTGGTCACGCTCGACGGCGACGCCGGGCAGGCGGCTGATCGCCTGGGCGATATTCTGGTCGGGCAGGCGACCGACCGCGTCGGAGGCGATGACCGACACGAGCGCCGGGCTGTTGCGCTGGATTTCCAGCGCGGCGGCTTCGGATTCGGCGATCGGGCGGCTGCCGCGTACGACGATCTCCTGGCCCTCGTCATCGGCGGGGCTCGGATCGACCGCTACCGGCACCTCTTCGGTCGGCCCGGCGAGCGCCGCTGTCGGCAGGAACGCCGCACCGCTCAGCAGTGCACGCATGAAAAGGCCCTGCGAGGACCGCGCAAAATCAGCAACCATGTGTTCTTGTTCCCCTGGAAGCGCCCCAGCTTCCCTCCGGGCCGAGCCCCTGCCGCGCCCGCATGGCAGACCGGTTACGCGGCCATGACCGAACGATGACGCCACCCCTCGCGACCAGCAGTGTGGCTCTGGTGCAACAAGTTATGCAATCCTTTGCAATAGCTATGAACCAGAACGTTGCAATCGTTTGCAATGCCGATTATTTGCGATTCGTGAACCGGTAATCGCCGGACCATTTCCCAAGGAGGGGACCATGAAGGCGTTCCATATTCTGCTCGCGTCGACCGCCCTTGCGCTGCCGCTGCCCGTGCTGGCGCAGACCGCCGATGTGCCCGCGACCGATACCGCCCAGCCCGCCGACGATACCGCCCCCGCCGATGATGCCGACATCATCGTCACTGGCGTCGCGCGCGGCCAGAACCGGCTCGACAGCTCGGTCTCGGTCAGCTCGCTGGGCCAGGAAGCGCTCCAGACAAACGCACCGCGCTCGGTCGCCGAACTGTTCCGCAACATCCCCGGCGTCCGTTCGGAAAGCTCGGGCGGCGAAGGCAATGCCAATATCGCGGTGCGCGGCCTGCCGGTCGCCTCGGGCGGGTCGAAGTTCCTGCAGCTGCAGGAAGACGGCCTCCCCATCCTCGAATATGGCGACATCACCTTCGGCAATGCCGACATCTTCCTGCGCGCCGACCTGAACGTCGCCCGGGTCGAGGCCATTCGCGGCGGCTCCGCCTCGACCTTCGCGTCGAACTCGCCCGGCGGCGTGATCAACATGATCTCCGACACCGGCGAGCGCGAAGGCGGCGTGATCCAGGGGGCGACCGGCATCGACTATCGCGATTTCCGCACCGACTTTTCGTACAGCAAGCACCTGTCCGACACGCTGCGCGTCCATGTCGGCGGCTTCTACCGCTTCGGCGAAGGGCCGCGCGAGGCGGGCTATGACGCCAATCGCGGCGGGCAGATCAAGCTGAACGTCACCAAGGAATTCACCGGCGGCTATGTCCGGCTGTACGGCAAATATCTCGACGACCGCGCCATCGCCTATCTTCCCAACCCGATCCGGGTCAGTGGCACCAATGACGATCCGAAATACAGCGAGATCGCCGGCTTCTCGATCAACCGCGACACGCTGCATTCGCCCAACATCACCCGCAACCTGACGCTGGACGGCAACAACAACCCCGTCGTCAACGACATCCGCGATGGCCAGCATCCGCTGGTCAAGGCGGTCGGCTTCGAAACCCAGTTCCAGCTGGCCGCGGGGTGGAACGTCACCAACCGCTTCCGCTATTCGGACATTTCCGGCCGCTTCATCTCGAACTTCCCGGCGAATGTGGATTCGGCGGCGACCATCGCCACCGCGCTGGCCGGTGCCGGCTCGACGCTCAGCTATGCCACCGGCCCCAATGCCGGCCGCGTGATCGCCAATCCGGCGACGCTCAACGGCAACGGCCTGCTCGCGCAGATCGTGGTGTTCGACACCAAGCTCAACAGCCTCGACAACATCACCAACGATTTCCGCCTGAGCCACGACATTGCGCTGGGTGGCGGGACGCTCGGCCTCACCGCCGGCTTCTACAAGTCGCGCCAGACGATCGACACCGACTGGCTGTGGACGTCGTTGCTGTCCGACGTGGTCGGCGGGGGCAATGCTGCGCTGGTCAACGTCCGCAACGCGGTCGGCACCTCGATCACGCAGAACGGCGTGTTCGGCTATGCCGCCAGCTATTTCGGCGGATGCTGCCGTCGCAGCTACGACCTGAACTACGACACCAACGCCCCCTTCGCCTCGCTCAACTGGTCGGGCGGCGCGCTGACGCTCGACGGGTCGGTCCGCTATGACTTCGGATCGGCCAAGGGCACCGTGGCCGGCGCCGATCTGGGCGGCGGGCGCGTCGGCATCACCACCCGCGACATCAACCGCGACGGCGTGATCGCGGACGCCGAACGCCGCGTCGCGATCATCCCGCTGGGCAGCCCGGCGCCGGTCGATTACGACTTCAACTACTGGTCCTATTCGCTCGGCGCCAACTATCGCCTCAGCCCCGACCTCGCGCTGTTCGGCCGCTACAGCCGTGGCGGGCGCGCCAATGCCGACCGCCTCCTGTTCGGACCCGCCGTCAGCACCACCACCGGCGGCCTGCTCAACGCCGACGCGGCGGTCGATATCGTCCGCCAGGCCGAGGCCGGCATGAAGTACCGCGCGAACGGCATTGCCTTCTACGCCACCGGCTTCTGGGCACGGACCGAGGAGCAGAATTTCGAGGCGACGACCCAGCGCTTCTTCGACCGCAACTACCGTGCCTATGGCATCGAGCTGGAGGGCAGCATCAAGCGCGGTCCGTTCAGCCTGAATGCCGGCGGCACGTGGACCGATGCGAAGATCGTCAGCGACGCGGTCAACCCCGGCACGGTCGGCAACCGCCCGCGCCGCCAGGCGGAGTTCGTCTTCTCGGCCACGCCGCAGATCGACGTCGACCGGTTCACGCTCGGTGCCAACGTCATCGGCACCACGTCGAGCTATGCGCAGGACAGCAACCAGCTGAAGCTGCCGGGCTATACGCAGGTCAACGCCTTCGTGCAGTTCCGCCCGGCGGAGCAGGTCCAGTTCTCGGTCAACGCGAACAACCTGTTCGACACGATCGGCCTGACCGAAGCGGAAGAAGGCGCGATCCCGGCCAACGGCATCGTCCGCGCCCGTTCGATCAACGGCCGCACCATCTCGGCGACCGCGCGCTTCAGCTTCTGACCTCCCTGAAACTGACGCCGGTGCCGAGATCCGTGGCACCGGCGTTTTTTTGTGTTTCAACGCTATCGTCACCCCGGCCTTGAGCCGGGGTCCCGCTTCTTCTTCTAGCGTGGGAAAGAAGCGGAACCCCGGATCAAGTCCGGGGTGACGAGTGGACTGGCTTAAAACCGCGCCCCTAGCTCCACGCCATAGAAACGCGGCTCGCCCCGGATATAGGTCGGCACACCGAAGCCGCCGCCGGTATTGCCCGCGTCGATCAGGTAGCGCTCGTTCGTCAGGTTGCGCGCAAAGCCGCCAATGGTGAACCGCTCGCCCAGCTCCACGCCGGCGCGCAGGTTGAACAGCGTGTAGCCCGGCGTCGAGATGGCCTCGCGGTTCGGCAGTTCGAAGAACACCTTCGACCGGTAGGTCATGTTCGGCACGGCATAGAAGGTCGCCGACCCGATCGGCACCCGCAGGTTCGCCCCGGCCGAAGCGGTCATGTCCGGCTGCAAGCGGAAGCGATTGCCCGCGAACACGCCGTTGGTGGCATCGTCGCCGATCCCGCCATCGAGATAGGCGAAGGTGCCGAACAGCGACAGCATCTGCCCAAGGCGCAGATTGCCCTCCAGCTCGACGCCCAGATTGTCCGCCTTGCCCGCAGAGCGCGTCGTGGTCACGCCGTTCTCGGTCACCGACACCTGGAACCCGTCATAGCGCTGGTAGAACACCGACGCCGCACCGCTGAACGGTCCGACGCGGCCCTTGATGCCGCCTTCGTAGTTCCACACCAGTTCCTCGGGCACGATCTGGAGCGCGGGGATCACGCCCGCCGTCGCGCTGCTGCCGGTGCGCGCCGCGGCCAGCTGTACTACCGGCGAGCGGCGGCCCTTGCTGACGGTGGCGTAGAGGTTGACCGCATCGGACAGGCGGAACAGCGCGTTGAAGCGCGGCAGCACGGCGGCGAAGCTGCGCTCCGCCTCGAACTTCGCGCCGTTCGTATTGGCGGTGCCGAGCAGGCTGGTGAACACCCCGGCGCCTGCCAGCAGCCGCGAGAAGGGTTGGACCGAGCTATAGCCCGACTGCCGATCCTCGATCAGCACCCGCGCGCCGGCGGTCAGTTCGAGCGCAGGGACCGGAATCCAGGTCGCATCGGCGAACATCGAATAGGTGTCGTTATTGCCGAAATTGGTGAACTCCGCCGCATAGGGCAGTTCGGTCAGGCTCCCACGCGACAGCACCGCCGTCGCCCGCGCGCCGGGCACCGTGCCATTGGCCGCGACGCAATTTGGACCGGTCGGGATGCCGGCTTGGTTCAGGATAGCCCGAATCGGCGCATAGCCGGCGGTCACCGAACAGGCGAGATAGGTGCCTTCCTCGGTCGAGAACGGCACGCGCTGATAGCCGTTTTCGAAGAAGGCGTTCCACCCGAACGACGCCCGTGCCTTCTCACCGGTGAAGTTGAAGCGGCCTTCATGGCTCCACTGGTCGCCCTTCGCATCCTCGGCGAATTCCAGATACCAGGCCGGGCCGCCATCGGCGTCGAACGTCTCGAGGCTGTTGAACCGGCGATAGCCGTTGACCGTGGTGAAGGTGACGCCGCGCCCCAGATCGACCGACACGGTCAGGTTGGCGTCATACACGTCGCGGTCGAGGCCGAGCTTGCGCTTGCCTAGTACCTCCAACGAATAGGGCGACCCCGACAGTTCGGCAGTTCCGTAATCGCCGGTCTGCCCGCCGGTGGGCGCGAAGGCGCGGCTCTTGAACGCGGTGCCCGGATTGCGCTGGCCGTCATAGGTCAGCACGAGGTCGGCGGTGACCGCATCGCTCGGCGTCCAGCGCAGCGATCCGCGCACCCCGCGCTGATCCTGCCCGTTCAGGTCGTCCTGATCGACGCGCCCCTGATTCTGGTTGGGCACGTTCGCATCGCCCGCGATGTTGCGGACATAGCCGTCGCGATATTTGTACGCGAAGGCAACGCGCGCGGCGAGCGTGTCATTGCCGGCATTGACCATGCCCGACACCTGCGTCCGGTTGAAATTGCCATAGGAGGCGGCAAGGTCGGCGGCGAAGCCGGACTTGGGTTTCGCCGACAGGATCGACACCGCACCGACCGCGGCCGCCGTGCCGAACAATGTCGCCTGCGGCCCCTTCACCGCCTCGATCCGCTCGAGGTCGAACAGGTCCTGATACGCCCCGCGCGACCGGCTGATGTCGACGCCGTTATAATAGAAGGTGACCCGCGCGCCCTGCTGCGCCGATCCCGAATCCGACGTGATCCCGCGAATGACGAAACCCGGATTGTTCGCGCTCTGCTCCTGCACGACCAGCCCCGGAATATATTGCGCGACATCGGCCAGCGTCGACACGCCGAGGTCCGCCATCTTCTGCCCCGTCACTGCCGTCACGGTCACCGGCACGTCCTCGATCCGCTGCTCGACCTTCTGCGCGGTGACGACGATCTCGTCCGCATCATCCCCCTGCGGCTGGACATTGGCCTGGGCGAAGGCGGTGGTCGAACAACCGATCGCGAGCAGGGCGACGGTCGAACGCAGACACGATTTCATGCAATATCCCCTTATTGACGGCGCGCCTCTAGGGGGGCGGCATGACAGGTCGATGACGTCACGGACCTGTCGCATAGGCTGCATAGGAAGCCGGCCATATCGTTTCGACAAAGGCCCTGCCCCATGACCCTGAACCGCCGCGACGCCCTCCGCCTGATGGGCAGCAGCGCCGCGCTGACCCTGCCGAGCATCGCCCATGCCGCCGCGTCCGCGACGTTCGTGCATGGCGTCGCCAGCGGCGATCCGGCGGCGGACGGTGCGATCCTGTGGACCCGCGCGACGCCGGCGGCGGCGGATAGCGGCGACATCGCACTCGACTGGCATGTCGCCGCGAGCAGCGACGGTCCGGCGCTTACCTCCGGCCGCACGACCGCGCGGGCGGCGCGCGACTTCACTGCCAAGGTGCAGGCGACCGGCCTGAAACCCGGCACCGACTATTGGTACTGGTTCACCGCGCCCGACGGCGCCGCCTCGCCCAAGGGCCGCTTCCGCACCCTGCCGCGCGGCGCCACGCCGCAGATCGCGCTCGCGGTGGTGTCGTGCCAGCTCTATCCCGGCGGATATTGGCACGCCTATACCGCGATCGCCGCCGAACCGCGCGTCGACGCGGTGCTGCATCTGGGCGATTACATCTATGAATATGGCGCGGAGGGCTATGGTGCCGACATCGGCCGCAAGCTCGACCGGCTGCCCGAACCGGCCCATGAGATCGTGACGCTCGCCGACTACCGCACCCGTCACGCGCAGGTGAAGCGCGACCCGGCGATGCAGGCGGCGCACGCCCGCGCCGCCTTCATCTGCGTGTGGGACGATCACGAAAGCGCCAACGACGCCTGGGTCGGCGGCGCGGAGAACCATACCCCCTCTACCGAAGGCGACTGGGCGGCGCGCAAGGCGGCGGCGATGCAGGCCTATTTCGAATGGATGCCGATTCGCGATCCCAAGCCCGGCCAGCCCTGGGCCGCGATCAACCGCAGCTTCGATTTCGGCGACCTGACGACCCTCGTCATGGTCGAAACCCGCCTGCTCGCCCGCTCGGAACAGGCCGCGCCCAAGGGCGCCGGCATCGAACCCGAAGATTATGCCGCGATGATGGCGGTCCGCGCCCGCCCGGATCGCGAACTGCTGGGACGCGGCCAACAGGATTGGGTCGAACGCGAACTGGCCCGCTCGGTGCGGGACAAGCGCCCGTGGCAGCTGCTCGGCAACCAAGTGGTGATGGCCAAGGTGCCCGGTCCCGACCTCATCAAGGAGCTGGGGGCGGAGGGCTATGCCGCGATGCTCAACCGCCTGCCCGCCGCCTATGCCCCGCGCATCGCCGCCGCGCAGCGCAGCTATCGCGCCGGCCTGCCGTTCAATTTCGACAGCTGGGACGGCTATCCCCCGGCCCGCGAACGGCTCTACGCCGCGTTCCGCCGCGCGAAGTCGCGGCCGATCGTCCTGTCGGGCGACAGCCATGCCGGCTGGGCCAACGACCTGCACGACGATAGCGGACGGCTGGTCGCCAACGAATTCGGCGCGACCGCGATTTCCAGCCCGTCCTATGGCTCGCTGCTGCCGGGCCTCGGCAAGGTGATCGAAAAGGGGGCGCCGGAGGTCCGCTACTGCGATCAGGACCGCAAGGGCTATCTGCTGCTCACTCTGACGCCGACCCATGCCGACGCGCAGTTCCGTACCGTGTCGAGCGTCACGACGCCGGAATTCGTGACGGAGACGACGGCAAGGTGGCGGGTGGCAGCGGGGAAGCCCGCGCCGATGGTGGCGGTGTAGCGCCGACCCAGCCAAGCCACCGTACCCCCGCGCAGGCGGGGGTTCAGGGCCACAGACGCAAACGTTCGCGGCTCTGGATCCCCGCCTGCGCGGGGATACGGCAGGTGGCCCGCGTTGCACCCGCCCCGCGCCACCCTACATCAGGCGAAGTGCGCGACCTCCCCGCCCCCCTTGCCGACTGGTTCGCCGCACGCGGCTGGTCCCCGCGCCGCCACCAGCGCGACATGCTCGACGTCGCCCGCGCCGGCCGCCACGCGCTGCTCGTCGCCGCGACCGGTGCCGGCAAGACGCTCGCCGGCTTCTTGCCGACGCTCACCGACCTGATCGAGCGCCCGAGCGAAGGCCTCCACACCCTCTACATCTCGCCGCTGAAGGCGCTGGCGGTCGACGTGCAGCGCAACCTGCTGACCCCGATCGCCGAGATGGACCTCCCCATCCGCGTCGAGACGCGCACCGGCGATACCCCGTCCGACCGCAAGGCGCGCCAGCGCAGCAAACCGCCACATATCCTGCTGACCACGCCCGAATCGCTCAGCCTGTTGCTGTCCTATCCCGATGCCGACCGATTGTTCGCGTCGCTGCGCACGATCGTCATCGACGAAGTGCATGCCTTCGCCACCGACAAGCGCGGCGACCTGCTGGCGCTGTGCCTCACCCGCCTGCAACGCCATGCTCCGACCCTGCGTCGCGTCGCGCTGTCGGCGACGGTCGCTGACCCGGACGGCTATCGCGCATGGCTTGCCCCCCATGGCGATATCGATGCGGTGACGCTGGTGCAGGGGGAGCCGGGCGCCGACCCTGACATTCGCATCCTGTTGCCGCAGGACCGCATCCCCTGGTCGGGCCATTCCGGCCGCTATGCTGCGCAACAGGTGATGCGCGAAATCGAGCGCCACCGTACCACCATCGTCTTCTGCAACACCCGCAGCCTCGCCGAACTGATCTTCCAGGATTTGTGGCTGGCGAACGACGCGCAGCTGCCGATCGGCGTCCATCACGGCAGCCTCGACCGCGAGGCGCGACGCAAGGTCGAGGCGGCGATGGCCGACGGCCGCCTGCGCGCGCTGGTCGCCACCGCCAGCCTCGACCTCGGCGTCGACTGGGGCGATGTCGATTGCGTGATCCAGATGGGCGCGCCCAAGGGGTCGTCGCGCCTGCTCCAGCGCATCGGCCGCGCCAACCACCGGCTCGACGAGGTGTCGAAGGCGCTGCTGGTGCCCGGCAACCGCTTCGAATTTCTGGAGGCGCAGGCGGCACTGGATGCAGTCGAGGCCGGCGAACTTGACCACGAAATCTTCCGCCCCGGCGCGTTGGACGTCCTCGCCCAGCATCTGATGGGCTGCGCCTGCGCCGAACCCTTCGCCGCCGCCGACATGCTGGCGGAGGTGCAGGGCGCGCTCCCCTATTCGGCGCTCGACGCCGACACGTTCGACCGCGTGCTGCACTATATCGCCGAGGGCGGCTATGCGCTCAAAGCCTATGACCGGTTCAAACGGCTGCGGCTGGGCAGCGACGGGCTATGGACCGTCACCAAGCCCGCCTTCATCGCGCAGCATCGCCTCAACGCTGGGATCATCGTCGACGCCCCGACGCTCGACGTGCGGTTCAAGAACGGCCGGCGGCTCGGCACGGTCGAGGAATATTTCGCCTCCACCCTGTCGCCGGGCGACACCTTCTTCTTCGCCGGCATGAGCCTGGAAGTGGAGAAGATCGAGCTGACCGACCTCGTCGTCCGCGCCAGCAGCAAGCCCGCGCGCATCCCCAAATATGGCGGCACGCGCATGGCGCTGTCGACCAACCTCGCCGACCGCGTGCGCGGCTTCCTCGCCGATCCATCGGAATGGTCGCGCTTTCCGGACGATGTGCGCGAATGGCTGGAAATCCAGTCGCGCCGCTCGGTCCTGCCGCGTCCGGGCGAATTGCTGGTCGAAACCTTCCCGCATGACGGGCGGCACTATATGGTCGCCTACAGCTTCGAAGGATGGAATGCGCACCAGTCGCTCGGCATGCTGATCACCCGGCGGATGGAGGCGATGGGGCTGAACCCGATCGGTTTCGTCTCGAACGACTATGCGCTGGCCTGCTATTGCCTCGAACCGATCACCGACCCCGCCGCGCTGTTTTCGCCCGACATTCTCGAACATGAATTCGTCGACTGGGTACAGGGGTCGGCGCTGCTCAAACGCGCGTTCCGCGAGGTCGCGGTGATCGGTGGCCTCGTCGAGCGCCAGCATCCGGGCAAGCGCAAGACCGGCAAGCAGGTCACCTTCTCGACCGACCTGATCTACGACGTGTTGCGCAAATACGAACCCGGCCACCTGCTGCTGCAGGCAGCATGGGAGGACGCCCGCGCACGGATGACCGATGTCGGGCGGCTGGCCAAACTGCTGGAGACGGCACAGGCGCGCATTCGGCATGTGACGCTCGACCGGGTCAGCCCGCTTGCCGTTCCGGTGCTGGTGCTGATCGGGCGCGAGCGCGTGACGCAGGGATCGGCCGACGACGCGCTGCTCGTCGAGGCGGAGGCGCTGGCGGCGGAGGCGATGGCGCTGGATTAGTGGTTCCTGGTTCGCAGTTACCTCTGCCCCAGCGTCCTGTCCGCCCCTGACACTTACCCGCCCGTTTGCTTCGAGCGCAGGTTCGAGCCTGTCGAGAACCGAAGTCGAGAAGGGGTTGCCCCGAACACAGGGTTCTCGACGGACGCTTCTCGACAAGCTCGAAGCTGCTCGAACCGAGCGGATTGGGGGCCAGGATAGCAACCCTCACCCCCGCCGTACGCCGGCGAAGGCCGGGGTCCAGTTGGGATACGTCCGCGACTCCATCGCTACCGCACCGAAGCTGGACCCCGGCCTCCGCCGGGGTACGGCTTCCCTGTGGATAACGCCCGTCCACCAAAAGACCGTATCCCCGCGCAGGCGGGGATCCAGGGTTACGAAGCGCAACGTCCTTGGCTCTGGATCCCCGCCTGCGCGGGGATACGCTCAAGGAGAACGGGCATAACCCCGCCTGTCAAACGTCCAGATTCGCCACGTTCAGCGCATTCTCCTGAATGAAATCCCGCCGCGGCTCGACGACATCGCCCATCAACCGCGTAAAGATCTCGTCCGCCACGTCCGCCTGGTCGATCGCGACGCGCAGCATCGACCGGTTGGCCGGATCGAGCGTGGTTTCCCACAGCTGTTCGGCGTTCATCTCGCCCAGCCCCTTGTAACGCTGGATCGACAGGCCCTTGCGCCCGGCCGCCAGGATCGCGTCGAGCAACTGGCTCGGCCGCGCGACCAGCGTCTCGCCCTTCGCGGCAACGGCAGGCGCCTCTTCCTCACCTTCGGCAGCCGCTTCGCCGGCACTGCGCGCACTGACCAGCTTCGACACGCCGGCATAGCTCGCCGCTTCCTCCGCCGCCAACGCATGGAGCTTGCGCCCCTCGGCCGACAGCAGGAACGCCGGTTCGATATTGTGGGTGTCGGTGACGCCACGCCAGCGGCGCTGGAACTGCAGCCCGCCATCCTCGGTCACCCGCGCGGTCCATTGCGCCTCGCCATCGGTGCGGCCGATGCGCGACACCGCGTCCTGCAACCGCGTATCGCGATCCGCCTGCCCGATCGCCGGATCCAGCACGCCGGCCAGCGCCAGCACCTCGACGATGCCCATGTCGTAGCGGCGCGGGACATAGCGCATCAGCGTCCGCATCCGCCGCGCATGGCCCAGCAGCGCCTTCAGGTCGTCGCCGCTGCGCGCACCGGCCGGGCTTTCCAGCACATGCGCGCTGACCCCGGCCTCGACCAGATATTCGTCGAGCGCGTTGTCGTCCTTGAGGTACACTTCCGACCGGCCCTTCGTCGCCTTATACAGCGGCGGCTGGGCGATATAGAGGTGCCCCGCCTCGATGATCTCGGGCATCTGGCGATAGAAGAAGGTCAGCAGCAGCGTACGGATATGCGCGCCGTCGACGTCGGCGTCGGTCATGATGACGATCTTGTGGTAGCGCAGCTTGGCGATGTTGAAATCGTCGCGGATGCCGGTGCCCAGCGCGGTGATGATCGTCCCGATCTCGCGGCTGGCGAGCATCCGGTCGAACCGCGCACGCTCGACGTTCAGAATTTTTCCGCGCAGCGGCAGGATCGCCTGAAAATGGCGGTCGCGCCCCTGCTTGGCCGAACCACCGGCCGAGTCACCCTCGACGAAGAACAGTTCGGACTTGGCGGGATCGCGTTCCTGGCAATCGGCCAGCTTGCCGGGCAGCGACGCGATGTCCATCGCGCCCTTGCGGCGGGTCAGCTCGCGCGCCTTCTTCGCGGCCTCGCGCGCGGCGGCGGCGTCGATCACCTTCTGGATGATCGCCTTCGCATTGCCCGGATTTTCCTCCAGATAATCTGCCAGCTTGTCGGCCATCAGCGCTTCCAGCGGCTGACGGACCTCCGACGACACCAGCTTGTCCTTGGTCTGCGACGAGAATTTCGGATCGGGCAGCTTGACCGACACGATCGCGGTCAACCCTTCGCGCATGTCGTCGCCGGTGAGGGAGACCTTCTCCTTCTTCAGCATCCCCGACTTGTCGGCGTAATTGTTGAGCGTACGCGTCAGCGCGGCGCGGAACGCCGCCATGTGCGTCCCGCCGTCGCGCTGGGGAATGTTGTTGGTGAAGGCGAGGACGTTCTCGTAATAGCTGTCGTTCCATTCCAGCGCGACGTCGATGCCGACATCGTCGCGGAAGCCGTTGATGGCGATCGGCTCGGGCATCAGCGGGTTCTTGGTCCGGTCGAGATATTTCACGAACGCGGCGATCCCGCCTTCGTAATAGAGCTCGACCTCGCGCGGCTCCTCGTGCCGGGCATCGACCAGCACCAGCCGCACGCCCGAATTGAGGAACGCCAGCTCGCGGAAGCGGTGTTCCAGCTTGTCGAAATCGAACTCGGTGATCTTGAACGTCTCGGCCGAGGGCAGGAACGTCACGCGGGTGCCGCGCTTTTCCGATGGGCCGACGACCTTCAGCGGCGCTTCGGCATCGCCCCGGCGGAAGCGCATATAATGCTCCTGCCCGTCGCGCCAGATCGTCAGGTCGAGAAAGTCGGAAAGGGCATTCACCACCGACACGCCGACGCCGTGCAGGCCGCCCGACACCTTGTACGCATTGTCGTCGTTGGTGTTCTCGAACTTGCCGCCGGCGTGCAGCTGGGTCATGATGACCTCGGCGGCCGACACGCCCTCTTCGCTGTGGATGCCGGTCGGAATCCCGCGGCCATTATCCTCGACCGAGACGGAGCCATCGGCGTTCAGCGTGATGAGGATGCGGTCGCAGTGCCCGGCCAGCGCCTCGTCGATCGCATTGTCGCTGACCTCGAACACCATGTGGTGCAGGCCGGAGCCGTCGTCGGTATCGCCGATATACATGCCGGGGCGCTTGCGGACCGCGTCCAGCCCCTTGAGCACCTTGATCGAATCTGCGCCGTAGTCGTTCTGATTGGGGTTCGTTGCCATAGCGAGTATATAGGGTTTTGCGCGAGGGAACTAAAGCAAAACCCGCATAGGATGCGGGTCGTTTCGGCGCCCCACGTTCGTCATTCCCGCGAAGGCGGGAATCCTTAAACGCCGACGGCGCGGCAGGGTCGCTAACGACAGCGTGTATGGACTCCCGCCTTCGCGGGAGTGACGAAATCTCGCCATCCGTTCCGCCTGAATAATGAACGGCAGCTAACAGGCGCATTCAGTATCGGCTCAAGCGAATCGGCGCATACCCCAAATCACAGACGGACTTCCCGACACGGGATCAACCACCGTCACCGAGTTTTGAGGGAGAAGACCCATGTTCAAGAAGCTGACGCTTGCCGCTGCCGCGCTTGCCACGGTCGCTACCGCCGCCGCTCCGACCGCCGCTTCGGCGCAGAGCTGGCGCGGGGACCGCTACGAGCGGGATTATCGCGACGGTCGCGGCTATCGTGAATATCGCGGCGACCGCGGCTATTATCGCGACCGCCAGTACAACCGTCGCGGCGCGCGCTGCGAGAATGGCGACGGCGGCACGGTGATCGGCGCGATCGCCGGCGGCCTGCTCGGCAACACCGTTGCCGGTCGTGGCAACCGCCTGCTCGGCACCATCCTGGGTGGTGGCGTCGGTGCGGTCGCCGGCCGGGCGATCGATCGGGCCGACCCGCCGCGCTACTGCAACCGCTAACCGGTTTCCGGCACCCCCGGTGGCGTAACGGGGTGTCGGACTCGGGGCCGGTCCTTCCTTCGGGAGGGGCCGGCCCTTTTTGCGCGTCCGCCGCGCCTTGGCCGCTTTTCGCCACGCTTCGGTCCGAAACCGCCCCTAGCCCGGTCGCCGCAACGAACGTGGAGCGGCGGATGAGGATGGCAGTCGGGCGAAGTCTGGCCGGTGCCGCCGTGCTGGCGGTGCCGCTGCCCGCCGCCGCGCAGGAGGAAGACGACTCGCCGCGCGACGAAATCGTCGTCACCGGCAAGCGCCCGCCCGGCTCCGCCATCGGCGACATCGCGCCGGTTGCGGTGCTCGACGCCGCGGCGCTCCGCGCGCTGGGCGCGACCAGCATGGAACAGCTGGCCCAGCTGCTCAAACCGCTGACCAGCTCGGCCAGCGGCGGCGACCCCGTCTTCCTGCTCAACGGCCGCCGCATCTCGGGCTATCGCGAAATCTGGACGCTCCCGCCCGAGGCGCTGGAGCGGACCGAAGTGCTGTCGGAACAGGACGCCGCCCGCTTCGGCTTTGCGCCGACGGTCCGTGTCGTCAATTTCGTGCTGAAACAGAAATTTCGCGCGCTGGTCTTCGATCAGGGGGCGGGGACGACGACCGATGGCGGCGGCGGCACCGAACGGCTGGAACTGGGGTCGACCCGCATCGCCGGCGACCGCCGCACCGTCCTCGCCATCACGTACGACCGGCAAAATCCGCTGCGCGCATCGCAGCGCCCCTATCTGCCCGACAGCGACAGCCCGTTCGACCGCAACGGCAACGTTCGTGCGCCGGACGGCGGCAGCATCGACCCCGCGCTCGATTCGCTCGCCGGACGGCCGATAACCGCCGCCGCAGTACCGTTCGACCCGGTACAGCGCGGCACGCTCGCCGCCTACGCGTCCGGCAGCCGCCGCGCGACCGACCTCGCCCCCTTCCTTTCGCTGCGCAGCCGCGACGCGCTGAAGGTCGACGGCACCCATGTCGTGCCGATCGGCAAGACGATGCTCGCCTCGCTCAACCTGACGATGGAGGCGGATCGCGGCCGCGCGCTGGCCGGGTTGCAGGGAGCGACGCTCGCCCTGCCCGCCGGATCGCCGCTGCCCTTCGACCGCCCGGTGCTGCTCGACCGCTATCTGGACGAAGGGCCGGTGCTGACCCAGCGCAACGACAATCTGACGCTGCATGCCGCCTCGACCGTGCAGGGCGGGGTCGGGCGCTGGCTGTGGACCGTCACCGGCGGATACGACCGGGTCCGCGCCCGTGCCGCCGTCGATCGCGGCATCGCAGCCGATGCGTTGCAGGCGGCGGTCGATGGTGGCGCCGATCCGTTCGACCTCTCCCCCGCCCTCACCGCCCGGCCGATGATCGTCACGCGCAGCCGCACCGTCACCGGCACGCTTATGGCCAAGGCGACCGCCAACGGCCCGGTCCTGCAACTGCCCGCCGGCCCCGCGCAGCTGACGCTCAACGCCGATTACGCCCGCTCGGACAGTAGCGGACGATTGGCCGACGATGCAGGCGCCGCCAGCACCCTGACCCGTACCGTGCAGGGCGGCAGCGCCAGCCTTGACCTGCCGCTCACTTCGACCGATCGCGGCGTGCTGTCGGCGATCGGCTCGCTGTCGGCCAATGTCATGCTCGGCCTGACCGGCGTGTCGGACTATGGCAGCCTCGCCAGCAGCAATTTCGCGCTCAACTGGGCGCCGAAGCGTCCGGTGCAGATCACCGCGTCGATCAACACCGCGCGCACCCCGCCGGCCATCGCGACCCTGACCCAGCCGATCGTCACCGTGCCCAACACGCCGTTCTTCGACTTCGTGACCGGGGCCAGCGCGCCGATCGCGGTGACCGGCGGCGGCAATACCGATTTGCGGCCGGAGGAACGGCAGATCCGCACGTTCGGCATCGGCTGGCGTCCGATCAAGAACAAACAGCTCAACCTCGGCGTCAGCTATGTCGACACGCGCATCACCGATCAGGTCGCCAATCTGGTCAGCGCGACGGCGGCGTTGCAGGCGGCGTTCCCCGACCGCTTCGTCCGCGACGATAGCGGCCGGCTGCTGCGCGCCGACATCCGCCCGGTGAACCTGTTCGGCGAGGTCGAGCGCAAGGTTAAGGCCGAAATCTCGTTCTTCGGCCCCATCGGCCCCACCCCGCCGCCTCCGGCCAAGGACGCGCCGCCGCCGCCCGACCGGCCACAGCTCTGGGCGTTCCTGACGGCGACCGCCCGCCTGTCCGACCGGCTGACGCTCCGACAGGGACAGGGCGAACTCGACCTGCTCGACGGCGAGACGCTGGACGGCAACAGCGGCCGCCCGCGCTATGAGCTGATGGGCAATATCGGCGGATCGGTCGGCGCCTTCCGCATGGGCGTCTATGGCAACCAACGCCCCGCGACCCGCATCCGCAGCACGCTGCCGGCGTCCGACCTGCGCTTTTCGGGGCTGACCTTCCTCGGCCTCTATTCGCAAGTCCAGGCCGACAAGCTCGCCCCCCGCGCGCCATGGGCGAAGCGGATGGTATTGCAGTTCGAGGTGCAGAACCTGCTCAACGACCGCGTCGATGTCCGCGACCGGAACGACGCGGTGCCCTATCGCTTCCAGCCGTCGTTCCTCGACCCTTACGGCCGGATCGTCCGCCTGTCGGTGCGGAAATTGTTCTGAGTGCCAAACCGTACCCCCGCGCAGGCGGGGGTCCAGAGCCAAGGGCGAAACGGCAGCGTTCGCTGCCCTGGACCCCCGCCTGCGCGGGGGTACGCCTGGAGCCTGCGAAACTACTCCACCCAGTCCAGTCCGATATCCCGGTACAGCATCCGGTCCTCTTCCCAGTTCGGCTTGACCTTCACATGCAGGTACAGGTGCACGCGCACCCCCAGCAATTCCTGCAATTCCTTGCGCGCCGTCGCGCCGATTTCCTTGATCCGCTGCCCGCCCTTGCCCAGCACGATCGCGCGCTGCGTATCACGCGCCACGTAAATCTGCTGGTGGATTTCGACCGACCCGTCCTCACGCTCCAGATAGCGTTCGGTGTCGACCGCGCTCGCATAGGGCAGTTCCTCGTGCAGCTGGTGGTACAGTTGCTCGCGCGTCACTTCCGCCGCCAGCATCCGGTCGGTGGCGTCGCTCACCTGATCCTCGGGGAAATGCCACGGCCCTTCCGGCATCCGCTTCGCCAGCGCCGCCTTCATTTCCGCCAGCCCGTCGCCGGTCGTGGCGCTGACGAAGAACGTTTCCTCGAACGCCGCCATTTCGTGCAGCCGCGCGGCATGGTCCAGCAGGCGCGGCTTGTCGGCAATGTCGACCTTGTTGAGGATCAGCAGCTTCGGCTCTTTCCGGTCGGCCAGCGGTTCGACGATCGCGCGGACCTTGGGGCCGATCCCGCCCTTGCCGTCGACCACCACCGCGATCGCATCGGCGCCCGCCGTGCCTTCCCACGCCGCCGACACCATCGCCCGGTCCAGCCGCCGCTTCGGCTCGAAGATACCCGGCGTATCGACCAGCAGCAGCTGGGTATCGCCCTCGATCGCGATGCCCATCAACCGGGTGCGCGTCGTCTGCGCCTTGGGACTGGTGATCGCGACCTTCTGTCCGACCAGTGCATTGACCAGGGTCGATTTGCCCGCATTCGGGGCACCGAGGATCGCGACGAGGCCGCACGACTGGGGGGAGGACGTCAAAAGAGCAAAACCTGTCGATAAGGGAGAGGGATCGCCCCTCTTACCCGCCCCGCCCCCGGCTGCAAAGCATCCCGATCCGCTCTTGATCGCGCCGGACGGGTTCGCTACGCATTAGTCAGACAAAAACGACATAGGGGGGATTGATCCCATGACCGGCCGGACCACCACGCGCCTCAAACTGCGCCAGCGCGCACGCGCCTTTGCGCTGGGCACCGCATCCTTGCTGATCGCGGCGACCGCCACGGCCCAGACGGCGCCGACGCCGCAGCCGGGCGAGCCGGCGCGAATCACCATTCGCGGCGATCAGGCCGGTCCCACCTATGACCGGCGTATCTTCACCCAGTTCGCCGAGCATCTGGGCAACGGCATCTATGGCGGCCTGTGGGTCGGCAACGACCGTCGAATCCCCAATACCCGCGGCTTCCGCAACGACGTCGTCGCGGCGCTGAAGCGGCTCGGCGTGCCGGTCATCCGCTGGCCCGGCGGCTGCTTCGCCGACGAATATCACTGGCGCGAAGGGATCGGGCCGAAGGCCAAGCGCCCGGTCAAGATCAACACCAACTGGGGCGGCGTTACCGAGGATAATGCGGTCGGCACCCATGAATTCATGGACCTGACCGAACAGGTCGGTGCCGAAGCCTATATCTCGGGCAATGTCGGCAACGGGTCCGCCCGCGAAATGGCCGAATGGGTCGAATATATGACCCAGCGCGCCGGCACGCTGGCCGACGAACGCGCCCGCAACGGCCGCAAGGAACCGTGGAAGGTCCCCTATTTCGGCATTGGCAACGAACTATGGGGCTGTGGCGGCAACATGCGCCCCGAATATGGCGCCGACGAAACGAAGCGCTTCGCGACCTTCATCAAGTCGCCCGAGGGCAGCCGCGTGCTGAAGATCGCGTCGGGTGCCAATTCCGACGACTATAACTGGACCGAGGTGATGATGCGCGAAGCGATGCGGCACATCGATGCCGTCTCGCTCCATTACTACACCGTCCCCGGCGGCTGGGCACCCAAGGCGTCGCCGACCCAGTTCACCGAATCCGAATGGGCCGAAACGCTCGGCCTCACCTGGAAGATGGAGGAACTGATCGCCAAGCACAGCGCGATCATGGACAAATATGATCCGCAGAAGCGCGTGTGGCTGGCCGTCGACGAATGGGGCACGTGGTACGGGCAGGACCCGGGCACGACGCCGGGCTTCCTGCGCCAGCAGAACACGCTGCGCGACGCGCTGGTCGCCGCGATCAACCTGAACATCTTCGCCAAGCATGCCGACCGGGTGAAGATGACCGCCATCGCGCAGATGGTGAACGTGCTGCAGGCGATGATCCTGACCGACGGGCCGAAGATGGTCCTGACGCCGACCTATCACGTGTTCGAAATGTACAAGCCGTTCATGGACGGCACCGTCCTGCCGATCACGATCGACAGCCCATACTATTCGCGCGACAAATGGGCGATCCCGGCGGTGTCGGCCTCGGCCGTGCGCGGCAAGGACGGTGCGGTGCACATCGCGCTGTCCAACGCCGACCCGAACCGCCCGGCCCCGATCAACGTCGCGCTGACCGGCGTGGCGGGCACGACCATCACCGGCCGCGTCCTAACCGCCCCGACGATGACCGCGCACAATAACTTCGACAACCCGAACGCGGTCGTACCGGCGACCTTCACCGGCGCGCAGATCGCCAACGGCACGCTGTCGGTGACGCTGCCGGCCAAGTCGGTGGTAATGCTCGACGTCAAGTAATACGGGCGGGGGCGGCCGGAAGGTCGCCCCTTCCCCTCCCGTTTGCTTCGAGCGCAGGTTCGAGCCTGTCGAGAACCGAAGTCGAGAAGGCCCCGCCCCAGGCACCCCGTTCTCGACTACCGCTTCTCGACAAGCTCGAAGCTGCTCGAACCAAACGGACAGGGTGAGCCCCCCTAAACCGTACCGCGGCGAAGGCCCGTATCGAAGCACCTGTCCCGGTCCTTCGATACGCCGCTTCGACAGGCTCAGCGGCTCGTCACGACGAACGGGTCCAACGAAGGTCATCCCGCTCCACCGCAACCTTCGAAACCACACACTCCGCTCCCTTCCCCCCTCCCCCCTCCCCCTCCCCTTCCCCTTCCCCCTTCCCCTTCCGTTCGCTTCGAGCGCAGGTTCGAGCCTGTCGAGAACCGAAGTCGAGAAGGCCCCGCCCCAGGCATCACGTTCTCGACTACCGCTACTCGACAAGCTCGAAGCTGCTCGAACCAAACGGGTAAGATAGCGGCCGGCCGTACCCCCGCGCAGGCGGGGGTCCAGAGCCCCAACCACTGCCCTCACCACACCTGATCCTGGACCCCCGCCCGCGCCGGCGCGGCCATCCCGGCCCCGCGCGCCGCGATGGCCGCTTTCCTACAACAAACCGTTCTGGTTACGTTCCACCTCCAACAGGAGGACGAAATGGACGCAACCACCCTGATCGAAGACGTGATCGACCGCGAAGGCGGCTATGTCGACCACCCCGCCGACCGTGGCGGCGCGACCCGCTACGGCATCACCCAAGCCGTCGCCCGCGCGGAAGGTTACACCGGCGCGATGCGCGACCTGCCCCGCGCCCTCGCCGCACGCATCTACCGCCGCCGCTACTGGCAGGCGCCGAACTTCGCGGCGGTAGCGACCCGTGCGCCGCTACTCGCCGCCGAACTGTTCGACACCGGCGTCAACATGGGACCGTCGGTCGCCGCGACCTTTCTCCAGCGCATCCTGAACGCGCTCAACCGCCAGCAGCGCGACTGGGGCGATATCGCGGTCGATGGCAACATCGGCGCGCAGACGCTCGCCGCGCTCGACACCCTCCTCGCCACCCGCGGCCCGGCGGCAGAGGCGGTTTTGGTCAAGGCAATCAACGCCTTGCAGGGCGAACGCTATCTCCGCTTGGCCGAAACGCGCCCCGCTAACGAAGCCTTTCTCTACGGCTGGCTCGCCCTGCGCGTCGATACGCCACGAGTGTGAACTTAGTGAACTTTGACCTTTCGGAGGCCCTATGATCGATTCCCTGATCGCGCCGATCGCGGCGCTGCTCGACAAGCTGATCCCCGACCCCAGGGCCCGCGACGCGGCCAAGCTGGAACTGCTGAAACTCGAATCCACCGCCGATCTCGACCGGGTCAAGGCGCAACTCTCCGCGATCGTCGCGGAGGCGCAGTCGACCGACCCGTGGACCTCGCGCGCGCGGCCGGGCTTCCTATACGTCATGTACGCGCTGCTGCACTAGTGCAGGGTTGCGCACCTATATTAATCAATGACTTAGCCCCTTAAACGTCGATGCAGGCGTTTCCATTCCTGTTCCGTGTCAGGTAAGAACCGGGGCGCGTTGTGGTGCTTACGGCACGGTCCGATCCGGCTGGGGCGTCGTTGGCAACGGATGCAGTAGAGGTGGGCATAAACGTACTGTAGGCCGGTCTGCCACCGCTTCATTCGAAAGTACCGTTCAAGCCTCTTGGCATCAAACGTCGTCCTGCGTTGGCAGTGCTGGCAGGCCGCGTAAAGGTTTGCATCACGTGATGTGAAATGGGTGAGGTCGTCCCATTTCAGATTTCCCAGATGGCCCACGTCACAAAGGCAAGGTCAGTTGGTTCCTATCGGGTGGTACGTCGTTGAGCCGACGCGCGATGTCCTGAGCGAGCAGTTCCGCTGATCGGGTTTTATGGACCGGATCGGCGGCGAGAAGCCCCGCAAGGCGGCTGGTCGACGTACTGGCGAGAACCGCCGCGAGGGTCAGAGGGTCAAGGCGTTCCATAGGCCTATGTTCCCCTATTGTTCCGATTCGTGCAACCCCTCGCGGTTGTCGTTCAGGTGGTTAGGATTTGCTCGTACAGGTCCATCAGCCGTTGGCCGAGAAGCTGCGCCAACTGACAATGGGGGTCGCGCCGTAGCAGCGCGACCATATCCTCGCGTATCATCTGGACCGCTTCCCAAGGATCAATTCCATCAAGCATTGGGAAGTCTGCCGCTCAGGTCCTGCATTGCTTTGTCGAGGATCACGATGGCGCTTTCGACCGGCTTCTTGATAGCCGCCAACGGAATGATCGCGGGACCGGCGTTGCGGGTCATACCACGGCGGGACGTAGAAGGGTTTAGGGCTTGTTCCGGCGACAAGCCGCGCTGCAATCGCTGGCGGATAGTCGGCGCACTAATTCCCAGTTCTACTGCCCAATCTCTGAGTGTTTCGGTTCGGCCATTGTACGGGATTAGCGGGCTGTAGCGTCGGCCTTTTCCACGACCTTCTCCTGTCGCTTTGGTCATGCCAATACCCCAGCCGAAGTCGGTGCAAGCTTTTGTCGGCTTGCGGCGGTTCCGCTGTTGCGTTGCTCTGTCGGGTGCCCACCAAACGTTGCCGGGTTCATAGTGGCCGTCGTTGTTCCTGCGATCCAAACTATGTTCAGGGCTAGGGCGCGGGCCAATACAATCTAGGAACAGCGCGAAGCCTTGTTCCGACCTCCAAGCATCACAAACCGCTATACCCCTAGCACCGTAGTTTTGGAACGAGACGTTGCGGTCGTTGTGGCACCGGTGGATTGCATTCTTGAGAGCGTCGTACTCGCTGCGGAACATGTGCCTTAGTTGTGATTTGCGTGCTGCCATTGGGTTTCTCCTTTTTCTTTTCCCAACATTATTTATTCGGAAATACTTGGAGATAACCGCGCACTTAACTCTGACATTCCGCAGCTTTGATAAATTCATGTATGAATACATGGATGAAAGTGGCCCGATCCTATATCGGCCTTAAAGAGTATCCCGGCAGCGCCAACAACCCAACTATCATGGGCTGGGCGTCGGGACTTGGTACAAAACTTCTTGGCATGGTGTACGGCGCAGATAGTGTGCCGTGGTGCGGATTATTCGTCGCGCACTGCATCAAGACTGCTGGGCTACCTACCGCACCGATCGCCGTGAGGGCGTCCGCTTGGGAAAAGTGGGGACAAGCGTGTTCGCCGACTATCGGTGCGGTCGTCGTCTTCAAGCGCCCCGGTGGCGGCCATGTGGGTTTTCTCGTCGGACAGGATGCAACGCGGTATCGAGTGCTGGGCGGCAATCAGTCAGATAGCGTCAACGAAACCTGGATTGAGAAGTCCCGTGCAGTCGCGGTCAGATGGCCAGCCGGTCAGGTGCCGCCGAAGACCCCGCTTCCCAAACTTGTGGGTGGCGGCAGCACGTCAACCAACGAAGCATGAGCGGCTATCGGAACGGCTTCGAGGAGCGCTGCGCCCGCGATCTGGGACCGGAGTTCGCATACGAAGCCGTTAAGCTGCCGTATGTCCTCGAATGCACCTACCTTCCCGATTTTATCGACACGGCGGGCAAGCGCATCGTGGAGGCGAAAGGCCTGTTCGACGCGGCGGATCGTAGGAAGATGCTGGCGGTAAAGCGCACCTACCCCGATTACAGCATCGAAATCTGGTTCTCAGACCCAGAGCGCAAGATCAGCCCGAAGTCGAAAACGACCTATCGCGCATGGTCGGAGAAGCATGGCTTCGTCGCGAAGAAAGGGCCGCGTAAATAGTGGTGTCCTGCGGGATATAACCAACGGGCTGCTCAACCTTATCGTAGACCTTGGCCCTGTCCGCATAGTTGGACGGGGCCTTTCCGTAGAGATTCCCTCAATCGCTGAAACATTGTGCAGCCGCTTTCGGCGGAAAACCGGCGTGAAATGGCGGTTCGCCATTTCCCTATAAAAGAATCCCGCGCGCGAGGAACCGCCTGCGCTCCCGCGGGCGATCGGTGACGGCGACAGTTCTTCGACTTTTCGAAAAATCGCCGTTGACACCGCCGATCCATTCCTCTAGGTGGTCCTTCGTCTTCGGACAACCTGGTTGCGGCGGTCTTCGTCGGGGTTCGATTCCCTGAGCAACTTTTAACCGGCTACCGAGAAAATCGGTGACGCCCATGGCTGGTTATCCGCGCAAGCGGAGGGTTGTTGACGGGGAAATCCATTGAATATCGAAAGCATAAAGTTCGCCGAACTTTGCGAACCCGCGTGCGCCTATCCGCACCTCGTTGATGGGGAGGGCGAGGCGTGACCAGCGCACACATTTTGCCGGATGGCAAAGTACACATGTTCGGCAGCCATAGCGACATCAAGCGGTTAAAACTCAACCCTAAGGCTGTCGTTGTTCCGGTGGACGTGCCGTTCCTGGTGGTGGTGGAAACCATGGGGATGTTTTTAACCCATGGCCCCGTCGGCGGCAGCAAACTGCCCTATCAGCTTATCGAGTGGGCGTACAAAAACGCGCCTGCCTTCGGTGTGTCGATCAGCGTGAAGAACGGCATGAACATGCCCGTGATCTGGCTGGCCAACAACGCTGAGGTAACGCGCGCCGTTGCCGCTCTCAATGTCCCCGCTTGTGAATCGGAGGACAAGGCATGAGCAATTACGATCAGACCAAGTTCGCTGCGAATGTCAAAGTCACACAGCACATACAGGCACGCCTCGAAGAGGTGCGCGCTGAGTGTCCGACTTTCGACGATCGTAAGTTTGCGGAGACGCTATTTCTGCAATCCCTCGGACTGATGGGAAGGGTAAGGCCGTTTACGCAAGACGCACCTGAGCGGATCAAATATTCGGTCATAGCTTACATGCTTTTTCGACCAGAACTTTGTGCGCCGGAGGTGGATATCATCGCATTGGCGACGGAGGTAGCGATGGATGGCATCCGTGACGCCATTGCGGAGGACAAGGCATGATCGCCGACTAGGGTTCGGAGCCGCTGCGCGTATCTGGACGGCTCTGATGTGCCGGGGGAGGAATGGTCGCACTTGGCCTCCCCCGGACATGACATCTCGCAGAAACCAAGGTGTCATGTGTCAGGCGCTAGAACCCGCACAAATCAGCGGAAAATCGCCCTTGGTAACAAATCCATATATAAATGAAACCGTTACCTAGCTATGGCGAAGCCCAGTTACAGCAGTCTGCGCTGATGAATAATGACGCCAGACGAGCAATATCGCTAAATAAAGATGTAGACAATGTTTGGCTGGAACCGCCGTTGTCTATAGCGGCGAAGCCAAACATCGTATCTCAAAGGACTACCTAACCTCCTTCGAAACGAAAGCATTGGCCCGTCGTGCGTATTCCAGCCCGCACGGCGGGCTTTCGTTTTCGAGGTAACAAAGATGGAAATTCAATTAGTAAGCCGCGGATGCGGTCAGGGCAAGACGCAAGCTGCCCTCAACATCATCGCGAACACAGCCGATCGCTTCGTCATGGCACAGCCGAGCCTACGTCTCGTTAACCAGAGCCATGCCGATCTCATGGGCAAGAACCCGGATGCTCGCTCACAGATCATCACCAGCGACACCAATGGCGGCGTCAGTCAGAGCATTCGTGCCGCGTTGTCGCGACCCGGCCTGCTCGCGCAGTCGCCCAACCTGCTGTTCGTAACGCATCAAGGCGTCATGGACCTTGACGGCGCGGATCGCGGCGGTTGGAACCTGATTGTTGACGAAATCCCCAGCGCGACCGAACACCTGGAATATAAGCTGAAGCTGACCCGCCGATGGGTCGTTCGTCATCTGTCAATTCGGTCGGGGATCGGCGACAGCTACGAACTCGTCGTCAAGCCCGGTCATGTCGCGGACGTAGAAGCGATGATGCGCGACGCCGGGAAGGACACACTCGCGGCTGCCCTAGCTGATCTATGGCGCTTGCTGCTGAACCCGCATTACCGCGTGTACGTCACGAAGTCGGAATGGCTGAACGCCGGTCAGACTGCGCGCGGCGATGTCGAACTCAACGCCCATGCGATCCTACAACCCAGCATCTTCGCCGGTTGGAAGTCGGTCACGCTGATGGGTGCCAACGCCCGCGCAAGCCGCCTCGTTCAGATTTGGTCGCAGATGGGCGTTACCTTCTCTGCGCATCCCGATATCGAGGATATGGCGCACGACGAGCGCACGGGAATGCGGCTGACGGTTCGTTACATGACGAATAAGCCATGGACGCGCGACCTTCGCGAACGCAGGCTCGGACGCAACGGCTTCCGCGACATGGTGCAGAAGCTAACCCCCAGCCTGCCCGACGATTATATCTGGACCGCGAACAACGCCGACAGCGGCAAGGTCGAACAGATCATGGTTGGTCGAAAACTGCCGCCGGTATCCCATGGCCTGAACGCCTACCGGAACGTCAACGCAGCGGTCAGCTTCGGCAGCTTCAACGACGACCTCGCTCATGCACGCTTCCTAACCGATGCGTACCAGCTTTCCGACGAGGATCTATTTCGCAGCCGTGCCGGAGAAATGATCTACCAGATGGTCATGCGTACTTCGCTGCGCATGGAAGGCCAACATGAACCCGTGAGCGCGTTTGTGCCGGATTGGCGTACCGCCGAGTTTCTTGGCGAATTGCTGCCAGGCGCCCGCGTTGAATACCTTGACCTTGGCATCGAGGAATTGCGGGGGGCAAAGCCCCGTTTCCGTATCGCTACCACATCGGCCGAGCGCAAAGCCAAGACGCTAGCCAAGCAAGCGGCAGCGGTTGAGCGGAGCAATGAATTACTAGATATGCACCGAATGGCCAGTGGCACGCTCGTCGGGCTGGGTCCGGTCATTGTAACCAGCAAGGCCGTGGTAGCAACGCGGGATATCGAGAGCCACGCGCTGCCAGACTGGAATGCGCTGCGTGATCTTCTCGAAAGCGATCGGCATCGGAAGCTGCCAAAGGAGCAAGCCGGTTTGATCGTCGGCTCGCTCGTGGACCCAGACGCCGTAGAGGAAAGCGTCGCGGGACTGGCGAACGTTGTCTATACGCAGATGGCCTGGATGGACATCGACGACGGCGACATTTCGCCGGAACAGGCTTCGCGCTTGCTTGGTGACGTCAAGCACCTCGTTTACTCCAGCTACAACAACGGCAAGGTGCAGGGAAGGCATCGTTTCCGCATCGTCGTACCGTTGGATAAGCCGGTCGATGCATCGACCTATCGGGCGATTTGGCAGGTACTGGCGGACCGCTTTGCCGGGGTAGGATACTGGGTGCCGGAGAAGGCCGGTGAGGAGGTGCCGAGTAACCGACCAGTCAGCGGCCTGGACTACAGCAAGTGCAAGGTCAGCGACTTTATGTACCGCCCGGTGCGAACCGCACTGCGGGACCGCAACGTCTGGATTGATCGCTGGGAGTTGCCGATACTGTCGGTCGACGCATTCGCGGACGCTATCACCGACGACGAAGAGGACATGCTCGACCTCTGGCTCGAAGAACGAAAGGCAAAGGAAGTCGCAGCGGAAGCCATCTTCCGCGACGTACCCGATCTGCTGCAAATGTATCGCGCTCAGGCAGCCGAAGCTTTGAAGCGTGATGCGCTGGCGCGTGTTGCCGAAGAGTTTGCTGCCATCCCCGCAGGCGGCATGAACCAGAATCTATATCGACTGGCGAAATGGCTGGTGGCGAGCGGTTACACGCCAGACGAGATGTACGCCGAGTTGGGCGCGCTGCTGAACGCTCGCCCCGGTGGCAAGGCGCACATGACCGATCTCAAGGCAATCCGAGACGATGCTGCTCGCGGAAAGATGAAGGTGTCGCGTTGAGGGAGTATGTGGATTTTCACGACGACGAGGGCTATCGCGCTTGTCTGACCAGCGACGACGGCGAACTCTTGGTTGAGTTTGCAGCATGGCTGGATGCCAACGGCATCAAGTACACGCATGATATGGTTGCCGCCGACGGGGAATTTTCCGTTTTTACCGACTGGGTGACGGATCGGCGCAAGGCAACCTTACTCAAGCTGACGTGGGGTGGTCGGTGACGACGACCTTCATCATACCCCACGATAGGGTCATAGAAGCCCAGAGAAGCCTCTACAGCACCGGCGAGGGTGTTTGGGCACGCTGGATTAACCCCTACACGGGACGGCCTCTAAGCCAGGAAAATGCCGCTCTTGCGCAGCGGTTGTTGGGCAAAGAGGATATTGTTTCGCGGTCGGCGCTAAAGCTGATCCGAAAGGCAGCGCTGATGGTCATGTTCGACGATGCCGATCAGGCCGTACTTTTCAAACTTGCTTGGGTTGAATGACGAGCAGGCGAAGCGGGTTTTAGGGCCGTAGGGCATCGGAAGTCGCAATGGCTTCCCCGGATAGCCCAAAGCCCGCAAAGGCGCTCAGCGGGCGGCTACGGGGTGTTGGCGGGTCTTTACGTCCCCCACCTCGCGGATGGACTGGCTGAACTGTTCCGCCAACCGTCGATGGAACGGTCTGGTAAGCGGCAGCTATGCGCGCATCCGTAGGTTTTTACTCCATCATGTAACACGCCTCGGCCCATTATAACGGGCGGTTGAGCAACGATTGCCGGGCCTCATCATACTCTTCATCGGTCACCACGCCCTCGTCGCGAAGCTTTTTCCACTTTGCTAGCTCGTCGGCCACGGAGTAGGTTTTTAAATTATCGCGCTTGAAAATCGGTGTGGAAGACGGTCGAACGTTGCGACGATCGGATACCTGCTTCGCTTTGTTCCGAAACCAAGGGAATGTTAGGTCCGGCCATTTTTCTGTGGGTATCATCGCGATGATGATCGCGATGCCAGCACATGCGCCAACGACCGCAAGATACTCACCAGTAGTCGTCATCTATACCAGCCCTCCAATATTGCTTTGTTCGCTGGCCTGGTCATTGGCAGGCACTACAGCATTATTCATTTGAATGGGTCTTTTGGGATATGCGAAAAGCGGTCGCGCTCGCGCTGTTTAGCTGCTTCGTCATTTTTAACGTAGGCCCAGCAACGGTTGAAAGCTTGAACGGCTGCACTCGAACCGTCGAGCGAAAGGCTATCAACAGTCGTATCCCCCTTTTTGATGCGAAAATTGGTACTTTTTGCAAAGTTTGGCAGAAAATCTTCTGCTGGAAATGCGGCCGAGAAGCCTTTCCTAATGCCGTCTTGATACCCAGACGCGCTTCGATCGTAGTAATAGTCGCCCATGTGGTATGATAGCTCGTAATCCTCGCTATCCTTTATCGACCAATTGTAGTTGGTTACTATTACCACTACCAGCACGGGATTCTTCAGGCTTCGAACTACGCTTAGTTCGGTATCTCCTGCGCCCTCGTACTCTTCTGACATTATACACGCGCCGGTATTTGCAGTTTCTGCGTCACTCTCCCGCGCCACGATATCGAAGCCCCCGACCGTTCCGAAATCGCGTGCTGATAGAGCGGCCGATGCAGATGCGATCAGCCCCACTGCGACTATTGCTCGCTTCATCGTCCCCCACTCACCTTCCGCTGCGTTCTCTGCTTCATGGCTTAGTAACTTGCTGAGCTGCAAGGTTGATCGCACCGGGAAAGTACGCAATCCTTCACGGAACGGGTCCGTTTTGATCCGAACTGGGGGCTTTGATGACAACCACGAGGAATTTTGCGCTGGCAGGGGCAGCGCTACTGATCGTTGGCCTTTTCTGCCCGATCGTAACGGTACCCATTCTTGGCAACGTCAACTTGTTCAACGACGGGACGAGCCTGACGGCGCTTGCTCTACTAGCATTGGCCGTCGTTGGCGGAGCGGTTGCGCTGAACGGTCGTGAGCGTGACACCTTCTGGCCCGGCGTCGCGGCATCCGTGCTGCTCGTCTATCATTTCGCCGTACTCCAATACCGTTTATCCCAAATGCGGAACAGCATGGATCAACTGAAGGACAACCCATTCGCTGGCATTGCTAAAGCGGCAGTCGGAACAATTCAGTTACAATGGGGCTGGTTGGTCCTTGCCGCTGGTGCGGGCCTGCTGATTTACGCTGCCGTTCAGGCCCGCAAAGAGGCCAGCGAGCCTGCGACCAATGCCCCCGATAGCGCCAGCAGAACGATCTCTTCTGTCTCAGCTTTACTTGCCGTAGCGGTCATCGGATGGACGCTGTACGTCGATAATTTCAAAGGTGCAGGTAACAGCGCCGTCGCTGGCGATGCCACGTCTGCCAGCGCTGAGACTGGTGCGAGCGACATGTCTGGCTCAACCGCTAGTGGTCCCAGCCCCGAGGAGGGGGCATACATCCGCGACAACCTGCGAGTGTATGATTTGAAGGCGAAATATTACGATAGTATTTTGGATGGTCGGATACCTGGAGTAGACTTCAAGCTTAAGAATTCTGGAGATCGCACGCTCGACCGCGTTACGGTCAAAGTCGTTTTTCAAGATGCTCTCGGCAAAGCAATCGCTGAGGAAGAGTACAACCCTGTCTGGGTAATTGAGAATAGCTATTCTAGCGACAACAACACCCCGCTTCGGCCAAACTATATCTGGCAAAATGAGAAAGACAAGTTTTATAGCGCTAAGAGCGTCCCATCAGAGTGGGCCACCGGTAAGGTGACTGCAACGATAACGCATATAGAATTCGCTTCGAAGTAGTAGGGTCGCATGTGTAATCGAGCGCGATACGACGGCGAGCCGGAAACGATCTTCGGATCGGCTAAGAAGCTATTCGGCGAGCGTCCCCTCGATAATCGGTTCGATCCGAAGGAACTGCGCCCCAAAGGCCGTGCCTACGTGATCCGCGAACAGGACGGTGAGCGCGCTTGGGACGTGATGGCATGGGACGTTCTGGGTGGCCAAGCGAAATGGCCGATGACGAACGTCCGGCAGTTACACCTGCCGCAATGGCGCAAGCTGGCTAGCAATCCGGCGAACCGATGCCTGATCCCCCTGACCGAGTTTTGCGAATGGACGCCTGAGCCAATAAACTTGAACGACGGACGCAAGCCGCTGAAGGGAGAGATGTGGTTTCAGGTTACGGACCAACCGGTGTTCGCTGTCGCCGGGTTCTGGCAGCAAACCGCCGAAGGTAACAGCTTCACGATGGTTACGTGCGACGCGAACGACCTTGTGAAGCCAATCCACCCCAAGGCCATGATAACGATCCTAGAACCCAAGGATGCGGAAGTGTGGCTGCGGGGGTCGTATGACGAGGTGGCCGCATTGCAGCGACCATACGATGCGGCAAAAATGACAGTGCGCGGACCGGTGTTTCCTACCCGAGCAGGAAGTATGTAACAGTGAACCACCGATGCATGGTAGCCGCGCTCTGCCTGACCCTAATAGGATGTTCCGCTGCGGACGAAGGACCGCCGCTCCCTAAATTTGAAGCTCCCTATGTCGTAGATCGTTCTGTAAGGCAGCAATTAAGTCGCGAACCCGATCGTGCTATTGCTTGGAACGCTACGATAAAGACTTGCGTGGCTGGTATGCAGGCCCAACGCGAGATTGGTATGTTCGATGATTACGACGTGACTGATGGAGTAATTGAGAGTTACTGCGACTGCGTTGCTGATGAGGCCTATAGAAATAAGACGACGAAAGAGGTTGCTCAAATGAACGTGAACCCCGAGAGCGGAATGTGTCGCCGCTACTACAGGCCAGTAGCGCAAAGCGAAATTAAATAGATTTAGGATCGCGAAGGGGTCTGGATAACGGTCTTTGACACAACCCTATCGGAACGTGGAGCCAATTCGATCTGATAGCCGAGGTATCCTACAACTGCGACCAATGCCGTAACGGCGATCTTGAGATAGCTGCCGAGGCGTTGCGCGCCAGCCAGCTCGCCCGCTCGCTTGACCTCAGCGGTTTCCAAAGCGGTCACACGGGCGTCGAGGGTTTCCGCACGACGATCGAACGCATCGAGCCGCTGATTGATCGTTGCGAAGCCGTCCGTGACGCGCTGATCCAAACGGATCAGAAGGTCACGCATATCCTGAGGGATCGCTGGATCAGCCATTGGCGTCACCGTCAGGCGCAACGACGAGCAGCGCCAGCCCCATGAGTGCCGCGATGACCTCCAAGTGTTCGGCTGCGATCGACATGCCGAGCGTACCGGCTAGCGTCACGAGAGCCACGCGGGTTGAACGTTCCGTTAGGCGACGCTGCGCATAAGCGAGGATGGTACGGAGGTTTGCCATTAAAGCCCCCTTCCTGCCGCGAAGCCGCGAACGCGGATCGTTGCCGATACGGACGCGCCATTGATAGGTTTCGCAGATAGCTGAAGGTAGAAGAGGTTGCTGTCGGCAGTCCAACGGGGCGTTCGCATTACGCCTGCCATGGCCTGCGAAGGCATCGCATCGGCCAAGTTAGCTGGCGGTGTCCCAAAGGCGCGGATTTGCTGTCCAGACCCGCTGTGGAAGATGTAAATTCCAATGCCGGACAGCCCGGCGGCACCTGCATCGACTTCAATCTCTGCGCAAGCCCGTAGAACATCGCCAATCGTGCTGTTCACAGCTTGGCGCAAAATCATCACATCGCCGGTTCCGGAAGCGGTGCCGGAAAGCGTAATTTGCTGCCAATCTTTCGACAGCGGACCATCGTCGTCGCTGTAGCTGCGGCCCGCGAAAGCTGTTGTCGAGACTTTGGAATAGGCGGCGCTGACGCCGCTACCCAACTGCGTTTGCCAGCCGCTAGCAAGCTGGCCGGTTGCGCCCGCTCCGAGCGTGCCGCCCGTCCCGGGGAAGTACGGGCTGTTCGAAATCATGGGTGCTGGATTAATACCTGCGACGCCCGCACGTTCAGCCTGACCAAATGGCAGCGCGCCTCCAAGCGGATAAAGTCGCCGCCATTCGCGCGCTAGAACGCGACCAACGGCGTAAGCCCCTGCCGTGGAAAGGTGCAGCCCGTCGATAGTGACGCCCGCCGCCGCCTGACCTTCGGCACTGTTAAAGTCGGCAAGGATTGCAGGCGTATCGACAACGCGGATACCGCGCTGCCCGTGTAGCGTCAGCAGCCAGCGGTTGACCGCGTTCCAGTGATCAAGTTGCGGGCTGGCTGACGTGTTGGACAGGCGCATGTTCGTGTAAGCGGCTGCGCCATGCGGATAGTCTAGCAGGATGGTCAGCAACATGCCCGCGCCTACGATCCGGTCGATGATCGCATTGAGGTTCGCGATCGACTGCGTAGCGGTCCATGCGTTGCGGTCATTGGCGCTTGGCGCGACCATCACGACATGCCCAACACCGGTCGCCAGCAGCTTGTCGACGCGCGACATGAGGCCGGGATAGTCAATGCTGTTCCACGTCATCGGCCCAGTCCATTCGCCGTTGCGCGCCACCATGTCGGCAGGCTCAAGAACAGCGCGACCACCAGACAGGAAGTTGGCCCAGTGGACGGCACCGGTCGTCTGGGAGAATAGCATCGGGACATCGCCAGCGGCATTCACGCCGGTAAAGTGCTGTGCCGCATGACTTGGCCCAAACACCGCGATGCGGTTGTTCGCAGGCATCACCGGGACGGTAGGCGCAGAGGGGATACGAACGAAGCCCATCAGTAGCAGCCTCGAATGTCTTGTGCCGTTGTCCCGCTCGCGAGAACCTTCACCACTTCAAAGGTCAGTTCTGCATAGGGTGGCAGGTTTGGAAAAATCTGAGGGGCTGTGTCTTCGCTACACTGGATCACAACCGTTCCACCGGACACTATAATGAGTGACTTCGTGGGGTCGATTCTTGCTGTATCACTGGGGGTGACTACTACACTTCGGCGAACAGGTGTCGCAGGAGTGTTCGGGAAGTATGCGGGAGAGTATGCCATCGCATTTATTTATGCGCTCCTACCTAGCAGCGGGTTTGGCTGGTCAATCAGATGCGCCATATTCTCGCGCCCGACCCGCATGTTCGCGTAGTGCGCGATCATCGTGTTCGCATCTTTCTTCCGGTAAATGCCGTACTGCCAGTATGCAAAACCGGTTCTGTTGTTGAACCCGAAGCTAATATTTTCCGCGTTGCATACAAGCTCACCATCGAGCCAAAGTCGCAGGAACCCAGTATCTTTGATGCTCGCCCGAAAGTTCAGGACAATGTTCGTCCATTTCCCCATCACGAGCGAACCGCTCCATCGAGTTCGGTAATTTGGATTCGCGATTGGTGAGGCCAAGTTTGGATCAAACATCGTCGCCATTGCGAAGGGGATGACAGTTTGCCCGTTCTGCACCTTCGATGGGTAAGCCACGAATGATAGTGGCGGTGACATATGCACGTCTTCCGGCTCAGGATAATCGTGCCATTGTCCGACAATCGCGAATTCTGCCGTGATCGGCGTTTCGATCATGAATGAGTAAGCGAGCCAACCCTCTTCCTCGAATGCGAAGATGCTTTCCGGTCTGCCCGGTGTGAGCGGCGCATCGACAACGACCTCCGAGCGTTCGTTGCCGCTGACCAGATTCGTCGCGTCGCCTACATCACCGGACCGCACCTCGAACCGCTGTATTTGGCCATCGAGCACCAGCTTGTACTGGTGGGTATTGGCACGTTCGAAGGCGTAGGAGCGGCGATATTGCGAGCCGCCTACGACATGTCGCATCGGTTCGTTGATAGCGTTTCCCCGGAAGTCGGGACGGGAGTACATCATCGCGCGTAAGTCAGATTCAGCGCGCGGACATCTCCTGCGTTGACCGCCGTGTTGTCGTTATCCGCGATGTTGCGCGTGATGCGTACCCCGATGCCGTTAAGCATCACGAGGCTGCAAAGGTCGAGCGAGAACGCGCCCGTTACCTCGAACACCATGACGGGCACCGACGATTGCGTGGGAGCGGTCGCGAGGTCGTAGATTTTGACATATGAAACAACATCGGTGGCGCATTGCCCCTGCAACCGGGCCAAACGCGACGCTCCGGCAAAGACAAGGGTGGCGTTCGTCGTTGCCGCCGACTGCATCAAGCGCCAGTTCGAGTTGACGCAGCGGTCAAAGGTGATCTTGTTCGTGCGGCCATCAATGTTGGCGGGCATCGACCCCAAAAGTGCCAACCCGGTGTTTGAGAACACCTGCTGATTGACCATCGTGGTCATGGTCGCGCAAACCATTTCGCGCCCGTCTTGTGCGAGGCTGACCCGCAATACGCCGTATTTGTCGCTCTGAATTGTTGCGGTATCACCGATCGCGACCAGCGGGGGAACCTTACCCGCGCCAAGCCGCATATCGTTGTAGAGACCGCCGATCATCGGCTTGGTTGAGAAATCGACCGGCGTTGCGATGTGGATCGGCGTGGAAAAGGGACCCCGGTAGCGGGGTGATCGGCGTCGAAAAGGGACCCCTCATCCCGTTGGTCTAGGCTGTTCGCTTGGCGGTGTGTCAGGCGGCGAGATCGGGATGCTGGTATTGGAGACGGTGTTGAGGATCCGGCGCGAGCACGCGTCGGGGAAGGCCATCAAGGCGATAGCGCGGGACCTGCACCTGTCGCGCAAGGTGGTGCGCAAGGCGATCCGGGCGCCGGAAGCGGACATGGGGTATCGGCGGGAGGTACAGCCGCTGCCGAAGCTGGGGCCATTTCAGGCGCGACTGGATGCGTTGCTGGAGGAAGATGAGGCACGGCCGCGGCGCGAGAAGCTGCGCCTCACGCGCATCCACGACCTGCTGCTGCGCGAGGGGTTCGACGGCTCGTACGACGCGGTGCGGCGTTATGCGGCCCGCTGGCGCCGGGCGCGACGTCGCGATGTGATGAATGCGCCGGCGTTCATCCCGCTGCTGTTCCGGCCGGGCGAGGCTTACCAGTTCGACTGGAGCCACGAGGACGTGGAGATTTCGGGCAAGCCGATGCGGGTAAAGGTCGCGCATGTCCGGCTATGCGCGTCGCGGGCAATGTATGTGCGAGCCTATCCCCGCGAGACACAGGAGATGCTGTTCGACGCGCATGCGCGGGCGTTTGCCTTCTTCGGAGGTGTGCCGACGCGCGGCATCTACGACAACATGAAGACGGCGGTCACGAGCGTGTTCACGGGCAAGGAGCGTGTCTTCAACCGGCGCTTCCTGGTCATGGCCAACCATTACATGGTCGAGCCGACCGCCTGCTCGCCGGCGTCGGGCTGGGAGAAAGGTCAGGTCGAGAACCAGGTGCAAACCGCACGCGGCCGCTTCTTCCAGCCACGCCTGCGATTTACCAGCCTCGAGGAGCTGAACGGTTGGCTGGAGGCCGAGTGTCGGCGCTGGACAGAGTTGCACCAGCATCCCGAGCAGAAGGAACTGACGGTTGCTCAGGCCTGGGCTGCCGAGCGCAGCGTGCTCCAGCCTGTTGTCGCACCCTTCGACGGCTTTCATGAGAGCGAGCATGCGGTAAGCGGCACATGCCTCATCAGCTTCGACCGCAACCGCTACTCCGTTTCTGCCAGGGTGGTGCGACGTGCCGTTCAGGTCCGCGCCTATGCCGACCGCATCGTCGTGCGCTGCGACGGGGAAGTCGTCGCCGACCATCCCCGGTTTTTCGGCCGGGACCGGACCATCTACGACCCGTGGCATTATCTGCCGGTGTTGGCGACCAAGCCGGGCGCCCTGCGGAACGGCGCGCCGTTCCAGGGCTGGGAGCTGCCGCCTGCGCTGGCACGACTGCGGCGCAAGCTTGGCGTCGGTGACGATGCCGACCGGCGGTTCGTGCGGGTGCTGGCCGCGGTGCTCGACGACGGACTCGAGGCGGTGGAAGCGGCCGTGCGCGAAGCATTGCTGGCCGGCGTCGCCAGCGACGACGTCATCGTCAACATCCTGGCCCGCCGGCGCGAACCGCCGCGACCGCTGACTATTGTCACGCCAGAAGATCTGGCGCTGCGCCATCCGCCCCGCGCCGACTGCAACCGCTATGACAGCCTGCGAGGCCTCCATGCAGCGGCATGAGATGATGACGGCCATGACCGAGTTGGGGCTGAAGGGCATGGCTGGCGCTTTCGACGAGGCGGTCACTACCGGTCTCCAGCGCAAGCGCACGACCATGGAGGTCCTGACCGACCTGCTGCGTGCCGAGGCGACGCACCGCCATGCAGCCTCGGTCCGTTACCGGATGTCGGCCGCCAGGTTGCCCGCGGTGAAGGACCTCGACGCCTTCGTCTTCGGCGACACTCCCATCAACGAGGGACTGGTGCGCTCGCTGTACAGCGGCTCGTTTCTTCCGGGCCGACGCAACGTCGTGCTGGTCGGTGGAACGGGTACCGGCAAGACGCATCTCGCCACCGCCATCACCGCCAATGTGGTACGAGCCGGCGCCCGCGGACGCTACTTCAACACAGTGGACCTGGTGAACCGACTCGAGGAGGAAACGCGCCTTGGCAAGGCCGGCACGCTGGCGGCCCAGCTCTCGCGCCTCGACCTCGTGGTGCTCGACGAGCTTGGCTACCTGCCGTTTGCACGCTCGGGCGGTCAAATGCTCTTCCACCTCGTCAGCAAGCTCTACGAGCAGACCTCCGTCATCGTCACCACGAACCTCGCCTTTGGCGAGTGGCCGACCGTCTTTGGCGACCCCAAGATGACCACCGCACTGCTCGACCGTATTACCCACCATTGCGACATCGTCGAAACCGGCAACGACAGCTGGCGCTTCAAACATCGAAGCTGACGCCCAGGACCACCGGCAGAGAACGCTTCGCGCTGGTTGCGCCTCCGGTCGGGCTACGCCCGCCCTACGCCGCAACCAGCGCGAACGGTGCACCCGTCATACCCGTAACGCTGCTCGACGAAGGGGGTCCCTTTTGGACGCCGATAGGGGGTCCTTTTTGGACGCCGATTGACACGTTGCGAACCTATCGACCGCGACCGAAACAGGTATGATGCCAGCACCACCGGCATCAAAAAACAGTCCGGGGAACTCTACTCCGTTTGCATCTACGAGTGTCTTACTAACAAATGCCATTCGTCTCCTAAATGCCGAGCCAGAATGATGAACCGCTCATTCGGTTCGTGGCCCGCATAGGACTATTTACTCTCCGAACCACTGTTGCGATTATCGGGCAGCCGGTCACATCAACGACAGTGGTCCGCCCTGAAATCTGAACATAAGCTATGATCTTTCCTGTTGCAAAATGCTGCCCACGATCAATCACCGCAATAAGTTTGAGTGGATACAGCCCCGATGTAAAAGTGGTTTCGCCCTTACTATTCCGCGTCTCAAAAAGCGGTTGCCCGTCGCTGAGAGTGGCCACTTCTTCGAAAACGAAGTAGTTCGTAGCGTTGCCGTTCTGACCGGACACTGAGAATGTTCGGGAGTTGTGATTGCCAGCAGACTGGATTGCGATCCTTCCAATGTCGCCTGCGAGGGCAACGACTGATGCGCGATCTGCCGGAATCGTCAGTTGACCGCTCTGGACTGTGGCGGTCCCACTGCGTGCCAACGCCCAGGTCATATCATCACCATCGAACTGAACACGGTTGTCTGCGAACGTCTGAATCACATTACACCATAGGCGTAGCGTGCGTTCGGGCGCGTCACCAATACGCCGTTGCGCCAACGGACCGGTTCAAAAAACTCCCACGTCAGGGTCCGCCCCGCGATCGTCACGACGGCATCGTAGGCATTTGCGCCACCGTCGAGGCGGAGAAACACAGCGGTCCCGGTATCAAACCGTTCGTCAAAGACGGTCCCAACGCCATCGTTCCCGGTGAAATCTCGACCGATGCGCAGTGTGCCGAACTGTCGAAACAGTCGGGTTTCCCGATCAATAACTGGCTGGCCGGCGGCGTCCCATGTTTCGAGCATTACCGTCGCCCGATCCTGACGCGCATGATGCCGTTCGTGTCGCTGACGGAGATGACCCCGGCGTGGATCGCCAAGCCGTTTTCCGTAACATCGAGGCGACCAGTATAGGTCATGTCCCCACCAAGCTGGATGGTCGTTGCGCCGTTGCCGGTAAGGGTCATGGTCGCGCTACCGTTGACCAGCGATGTTCGTTCAAGGCGCGCGTTCGCAAGCGTTTGAACCGCTTCGGAAACCGCAGTCGAAGGCGTTTCGGCCATAGCGCGAATGCGGGCGATGCACGGTCGATAATGGATCGCGCCATTCGCATCTGTCAGCGGATAATAGCCCAACGGACCAGTCTTGCCGCCCGCTTCGTCATAGCTGTTCGGGTCGTTCGCTGTTCCTGACAGGATCATGGACCAGCCAAGCTGCTCGCGCTCCATCGCAGCAAACAGGTCGCCATTCTTTGTCAGCAGTTCTTCGATTGTAGGTGTCGGCATGACGGTATTTACTCCAGCACCTCGCCACCACCGCCACCGCCACCGCTGCCGTTAACAACCGTGTTGGTTTGGACGACTGCCGCCGCCGCACGACGTAGTTCCGTGACCTCCAGCGTCGATCCCGCGCGGACGTATGTCGGTCCTTCCGTATCGAGACTGCGCAAGCGGAACGTGACGGTATGGCTTCCCGGCGCGATGCCAGACACGAACGCAAATGGGGTGATCGGGACAGAGCCACGAGAATTACTGTTGTCGAACGGCATTCGAACTCGCGCGGTCTGCGCTACGTTGCCATCCACCACGATTTCGCCCGTAAAGATAAGATCGTCGGCATGGTCCGCCTGCGCGAACATCTGGACCTTTAGGACGCTATCGGCGTCAACCTTGTCGAATACGAACGAGATGACATCGGCGGTCGTATTGTAAGGACACGCCACGTCACTCGATAGTGTCGCGAAGCTGCTGCGTGAGGTAGCGGCGATTGCAAGGCTCGGGCTATCCACCGAACCAGCTTTGATCCGGTCAACCTCAACGTCATACATCTTCACCTTGCCGCCATCGTTGGCGTCGGCGACGAAGTAGGATTTTCCGGTGTCCGGGTCTTCGATGCTGAATTTCTTTACATCGAACGCGATGCTGCGGGTGCTTCCCTGCAAACGCAGACCCGACACTTTCCCGTTCGCAGTCAGGACAAGTTGGGCGGTAGCTTCGTTGCCGTTCAGTGCGCGAAGGATGAACGCAATTTCACTGGATTGGCCACCGACCGTGGATCGCAGAGTGCGAACCGATTCCGCTACCGTCTTGGTAGTCGGGTCAGCCGGATCAACGGTTGTACGGTCATAGCTGTTGATTGCAGCCGCGATGGGGCCGCCGGGGGCAATTATTTTTGCCTCTAAACCATCTACCTGACGGGCAATAGCACCGGTACGCGAAGTCAGAACTTCGTCGTATGACGATATGCGGGCTGAAACAGCGCTACTTACGTCCGCTGTCGTCAGGCTGCTTAATTCCGACAGCCGCGAAACCAGTGACTTGCCGGGTTCGATCTCGACCGTGGAACCGTTGAGGATGAAGGCTTGCCCGTCTGCCCGCTTCTGCCCGATCAACGAGACGGTATCGGTTATTGCCTTGTCGCCCTGCACCCGTTCTTGATCGATACGAGCTACGACAGGACCGAGCGGTAGACCGCTGACGTGTGTGATGTCTTCGTATCGTTGGCGGCGCTGTTCCGCCAAAAGCTGCGCATTGAGGATTGCGCGACCCGCTTCCACCTGCGCTACCTCGATAGGGGCGATCTTTCCCAAATCGGATATGACATCAATAACGGGTTTTCCGCCGACATCCGTTCCGACTGGTGCACCCTTGGTCGCGCCGTCCTCCAACGTCACGATTGCTGCACCGTTTTGGTCGAGGAGATTCAGGCCAGCCTTCGCGCCTACCGTCGCGTTGTCCTGCGGCTTTCCCGCTCCTGACGTGCCTGCCCAGGTCGATACCGTGCGGGCGTCCCCGGCCATGGCGTTCCATACGGCCTGGTGCTTTTCCCGGTACGTTGCCCAGCGGCTTTTGAACGCTGCGCGGTCGATCGGGCTGTTGACAGTGATGTCGGCGAGGAGCGGGGCTAGGTATGCCTTCAGGGCCTCATGGGCTGCGACATAGGCGTTCCATTCGGTCGCGGCGTTGTAGATACCAATCTTGCTGGCGATGGTGCTACGCTCGGCGGCAGCCTCCTCAAGCAATCGCTGATTGTCGATTTTCTCGCTGCGATCGAGGATGCCGTCGGCACCCATGTTGTCGATTTCGATTTCCGCGGCTTCCGCTGTGGCCTTAGCCAAATCTGCGGTTTCCCTAACCAGCTCTAACGCGGCGTCCTGCTCTGCGATCGACCCGGCGAGTTCCAGCAGCTTGGGACTGATGTCAGAGGCGCTGTGTACGCCCCAGCAAGGGTTATAGCCGACCTCGACTTGCCATAGGGGATCAGCGACGTTGCGTTCGAGGATTGCCCCTACAGAGGGTTCTGCGGACCCGTCTGCGAGCAAGGGCTTTGCAGCCTTAGGCGCGAATGCGTTGCCAACCTGCCAGACGCCTTGATTATCTGAAATTAGATAGCCACCGGCATCCAGAACGGCCTTGCGGCAGACGGTTCCTACATCGACGGGTTCTTTCGAGTAGAATGACCAACCCTTGTTTGCGAGTGCGGCGAACGACCCAATTTCTGAGGCACTGAATTCAGCTTTGCGTAGGAGGGCTGGAACGATGTCCGCGACCGTATCGGGGTATTGGCCGTAGAAGATGCCGCCCTGCACGTCGGCGGTGATCTTCTTGTCGGATGCACCTCCAAGCCTGAACATACCAAGCGCATTGCACTTTGCCCATTCACCCGGCTTGAGGGTCAGGGCGGCGAGTTCGTTGTAGGTTCCTACAGTTGCGATAGGTGCGGCCAGCGCCTGCGCAAAGTCATAGACGGCTGCGATGTCTTGAACCGGTCCGTAGCCATGGACCTGATAAATCCACTTCGCGGCGTCTACTATAACGGGTTCGATACTGAGGCAGTGGCCGATGGTGATCGGCTTTACCGCGCCCTTCATGCCTACTGGACCTTCTCCACCTCCAGTTCCCGCGTACACTGCATTAAGGAGCGGTCGGTTCAGTCTTCCGGTTAAGGAGCGGAGAGCGACAGTAGCGGTTACGCCTTCGCGCTGAATACCGCTTGTGGTCGCTTCGAAGAGTTTGCGGTAAGAGGCAAAGGGTGATCCTGAGCTGCCCCCTTCTGAGTGGTCCATCGACTATGACAGTCTGGATCAAGGAAGGGACGACGCATGCCTGCCAAGAAGCACAAGCCTGAGGAGATCATCGGGAAGCTGCGTGAGGTCGAGATCATGCTGGGCCAGGGCGGGACGACCGCTGAGGCATGCCGGCGGATCGCGGTCAGCGAGCAGACTTACTACCGCTGGCGCAAGGAGTACGGCGGCTTGAAGACGGATCAGGCGCGTCGGATGAAAGATCTGGAGAAGGAGAACCTGCGGCTGCGGCGTGCGATCTCCGACCTGACACTGGACAAGTTGATTCTACAGGAGGCGGCGCGGGGAAACTTCTGAGCCCCGCGCGACGCCGACGCTGCATCGACCAGGTGCGAGAGGTGCTGTACGTATCCGAGCGGCGCGTGTGCCGCGTGCTGGGGCAGCACCGGTCGACACAGCGCAAGGTGCCGTGCGGGGCAGATGACGAAGAGGTGCTGACCGACGACATCGTCGCGCTGGCCAGGCAGTACGGGCGCTACGGCTACCGCCGGGTAACCGCACTGCTGCATGCGGCGGGCTGGTCGGTGAACCATAAACGGGTGGAGCGGATCTGGCGGCGCGAAGGCCTCAAGGTGCCGCAGAAGCAACCTAAACGTGGCCGGCTATGGTTGAACGACGGCTCGTGCATCCGGCTGCGACCGGAGTATCCGGGGCATGTGTGGGCGTATGACTTCGTCGAAGCGCGGACGCATGACGGGCGCAAGTTCCGGATACTGACCATCATCGATGAGGCCAGCAGGGAATGCCTGGCACTGGTCGTCGCGCGCCAGCTTCGACACGAAGACGTGCTGGCAGCGCTTGCCGACCTGTTCATCGCGAGGGGTCCGCCCGCGCATATCAGATCAGATAACGTCCTAGGTCGGGAAGCAGCGGCGGCAAACGGCCAGCAGGTCTCATTGCGCCAATCACGATCAGCGCTGATGTTATTCTGATCCAGATGGCTTCCATCGTCAAGGAAAGCGCTCTCGGCCATAGCAAACACAGGATCCAGCGGCCGCTTCGGTCGTGGTCCTCACCGTCCTTAAAATGAGATGCGGGTGCCGGATGGAAGGCCCGAACATTATCTACAGGGTCGCAGAAGCGCCCTCACGGCTCCACAGAGAGGGGTCCTTCCATCTGGTGTCCGCCCGTTCGACGAACGGACGGTACTCGGTTCCCGTCTTGATGACGGCATGCGCGACGCGCGCCATCTTGGCGGTGAGTGCGGTCATCGCCTTGCGGCGGCGATCAGGATCGTTGCTGTGTCCGGCTACATAGCGCCCCAGCTTGTCACGGAAGCTGTTGTCGCGCTGTCGGATGGCAACCTGGGTGGCCATCCAGAAGGTCCGGCGCAGCCTGGCGTTGCCGTACTTCGAGAGCTTGGTCCGGCCGCGGAAAGTGCCCGACTGGCAAGTGGCGAGATCAAGCCCGCAGAACTTGAGGAACTGGCGGTGATGGCCGAACCGGCGCAGATCGCCGGCTTCGGCGAGGATAGTCAGCGCGTTGATAGGTCCGATCCCTGGGATCATGCGCAGCAGCTGGTAGTCGCGGTTCTCGGCCAGCATAGCATGCGCGGTCCGTTCAATCTCGTCGCGTTGCCGGATCAAGCTGCGCGCCTGCGCGATGACCATGCGGAACATGGCGATCGATATGGAATCCTCCTCGACCGGGAGCGCTATGGAGGCGCTAGCGGCCGCATAGATATCGTTGAGCAGTCGAGCCTTGGACACCTTGCGACCAACCAAGTCCCAAGCCTCGCGAGTGAATGCCTCCTGGCCAAGCGCGGTCATGCTGGCCGGGGTGGGGAACCGCTCAAGCAAGGCGAGGAACCAGTCGGAGCGGCTATTGCCGGCGAAGCGTTCGATCTCCGGAAAATAGAGCGGCAGATAGTGCGTCAGGAGGCGATGCCAGGTCTGGGTCTTGGCCTTGGAGATCGCCTCGTGCGTCTTCGACATCTCCTGCAGATCATTGATGCCGGCGGCAAGCGGATCGACGTAGCGCTGGGTCGCGCCGATCCGGAGCATGTGCAGGATCACCTGCGCATCCTTGCTATCGTTCTTGTCCCAACCATTGTGCAGCGCCTCTCGGGTCCGGGCCAGTGCGACGGAAGAAATCAGGCGCAACTCGAAGCCCGCAGCGAGCAGACGGTGCGCCAGGGTGCGGTGGTAGTTGCCGGTAGCCTCGAAGCCGACGATGATCGGGCGCCCGATATCGCCAAGATCGGTTGCGAGGCGATCATAGTCTGCCTTGGTCGCCATCACCGTCATCCGCCGTCGGCGCCCGCCTTCGGGGCGCTCGATCAACACCTCCTGGCGATGCTTGGACATATCGATGGCTACCAGCACGGCGTCGGCGGGAGTAAATGTGCGCTTGGTCATGGTCGGTCCGTCTCCAAAGTGTTGAGTCGACAACTTCACTCTAGAGACCCGCTGGCCGGTCATGACCGCCTTGATGAAGCCGGCGGGCGCTACGCGCCCTTGTCTCCATCAAGGCGACGCGGCCCTTCGAGAGGCCGCTTCCCAATGTGCTACGGCAGCGAGTTCATCGCTACCGCGGTTCAGAAATGGCTCGGGCAGGTTGGCGTGAAGACGCTGTACATCGTGCCGGGTTCGCCGTGGGAGAATGGCTACAACGAGAGCTTCAACGGCTCGCTGCGCGATGAGCTGCTCAACGGCGAGATCTTCTACAGCCTCGCTGAAGCAAGGGTACTGATCGAGGCGTGGCGCCGTCACTACAACACCGTCCGGCCGCACAGCAGCCTGGGCTATCGGCCGCCCGCACCACAAGCGGCGACACCGCCATTGCCGGCCTCCGGTTCCGCTTCGCTCCACCTACGACCGGCAATGGCGGCGGAGACGACAATGCACTAACTAATAACCCGGACCACCCGATGGGGGCTGCTCACCTTAGACCCCGCATACGGTCGTCATACTCGCCCTGTGCGACCCCACGACGCTGCGCGACGTTCCCATAGTCCCTGAGAGCGTCACGGGCGTGAGCTGCCCCCTTCTGAGTGGTCCATCGACTATGACAGTCTGGATCAAGGAAGGGACGACGCATGCCTGCCAAGAAGCACAAGCCTGAGGAGATCATCGGGAAGCTGCGTGAGGTCGAGATCATGCTGGGCCAGGGCGGGACGACCGCTGAGGCATGCCGGCGGATCGCGGTCAGCGAGCAGACTTACTACCGCTGGCGCAAGGAGTACGGCGGCTTGAAGACGGATCAGGCGCGTCGGATGAAAGATCTGGAGAAGGAGAACCTGCGGCTGCGGCGTGCGATCTCCGACCTGACACTGGACAAGTTGATTCTACAGGAGGCGGCGCGGGGAAACTTCTGAGCCCCGCGCGACGCCGACGCTGCATCGACCAGGTGCGAGAGGTGCTGTACGTATCCGAGCGGCGCGTGTGCCGCGTGCTGGGGCAGCACCGGTCGACACAGCGCAAGGTGCCGTGCGGGGCAGATGACGAAGAGGTGCTGACCGACGACATCGTCGCGCTGGCCAGGCAGTACGGGCGCTACGGCTACCGCCGGGTAACCGCACTGCTGCATGCGGCGGGCTGGTCGGTGAACCATAAACGGGTGGAGCGGATCTGGCGGCGCGAAGGCCTCAAGGTGCCGCAGAAGCAACCTAAACGTGGCCGGCTATGGTTGAACGACGGCTCGTGCATCCGGCTGCGACCGGAGTATCCGGGGCATGTGTGGGCGTATGACTTCGTCGAAGCGCGGACGCATGACGGGCGCAAGTTCCGGATACTGACCATCATCGATGAGGCCAGCAGGGAATGCCTGGCACTGGTCGTCGCGCGCCAGCTTCGACACGAAGACGTGCTGGCAGCGCTTGCCGACCTGTTCATCGCGAGGGGTCCGCCCGCGCATATCAGATCAGATAACGTCCTATGTCGGGAAGCAGCGGCGGGTTTCGGCCAGCAGATATCCATGCGCCGACATCTATCGGCGCGGCATGCAATCTGAGCCAGATGGCTCCCACCGTCAACGGGATCGCTCCCTGCCATAGCAAACATAGGATCCAGCGGCGCCGGGGCGGCCGTGGTCCTCACCATCCTTAAAACGAGATACGCACCCAGGTGGAAGGCCCGAACATTATCTACAGGGTCGCTCGACGAGCGCCCTCACGGCACTTGCAGAGAGGGGTCCTTCCACCTGGCATCCGACCGTTCGAGAAACGGCCGGTACTCTGTCCCCGTCTTGACGACGGCGTGAGCCACGCGCGCCATCTTGGCGGTGAGCGCCGTCATCGCCTTGCGGCGACGGTCGGCATCGTCCGCGTGCCCAGCGGTGTACCGTCCGAGCTTGTCGCGGAAGCTGTTGTCGCGCTGACGCGCGGCGACCTGGGCAGCCATCCAGAAGGTGCGGCGCAGCCGCGCGTTACCATACTTAGACAGCTTGGTGCGGCCACGAAACGTGCCCGACTGACACGTTGCGAGATCGAGACCGCAGAACTTCAGGAACTGTCGATGATGGTTAAAGCGACGTAGATCACCGGCCTCGGCCAGGATGGTCAGCGCGTTGATCGGACCAATGCCCGGAATGTTGCGCAGCAGCTGGTAGTCGACGTCATCGGTGAGCCGCGCATGGGCCAGCCGCTCGATCTCGTCGCGCTGGTGGATGAGGCTGCGGCCCTGCGCGATGACCATGCGGAACATGGTGATGGCGGCTGAGTCCTCCGGCACCGGCAGTGCCGTCGAGGCGGACGCCGTCTCGTAGATGTCGTTGATGAGGCGTGCCTTGGAGACCTTGCGGCCGATGAGCGGCCACGCCGCGGCCGAGAACGCCTCGCGGTCCAGCGCCGTGATGGTGGCCGGTGTCGGAAACTGCTCGATGAGCGCGAGGAACCAGTCGGACCGGCTGTTGCCTGCGAAGCGGGCAATCTCGGGGAAGTACAGCGGCAGGTAGTGGGTCAGGATCCGGTGCCAAGTCTGCGTCTTCATCCTGGAGATCGTCTCGTGGGTCTTCGAGAGTTCCTGCAGGTCATTGATGCCCGCAGCAAGCGGGTCGACGTAGCGCTGCGTCGCGCCGATCCGCAGCATGTGCAGGATGACCTGCGCGTCCTTGGGGTCGTTCTTGTCCCAGCCGTTGTGCAGCGCCTCGCGCGTTCGGGCGAGCGCGACCGACGATATGAGGCGCAGCTCGAACCCCGCCGTCAGCAGCCGATGTGCCAGCGTGCGATGGTAGTTGCCCGTCGCCTCGAAGCCGACGACGATGGGGCGGCCGATGGCCGCGAGTTGCTCGGCAAAGCCGTCATAGTCCTTCCTGGTCGCCATGACGGTCAGCCGCCGGCGCCGGCCGCCTTCGGGGCGCTCGATAAGGACCTCCTGCCGGTTCTTGGACATGTCGATGGCTACCAGCACGGCGCCGGCAGGCGTAGAAGTGAGCTTGGTCATGGTCGGTCGGCCTCCAAAGTGTTGTCTCGACAACCTCACTTTAGATACCTGCTGGCCGGCCATGGCTTGCCCTGATGAAGCCTGCGGCCGCTACGCGGCCTTGTCTTCATCAGGGCCATAGCGGCTCCCGAACCAGCGCTTCCCGATGTGCTACGGCAGCGAGTTCATCGCTACCGCGGTTCAGAAATGGCTCGGGCAGGTTGGCGTGAAGACGCTGTACATCGTGCCGGGTTCGCCGTGGGAGAATGGCTACAACGAGAGCTTCAACGGCTCGCTGCGCGATGAGCTGCTCAACGGCGAGATCTTCTACAGCCTCGCTGAAGCAAGGGTACTGATCGAGGCGTGGCGCCGTCACTACAACACCGTCCGGCCGCACAGCAGCCTGGGCTATCGGCCGCCCGCACCACAAGCGGCGACACCGCCATTGCCGGCCTCCGGTTCCGCTTCGCTCCACCTACGACCGGCAATGGCGGCGGAGACGACAATGCACTAACTAATAACCCGGACCACCCGATGGGGGCTGCTCAGTTTCTCAATCTAGAAAATAGATAGGCTGCGCTACCCACCCGACCTACAGAGAGAAGGGGTAATACCCCTCGGCCCTAGACCCGATCGTCCTGCCCCGTAGAGGGGCCGTACAGGGTCACGACGGGCATTCAGCATACCTGATAGCCCCTTGGGCCTTAGACCCTCACAGACGCTCGCTGTGTCGCACTCGGGTAGTCCTGCGACACGCCCTGCTGCCCACTCCGTAGGTTGTCGCCTTAGCTCTTGCTCTTTGCCCAATGCGACACAATCGCAGTGATGCTTTAGAGGAGTATGCGACATGATCGTAGGGTACGCGAGGGTCAGTACGTCGGAACAGGACCTGACGTTGCAGCTAGAGGCATTGGCCCGTGCAGGATGTGAGAAGGTCTTTAGTGAGAAGGTCAGTGCCTCGTCGGGCGATCGTCAGGAGTTCAATCGTTGTGTGGAGTTCGTCCGTGAGGGCGACACACTTGTGGTTACACGGCTTGACCGCTTCGCACGTTCGTCACTCGACCTGCACAACACAATGGCGCAGTTGAAGGACAAGGGCGTAGGCTTCCGCTCTACCGAACAAGGGGAGTTCGACACCACGAACAGCATGGGAAAGTTCGTCCTGGCCATGATGGGCGCGGTTGCTGAGTTCGAAACGGACCTTCGCAGAGAGCGTCGTAAGCGTGGCCTGAGGGCCGCCTTGCCCGTTTGGCCGTAGCCGGGATGCTTATCGTCTTTGACGAGGGCGCGGGCGGTGCGGGAAGTTTTCGGTTCTGAGACTGGTCGTACGAGCGCTCGTACAACTGGTCGTGTGGAGGTGGTCGGCCGGGTATCGGGCCGACGGAGCTGGTCGGACGCGGAGAAGCTGGAGATCCTGGCCGAGGCGTTCCGGCCGGGCGTGCGGGTCCGTGATGTCATCGCCCGGCGCGAGGTGTCGAGCAGCCTGATCTATACGTGGCGCAAGCAGGCGCGGCTGGGCAAGCTGGGCAGGGTCGCGCCTGCGCTGCCGGCATTCGCCGAGGTGCGCGTGGCCGATGTCGCCGCACCTGCGCCGCAGCCGGCGACATCCGCGTCTGGCCTCATCTGCATCGAATTTCCGGGTGGCGTCCGAGTGAGCGTGGACGGGTCGGTGGACGCCGGCGCGCTGGCGCGAGTGTTGTCGGTGCTGCGTTGAGCCCCACGCCGTTGCCGACGCGGGTGTTCCTGGCGTGTGGCGTCACCGACATGCGCAAAGGGTTCGATGGCCTGGCGGTACTGGTGCAGCAGGTGCTGGCCCAGAACCCGCACTCGGGCGCGTTGTTCGCGTTCCGGGGCAAGCGGGGTCATCTGGTCAAGCTGCTGTGGTTCGATGGGCAAGGCCTGTGCCTGTTCTCCAAGCGGCTCGACCGGGGTCGGTTCGTCTGGCCGGTGACCGCGACGGGCACGGTGACGCTGACGCCGGCACAATTGTCGATGCTGCTGGAGGGCATCGACTGGCGTCGCCCAGAGCGGACGTTCACGCCGACGCTGGCGGGGTGAAAACGGCGGTTTTGCGACGCTTTTTCTCGCCCGTCGATGCGTGATCTGTTATGAAATGCGGGTGCTGGAAGCGCCTGTTTCCCCTGCTGATGCCACCGCGCGGATCGCCGCGCTGGAGGCATCGCTCGCCCGGGCGAATGCCGCGCTCGCCGCCCGCGATCTGCTCATCGACACGTTGCGCGGGCAGATCGCCCGACTGCGGCGGATGCAGTTCGGTGCCTCCTCCGAGAAGTTGGGCCGCGAGATCGAACAGCTCGAGCTGGCGCTGGAAGAGCTGGAAACGGAGCGGGATGTTTCCGAAGTCGAGACTGCGGCGCCTGGAGTAGCGCCGCGCCTGGCACCGGTCCGCAGTCTGCCGGAGCATCTGCCGCGCGAGGAGGTCGTCCACGAGCCGGCGTCCGGTATCTGCACCTGCCCGGACTGCGGTGGTGCGCTGCGCCGGCTGGGCGTGGACGCGCACGAGATGCTCGACATCGTGCCGGTGCGCTGGCGGGTCGTGCGCAACGTCCGCCCCAAATACAGCTGCCGGTCTTGCGAGAAGATCGTCCAGGCACCCGCGCCGGTCAGCGCTGTGGCGCGGGGCAAGGCGACCTTCGCGACGCTGGCGCACGTCGTCGTCTCCAAGTTCGACCACCATCTGCCGTTGTACCGCCAGGCCGAGATGATGGCCGCGCAGGGGCTCGAGATCGACCGCTCGACGCTCGCGGGCTGGGCCGGGCAAGCTGCAGCACTGCTCGACCCGGTGGTCAGCCGTATCCGTGACGAGGTGCTCAAGGCCGACAAGATCCACGCCGACGACACGCCGGTGCCGGTGCTCGAACCCGGCCGTGGCAAGACCGCGACCGGGCGGCTGTGGGTGTACGCCGCCGACGACCAGGCGTCCGGCAGCACGACACCGCCCGCAACATGGTATCGCTTCACGCCCGACCGCACCGCGGCGCACCCGCAGGCGCATCTCGCCGGCTTTCGCGGCTTTCTCCAGGCCGATGCCTATGCGGGCTATGACGCCCTGTACCGCGGTGGCGTCACAGAGGTGGCATGCTGGGCACACTTCCGGCGCAAGGTGTTCGACCTGCACGAGCGCCTCTCCACGCCGCTGACCACCGATATCCTAGAGCGCATCGGCGCGCTCTATGCCGTCGAGGCGGAGGTGCGTGGTCAGCCGCCGGATGTACGCCGTCGAGCGCGACAGGAACGAAGCCAGTCGCTGGTCGACGCCTTGCGCGAGGTGCTCGACGCTGCCCTTCGCCGCCTGTCGCCCAAGTCCGACATGGCCAAAGCCATCGCCTATGGCACCAAACGCTGGCCGGCGCTGTGCCGCTTCCTGGGTGACGGGCGTCTGGAGATCGACAACAACATCGCGGAGCGGGCCCTGCGCGGCGTCGCCGTGGGAAGGCGCAACTGGCTGTTCGCGGGTTCGCGCGCAGGCGGCGAGCGAGCCGCCGCCATCTACACCGTCATCCAGACCTGCAAGGCCAACGGCGTCGACCCGCAGGCCTATATCGCCGATGTCATCGCCAGGGTCGCCGGCGACTGGCCCGCCACCCGCTGGGACGAGCTGATGCCGTGGAACTGGGTGCCCCAGACAGATCAGCCAACAGCCCAAGCCGCATAAACTGCGGTCCTCACGCCACGCTTACAGAGCGTCAACGAGAGGGCATTGAGCAAGCCAAGGCCAAGGGACGCTACAAGGGCAGTCAGGCCCGCATAGACCCTGCTAGGGTGCGAGCGATGCTGTCTGAGGGCATGAAGCCCAGCGAGGTAGCGAGGACGCTGGGGATTAATCGGGCGACCGTGTACCGCCTGCGTTAAACCCCGTCACCGCCTTCACCTTCAATGGTGTTCCAGTCGATAATGACGGACTGGTGCTGAACCACATCCATCTGCACTTTGTCTCCAAACCGCTTTCGGTTCGCATACCGCTTGCGCTGCGCCAGAACGCTTACCAACAGATCGTCGTAGCGGAAATCACCCGTTGCGAAGCCGGGAACCTTGCGCGCGATCAATTCCGCGACATCATCCAAGGCGTAGGTCCCCTCCTCGCGGGCAGTATTGAAGCGATCCTGTAGCTCTGGGTCACTGCGCTTCCAAGCCATTACAGTTTGGTATCCTGGCATCGCGGGATCGTTGCAGATCATCACAAGTGCCTCACCGCCTTCCAATCTGCTGCATATTTCATCGATGATAGCGTCAGTACGCTTTGTCGGTTGCCCAGGGCGATTGCGGGTTGCTTCTGCCGTAATGCTTGTAACGACAGGCACCAACTCACCCATTATGGTCTGGGTGTGAACCTTAGTCGTCTTGGCTTGTATCTGCTTGGTATTCTCGTCCATCCTCTATTTACGCCGGAGCAAGGGTCATATGATTGGAAATTTCGTAGTTACACCGTCCCCTTCAAACTCTACGCGAGCCTGCCCAGCCTCGTAGATAAACGCTGCCACTTGCCGCTCAGTTCGAAGCAGCTTCTTTTCCAGTTTGAAGCCGTCTATCGTTCGCGGCTCTTCGGGGAGCGGCCACATCGGTCTCTGAAGTATGCGTTCCAGCTGTCGTCCAACCGACCAATTTAGGCTGTAGTGCGGGAGGCAAGTTGCGTCGTTGTCTTCTTCTATCCCGTCTACCAGTGCGGCAGCCAGACTGTCTACCTTGAGCACATCAAAAATCAGTTGCCGTAACTGGAGATTGTAGGAGCGGGATCGCTCACGCTTTTTGTGAAAGGCCTTATTAACGTTCAGGCCGTCGATGCCTTCAGGCTTGATAAGTGAAAACCCGTGAACAACACGCAGGCTCGGCGTGTATTTCTGCGCAACCGGCGCGAGGTGGTTGTTTTCATGTTTGAGTTTGTTGGTGAGAAAAGTCCAGTCGTCGCGATGCCGCTTTACGGCGCTTAAGTAGCCTCGGACCCTCGTCTTGTACGTGCTGGAAGATAACGCGACGATCGTTTTAGTCAGACTCTTTTCATAACTTTCAAAAACCTCTGAAGTCGTGTAGATGACGTCCTCAAAAGAGCGCAGAACTTTACCAACGAGAACCTTGTTGGGGTCGAATATGCCGTCGATTGCATCGAGGTCGTCTAGCAGTGCAGTTAGGTGCTTAGCGAGGGAGCGTAAGCCACTATTGATAGAGCGGACGGGATCGTTTCCGGCAAAGAGGTCGAGCGCCAACGAGCGGCCAGCAAGCCGTTCCGGTAGCTGCAATTGGACGTTTCCTTCGTCGTTCAATGGAACGATGATCTCTACCATTATGGTGCAACCTTCCGCGATTGCCTCTTAATGATGTGTAAAAAGGCGTAAATCGTGTTAAGGTAATGATAGAACATCCACGACAGCCAGACCGCCTGATCGTACTGCAACTTTTGGTTCTGGTTCATGTGCCGAATGCCGAAATTATTGGCAATCTTGAACAGCTCTTGCTCGTCCTCTTTTAGCAGAGCCTCTTTGATGCTCGGACGTAGCCATTCCAGGACATCAGCCAAATCGCGGACCGCGTCGCGACGGTCGGATATGCTGGCCCCGTGACGTCGATACTTCATCAGTGCGTCAGCGACCTTATCTTGGGTCGTCTTGTCGTTAGTAGGCAGCGGCGCATTGACGAGTGTCTTCATGCCGCTTGGCGGCAAGCTAACGATTTCGCCAGCTTCAGTGAGTTCCCAGCCTGTACCATAGCGTTCAAGCGGTACCGTCAACTTGGCTCTGAATTCCTCGCGTCCCAACTGCTTGTTGAAGTTGCTGTAGTGCCAACCACAATGGTCCCAGTCGTGGTAGTGCTTATCTGCAGGCTTGCTCACGTGATCGTACAAGAACTCTAGGATCGTGAAACAGTCATCCTCGCTGTAGAAAGAGTACGTGTCTTTGATGGGCCAGAGGTCCTTGCGAAACAATGTGAGCCGCACGAACACATCGATGTCCGATCCCACGTATCCAGGCTCGTATCCACGATCGACACAGTGGTAGCCAAAGGCGTCTACAAGGTAGCCCCCGCCTTCAAAAAAGGCATAGGCGTTGAATACGATCTCGCGAAGGTCATCCAGGTCCAATGAGACAGCCTGCGACCCATTCTTTCGAGTGCCATAATATGCGCGAGGGCGGTAAACGTCGGTCATGAACATAAAATAGCTGACCGCCCATATGCTGTGAAGGGCAGGTCAGGTGGCGTTCATCTTTTTGATTATGCGGGCGATTTGCCTCAGGGGAGTGCTACCGGGCTTCCAGGCCAATTGCTCCGCGATGTGGTCGTCCCCGCATCCCATTCGTTTCATTTCCATCGCGGCACTCATGCGCAAAGGGTCTGCGATAATGTCGGGTTTTTCCGGCACATCGATGTCGAGGAGGAATGCCCACTGGGCTGGCCATGGCCGAGGATCGCGTTGGAGGGTTCGGGCCTGATCGAGCGTAAGGATTATTCTCTGCATAGGGTATTTAAGGATCGCGGGGGTCGCGCTAGGGACGTGGCCTATGGCTAAAATGCGCTTCAGCTTCGACATCGATCTCCAGCAGATTTTCCCCGATAAGCCGGTCGAGGAGGCATCTGCCGCTGTCGTCCATAATCTGATTAATGCCGCGCGTGTCACTCACATGCAGCGCTTTAAGGCGGGGCAAGTGAACGCCACTGAGCATGGCGGCGATCTTCAGCAAGCTGTCCAGCCTCACCTTCGCGGTATCATGCTAACGATGATGGCAGAATCCAATTGGCACACCGAAGCCTTGCCAGACGATGCAGAGATACTGGAAGAGCTGCCTATTGAACGGGGAGAAGGCCAACTCGTTAGTTGAGGGCCAGCTTCAACAGTAGCGCGGTATTTTTGTCGTTCAGTACGACTGTGATCTGGCCGCGTGTGTTGTCGTATACGTTCAACACTTTGCTGCGTGCGTTGTGTTCGTAGCACCATGCGGCGATCTTCAGTTTAGTAGCAAACTTACGCCATTCATTGTTACGCGCGATCATACCACGGGTGAGTATAGCTGTTGAAGGGTCATTTAGCGCTGGTACTGGTTGCCAGTGATAGTGGATAATCGCTTTGTAGATTTCCTCTTTCATCGTTCCCTCAGATAGTCAGGGCGAGTGAGGCATTGGTACTTTAGATTGTCGTAGGCTTCCTTGAACTGCGATGGACTATCGACCTCTCTAGCGAGTACGTTGAGTTCGTCCTCGTCTAGTGTCAGGAGGAACTTGAACGCTATTGTGTACTGGGCTTCGTGCTCTGTTCGGTCGCGGACGCTCACACGACAGCGGGTCATTCTCGCAAGTGCCATCTGGACATCGAGAGCGTCGGCTGGGCGGATCATACGGGACTCCTTTTTCGTCCCAGTATTTACGCCGGCATACCTACGCCTGCCCTTGCAAAAGCGCTTGCGCCGTTCATCGCGAGGCGGCTCGTCCGATTCCATGTTGCCTATGTTACGGATTCGTTAGATAAGCGCTTATCGAATCGATGGAGGTGCCGAAATGACGACGTTCAGTGATGCTCGATCATACATTCTTGCGGCATTTGCCGATAGCGGATTGGCAATCGTACCGTTCCAGCTCGTGGCGGATGCTCTCGACGTTTCCAGGGCGGCGGTTGAGGGGCAGGTTAGGGCAAACAAGCTTGAGGCTATTAAGATCGGTAGGACGCGCTACGTGACGTTGCGGTCGATCAGGCGGCAGTTAGAGGATTGGGAGAACGAAGTGGCGACCGTTCGCGCGTTCCTAGAGCGTGCCGCTAAAGATGGGACACTTACGCTAGCCTACGATCCCGTGATGGGCGTCATCGGCCGCAAAACAAGCACGCCGAATGATCGAACGGTCATCGGTAAGATTCTCGGCCAAATTTCGCGCGAGAGTTACAAACAGCACGGCTTTTTGCTTAGTTCCATGGTCGTCCAGAAGCAAACAGGTGAACCTTCGGATGCCTTCTATGGGTTGGCGGGTGATATTGATCCTTCTGCCGATGACTATGATACGTGGAAAGAGTATCACAACGCGCAACTCGCCTTGATCGCTGCGCACTACAAGCCAGAGTGATTAGCAGCTAATCAATCTGCGGCATCTAACCAATCTGCGGCATCTAACCACACATCAACAAAGAGTGAAATCAAGCCCCAAAGAGTGGAAGACTTATCGGCATGGCGACAACATACGAGTTCTACAGGGCGCAACGGAGCGCACTGCTAGATCGGAAAGTAACTGCTATGTCGAAGTTTAATCCCTCCATGCTTGTTCCGGCAGTCGTTGCAGGTACGCAGAGCGCAGCACGTTCAGCCAAGGACGTAGCGCTCGCAAACATCAACAAGATGCGTGAGCAGTTTGCAGCCGGTGAAGCCGCAGAGGGCAAGGTCAACTTCCGCGCAATCGAGGGCGGGCGCACGGCGTTCACGATCCGGGTCAGCAACACGGCGCTCGTTCTGGAACGCACGAAGGTGCAGGATACCGATGTGGACGTAAAGGAGATGACCGTTCCGACTGCCAACTTCACGGATGCGCTTTCCTACTATGCGGACCGCATTCAGGCTGGTGAATACGACGCCCAGCTGACCGCTCTGACCGAGAGGAAGGAAGCGCGTACCGACAAGCTGCGTAAGACGCGCGCGGACAAGAAGGCCACTGAACCAAAGAAGTAAGCCTATAACCCACTACACCGGCCCCCGTTCGCGGGGGCCTTTTGCGTCTGCTGTTGACAGACTGGTAACGCCTAGTGCCTAACCCCCTCGCATCATTCTCTCGCGGAGGACACTATGGCCGGCTTTCTGGAACTGATCGACAACACGCTCGGCACGAACTTCAATACCCCGGTCTACGATCCCAAGGTAGGGCGTAAGAAGCTCGTCAAGGCGATCGACACGGCAGCGAAGCAACATAGCGACAACGTGACTCGCGCGCCGAACCGTGCTTGGAAAACCGGTGGCAACAACGCGATCAGCTTTACCCCTAAGATTGACGGCAAGCCGGTCAAGATCGCAGGGCAGACCACGAACTATGTCCCGGCTGAGCGTTTTCAGGACTTCCTGAGTGGGCTGAAGGCGGCAGTCGAGGCCGGTGATCTGGATAAGGAAATCAAAGCTGCGTTGGATAGTGATGGTACTCCGAAGGCCAGCGCCCCGCGCAGCGCCGCAGCCGGGGCTGGCTCGACCCGTGAAGTCGGCGAGCAGAGCAAGCTGAACATCGGCGTAGCGGCAAAGCGTCGCGCCGCTAACCCGCCTTCGTTCGATGACATCCGCGCCTACTATATCGAAACCGGTGCCGACAGCGCGAAGGTCGATGCTGCGATTGCCAAGCGCAAGGCGGCAGAAGCAGCGGCCAAGTAAGGGTAGGCTATGCCCAACTGGCTTTGGCCTCAGACTAAGCAGGACGGGTCGAAATGGCAGGTTCGCTTAGGACGCCTCCTCCACTACGCAACGACAGCGTGGGCGTTAATCGCTTTCGGCGGCCCGCTTGTAATCTGGATCACTGATCGCGAGTGGCTCCAAGAACCGATGCTGCTAGCGTTCCCGGTCTACATGGTCGGGCGTGGCGTAAGATACCTGCTAGCAAACGAATGACGTTGCAGAACCGCTGACATGGCGAAGCCCCGGTGTAATGCCGGGGCTTCCCTCTATGCTGCGATGTAGCCGCGCTGTCGGCTTTCCATCGCATACTCCGATAGCGGCTTGGTCGCCTTCCAGTGAATATCACGCTCGACGCGGAGGCCACCTGGGCCACTGACCTCCCAAATCTCGTCCAAGCTGATGTAGCCGAGTTCCGGCGTACCAAAGCCCAAGTCGGCCAGCCCGAACGCCAGCCCGTCGCTGTCAATTTCCGTCAGCAACCAAGTGCCGGAAGTCCAAGGCAAAAATAGCTTTAGGACAGGGTGGAAGTCGCGTTCAGCCCGCGAACCTTTCAGCGGTTCCTGCTCCTTTCCGTTGGCGAGCAGTTGGTCGAGGGCTTCGCGTCCTAGCAGCGCTACGAGGTCCATTACCGGTCTCCCGGCACGATGCGAGGGGAGCGCAGTTCAGGCCCGTTGCCTAACCAATCGACGTTGTTGGCGATCCATTCGGGTATCCATTCCCAATCGAAAGGCTTGTCCCAGCACTCCTCCTTTACCGTTGCCCAATCGGCATCCACGGCATCTACTCAAGCGAGTACCGTGAGACGCAGATGGGACGTGCCGAGGTTCTCACGACATCGATTGGCTTGTGCGCGCAAACCCTTCTGTCCCGCGCCCCCGGTCAGGATTTCTAGTACCGCTTCCCAGAGACATGCGGCTGTCTCAAGGCTGGTTGCAGAGTATTGCTTGTCTTCCATGTGGCTTCTCCGTTGATGTGCCACCAGAACATCAAGCGCCAACTGGTTAGAAGGTCAACCAGATTTATCGCAAAGAAAAGAGTTTAGCCTGGTGTATTTTGCGGTCGCGATTGCAAAAGATTGAATGCATACGAGTGGAACGACAGAAAGTCGCAGGAGTAAGGCAAAGTGTGCAACGGCAAGTACAGCGAGTGGCAGGGAATTTACATTTGGGGTGAAGCTGGAAGTGGAGCGCAAACTTTCAGTGGACCGTTTGCCGCTGACGGAGCAGCAGAAGCACAGTGCAAGAGCGGCGACTTTGTTATCCTGCCTGCTAGCAAGTTGACGCCCAGCGAGTACATTATCCTACGCGCTTACAAGAATGCGGGCTTGGACATTAACGGCGTTGTTGAGGTTGACCTTGCTTCCTCTGAGGAATTGACGCTGATTGCGCAGACGCTGGAGCATCGTGGGCTGCTGGAACGCAAGGATGAAGACATTGAAGTCCTCATGGACCAATTGACTGCGCTACTGCCCCATATGACGCTGTGCGCTTTGTCGAACGGAGGAGAGTGAGGGAGAAAATTTCCCTACGAGGTTTCATTTTGGTTGTTCGGATAGCGAAAAAGCTATTCATGGAGTGGGTAACGCGAAGATGTAGGACTTTTCCGGCGTAATGCTATTTCTTGGAAGCGGTTGTCAGTGGGTAGCCGCTTCCACCATGCAGCATAGAATATAGGAGCGACGAGTTGCCACAATCAGGAGTAGGAATATGGTTTAGGCGATGTCGTAAGTGTGGTCATCGGAAACGGAGGCTAACATGCAGATCGACTTTAACGCACTCGCAAACTTTGTCGAAGTTCTGGACTGCAACGCAGAATACGAGGACGACACCTTTGCTTTCGATTTTGCCGGTGAGCGTATCTACTGCGAGCGTAAAAGCCGCCACTTCAATCTGCACATCGGCAGCGAAGTGCTCCAGATGCCCCGCTAAGCGTCACACAGGCCCAAACAGGTAAAGGGTGCAGTCCGGGCACCCTTTACCTGTCTCGGCGTTCTCAGGGGGGCCACGGGCGGGCTTAGGTCTTGCCTTGCCCGCTATTACGCTGCGCCACTTTCAAGCCCGTACCTGTATGGCGACCCATCGCGGCAAACTCCTCGCTGAACGCGCGGTCCACTGGGTTGTCGGACATGCTTTCGGGTATAAGATTCCAGCTACGGATGATCGCGCCTTCGTTGTTAAAGTCGTAGCGGATGTGATTGTCTGCCGCCCAAAGGCTGAGGGTTCGTTCCTCCTGACCCGTATCCTTGTCGGTTGGCGAGCAGTATACAACGTCAACAACCCCTGACAGAGCCTCACGGACCGTCATGCGCGCTTCGCTACGGACAGCCTCGTCATCACTGTTAATTGCGTTGGTCATCGAGATAACACGCTGAGCCTGTTCCTCAGGGCTAAGCTTGCCTCTCGCGCGTTCTAGTGCGCGGGTAAGTTCATCCACCCGTGCAGCGTTCTCCGCTACCTCTGGCCTAAGTAGGTCCAATTCAACTTTCGCTTCCGGCGCATCGTCCGTACTCATAATGTAATTGAGCAAACGGCGCTGCTGCTGGCGCTTGGTTTCAAGCTTCTTGGTCGCCTGTGCTAACTGACCGGATAGCTTGGCCGCTTCGTCGGTACGTTTGAAAAATTGGTTCTGCAAAGCCAGCGACAGGATCACGTCCAGAGCCGCTTTCTCGAAATGCTCGTATCGGTAAAATGCGCGATTGGTGCAGGTGCCGCCGCGTTTTGCATCATAGCATTGAAGGTAGCTTGCCTGCCTACCGGCGCGTTCATGGGTCAACGAACGGCTTGGCCTTCGGATCATGTTGGTGCCGCACACCTCGCACTTCAGTAGCCCAGCGAACAAATTGGCAGGGTTCTTGTAGTTTGCGCCACCGGTCCTGCTGCGGTTCGCTCCTGCGGACCTAGCCCTCTGAACCAGTTCCTCGCTTACAACCCTTGGATAGTAGTCGTGGATAATCTGGCCAGTCAGTCGACCGATTTTGCGGCCACAGTGGTATTCTCCTTCGACCGCCGGATGACGCAGGACATTGCGGATATAGGACCATTCCCACAAGTTTGATTTGTTAGCCGTTCCCCACGGCTCCAAGCCTTCTTCGTTGAGAGTGCGGGCAATGCTCATGTAGCCCATACCGCTGGCACTCATTTCGTAGATGCGACGGATGATGTTACCGCGCTCAGGTTTCTCAACGCGATTACCATCATCGTCGACCGTCAACCACGCCGGTACGGTTCGAGTAATCAACTTGCCGGTTGCTTCTGCGTCCCTTTCCGCCTTACGCCATGCACCCGTATTTCGCTCGCTTTTCGTCTTGCTTTCTTCGGTGCTGCGCTTGGCTTCAAGAAGGTATTCCAGCAGGTCGATGATGTTTTCGCCGCTGAGGCTTGCTTCATCAAAAACCTTGTTCTTGTTCGCAACTGCGACCTTGATACCGGCTTCAGTTACCTCTTCAACCCAGCGTCTCGCCTTCTTAATATTTTGGCGGCTAAGCCTATCGAGGTTTTCAACCACCAGGACGGTTCCCGGATCGATCTCCCCGGCGTCAACCCGTTCCTTGAATTTGCCTAGCTGCCCTGACTTCAGGTGATCGCCGGACCATGCGCTACGACCGAGGTCTTCTAACTCCTCAACGACTTTCCATTCACGCTCTTTGACCATCGCATTGATCGCAATAGTCTGACGATCCAGAGAGCTATTTCCCTCTTGGGCCTTCGTAGAAAACCGCTTGTACGTAATTGCTGCGGTCATGCGCGTGCCTCCGATGTGGTTCGCACGTTTGTACTCTTGTGACGTGGTGTGCAACCCTGCGCTACAGGCTGCTCTGGGCGATCCCGATGGGGCTGATCTCGGCGGTCCAGCCCGACATGGCCGCCGGCATCGCGCGCGGCATGACCGCCTATCTGCGCGGCATCCCGGAGGAATTGTACGCCCTCTTCGGCACCGGCTATCTCGGCTACACAGCGGCCAGGGCCTGGGGGAAGGCGAAAGGCGCCGAACGCTAAAGATCCTCGCCATTCCATGGGGAGGGGGACCGTCGCCGAAGGCGATGGTGGAGGGGCAGCGCCCCACACGCAACGACTGCGTTCGCGGCGCACCGCTCCACCATCCTTCGGATGGTCCCCCTCCCCGCAGAGCGGGGAGGATTTGAAGCCCACCTTGTCCAACCCAACCTCCTCCCCATATCGCGCCCATGAGCAAAGAGACGGTGTGGCACGGCACCACGATTGTATCCGTGCGTCGCGGCGGTCGCGTGGTGATCGCGGGGGATGGGCAGGTTTCGGCCGGACAGACGGTCATGAAACCCAATGCGCGGAAAGTCCGCCCGCTGGGCGACGGCAAGGTGATCGCCGGGTTCGCCGGCGCCACCGCCGACGCCTTCACCCTGTTCGAACGGCTGGAAGCGAAGCTGGAGCGCCATCAGGGCCAACTGCTGCGCGCCGCCGTCGAACTGGCCAAGGACTGGCGCACCGACAAGTTCCTGCGCAACCTGGAGGCGATGCTGATCGTCGCCGACAAGGACGTGACGCTGGTCGTCACCGGCAATGGCGACGTGCTGGAACCCGAAGCCGGCATCGCCGCGATCGGATCGGGCGGCAATTTCGCCCTCGCCGCCGCCCGCGCGCTGTCGGACTATGAAGGCGACGCCGAAAAGGTCGCGCGCAAGGCATTGGCCATCGCCGCCGAACTCTGCGTCTACACCAACGATCGCGTCACCCTCGAAGCGCTCGACAGCGCGAACTGACGGACATTCCATGCAAGACAATCTGACTCCGAAGGCGATCGTCGCTGCCCTCGACGCGCATATCATCGGCCAGCAGGACGCCAAGCGCGCCGTCGCGGTGGCGCTGCGTAACCGCTGGCGTCGGCAGCAGCTCTCGCCCGACCTGCGCGACGAGGTATCGCCCAAGAACATCCTGATGATCGGCCCCACCGGCTGCGGCAAGACCGAGATCAGCCGGCGTCTGGCCAAGCTCGCCGACGCGCCGTTCGTGAAGGTCGAGGCGACCAAGTTCACCGAGGTCGGCTATGTCGGCCGCGACGTCGAACAGATCGCCCGCGACCTCGTCGAGGAAGCGATCCGGCTGGAACGCGAACGCCGCCGCGTCGCGGTCAAGGACAAGGCGGAGGAAGCGGCGATGGCCCGCCTGCTCGACGCGCTGACCGGCAAGGGCGCCAGCGAAGCGACCCGCGAGGCGTTCCGTCAGCGCTTCAACGACGGCCATCTCGACGACAAGGAAGTCGAGATCGAGCTCGACGCGGCCCCGCAGATGCCGTTCGAAATCCCCGGTGCCGCGCCGCAGATGATCAACCTGTCGGAAATGATGGGCAAGGCGTTCGGCGGAGGCCAGCAGAAGCGCCGCAAGCTGACCGTCCGCGCCGCCTGGGACAAGCTGGTCGAGGAAGAGGCCGACAAGCGCCTCGACCAGGACGAGGTCAGCCGCGCTGCGCTGGCCGATGCCGAGGCGAACGGCATCGTCTTCCTCGACGAGATCGACAAGATCGCGGTCAGCGACGTGCGCGGCGGTTCGGTCAGCCGCGAAGGCGTGCAGCGCGACCTGTTGCCGCTGATCGAGGGGACGACCGTCGCCACCAAATACGGCCCGATGAAGACCGACCATGTCCTCTTCATCGCGTCGGGCGCGTTCCATGTGGCGAAGCCCAGCGACCTGCTGCCCGAACTACAGGGTCGCCTGCCGATCCGGGTCGAGCTGAAGGGCCTGACCGAGGCCGATTTCATCGCGATCCTGTCGGATACCAAGGCATCGCTGCCCGCACAGTATCGCGCGCTGCTCGGCACCGAATCCGTCGAGGTGACCTTCACCGACGACGGCATCGCCGCCATCGCCCGCATCGCGGCGGAGGTGAATGCGGAGGTCGAGAATATCGGCGCCCGCCGTCTGCAGACGGTGATGGAGAAGCTGCTGGAAGAGGTCAGCTTCGACGCCGAGGATCGCGCGGGCCAAGCGGTGACGATCGACGCGCCCTATGTAGAAAAGCAGCTGGCCAGCATCGCACGGAACACCGACCTCAGCCGCTACGTGCTGTGATCCCGTACCGCCGTTCGTGCTGAGTAGGGATTGAGCAAAGTCGAAAGCCCGTATCGAAGCACCCTGGAGGTCCTTCGATACGCCGCTTCGACAGGCTCAGCGGCTACTCAGGACGAACGGGCGGGAGAGAGTTCCATCCCCCCAAACCCGTTCGGTTCGAGCAGCTTCGAGCTTGTCGAGAAGCGTCAGTCGAGAACGCGGAGTTTGAGGCACCCCGTTCTCGACAAGCTCGAACCAAACGGGAGAGCGGGGAGGTGGCAGTGAAGGCTCACCCCACCTTGTCATACGGCACGAACTCCCCGAACGTGCAATCCGCCGACGCGATCGGCGCACCGCGATCGACCAGCCGGAACCGGTCGTTGCGGCACACCTGCGCCCCGTACAGGATCGACACGACGATCTGATCGTCGCGCAGGAACGGGCAGCGGTCGCGTACCTGGGTCCGCCACAGCCGCTTGCCGGTCTGGCGATAGATCAGCGAATCGCCCACCACCTGCGGCCCGTCAATGAAGCCGGTCGGGATGCAGTTCTCGGGCTTGCCCGCCACCCGCCCCGCCAGCATCTTCGCAAGCTCCCGGTCGCCCCGGGCCTGCGTCTCCGCCAGTTGCTGCGGAGTCGCGCAGGCGCCCAGTAACAGCGCCGCCGTCCATGCCATTCGCTTCATCGCGCCTCTCCTTACCCGATCAGAACGCATCCTTCGCCGCGCGGTGCCGTGCCAGTTCCTCCGCCGACCGGCTGCGCAGGAACGGATTGGTCGCCAGCTCCGCGCCGATCGTCGTCGGCACGGTCGGCTCGCCCTTGGCCCTGAGCGCTTCGACCGCCGCCATCCGCTCGACGATGGCGGCATTGTCCGGCTCGGCCGACAGCGCATAGCGGCCGTTGGATAGGGTATATTCGTGCCCGCAATAGACCCGCGTATCGGCCGGCAACTCGGCATAGCGCCGCATATTGCCGAACATCTCCGCCGCCGTCCCTTCGAACAACCGGCCGCAGCCCATGGCGAACAGGGTGTCGCCGCTGAACAGCACGGCGTCGTCGGCAAAGTGGAACGCGACATGGCCCGCGGTATGCCCCGGCACCGCCCAGACGGTGGCGGCATGCTCCCCGACCGACAGCATCGCGCCCTCGCCCACGCCATTGTCCATGTCGGCGATCTTCGCCCGCTCCGCCTCCGGCCCGGTCACCGTGGCCCCCGTCGCCGCCTTGATCGCCGCATTGCCGCCGACATGATCGGGATGCCAGTGGGTGTTCCAGATGGCGGTGATCGTCCAGCCCCGCGCTGCGGCGGCATCCAGCACCGGCTGCGCCGCGCCCGGATCGATCGCCACCGTCTCGCCGCTCGCCGCGTCGTGCAGCAGCCACGCATAATTGTCGGACAGCACCGGAATCTGGACGATCTCCATCACCACGTCCCGGTGTTCGGCATCGATGCCCAGGGTTCGGCGGCGGGAAGCGACCCGTCCTGCAACAGCTCGATCGAAATGCCGTCGGGCGTCTTTACGAACGCCATGTGTCCGTCGCGCGGCGGACGGTTGATCGTGACGCCGGCGTCCATCAGCGTCTGGCAGGTCGCGTAGATATCGTCGACCCGGAAGGCGAGATGCCCGAAATTGCGCCCGCCGGCATAGGGTTCGGGGTCCCAATTATGGGTCAGCTCGACCTCGGCCACGCCCTCCTGCCCCGGCGCGGCGAGGAAGATCAGCGTGAATCGGCCCTTTTCGTTGTCCATGCGGCGAACCTCTTTCAGGCCCAGCATGTCGAAAAAGGCGATGGTCGCATCCGGGTCGGTCACCCGGATCATGGTGTGGAGATAGCGGGTCATGTACGGCTCCCATGTGCGTTGACCCGGCATATCGGGTCAGCACCGGGACACCGCAACCGCCATCAGGCAGGCGGCAGCGTGTCGAGCGCGGCGTCCGCCGCCTTGGCCTGCGCACTGTCCGGGGCTAGCCGCTGCACCGCCTCGAACGCCGCCCGGGCGCCCTTGGTATCGCCCGACAGGCCGGCGATATTGCCCGCCTCCAGCTGGACCGACGGATCGTCCGCCGACCGCCGCAGCGCCTCGGCAATGTCCGCCTTCGCCCGCGTCAGGTCGCCCATCCGCCGCGCCAGCGTCGCCGACAACAGCCAGGCGAGCGGATCGGCCGGCGCATCCTTCAGCGCCCGGTCGAGATCGCCGCGCGCACCGGGCAGGTCGCCCCCCGCCACACGCACCCGCGCCCGATCAAGCTGTGCCTCACCCCGTGCAAGGCCGGTCAGCGCCCCGCTGGCCAACGCAGCATCCAGCGCGGTTCCGGCTCCGGCGGTATCGCCATCGGCCAGCCGGGCATTGCCCGCCTGCGCCCAATAGTTCGCGGCGCGGGCGTCCTTCGCCACCTCCGCCTCGCGCGCCGCCTGCTCGAACGCTTCCGCCGCCGCGGTCCATTTCTGCCGCGTGGCATAGCTCATCCCAAGGCACTGGCGCGCCAGGAACCCACCCCCGACCAGCCGCCATTGCCCGGCGATCTTCTCCGCCTGCTCGGGCGCGGTCGTCGCGGCATCGACGCACTGATCATAGCGCGCTTCGGGCGTGGCACCCACAGGCAATTGCGGCCCGGCGGCGGCCTGGAGCGCGAGGAACAGCAGCGGGGAGAACATCAGGCCAGTACATCCTCGATGGCGCGCAGGATCAGCGCGATATCGCCATCACGCGACAGGCGATGGTCGCCATCCTTGACGAGAACAGTCTGCACATCGGCTGAACGGAGGCGCGAGGCGAGGTGGACGGTGCGCTCCCACGGCACATCGGCATCGCGCTGCCCCTGCACCAGCCGCACCGGCGCATCGATCGGCAGCTCGCTGTGCATCACCCGGTTGGCCTCGCCCGACGACCAGAAGGCGCGGGTGAACACGGTCGGCGTATCGGCATAGGGCGACGGCCGCTCGATCCGTCCTTCCGTCAGCAGCGCCATCTTCTCCGCCTGCGAAAAGCCCCAGTCGGTGAAGTCGGGGGCCGGCGCGATCCCCACCAGCCCGGCGATCCGCTCCGGCCGGGCACGGGCGGCGAGCAGCGCGATCCAGCCGCCCATCGACGATCCGACCGGCACTACCGGGCCTTCGATGGCGTGATCGATCATCGCCAGCGCATCGTCGACCCAGCCGGCCAGCGTCTGCGCCTCGAACGCACCGGGGCTTTCGCCGCACCCGGCATAATCGAACCGCAGGAACGCCCGCCCCCTCTCTCGCGCCCATGCCTCGATCGCCAGCGCCTTGGTCCCGCTCATGTCGGACGCATAGCCCGGCAGGAACAGGATGGTCGGGCCGGTGCCGGGCGTGTGGCGATAGGCGAGCGGGCGGGAGTCGGTCATGGGGCCTACATGCCACGCCCCTCCCGCGAGCGACAAGGCGTCAGCGCAGCGCGCGCAGATGCGTCCGTACCAGCCGGCCCGATTCGGTCAGCTCGGCCTCGCTCCATCCCGACAGGCCCTGCGTCGCCGGTTTGAGGATTGCGGACGCCTCGTCCTTGTTCGCGACCGACCAGTTCAGATAGCTGATGCCGTGCTTCGCGCACCACTCCCACCAGGTCCGCGTCTCGGTCGCGTCGATCGGTGCGTCGCCATTGGCGGCGGTCGTGCCATATTCGGTGACGAACAGCGCGATGCCGCGCTGCATCGCCGTCTCCGCCTTGGACCGCAACTCGCCCTTATGCGTCGCGGCGTAGAAGTGCAGTGTATAGGCGACATTGGCGAAGGGCAGCGGATCGGCGGCGGCTTCGTCCACGTCCTGCGACCAGCTGCGCGTGCCCGCCACCACGAACGCCCCCGGATCGATCGCCCGGATCGCGCCGATCACTTTGGCGTGATAGGGCTTCAGCACGGTCGCCCAGCCATGTTCGGGCAGCGGCTCGTTATAGGTTTCGTAGATCAGGTTCGGCACGCCGCGATATTTGGTCGCGATATGGCTGAAGAAGCGCACCGCATCGTCGGGCCGCGGCTGATGCGCGTGCCAGTCGACCACGACATAGATACCGTGCGCGATCGCCGCGTCGATCACCGCCTCGGCCCGCTTCGTCTCCGCCTCGGGCTGCGTATCATAGCCGCCCTGCTGCCCGCCGATCGCGGCGCGCACCGCCGTTACGCGCCAATCGCGCACCAGCCACGCGATCGTCGCCGGATCATAATAGCGCGGCTGCCACTGGCTCCAGAACAGCGACATGCCATGGACCGCATAGGGCTTGCCCTGCGCATCGACCACGCGATTGCCCTTCACCGCCAGCCGGCCATGCGCCGCCACCGGCGATCCGGCAGGCGCCGCCGCCGGCAGGCCCCAGGCCACCGGTGCCAGCAACAACGCGATCAGCAGCAACCACCAGCGACGCATCCGACCTCTCCCCATCGATTCTTCGGGGAAAGTGTCGCCCGCCGTCAACGCTGTCAACAATCGAGCAGGGTTCAGTCGGCCGCCGGTTGCCCCGTGGCGGCCTGCGCCGGTTGCTCGAGCGCAACCTCCGCCCGCGCCTGTTCCTTGCGCCGGCGCAGATTCTGCCGCAGCGCCTGTGCCAGCCGTGCCTTGCGTTCCGCTTCGCTCATCGCGACTTTCTACGCAATTCGCCCGCAATATGGCAACGGCCGCTTGACATCACCGCGAATGCCTGCACATAGGCCCCTCCCGCCGCCGAGGGGTTTCCCCCCGGCTCGGAGTGCTGCCGTAGCTCAGTGGTAGAGCGCATCCTTGGTAAGGCTGAGGTCGTGAGTTCAATCCTCACCGGCAGCACCAGTTTCTAGCAGAAATCGATACCCGATCCCCCTGGGGGACCGCCACGCCGTTTGGAGCGTGGCGCCTGCGCCTATCCCTCGACCTGGTCGAGATAGGCGCCATAGCCTTCGGCCTCCATCGCTTCGCGGGGCACGAAGCGCAGCGCCGCCGAATTGATGCAGTAGCGCAGGCCACCGCGGTCGCGCGGACCGTCGGGAAAGACATGCCCCAGATGGCTGTCCCCGCCGGCCGAGCGGACCTCGGTGCGGACCATGCCGTGCGTCGTGTCGCGCAGCTCGGCGACATTGGCCGGTTCGATCGGCTTGGTGAAGCTCGGCCAGCCGCAATGCGAATCGAACTTGTCGGCCGATGCGAACAGCGGTTCGCCCGACACGATGTCGACATAGATGCCGGGCCGCTTTTCGTGGAGATATTCGCCGGTGCCCGGCCGCTCGGTGCCGCTTTGCTGCGTCACATAGAATTGCTCGGGCGTCAGGCGGGCGAGCGCCTCTTCGGTCTTGCGATACTCGGTCATGGTTTGCGTTCCTTCGTTACCGTAAAGATGGGGTGCGGGCCGACCGACGCAACCGGATCAGAAAAGCTCGGCCAGGAACCCCTGCACCGATTCCCACGACCGGCGATCGGCATCGGCGTCATAGGCCATGCCCTTTTCCGGCGCGGCGGCCTGCGTCCTCGTAAAGGCATGCATGGCGCGGCCATGGGCATGGAGCTGCCAGTCGGCGTCACGCGCACCCATTTCCTCGGCAAAGGCCAGCACCTTGTCCGGCGCCGCCATCGGATCGCGCCAGCCATGTTCGACCAGCACCTTGGCCGCGATCGGTCCGTCGCCGCCCAGATCGTTGCCATCGAGCATCCCGTGCAGGCTCACCACGCCGAGCACCCCGTCAGCGCCGCCGCGCGCGAGGTCGAGGACACACAGCCCGCCGAAGCAATAGCCGATTGCCGCGATCCGCGACGCATCGACCCGGTCCAGCGTCGCGGCAAAGGCCACCCCCGCGCGCATCCGCTGCAACAACGCGGCGCGGTCCGACAGGAGCGGGTTGATGAGGTGGCTGTTGTCGCCGCCCGGATTGCCCTTTACGTCCTTGCCGAACATGTCGATGGCGATCCCGACATAGCCGAGGTCGGCCAGCCGCTCGGCAACCTTGTGCTCGCCGTCGCCGCGTCCCGCCCATTGATGGACGACCAGCACGGCCGGTGCCTTGTCCTGACCGGCGGGAAAGGCGATGCCGGCCTGCAATACCGTGTCGCCATCGTGATAATCGAACTGCTCTATCGTCATTCGCCTGCTCCGGTTCCGGGGGTTGTCGCCTGAACGGTCGGTACCGACAGGGGTTGCGCTCGCCCCTGCACGCTTCCTACCCTAGCACGGCACGGGCAGGCGTCCGGTGGCGATGGCAGGAGCGTATCGATGGGCAGGATGATGGGGATGCTGGCGACGATCGCCTTTGCCGCGACGGCACAGGCGCAGGAGACGCCCGCGACGCTCGGCGCGTCGAACCATGCGGTCGACGTCGCCATCGCCCCGCCTGGCGGGTCGCCGACCTTCGCCGACGAGTTTTCGGGCAAGCGGATCGATCCGGCAAACTGGCGCTTCGACACCAGCCGCAACCGTGCCGGATGGTATAACAACGAACGTCAATATTATGCGCCGGCCAACACCCCGGCCAACGCCCGTGTCGAAAAGGGCGCGCTGGTGATCGAGGCGCGCCGCGAAACGCCCAAGGGGCCCGATGCCGGCGGGCAGGCCTATACCTCCGCCCGGATCGTTTCGACGCGGCCGATGGGCTATGGCTTCTACGATATCCGCGCCAAGCTGCCGTGCGGGCGCGGCATCTGGCCGGCGCTATGGATGCTGCCGCCCAACGGCACTTGGCCGGCGGGGGGCGAAATCGACATTCTCGAACTGGTGGGATACGAACCCGGCCTCGTCCATGCGACGCTGCACAGCGCCGCCTTCAACCATGCGCGGGGAACGCAGCGCGGCGGATCGTTGAAGATGCGGACCGCCTGCGGCGAATGGCATCGCTATCAGCTCGACTGGAAACCGGATTCGATCACCATCGGGGTGGACGGTCGCGGCTATATGCGGGTCGACAACGACCAGCCCGGTGGGCAGGCGGCATGGCCGTTCGACCGGCCGTTCAACCTGATCATGAACGTCGCGGTCGGGGGCGACTGGGGCGGGAAGATGGGGATCGACGACACCCGTTTCCCCCAGTCGATGAAGGTCGATTACGTCCGCTACTGGCAATATCGCTGAAGCGGCACGACCTCGCCGCACGCCGGAATGAAGTCCACCGCGCGCGTCAGCGGCACCCCGGCCCGCAGCGCGCGCAGCGTGGCGATCGGTCCGCCATGCGCGACGACCAGTACCGACGCGACCCGGGGCAGCGCGTCCCACGCCGCCGCTACCCGGTCGGCGATGTCGCGCCCGGTTTCGCCACCGCCGGGGCGATAGGCTTCCGGATCGGTCATCATGCGGTCAATCTCGGCGCCGCTTTCCCGCCAGATCGCGTCCCAGCGCCGCCCCTCCCAATAGCCGAAATCGCGTTCCAGCCAGCGGGGATCGGCGGTCGCCGGCACGCACCGCGCCTGCTCGACCATCGCCGCCAGCCGGGCGGTGCGCTGCGCACCCGAATGGACGACCGCATCGACCGGCGGCAGATCCGCGACGATCCGCCGCGCCATCGCCCAGCCGTCGCGGCTCCACCCCATGTTCGACCGGCCATAGCAGCGCCCGCGCCATGCCGTTGCGACCGGCGGGTGGCGCAGCAGCAGCACCTTCACCGCGCCGCCACCGTCAGCAGCAGTGCCAATTGTCCCATCGCCGCCGCAAAGCCCAGGCAGTCGCCGGTGCTCCCGCCGATCCGCCGCATCAGGAAGCGCGCCAGCCACCCCAGCATCGCCGCCATCGCCACCAGCGCGGCGACCACCGCTCCCGGCGCCAGCCACAGGATCGGCACCAGGCCCGGCAGCGCCAGCAGCCCCGCCAGCATCAGCCGCCCGCCCGGCATCCGCCCGGCCCGCACCGCCATGCCCGCACCGCTGCCGACCGGCGCAAGCATCGCCGCCAGCGTCACCGCGCACAGCCGGCCCGCCGTCGCTGCGCCGACGATCGCCGCCATCGCCAGCATCGGCGGCAGCGCGACCATCGCGGCAAGGCGCAGCAGCACCACCAGCCCCAAGCCCAGCGCGCCATAGCTGCCGATCCGGCTGTCCTTCATGATCGTCAACGCGCGGTCGCCGCTCGCAACGCCGCCGAACGCGTCGCAGAAATCGGCGACCGCGTCCTCGTGAAACGCACCGGTCAGCAGCGCCTCGACCATCAGCGCCACGATCGCGGCGATCATCGGCGGCCATAGCCCTTGCGCCAGCACGAAGGTCACGCCGGTCGCCGCACCGATCAGCGACCCGACCGGCGGCAGCCACGCCATCGCCCGCGCCAATCCGACGCCCGCCTGTTCCGCCGTCAGCCGCGCCAGCCACGGCACCGGCAACCGGGTCAGAAACTGCACCGCCAGCAGCGGCGGCGCCCAGCGCGGGCACTCAGTCGGCACGATCCGCCCCGATTTGGTCGAGCCGTACGACATCGTTCAACAACGCCGCCGCCGCGTCGAGCAGCGGCAGGGCCACGAGCGCTCCGCTCCCCTCGCCCAGCCGCATCTCCCAGTCGAGCACCGGCGTCAGCCCGAGCGCCGCAAGCGCCGCGCCATGGCCGGGTTCGGCGGAGCGATGCCCGGCGATCATCGCCCTGACGCTGCCGGGGGCGAGCCGTTCGGCGATCAGCGCGGCGGCGGTCGCGACATAGCCGTCGAGCAGCAGCGTCGCCCCGCGCCGCGCGCCGGTCGCGTAGAAACCGGCCATCGCCGCGATCTCATAGCCGGCGACCGACGCGATAGCCTCGCGCAGATCGCCAACCCCCGCCGCCCTCGCCACGGCGGATGCCACGATGCGACGCTTGGTCGCCAGCACGGCATCGTCCGCCCCCGCACCGCGCCCGACCGCCGCATCGGGATCCAGAGCGGTCAGCAACGCCGTCAGGCAGGCGGCTGGCGTCGTGTTGCCGATGCCCATTTCGCCCGCGATCAACAGTGTGACCCCCGCATCGATCGCCGCATCCGCCTCCGCCGCCCCGACCGCCCACGCCGCGTCGAACTGCGCGACGGACAGCGCCGGTCCGGTGCCAAGCGGCGCGCTACCATCGCCGATACGCGCGTCGCGGAAGAAGTCGGGACCGGCAACGCGCGGCCCCATCATCCCCACATCGACCAGCCGCAACGGGCAGTCGGCGGCAGCGGCCAGCGCGTTGCTGGTCGCGCGTCCCGACAAGATGGTCGCCACCATCATCTGCGTGACCTCGGACGGCCAGGCGGACACTCCCTCACCGGCACAGCCATGGTCGCCGGCGAACAGCACGATGCGGCGCGGTGCGGTGCGCGCATCGATCCGTCCCTGGGTCAGCACCAGTTCGGTTGCCAGCGCCTCCAGCCGCCCCATCGCCCCGCGCGGCTTGGCGAGCGCGTCCAGATGCGCGCGAATCTCGTCGATCATAGGGCCTCCCCGGCAATGTCCAGCAATGCGTCGATATCGAGCGCGGTTTCCAGCGCCCGCGCCACCCCGTCGAGCGCGGCATCGATGGCGTCGCGCCGGTCGAGCGGGTCGCTGCGCGCGCCGATCCGCGCGAGCAGGCCGGCCCGCGCGGCGGGCGCATCGAACAGGCCATGAACGTAGCAACCGGCAATCTGCCCGTCGCGCGCGACCGCGCCATCGGGCGTGCCATCGGCGAAATGCAGCAGCGGCGGCGTACCCGGTGCGACGGTCGTCACGCCGGCATGAATTTCATAGCCGGCAAAGGCCGCTCCGTCCGCCAGCGTGCCGGTGACCGGCCGCGTCGTCTTGGCGCCCGCGATCACCGTATCGATCGGCAGCAGCCCCAGCCCGGCGACCTGTCCCGCCGGTCCCTCGATCCCGTCCGGATCGGCGATGCCGGTGCCGAGCATCTGGTATCCGCCGCAGATACCCATCACCTGCCCGCCACGCCGGACATGGGCGGCAAGGTCGATATCCCAGCCCTGTTCGCGCAGGAAAGCGAGGTCCGCGATCGTCGCCTTCGTCCCCGGCAGGATCACCAGGGACGCATCGCCCGGCAACGGCCGGCCCGGCGGGATCATCCGCAACCGCACCGCCGGATCATGGGCAAGGGCATCGAAATCGTCGAAATTGGCGATGCGCGACAGCATCGGCACCGCGATCAGCGGCCCGTCGCCCGCTTCGCCCCCACGTCCCAGCGCCACCGCATCCTCGGCCGGCAGGCGCGCGGCATCGGGCAGCCATGGCACCAGCCCGATATCGCGCCAGCCGGTACGCGCCACGATCTCCGCCCTGCCATCCTCGAACAGCGCCGGATCGCCCCGGAACTTGTTGACCACAAATCCGCGGATCATCGCCGCATCGGCCCGATCGATCACCGCCTGCGTGCCGACCAGCGCCGCAATTACCCCGCCGCGATCGATATCGCCCGCCAGCACCACCGGCACTCCGGCAGCCCGCGCAAAGCCCATATTGGCGATATCGCCCGCGCGCAGATTGATCTCGGCGGGCGATCCCGCACCCTCGACCACCACGATATCCGCCTCGCCGGACAGGCGGCGATAGGCCGCCAGCACCTCGGCCAGCAATTCGGGTCGCCGCCGCCGATAGTCGCCCGCCGCCATCACCCCGGCCACGCGTCCGCCAACCACCAGCTGCGACGTGCGGTCGCTTTGCGGCTTCAGCAGCACCGGGTTCATGTCGGTCGTCGGCGGCACGCGGCACGCCATCGCCTGCAACGCCTGCGCCCGACCGATCTCACCACCATCCGCACAAACGGCGGCGTTGTTCGACATGTTCTGCGCCTTGAACGGGCGCACCCGCAACCCCCGGTCGGTCAGCAGCCGGCACAGCCCGGCGACCAGCACCGACTTGCCGACATCCGATCCGGTCCCCTGGAGCATCACCGCGCCCAAGCGACGATCCCGACCAGCATCCACAGCAACAGGCAGGCGGTGCGATAGATGCCAAGCGCCCGCGTCAGGTCGGCCGCATGCGGCGGCGGCCCATCGCCCAGCACCGCGCGTTGCGCCGGCTCGCCGTCATAGCTGACCGCCCCGCCCAACCGCCGTCCCAGCGCGCCGGCCATTGCCGCCTCCGGCCAACCGCCATTGGGTGAGGCATGGCGGGGGGCGTCGCGCCGCATCTCCCGCCAGCCACCGTGTCCGGCCAGCGCGATCAGCGCGCCTGCAACCCGTGCGGGCACAAAATTGACGACATCGTCGGCCCGCGCCGCCGCCCATCCGAACGCGCGCAGCTCGGGCGTGCGATGCCCGACCATCGAGTCCGCCGTATTGATCCCCTTCACCGCGAACAGCCCCGGCAGCCCGAACAGCAACAGGCCCAGCGCCGGTGCGACCACGCCATCGCAGAAACTTTCCGCAAGGCTCTCGATCGCCGCCGTCGCGACGCCTGCCTCGTCCAGCGTGGCGGTATCGCGCCCGACGATCATCGCCACCGCCTGCCGTGCCGCGCCCAGATCGCCCGCCGCCAACGGCCGCGCCACCGCCGCGACATGATCGTGCAGGCTGCGCTGGGCGAGACCGGTCGTCGCGACCGCCACGCTGACGATCGTCCCCAGCCGCTCGATCGCCGATCCCAGTAGGACCGACAACCCGACGAGCAATACGACCAGCGCAATCCCCTCGGCACGACGCCGCCGGTTCCAGCGCCGCTCGAACGAATCGATCAGCGCGCCGACGCCCATGACCGGATGCCACCAGCGCCGCGGATAGCCGAGCGCCGCCTCGACGATCAGCGCCGCCAGCGCGATCACCGCGCGACCGGAAATATGTAGCGATGCCCCTGCGGCGTGCGGCCGATCTCGACATCGATGCCATAGGCTTCGGCGATGGCCGGCGCGGTCAGCACCGCATCCGCCTCCCCCGCCGCAACGATCCGCCCGTCCTTCAACAGCACCGCGTCGTCCGCCACCCGCGCCGCCAGATGCAGGTCGTGCAGCACCAGCACCACGCCGCGCCCGCCCGCCGCCACCCCGCGCAACCGCGCCAGCACGTCCAGCTGGTGCGCGGGGTCGAGGCTGGCAAGCGGTTCGTCCGCCAGCAGCCAGTCGGGTTCTCCCGCCAGCACCCGCGCCAGCAGCGCCCGCCCCCGCTCGCCCCCGACAGCCGCTCGACGCCCCGATCAGCGAGGTCGGTCATGTCGGTCGCCGCCAGCGCCGCCTTCACCGCATCGCGATCGGCCTGCGTCTCGCCCCAGCGCCCGCGATGCGCGAACCGCCCGAGGCCCACCAGGGTACGCACGTCGATGTCCCAGTGCACATCGGCCGCTTGCGGCAACAGCCCGATCGCTTGCGCCCGCGCGCGCCGGTCGATCGCTTGCACATCCTCGCCGCCCAGCCGTGCCGCACCCGCATCCGGACGGCGCAGCGCGGCGAGGCAGGCGAGCAGGCTCGACTTCCCCGCGCCGTTCGCCCCCAGCAGCGCGGTCACCCGCCCCTGCCGGAACGCGAACGACACCTGATCGAGCACGCGGTTGCTGCCCAATGTCAGCGAAATCGCATCGGCCACCAGATCGGTCATGCCAGCCTCCGCCGCATCGCGATCAACAGGTACAGGAAGAACGGCCCGCCCAGCATCGACATGGCGATACCGAGCCGCAGTTCGCTGACGGTCGGGGCCAGCCGCACGAGGCTGTCGGCAAAGGTCAGCAACACCGCCCCGGCAAGCGCGGAGGGCAGCAGGATCGCCGAGGGCCGGTTGCCCGCCAGCGGCCGGACGAGATGCGGCACGATCAGCCCGACGAACCCGATGATGCCCGCCGACGCCACCGACGCCCCGACGGTCAACGCGACGCCGAGGATGACCAGCCGTTGCAGCCGCGCCGGATCGACACCCATCGATCGTGCCGCCGCCTCGCCCAGCGTCAGCGCGTCGAGCGACCGCGCGGTCATCGCCAGCACCCCCATGCCCAGCGCGATCAGCGGTGCGGCAACCACCACATCGTCCCAGCTGCGGTCGGTCAGCGCGCCCAGCAGCCACGTCACGATCGATGACGATACGAACGGCGTCGGCGCAAGGCTGATCGCGAGCGACGTCAGCGACCCGGTAATGCTGGTGAGGATCATGCCGCCCAGCGTGAACAGGATCAGGCTGCCCGACCGTCCGGCGATCAGCGCCAGCAACGTCATCGTCACGCCAGCGCCGACCAGCGCGAAGCCCGGCAGCAGCCACATCTGCGCGGCATAGCCGAAATACAGCGCCAGCACCGCGCCGAACGCCGCGCCCGACGACACGCCGAACAGTCCCGGATCGGCCAGCGGATTGCGCAGATAGCCCTGCATCACCGCCCCCGACAGGCCGAGCGCCGCCCCGACCAGCAACGCCAGCACGGTGCGCGGCAGGCGCAACTCCACGATGATGATCGAGCGCGGATCGTCGGCGGTCCACGCGTCGAGCGGCACCCACACCTTGCCCGCCGCTACCGACAGCGCGACGGCGATCAGCAGCAGGACGATCAGGCCGAGGGTCAATCGCTTCATGACGTGACTGCCCCGCGCACCTGCCGCAACCGCGCCATCGCCGCGATGATCGTCGGCCCGCCGCAATTCATCAGCCGCGTCGGATAGGGGGCGACTTTGATATGCTGCGCCAGCCGCCGCACCGCCGGATGACCGGTCATCCGGTCGTCCTGCACGCCCGCCGGCGCGGTCGACAGCAGCACGCGCGGCGGGTTGGCGACGAGATATTCGAGCGGCAGCACGTCCCATTGCTTGAGGCCATAGGCCGCGCTCATGTTGCGGAAACCGGCACGCTTGAGCAGGTCGTCGGTCAGCGTGCCCGCCCCGGGCACCAGTCCGTTCCCCTGCCACACCAGCGCGCCGACCGGCGCCACCCGCGCCGGGGTCGCGGCGGCTGCGATCCGTGCCGCCAGCGCTTCGCCCCGCGCCGCATGGCCGGTCGCGGCGGCGATGGCGCGGACTTGCTCCATGCTTTCCGGCACCGATTCCGCCACCGGATATTGCACCAGCGCGATCTTCAGCCGCTTGAGCGCAGCGATCGTCGCAGGTTCGACATGGGGGCCGGCAAGGACGATGTCGGGCCGCAGCGCGACGACCTCTTCCGCCGTGCCCGACGTCGCCTTGAACCGGTTCGACCAGCTAAGCGGCACCGAGGTTGCGCGGATATCCTGCGAATAATGGCTGATACCGACGATCTGCGCCGGATCGGCGACACGGGCCAGCACCGCATCGACGCACGGATTGATCGACACCACGCGGGGAAGGCGCGGCGCCGCCGACACCAGCCCCGGCGCGGCCAGCAGCAAGGCAGCGAGGCGGATCAATATTCGACGCCCTTCTGCGCCTTGAACCCGGCATGATAGGGGTGCTTCACCTCGCCGAATTCGGTGACGAGGTCGGCCAGTTCGAGCAGTTCGGGCTTCGCATTGCGGCCGGTGATGCAGATATGCTTGGTCAGCGGCCGGTCCTTCAGGAACGCGACGATTTCGGCGATCGGCAGGGTGTCGTCGCGCAGCACGATGTTCAACTCGTCGAGGATCACGAAGTCGATCGCGGGGTCGAGGATCATCTCTTTCGAGCGTTCCCATGCGGCGCGGGCGGCGGCGATGTCCTGCGCGCGGTCCTGCGTTTCCCAGGTGAAGCCCTCGCCCATCACCTCGAAGCTCGCCAGGTCGGGATGCGCGTCGAAGAAGTTGCGCTCGCCCGTCTCCCACTTGCCCTTCACATATTGCAGGATCGCGACCTTCATCCCCCATCCGATGCTGCGGATTGCCATGCCGAACGCGCTGGACGACTTGCCCTTGCCGTTGCCGGTATGGACGATCAGCAGCCCGCGTTCGAGCGTGCGGCGCGCCTGCATCTTTTCGCGCGCCACCGCCATGCGCTGCATCCGCGCATTGTGCTTCGCATAATCGTCGGGGGTCTCGGTCATCGAACATACTCCGCAAGGGCGGTGGTCAGACGGGCCAGCGCCGCGCCATCGGGCGGCAGGCCGATGCGCAACCGATCCGCCCGGTCGGCGAACGGGCGGGTCAGGATGGCATGGTTGCACAGGTGACGAAACAGCGCATGGGCGTCGGCCGTGCCGATCAGCCGGAACAGCGGCGCGGTCCCGACAAGCTCGAAGCGCGACAGGGCGAAGTCGAGCAGCGCGCCGACCGTCTCGATCCGCTCGACCTGCCCCTCACGCCATGCCGTGTCGCGATAGGCAGCGGTGCCGACCGCAATCGCGGGCGTCGACACCGGCCAGTCGCCCAGCAAATGCCGAAGCGCGCCGGTGACGCGGGGTCCGGCGATGACGAAGCCCAGCCGCACGCCGGGCAGGCCATAGAATTTGCCGAACGACCGCAGCACGACCAGCCGGTCGGATGCCTCACCGCACAGACCGGGCGCGGGGTCGGCATAGGCTTCGTCGACGACCACCGTCATCCGCTGCGCCAATGCCCGCAGCGTCGCGGCCGGCGTCACGCGTCCGTCGGGATTGGCGGGCGACGCCAGCACCAGCAGATCGGCATCGCCCGGATCGGCGAACGCCGCGACACATCGCGCCTCACCCCATGCGGCAAGATGCCCGGCATAGCCCGGCCGCACCACCGCCGGCCGCTCGGCTGCCAGCACCACCGCCAGCAGCCGCAGCGCAAGGTCGGTGCCCGGCACCGCCACCACCTGCGCCGGATCGACGACGTCGAACGCCTGCGCCGCCGCCGCCTCCAGCGCCGCCAGTTCGCCCGGCTCGGGCAGCCGGGTCAGCCCCGGATCGAGGCTGTCGACCGGATAGGCCCAGGGCGCGATCCCGGTCGACAGGTCGATCCAGTCGTCCCCGCCGAACGCACGCGCAGCAGCGGCGACCCGGCCGCCATGCGCGCAGAATTCGGCGAGGCTTTCCATCAGTAACGGACCCGCACGCCGCCATAGGCGGCACGGCCCGGCGTGCCATACTGGAAGATGGTCTGATAGCGTTCGTCGAACAGATTCTCGACCCGGCCATAGACCTCGACCCGCTCCGTGATCGGCAACGCCGCGCGCAGGTCGGTCAGGACATAGCCGTCCAGCCGGCGGGTGTTCGACGCATTGTCGAAACTGTCGCCGACCATGGTGACGGTCGCCCCGGTCGACAGGCCGAACGCCCAGCGATAGTCCGCATTGACGGTCAGGCTGTCCGCCGGGCGCCGCTGCAGCTTGCGCCCGAAATTGGCAGTCCCGGCCGAGCGGTTCTGCGCATCCAGATAGGTATAGGCGGCGGCGACGGTGAACGCCTCGACGGGTTTCAGCTTCAGCGCGAATTCCAGCCCCTTCGCCTCGGCGCGCTGGATATTGTCATAGGTGCCGAACGGCCGCCCGGCGCAGATGCCGGTGCCGTTGGCGGGGCAGGAGATGAACGCGATCAGGTCCTTCGACGTGCGGTCGAACCAGGTCGCGCTCGCCTCGACAGCACCGTCCAGCCCACGCTGGGTGATGCCGGCGTCCCAGCCGTGCGAGCGTTCCGGGGTCAGCAGCGCGTTGCCGTATTCGCTCTGCAGCTGGTACAACGTCGGCGCCTTGAACCCTTCCGAATAGCTGGCGCGTAGCAGCGTATTGCCGCCGTTCGGCGACCAGACACCGCTGCCCGAAAACACCGTCGCTCCGCCGAACACATTATGATCGTCATGGCGCACGCCCCCGGTCAGCGTGAGGTTTTCGATCGGCGTCACCGCCAGCTGGCCATAGACCCCGAAGAGGCGCGCACGACCGGTCGTCGCCGGCCCGCCGAAGCTCGCCGTGGTGAAGCGCGACACTTCACGTTCCACGCCGAAGGTCGCGAAGACGGCGTCGGTGACGTCGAACGATCCCTGATAGTCGATCCGGTCGTTGCGCCCTTTGCCCCGGAAGGTTTCGGTCGGCGTGCCGTCGGGATCGGTGTTGGTGCGGTTGCTCGACGTATGGGCATAGCCGATGCGGTTGCGGAACCGCCCGTCGAACAGCGCGGCGTTCAGCCCGGTATAGCCGGTCCATTGCTCCGCGTTCCCGACCTCGCGGGTATCGCCGAAGCTGAACGTGGGCGCCGGAAAGCCGTCGATCTCGGTCCGGCCGTTCGAATAGAAGCCGCGCACATCGACCGAGACATTGTCGGCCAGCGCCACCGCGACGCTGCCGTTCGCGCCATAGTTGCGATAGCCGTCCTTTTCGCGTCCCGGCGCATAGGCCGAAATGCCGTCGGTGGTAAAGAACCCGCCGCCCAGGCTTGCCGATACCGCCCCCGACTTGCCCGACACGTTGGCAAAGGCCTGCCCGGTGCCGAACGATCCACCTTCCGCGCGGGCGTTGATCGCCAGTTCTTCGGTCGGCTGCCGGGTAATCAGGTTGACGACGCCGCCGATCGCCTGGCTGCCCCACAACACCGACTGCGCACCGCGCAGCACTTCGATGCGAGCGATGTTGCCGATCAGCAGATTGCCGAAGTTGAAGCCGCCGCCGGGCGACGACGGGTCGTTGAGCTTCACGCCATCGATCAGCGCGACGGTCTGATCGCTGTCGGCGCCGCGGATGTTGACGCTGGTCGTCGTGCCGATACCGCCATTGCGGGTGACGGTGACGCCGGGCGTCTGGCGCAGCAGGTCGGACACGACCACCGCCTGCCGGGTTTCGATGGTCGCGGTGTCGAGCACGGTGACCGCCTGCCCCACGGTATCGACCGGGCGTGCCTCGCGGTTCGCGGTGACGACGATCTCGTCATCGCCGTCCGCCACGCGTTCGAGGCCGGTGGTCGACTGGGCGCTCTGCGCGAAACTCGGGGTCGCTGCCAACAGGCAGGGCAGCAACAGGAAACGGGTCTTCATTCGGGTAATCCCCCTTGGCATCAAACAAGGGGACGCGCGGCGCGGGCGCCGGAACAGGCTGTTCTCCGCACGCACGACCCCCAAACGACGTCGTCACGCGAGGAAACCCTCGATCGCCCGGCACACCCCGTCCGCGCGAAGGACAACCGCGACGGGCAGGTCTCCTGGCTCGCGGGTCATCGCCTTGCCCGGCCTTCCCGGACCTTGGGTCCAGTGGCACACGGGGGAGCAAGGCTCGCCGGTCACAGTTGCGGGGGCAGCCCCGGATGGCGCGTCGCAAACGCGCTTCCGGGTTCCCTTTTCATCCCATTTCTGGGAACCTGTCGCATCCGCGCCCTTAGAGCGCATCGGGGCACAGGACAAGATGGCGACGACAACCCTGTTCGTGGGCGGCGCGCGCTCGGGCAAGAGCCGGCTGGCGCAGACGACGATGGAAGCGCTGCCGAGACCATGGACCTATCTCGCCACGGCGGAGGCGTGGGACGCGGAGATGGCCGACCGCATCACCCGCCACCGCGCGGATCGCGGACCCGGCTGGCGCACGGTCGAATGTCCGCTCGACCTGCCGCAGGCGATTGGTGCGGCTACGGGGCCGGTGCTCGTCGATTGCCTGACCTTGTGGCTGACCAATGTGATGCTGGGCGGGCATGACGTCGCGCGGCATAGCGCCGAGCTGATCGCGGCGATCGGCGCGGCGCGGCACCCGCTGATGCTGGTCAGCAACGAAGTGGGCCTGGGCATCGTGCCCGACCATCCGCTGGGCCGCGCGTTTCGCGACGAGGCGGGGCGGCTCAACCAGGCGGTGGCGGCGGCGGTCGACCGATGCTGGTTCGTGGTGGCGGGGATGGTGCTACCGCTCGCCTCCTTCTCCCCCGAAAACTGATCGTACCCCCGCGCAGGCGGGGGTCCAGAGCCAATAGCGCGCCGCCCGGTTACCCTGGATCCCCGCCTGCGCGGGGATACGTCATTGTTCCTTCACGACATTCCGCAACGGCGTCCACGCCACTTCGTACCGCGCATTATCCACCGGCCCGCTCGGCGCACGACCGTCGAACATGTTGTGGAGATACTGCATCCCCTGCCACGCCGGAAACACCTGGTCGCGCGCCGGGAACAGCCGTCGCGTCACCCCGATCATCCGCTCCAGCGCGCCGAGCGACCCGGCGCGCAACAGGCCATAGGGCTTGCCCGTCACCTCCCCCATCAACGCCGCCAGATCGCGCGCGCTGACCTCGGCGCCGGCGATCTGCAGGTTGCGCGGCGCGGCGGGGTCGAGTGCGGCGGCGGCGGTATAGGCCGCCACATCGTCCTTGGTCGTCAGCGCGAACTTCACGTCCGCGTCGCCCCAGTACAGCACGCGCCGCACCCGCCGCTGGATCAACGGCATCTGCCCGTTCAGCATGTCCGCGAACGCGCCGTTGAAGATCGACGTGGCCAGGATCGGCGCGGTGTCGATCCGCGTACGGAACGCGCGACGCAGGTCGAAATTGCGGTTCTTGCCGGTCGGCAACGCGCGATAGTCGATCGAAAAGTCCGACGGGATGAACCGCGCCGCCCCACCGCCCAGCGCCGCGTCGAGCAGCTTCGTCTGGGTATCGAGGATCGTCTCGCCCAGCCCGTTCAGCGCCGACACGACGCACACCACCCCGCGACAGGCATGGGCCAGCGCCTGCGCATCGTCGAAATCCACGGGGCAGGGATCGGCGCCGATGCTCGCCAGCGCGGCGATCCGGCCGGCCGCGGTGCTGGGGCGGACCAGCGCACGCACCTTCGCCCCGCGCGCGACCGCGGCTTTCGCGATCCGCCCGCCCAAATCGCCGGTCGCGCCCGCGACGATGATCGTGTCCATGTTCGTCCCCGTTGCCCTGTCACCGGCGAACTGCCGAGCCTGTCGTGCGTTCCCGCTGACCGTAACGCAAGAGGGTGGCCATATGACCGAAGCGATCGCCGGGCCGCGCTGTCCGATCTGCGGCAACGACCGCTGGCACGACCGCGCGCTGCCGGAATGCACCCATTGCGGTCTGGTGGTCGCCACTCTCGCTTTCGACGCCGCGACGCTACGCGACGCTATCGCCGAAAGCCTGCGCGATGGCACACCGGAACGGGGCTTCGCGCTCGCCCCCCATGCCCGGCGCAACGCCGCCTGGGCGCTCGGACTGGTCGACGGCGAACCCGCCACGCCATGTCCGCATGCCGTAACGCTCGGCATGATCGCCCGCGCGAGGGAAGCGGATGCGACCGCCGCGATGCTGACGGATTTGCGGCCGCATTTTCCCCGCCCGATCGTCCTGCTCGACGGCACGCCGGACGATGCGGCATCGCTCGCGCAGGCGGTGCCGTGGGCGCAGGTCCACGCCCATCCGCTGAACGGCGACTTCGCGGCACAGCGCAACCGGGTGCAGGCGCTGGCGGACGGCTGGGTGCTACAACTCGACAGCGACGAGACGCCCGATGCTGCGCTGCTGGCCGCGCTCGGCTGGTTGACAGAAGCGGCGGATCGGGACGGGCTGTGGGCGCTGGGGCTGCCGCGCCGCAACTTGGTCGATGGCGCGCAATCCGCGCTGTGGCCCGACATCCAATATCGCCTGACCCGCGCGCACATCCGCTTCGCCGGCACCGTGCACGAACGCCCGGTCGTGCCGTTCGAACGCACGTCGCTGGCGCTGGCCGGGGCGATCGACCATCACCTCGTCCGCGCCCGCGTGATCGAACGCTCGCGGGTCTATGAGGCCATGTCGGCCGGCGCCGGACGCCCCGGCGACGAAGCCGCGCTGCTGCGCCCGTTCACCGCCGCGACATAAGCGGCGGTCGTCTCCCCGGCCAAGCCGGCGCGGGTGAAGCGTCCCGCCGCCACCCGCGCCGCGGTCGATAACGCCTGCCGCAGATCGTCGTCGCGCAGCATCCGCCGCAAGATCGCGCCCAGCGCGTCCGCGGTGCAGTCGTCTGCCAGCAACCCCGCGCCGCTGCCGCCGACGAACAGCCGCGCACTCGGGTCTTCGCCACATGCCGCGATCGGCCGGCCAAAGGTCATCGCCTCCTGATAGACCAGCCCGAAACTCTCGTAGCGCGACGGCGCGACGACGATATCGGCCCCGGCAAGCGACGCATGCAGCATGTCGTCCTCGACCCGGTGATAGCTGTCGATCCGTTTGAGCGCCGCCGGCGGTAACCGATCGAGTTCCTGCCGGTGCAGCCCGATCATCGTCAGCCGGAAGTCGGGCAGCGTGCCGGCATCCGCCTCCGCCGCCAGTGCCGGCAGCGCGCCGATCAGCGCATCGGTCCCCTTGCGCGGTTCGTTGCGCCCGACGAACAACAGCCGCAGCACGTCGTTGCCCGGCGGATAGGGCGCCGCCCGCCCCGCATCGACGATCGCCGGCGGCAGGCTGAGGCCGATCACCGCATGGCCCGGCCCCGGCGGCTGCGTGCCATAGAGTGCGGCGACCTTGGCACCATGCGCCTCGGTATTGGAGATCAGCCCCGCCGACGCCCGCGCCGACAATGCCTCCAGCGTCACCGCCGCCCAGCGGTCGATCCGGTCGCGCAGCGTCCGTGGCTTCGCCGCGCTGGTCGCGACCGGCGTCGAATTGCGCGTCACCAGCGGTGCCGGCCCGGTCAGCGCGACCCACAGGCCCGGCGCATACCAGTTGGTCGCCTCGATCACGTCGAACGGCCGCTCGGCATGGAGCCGCCGCACCGTCCGCGCGACCATCGCCGGGCCGCAGAGATGGCCGATGCCGGGCCAGCGCCGCAGCCGGGCGAACCACCCGTCCTCGGCCGCACCGATCACTTCCACGCCATCGCTGCTGCTGCGGCCCGTCCGGTCCATCGTGACGACGCGCACGTCATGCCCCGCTTCGGCCAGCGCATGGGCGATTTCGCACGCGGCGCGCGACAGGCCGCTCTTTTCGGGCGGATAGGCCCAGGTCAGCAGCCCGATCCTCATGCGCCCGCTCCCGATGCGAGGGCGATCCGTTGCCGGTAGAGCGTCACATAATCCTCCGCCATGCGTGTCGCGGTGAAGCGTTCCTCGAACCGTGCGCGCACCCGCGCCCGGTCGATCGTGTCGATCTTCGCCAGCGCGGCGACCGCCTCTTCCTCCGTCTTCACGATGAAGCCGGTCACGCCTGGCTCGACCACCTCGCGCACGCTGCCGCGATCCCACGCGATCACCGGCGTCCCGCAGGCCATCGCCTCGATCATCACCAGCCCGAACGGTTCGGGCCAGTCGATCGGGAAGAGCAGCGCCGCCGCCTCGCCCAGCAGCGCCTGTTTCGCGCGGTCGTCGACCTCACCGACATGGATCGCATCGTCGCCCAGCAGCGGCGCGACCCGCTCCTCGAAATAACGTGGATTGCCGACATCGATCCCGCCTGCCAGCCGGATCGGCCGCCCGGCGGCGCGGGCCACGCGGATCGCGACGTCGGGCCGCTTCTGATCGGTCATCCGGCCGATGAAAACGACGCCTTCCCCGCCCGGTCCGGCCACGAACCGGTCGGCCGGAATGCCGTGATGCACGACGCCCGCCCGATTGGCGCGCGGCAGGTCACGGGCCTGCGCCTGCGAGATCGCCGCGACCGGCAATTCGGGAAAGCTGTGGAAGAATAACTTGCGGTCCAGCTCGTCGAGCCGCCAGTGCACTGTCGTCAGGCTGCGCCCGATCCGGTCGCCCAGCACCGCGGCATGGGCGAATTCGCCATGGCAATGAACGATGTCGAACTCGGTCAGATGTTGCGCCAGCAGCCCCAGCTGCGCCGCCTCCAGCGCGGCAGGAACGCCCGGTGCGACCGGGCCGTGATACGCCTCCAGCGCCGACAGGCTGGGATGCGCCGACAGGTGCCGCGCGGTGGTCACGCTGTCGCTGGGCGCGATCAGCGTCACGTCATGGCCCATCGCCATCAGCGCCTCGGTCAGGTCGGACACGACCCGTTCGGTGCCCCCGGTACCGCGCGGCGGCGTGGGGTAGATGACCGGGGCGATCTGCGCGATGCGAAGCGGGGATACCATCGCCCACCGGAACAAAGCCAAGCGGCAACGGTTCCTGTCAGGGCGGCAATAAGTCCGCGTTTTTCAACGGGAAAGTTCCGTAATGTTCATCCTCCACCTCGCCCTGCAGGGATGTCTTCGCGCGCGTGAGGTGGAATATGGAGTGACGGCGGATACCGGCGGCCATATCCGCTACCTCCTCGATCTGGTTGCCGCGACTGGCGGGCATCCAGGCATTACCCGGACCGAAATCGTCACCAGAGCCTTTCGTGGCGGGCCGCTGGGCGAAGGCTATTGGCGCGAAAGCGAGTTTATCGACGATACGACGCGCATCGTCCGCTTGCGCTCGGCCAGCGACGCCTATCTGCCGAAGGAAGCGCTGTGGACGGAGACCGACAGCTTCGTCGACGCACTGGTCGCGCATATCGCGGCGCTCGACCGCCGTCCCGACCTGATCCACGCCCATTATGCCGATGCCGGCGCGGTGGCGGCGGCGGTCAAGGCGCGGCTCGGCATTCCCTATATCTTCACCGCCCATTCGCTGGGCCGCGTCAAGCAGGTGGCGTTCGGCACCGACTGCGCCGAAACCGCCGGCCTCGAACGCCGCATCGCAATCGAGGATCATGCCATCGCCCATGCCGATGCGATCATCGCCTCCTCGCGCGACGAGGCGGAGGTGCAATATGCCGGCTATCCCAGCTACGATCCCGGCCGCATCCGCATCATCCCGCCGGGCAGCGACCTCGGGCTGTTCGCCGGTAACTGCACCGACGCGCTGGTCGATGCGCGGATCGACCGCTTCCTCGCCGACCCCTCCAAGCCCGTCATCCTCGCGCTGGCCCGCCCGGTCAGCAAGAAGAACCTCGCCGCGCTCGTCCATGCCTATGGCCGCTGCCCGGCGCTACAGACCGCCGCGAACCTCGTCATCGTGGCCGGCACGCGCGACGATCCGCGCAGCCTCGAACCCGAACTGGCTGGCAACATGGCCGAGCTGTTCGCGCTGATCGACCGCTACGACCTCTACGGATCGGTCGCGATTCCCAAGACCCACGCCCCGCACGAAGTCCCCGCCATCTACGCCCATGCCCGGGCCAAGCGCGGCATCTTCGTCAATCCGGCGCTCAACGAACCCTTCGGGCTGACCCTGCTGGAAGCGGCGGCGTCGGGACTGCCGCTGGTCGCGACCGACAGCGGCGGGCCGAACGACATCATCGAAGGCTGCAACAACGGCATCCTCGTCGACCCGCGCGACCCGCATGCCATCGGGCAGGCGATGTTGAAGATCCTGTCCGACGATGCGCTATGGGACACCTATTCGCACGCCGGCGCAACGGCGGCCGAGCTGTACGACTGGGACGGCCATGTCGCGCGCTATGCCGAACTGGCGGCGGCGGTGATCGCGCCGCCGGCTCCGGCGATCGAGACGCCACGCCTGCTGCTCGTCTCCGATATCGACAACACGCTGTTGGGTGAAACCGAGGCGGCGCAGGCGTTCAACCTGTGGCACGGCGACCAGCACGACATGCTGTTCGGCATCGCCACCGGGCGCAGCCTGCACAGCGCACTGGCGATCCTCGCGCAGAACCAGGTCGCACCGCCCGCCGTCATGATCACCTCGGTCGGATCGGAAATCTACCACCGCATCCATGGCGGCGTGTACGCCCGCGACGATGCGTGGACCGCGATCATCGACGCCGGCTGGGATCGTGCCGCCATCGCCGCCCTGCTGGCCGAACAGGGCGAGCTGCGCCCGCAAAGCCCGCTCGAACAGCGCAGCCACAAATTGAGCTATTTCACCGGTGGCGAACCCGACATTGCCGAACGTATCCGCGACCTGCTGGCCGGCGCTGGCTTCGCCGCATCGGTGATCCACAGCCATGGCCGCTATCTCGACATCTTGCCCTTGGCCGCGTCGAAGGGGACGGCGGTCGATTATGTCCGCCGCCGCGCGCAGATGCGCCGTGATCAGGTGATCGTCGCGGGCGACAGCGGCAACGATGTCGAAATGCTGCGCGCCTGCGCCCATGCGATCATCGTCGGCAATTATTCCGACGGCCTGGCGCAGCGTCCCGACCTCGCCCACAGCTATGTCGCCCGGCGCGGCTATGCGTTCGGGATCATGGAGGGAGTCGCCCATTTCCGCGGGCAACCGGCACAGCGTCTGTCGGCGTGATCTCGGTCTGCACGCTGGTGCGCGGGCGGACCGCGCAACTGGCGAATCTGTTGTGGGGCATCGCCGCACAGACGCGCAAGCCCGACGAGCTGGTCATCGCCTATATGCAGCCGCAAGCGCCCGCCGGCCTGCCCGACCCCGGCGTACCGGTGCGGGAGGTGTTCGTGCCGGGAGACCCGATGCCGCTGGCCGAAGCGCGCAACGCCGCCGCTGCGACCGCGCGGGGCGAGCGGCTGATCTTCCTCGACGTCGATTGCGTGCCCTCGCCGACCTTGGTCGAACGCTACGACCAGGCATTGGACACCGCGCCCGGCGTCTATCTGGGCGAGGTGCGCTATCTGCCGCCCGGCCCCTTCGATCCGGCGAAGGGCGTCCGCCACCCGGCCAAGCCGGCGCTGTCCGACGACGAAACCCGCCCCGTCCCCAGCCATGGCGAGCTATGGGGCCTGTCCTTCGCCCTGCCCCGTTCGGCATGGGACGCGGCAGGCGGCATGGACACCGGTTATGTCGGCTATGGCGGCGAGGAAACGGATTTCGCCTGGCGGCTGGCAGCCGCCGGCATCCCGATGGCGTGGGTCGGCGGCGCGGTGGCGTTTCACCAGCATCACCCCGTCCACATCCCGCCGCTCCACCAGTTCGACGCGATCCTGCGCAACGCCACCCGCTTCCGCGCGCGCTGGGGGCGGTGGTGCATGGATTATTGGCTGGGCCAGTTCGCACAGGCTGGACTGATCCGGTGGAGCGCCGACAGCGACACGATCGACCGCCTGCGCGCGCCGACGCTGGCGGAAATCGCCGCCAGCCGGCGTGAGGATGCGCTGTTCAGCTAGTTACCTCTCCGTCACCCTCCCTTCTTCGTACCCCCGCGCAGGCGGGGGTCCAGGGTAACGAAGCGCGGCGCTTGAGGCTCTGGACCCCCGCCTGCGCGGGGGTACGGCCATGCTTGAACGAGCCGATAATTCTCCATCAAATCTGCACAACCCCTCCCTTCGCGATCCATATCGCCCTGCGATACCCTCCGGCAGAGACCGCGAAAGGACCGCCCATGACCCGTTCGATCAACCCGCACCTGCTCGGCTGGAGCGCCGCCGCCGCGCTGCTCGCCGTGCCGTTCGTCGCCGGCGCGCCATGGACGCCCGCCGACTATGTCTTCGCGGCCGTCATGCTCGGCGTAGCAGGCGGCGCGATCGAATTGGGCCAGCGCGCGTCGACCGGCCTTGCCTATCGTGCAGGCACGCTGGTCGCGGTCGCCGCCGCGTTCCTGCTGGTGTGGATCAACGCGGCGGTCGGGTTCTTCGGCAGCGAGGATAAAGACGTCAACGCGGTCTTCGGCCTCGTCCTGCTGGTCGCGGTCGGCGGTACGCTCCTCGCCCGCCTCCGCCCCCGTGGCGTCGCCCGTGCCATGGCCGCCACCGCCGTGACGCAGTTCGCGATCGGGCTGACCGGCATCGCCGCCGGCTGGGCTGCGCCCAACCCGGTCGGCGTTCGCACGACTCTGGGCGGCACAGCCTTCTTCTGCGTGCTATGGCTCGCCAGCGCCGCGCTGTTCGCCCGTGCCGCGCGTCAGTCGGCCCAGAGCCGCACCGCCAGCCCCTCGATATAGTCCGCCGCCCGCGCCGCAGCGCCCGGATCATACAGCGCCGCCAAAGCCGCCGGGTCGAGCGCCTTCGCCTGATCCAGCAACCCGCGCCAGGGGCTAAGCGACCCCGGCCATTGGTGCAGCGCCACCGCCGCGCCGACTTCCGCCAGCCGGTCGGCCTTGCGCGTCTGCTCGGCAAAATACCGCCATTCGGGCGCGCAGATATAGGGCCGCCCGACCCGCGCGATCTCATGCACCGTATTGTCGCCGGCGGATGCGATCACGACATCGGCGGCGGCAATGTGGTCGGTCACGCCATCGACCCAGCCCTTTTCGACCAGATTGCCGAAATCGGTCTCATGCCCCTCGCGGTGCACCGGTCCGACCACCAGCCACAGCGCGTCCGGCACCGCCCGCGCCGCCATGGTGAGGGGCGCATAGGGCGTCCCCGCCCCGCCGCCGCCGGTCAGCACCAGCACGACCTCGCGCTCCGGATCGATCCCCAGCCGCGCCCGCGCCTCCGCCTTGGTCGGCACCGCATCGGTGGTGGTGCATAGCCCGCCGGTATAACAGGTCTTGGCCCGGCCCCAGTCGGGGAAGTCGTCCTGCTCGATCCTCTCGTCGAACGGCGCCAGCAGCCCGACACACGCCTGATACGCGCCCAGATGCCCCGGATCGGTGCGGTCGCCATGCATGCGGATCTTGATCGCCGGCACGCTGGCGATCCGCGCCATCAGCGCGATCTCCGCCGATACATCGACCACGAACAAGGCCGGGGCGGCATCGTCGAGATGGTCGAGGATCGTGCGCATCGTCCGCCGCGTGGCGTCCACGCCCAGCGGCACGCAATGCAGCACTTCCGGCGTCGGCTGATCGAACAGCGCGGCCGTCGGCACCGGCGCGCCGATCATGTTGGGCAGTTGCACCAGATCGACCGGCCGGTCGAACCCGTCGAACAATTCGGGCCGCGCGCACAGGATCGTCACGCGGCGGTCGGCGGGCAGTTCGCGGATGATCGCCATCGCCCGGTTGGCGTGGCCACGCCCCTGATGATGGATGAAGAAGGTGATCGGCCGCGTCGTCATATGTCCCCCGGAGAAACCCGTCTGGCTGCACGAACGCCGGGAACCCTTGCCGGCTCCCTGCGTAGCCCCGACAAGCGAAAATTATTTCGGGATCACAATGATTTCCGATGATTCGCATGGGAATATGAACTGCATGTCGACCTGGACGACCCCGCGTGCCGGCCTCTCCATCCTGCGCCGCGGCGATACCCCGATCCGCGCCATCCAGGTCTATGGACAGCGTTGTTCGGGGACCAACGTCCTGATCCGATCGATCGAGGCCAATCTCGGCCCCGCCGCCTTTACCGAAAGCTACGGCTTCAAACACTGGTTCGTGCCCGAACAGGTGCTCTTCCCGCGCGACGTGATGGTGCTGGCGGTCGCGCGCGAGTCCGTAGACTGGGTGCGCAGCCTGCATCGCCAGCCCTGGCACGCCCATCCGGAGCTGAAGGCGCTCGGCTTCTCCGACTTCATCCGCGCGCCGTGGCACAGCTATTGGGACAAAGAGTTCTGGGGGGTAGAGGACGACCATCCGGTGCTGGGGCGCGAGATGCTGCACGAACGCTGCCCCGATACCGGCGAACGCTTCGCCAACCCGCTCGCCAAGCGTACCGCGAAGCTGCGCCACTGGAGCGGCCTGCACGACCGCGCGCACCATGTCGCGCTGCTCAGCCATGAAGCGTTCGTCGCCGACCCCGCCGGCGTGATCGCCGACCTGTCCGCCGCCACCGGCCTGCCCATGGCCGACCCGTTCGTGTCGCAGGACAGCTACAAGGGGCAGGGCAAGCGCCCCTTCACCCCCACCGCCTATGCCGACATTTCCGACACCGACCGCGCGCATATCCATGCCTGGCTCGATCCGGAGGTGGAGGCGCGGTTCGGCTTCACCATCCCGGTGCCGCAAGCGGAGGCGGCGGAATAGGGGTTCGCGCGGAGGCGCGGAGACGCGGAGGCGTTGCGTTCCAGGCGAATGCCGCGCGATCGGGAGACGCTTGTTCCCGTTGCAACGGGAAAGAGACCGCCGGCGCGAGAGAGGGTTGCTACAGGCGCAACCCCTCCGCGTCTCCGCGCCTCCGCGCGAACCCCTATCTTTCTTTTACCTTCGCCCGCCGAACCAACCCGGCCAACGCGACCGTCAGCACCCCGGCAACCGCAGCCCAGATCGCCAGCCCCTGCCACGGCGTGTACCCGAACCACTCGTCCGCCACCGTCCGCAGATAGCCGGGATCGAACCGCTCGCGGAACACCGCCACCGCCAGCGCGCGCGGTTCGCCCCCCGGCGCGGTGATCTCGGCACTGGCGATCGCCATGTTGAGTACGACCGACCCGGCCAGCAGCACCGCGACAGCGGTTCGCGACCAGCGCGTCGCCTGCGCCCAGAACGCGCCGATACCGATGCACAGGAACCCGACCGCTGGCAGCGCGTGGCGCGGCCCCGTCGCGTTGCCGCCGTCCCAGTAATAATAGCTGGCGTTGATCAGGAACGGCACCACCGCCCCTGCGACCGCCAACCAGCCGATCGCCCGCGTCGCCGGATCGCGCACCAGCATCGCGATGCCGAACGGCGCGACGATCAGGATCGGCGCGACCCACAATATCCCCCGCCGCTCGCCGAAGGTCAGTTCGTACAGGACATAGGGCTTAGGATAGGTCAGCCCGAAAAACCCCTCCTGCATGCCGGCAAAGTCGGTGACCCCCGAATAGCCGAGCCGAAACACCGTCCCGAACGCGATCAGGTTATAGCCGACCAGCACCACCAGCGCGCTCGCCCCGACCGCCAGCGCGACGACAACGGTCCGCACCGCCTCCCCGCGCGGCAGCGACCGCAGCCGCCACAAGGCATAGCCCGCAACCGGCAGCCCGGCGATCAGCGCGGAATGTTCGATCAGCACCGCCCAGCCGAGCGCAAGGCCCGCGACCACTGCATGAAACCACGACCGCCCCGGCCCGGTCCCGCGCCACACCGCCCAGCTCGCAATCACCAGCAGCGCGGCGACCGGCGCATGGCCGAAGATCGTCGTCGACCATCCCCAGACCGTCGTGCCCAGCCCATAGGACAAAGCCGCGACCGCCCCCGCCTCGACATCGCGGGTAACCCTGCGCACCAGATCGTAGAGCAGCATCGCCGCCAGCGCGCTCAAGACCGCGCAGATGGTGATCGCCACCAGCCGGATGCGAATTTTGAGGAAACGGTTGAACTCGCGATTCTCGAACCCCGGCACGAAATCGCTGGCGCGCTGGCCCGACACGGCATTCGCGACCATGACGGCGGGGATGCCCAGCACGGTGATGCCGGGCGCCTTGTCCGAATAATAATGATCGCCGAAATGCGCCTTGTCGATCGTCAGCGCGGCATATTCGTCGATGGTGGCGTCGCCCTCCTCGACCAGCGACAGCGTGGCGAACATGCGGACGGCGTTGTTGGGGTTGAACTCCCACGACCCGAACCACGCGCAGGAAAACCACACGAGGATCAGGATCACCCACGCGACCGGGTCGCGACGCAGCGGCGGGGAGGTCGGCATGCGTCGCTCCCCGTCGCGCAGGTCAGAAGATCCGGTTGAGCAGCAGGTACAGAGACCCCGACAGCAGCACCGACACCGGCAGCGTCAGCACCCATGCCATCAACAGGTTGCGCACCGTCGACATCTGCAACCCCGACCGGTTCGCCGCCATCGTGCCGGCGACGCCCGACGACAGGACATGCGTCGTCGACACCGGCAGGCCGAGGCTGTCGGCACCGAAGATCGTGCCCATCGCCACCAGTTCGGCCGACGCACCCTGCGCATAGGTCAGGTGGGTCTTGCCGATCTTTTCGCCCACCGTGACCACGATCCGCTTCCACCCGACCATGGTGCCCAGACCCAGGGCGAAGGCGACCGCGACCTTGACCCATAGCGGGATGAAGCGCGTGCCGGCGTCCAGCGACCCGCGATATTCGGTCAGCACCTTCTTGTCGCCTTCGGTCAGCGACAGCGTCGGCTCCTTGGCCAGCCTCTTCACCGCTTCCGACGTCAGGTACATGTCGTTGCGCATATTGCCGCTGACGGCGGCCGGCACCTTGGCCAGCGTGCCATATTCGCGGACCTGCTGCTCGATCGCGCCGACCATCGTGGTCACGGCGGGCACGGTTTCGGCGGTCAGCTTGCGGTCGGTGATGTAGCGCTGCGCCTGCGACCGCGCGGTCGCGTCGTCGGGCAGCGCGCCATCGCCCTGCGGCGTCAGCACGCGCACCGCGGCGGCGCTGTTGGTCGCGAACTGCGCCTCATATTGTGCCGGCACCGCGCGGTTCAGCGCATAGGCGGTGGGCACCGTGCCGATCAGGATCAGCATGATCAGGCCCATGCCCTTCTGCCCGTCGTTCGACCCGTGGGCGAAGCTGACGCCGGTGCAGGTGAAGATCAGCAGCGCGCGAATCCACAGCGGCGGTGGCGTGTCGCCGACCGGCGCCTCGTACAGCTTGCGGTTGCGGATCAGCGTCTTCATGGCGAGGAACAGCAGCGCGGCGACGCCGAAGCCGATCATCGGCGACACCAGCAGCGCCTTGCCGATCTCGGTCGCCTTGTCCCAGTCCACCCCGGCTGACCCGTTGCGCCCCTGCAGGATCGCATTGGCGACGCCGACGCCGATGATCGACCCGATCAGCGTGTGCGACGACGACGACGGAATGCCCAGCGCCCAGGTGGCGAGGTTCCACACGATCGCCGCGATCAGCAGCGCGAACACCATTGCGAATCCGGACGACGACCCCACTTGCAGGATCAGCTCGATCGGCAGCAGCGAGATGATGCCGAACGCGACCGCGCCGGTCGACATCAGCACGCCCAGGAAGTTGAACACTCCCGACCACACCACCGCGACATGGGCGGGCATCGAATTGGTGTAGATCACGGTCGCGACCGCATTGGCGGTGTCGTGGAAACCGTTCACGAATTCGAAGCCCAGCGCGATGATCAGCGCGAGCACCAGCAGCGCGAAGGGCATCAGCGTCAGCGGATCGACGCTGGCCGCCGCCGCATCGTGATAGACGTTGTAGACGACATAGCCGAGAGCGGCGACGATCGCCGTGGCGAATCCAAACGTACCGGCGCGGCCGAAGCCGTCGTCCAGTTTCGGGCCGGGGCGTCCATCCCGCTCCAGCGCTGCGCTCGTCATCGAAATTCCCCTGCCGAATGAACGTGTCGCCCTATCGGCGAAGTGTGACAGCTCTTCGGGAGCGTCGCACGCCCAACGCGTCGGCATCGCGGTTCGGCGATGCGCCCCATAGCGAACCGAATGCGCTTTGGCGATATGATGCGCGAAATCCCCGATTTGCGCCGATGGCGTTGCCTTGCCGCCACATGCCATGCGGCGAATCGGCACCGCTTCGCGCTTGACGACTCACCCGGCAGGGGTGCCATGCGGCGCCATGGATCAGCGCGAACCTCCCCCGTCCTCCGCCCATCGCCGCCGCATCGCGCTGGATGAGCGCACCTGCCGGATGATCTGCCCGATCGCCTCGGCGATGGTCGGCGTCTGCCTGACCGGCATCGGGCTGCTGCACGTCACCATCACCATGCGCGCGCGCCAGACGATCGCCGACGACCTGCTCTCGGTCGACGCGCTTCTCTTCCTGATCGCGACGCTCAGCTCCTATTTCGCGCTCAGGGTGCAGGGCACCAGGCGGCTGCACTGGCTGGAGCGGATCGCCGATGCGACCTTCATCCTCGCGATGCTGCTGCTGACGGCGGCATGCTTCATCATCACCTACGCGTTGAACCGGTAGGCGCACGCCCCATGCGTCACCCCCGCGAAGGCGGGGGTCCATATACGCCGACGCTAGCGATTCCTTCTCGGCCGTTGGCGGTTATGGGTTCCCGCCTTCGCGGGAATGACGAAAAGCCCCCAAACATTACCGATTGTTCAGCGCCCGCTGAACCGCCGGCAACCCGCCATTCGCTACGCCCTTCCCCATGAAGGGGAATCGAACGATGCGCGGATGGGCGGGAATCGCGGCGCTGGCGCTGGCCATGCCCGCCGCGGCCAACACGCCGGCCCAGCTGCCCGCCGGCCTGTGGCTCAGCCCGCACAACAATGTCGCGGTCCGCACCGGTCCGTGCGGCGCGCATCTGTGCGGCTGGGTGGTGTGGGCCAGCCCGTCCGCGCGCGCCGATGCGAAGGATGGCGGCGTCGACCGGCTGCTCGGCACCGAATTGCTCGAGGATTACGCCGCCGATGGCAGCGGAGCGTGGACCGGCACGGTGTTCGTGCCCGACATGGGCCGCCGCTTCGCCTCGCGCATCGACCTGCCCCGCCCCGATACGCTCCGGATTCGCGGCTGTATGTGGGGCGGCATGCTCTGCCGGACCCAGAGCTGGTCGCGGATCGAACAGGTGCCGCATGGCTGAGCTGCGCCGCCTGCTCGATCGCTATCGCACGCCGATCGGCGTCCTGGTCGTCCTTGCCCTCATCGCGCTGGGCTTCGCCGCGCTCCAGCATCTGACGCAGGAGATCCGCTTCGCCGATGTCCGCGCCGCGCTGCACGACCTGTCGGTGACCAAGATCGTCCTCGCCCTGCTCGCGACCGCCGGAAGCTATCTGGCGCTGACCTTCTACGACCTGCTGGCGTTGCATACCATCGCCCGCCCGCTCCCCTGGCGCACCGCCGCACTCGCCTCGTTCACCAGCTATACGCTCAGCCACAATCTTGGCCTCGCGCTGCTGACCGGCGGGTCGGCGCGCTACCGCATCTACAGCGCCGCCGGGCTGGACGGCCCCGACGTCGCGCGCGTCGTCGCCATCGCCAGCGGCACCTTCTGGGCCGGAGTCGTCAGCGTCACCGGAGTCGCGCTGCTGCTGCACCCGGGCGCGCTCGACCTTGCCGGCCTGAAACTGTCGGCAACGCAAGTCCAGGCCGCCGGCTGGAGCATCGCCGTGTTGACGATCGCGCTGCTCGGCGCCTGCGCGGTCGTGCGCGCGCCGATCCGCCTGTTCGGCTTTACCCTGCCCCTGCCAAGCCCCGGTCTGCTCCTCCTCCAGATCGCCATCGCGCTGGTCGACATCGCCTGCGCCAGTGCCGCGCTGTTCGTCCTGATCCCCGGCGCCGCGCCCGCTTTGCTGCCCGCCTTCATCCTCGCCTATACGCTCGGCATCGTCGCCGCCGTCGTCACCCATGTCCCGGGCGGCATCGGCGTGTTCGAAGCGGTCGTGCTGGCGGTGGTCCCGGTCGACCGCGCCACCCTGTTCGCCGCGCTGATCGCCTATCGCGTGCTCTATTACCTCCTGCCGCTCGGCTTCGGCGTCTTCGTCCTGGCGTGGCACGAAGGTGCGCGCCAGCGCCGCCGCTCCAGCCGCTTCCTCTCGGGCGTCCGCGCCGTCGCCACCGGAGTCGCTCCGCTGGCGCTGAGCGTCGCGACCTTCATGGCCGGTGCGATGCTGCTGCTGTCCGGCTCGCTCCCCTCGGTTCGCGCCCGCATGGGCGACCTCGCCGCCATCCTGCCGCTGCCGATGATCGAGTTCAGTTCGATCGCTGCCAGCCTGACCGGCACCGCGCTGCTCCTGCTCGCCCCCGCCCTCTATCGTCGCCTCGACGGCGCGTTCCTCGCCACCCGCACGCTGCTGATCGCCGCCGCGCTGTTTTCGATTCTCAAGGGGCTGGATTATGAGGAGGCGACCGCCTGCCTCACCGTCGCCGCGTTGCTGCAATGGACCCGCAGCGCCTTCTACCGCCGCACGGCCGTCACCGGGCAACCGGTCGGTCCCGGCTGGGTCGCGTCGGTCGCCGCCGTGATCGCACTGACGATCTGGGCGGGCTTCTTCGCCTATCGCCATGTCGATTATTCCGAAAATCTGTGGTGGAAGTTTGCGCTGCACAGCAATGCGCCGCGTTTCCTGCGCGCGACGCTGGGCGTCATCGTCATGCTCGCCGGTGCCTGTGTCTGGCGGCTGATGTCGCCGACCGCGACGGCGGCCCGCAGCGCGCTGTCGGAGGTCGATTCGGTGACCGTGCGTCGCATCCTCGCCAGCGCGAACCGGACCGACACGATGCTGGCGCTGACCGGCGACAAGCGCTTCCTGCTGTCGGACGCCGGCGACGCCTTCGTCATGTACCAGGTCCACGGTGCCAGCTGGGTGGTGATGGGCGATCCGGTCGGCCCGCGCGAGGCATGGGGCGAGCTGCTGTGGAATCTCCGCGACCTCGCCGACCGCGACCAGGGGCGGCTGCTGCTCTATCAGATTTCGTCGCCGGTGCTCGATATCGCGATCGGCATGGGGCTGAGCATCGTCAAATATGGCGAGGATGCCGTAGTCGATCTGACCAGCTTCACCCTCGACACCCCCCGCCTGCGCGCGCTGCGCAAGTCGGAACGCGCGGTCGCGCGCAAGGGCGCGCGGATGCACATCGTCGCCGCCAGCGAACTCGGCCCGATCATGGACGAACTCGAATCGGTCTCCGACGAATGGCTCCAGGCCAAGGCACAGCGGGAAAAGGGCTTCAGCCTCGGCCATTTCGACCGCGCCTATCTGTCGTTCTTCGACATGGCGGTGGTGACGATCGACGACCGCATCGTCGCCTTCGCCAATCTGTGGCTGACCGAAAACCGCAAGGAGGCGTCGGTCGACCTGATGCGCCACCGGTCGGACACCCCGCCCGGCACGATGGACTATCTGCTCGTCAACCTGATGCTCTGGGCGCAGCAACACGGCTATGCCCGCTTCTCGCTCGGCATGGCGCCGCTGTCGGGGATCGAGGATCGCCGGCTCGCTCCGGCATGGGCCAAGGCGGCGGCGTTCATCTTCCGCCATGGCGAGCGCTTCTACGGTTTCCGGGGCCTGCGCACCTACAAGGAGAAGTTCGCGCCGGGATGGGAGCCGCGCTACATCGCCGGGCCCGGCGGTGTCGGCCTGTTGCGGGGCCTGCGCGACCTGTCCCGCCTGATCTCGCGGCCCCAGCCCGCGCTCTACCTGCCCCCCGCTCCCGCCGCCGACACCCTCGCGCCCGAACCGAAAGTATCCCAGCCATGAACCGTCTCGACCGTCGTCGTCGCCTGCGCCGCCGTTTCGGCATCGGCGCGCTCCTTGCCGGGCTGCTGGTGCTGCTCGGTCTCGCTGCCCCAGCGCTCCATCTGATCGACAGCCAGTCGCTGCGCCTGTTCGACGGGGGCCGAAAGCATCCGGCGGTCGCCGCCGTCTATATCTCGGGCGACATGGGGCTGCGCTTCGGTCTGGGCAGCGAGGTCGTGCCCGCGCTCGCCGCGCACGGCATCCCGGTGGTCGGGGTCAGCTCCCCGGTCAATTTCGGCACGCGCAAGACCCGTGAACAGGTCGATGCGATCGTCGCGAACGCGATCCGCACCGCGCTGGCACGGACCGGGGCGCAGCGGGTGATCCTGATGGGTCAGTCGTTCGGCGCCGACATGGTATCGGCCACCGCCCCCGACCTGCCCGCCGACCTGCGCGCGAAAGTCGCGGCGATCAGCGTCGTTGTGCCTGCCGAAACCGTCTATTTCCGCTCCGACCCCACCGGCATCCTCTATCACGGCACGCCCGATGCCCGTCCCTCCGCGGCGATGCGTACGCTCGACTGGGCACCGGTCATCTGCATCTATGGCCGCGAGGAATCGGACAGCCTGTGCCCGACGCTCCGCGGCAGCCCTGCGCAGGTCGTCGGCCTGCCTGGCGGGCATTTCCTGCACCATGACGACCAGCTGGTGATCGCCACCATCCTTGCCACGCTGCGCATGGCCGATCCGCGCATCTTTGCCGGAATTTTTGTGCGCCGCACCCAAGCCCGCCTTGATCCGGACAAATCGTCCACTTAATACAGGGTCTGCCGCGACGGGCGGCCGGACAGGGCGGACCCAGGCGACCGATGAGCGACCAACAGCACGACAATCAGCCGGCGGACGAAGCGACCGAGGCGAAGCGCGGCAACGGCCGGGCCAAATGGATCCTGATCGCGCTGGTCGTGGTCGCGGCGGTGGTCGGCGGCTGGTGGTACATCGACTATCAGAACAACGGCAAATTCTTCGAAGAGACCAATGACGCCACCGTGCAGGCCGACATGGTGACGATCGCGCCCAAGGTTTCGGGCTATGTCGAAGAAGTGCTGGTCCGCGACAATCAGGACGTGACCGCCGGCCAGCCGCTGGTCCGCATCGACCCGCGCGACACCCGTGCGCGGGCGGCGCAGGCCGAGGCGCAGATCGCCGTCGCCGGCGCGCAGGCCGATACCGCCCGCGCGCAGATCACCGAACAATATGCCGCGATCGATCAGGCCCGCGCCCAGCTGGCCGCCGCGCGCAGCAAGGCCGCCTATGACGCCGGCGAAGTCGCGCGCTACCGCCCGCTCGCCGCTTCGGGCGCCGAAACCCGCCAGACCCTGGCCCAGCTCGAAGTCACCGCGCGCCAGTCGGCCGACAATGTCCGCGCCGCCGAAGCCGCCGTCGCCGCGCAGCAGCGCCGCGTCGCCTCGCTGCAAAGCCAGGTCGCGCAGGGCCGCGCGCAGGGACAGGCCGCCCGCGCGCAGCTCGCCGCCGCCAGCGTCGATGTCGGCGCGACGCAGCTGACCGCACCGATCGCCGGCCGCATCGGCGACAAGACCGTGACCATCGGCCAGTTCGTGCAGGCCGGCACCCGGCTGATGTCGGTCGTGCCGCTCGACCGGCTCTATATCACCGCGAATTTCAAGGAAACGCAGCTCGCGCTGATGCGCCCGGGCCAGCCGGTCGAGATCGACGTGGATGCGCTCGACGGCGTCCACATCAAGGGCCGGGTCGAAAGCATTGCGCCGGGCACCGGCGCGCAATTCTCGCTGCTGCCGCCGCAGAACGCGACCGGCAACTTCACCAAGATCACGCAGCGCGTGCCGGTGCGCGTCTCGATCGAGGCGACACCGGAGGCCCGCCGCCTGCTGGTTCCCGGTCTATCGGTCACGGTCACCGTCGACACCCGCAGCGCACGCGACGAGCTGAAGCAACTGCGCGAGCAGGCGGGCCGCTGAGATGGCCAGCGCGGCCGTGACCGCCGCCCCGCCACAGCGGGCCGATCTTGCGGCATGGCTGGCGGTGATCGCGGGCAATCTCGGCGCGCTGATGGCGACGCTCGACATCTCGATCGTCAATTCGGCGCTGCCGACCATCCAGGGCGAGATCGGCGCCAGCGGGACCGAGGGGACGTGGATCGCTACCGCCTATCTCGTCGCCGAAATCGTCATCATCCCCATGGCCGGCTGGTTGCAGCGGATGCTGGGGATGCGGACCTTCCTGCTGATCGCCGCCGGACTGTTCACTATCTTCTCGGTCATCTGCGGCATCGCCACGACATTGCCGATGATGATTGTCGGTCGCGTCGGACAGGGGTTCACCGGCGGGGCGATGATCCCGACCGCGCAGACGATCATCGCCCAGCGCCTGCCGCCGCACCAGCAGCCGGTCGGCATCGCCGTGTTCGGCGTGACCGCGATCCTGGGGCCGGTGCTGGGGCCGCTGGTCGGCGGCTGGCTGACCGAGAATATCAGCTGGCACTATGCCTTCTTCCTGAACGTGCCGATCTGCGCGATCCTCGTCACGCTGCTGCTGGTCGGGCTGCCGCATGAAAAGGCGAAGCTGCACCTGTTCCGCGAGGCGGACTGGCTGGGCATCGCCGGCCTCGCGCTGGGACTGGGCGGCCTCACCGTGTTCCTCGAGGACGGGCAGCGCGAACAATGGTTCGATTCCGAACTCATCCGCTGGATGGCGTTCACCAGCGCGGTCGGCTTCGTCCTGCTGTTCTGGGGACAGGCGACCGCGCGGCGCCCGATCATCAAGCTCAAGCTGCTGCTCGACCGGCAATTCGGCGCGGTCGCCCTGATGGGCATCGTGCTAGGCGTCGTCCTCTACGGCACCAGCTATGCCATCCCGCAGTTCCTCGCCGCGCTGGCGAACTATAATGCGTTGCAGGCGGGCAAGGTCGTGCTGCTGTCGGGCATCCCCAGCCTGATCCTGATGACGATGGTCCCGATCCTGCTGAAGCGGATCGACATCCGCATCGCGGTGTCGATGGGGCTGCTGATCATGGGCACCGCCGCGCTGCTCGACGCCAGCCTCACCGCGCAATCCTCCGGCCCGGACTTCACCGCGTCGCAGCTGCTGCGCGGCGTCGGCCAGATCCTGTGCATGCTGTTCCTCAGCCAGGCCTGCGTCCGCTCGGTCCCGCCCGAGGATGCGGGCGATGCGTCGGGCCTGTTCAACGCCTTCCGCAATTTGGGCGGCAGCTTCTCGCTCGCCGGCATCTCGATCCTGCAGGACCAGCGGATGTATTTCCATTCGCGCCGGATGGAGGAGACGCTGAACGCCAACAGCCCCGAGGTGCAGACCTATGTCGCGCAGCTCGGCCACGCGGTCGGCGATCCGGCGGTGGGACTTCGGCTGCTCGCGCAACAGATTTCGGCCGAGGCGCTGACCATGACGTACAACGACATCTTCTGGATCATGGGCATGGGCACCTTCTGCGTCCTGCCCCTCGTCCTGTTCCTCCGCCCCCTGCCCAAGGGCGCCAAACCGGCGACGGTGCATTGATGACGACGCGACCCCTTTCCCTGATCGCCCTGCTGCTGCTCGGCGCCTGCACCGTCGGCCCGAACTATGCCGGCCCGCCCGCGACCGCAGGCGACGCGGTACGGCGTGGATCGTTCGCCCGTGCGACCGACCCCGCCTTCACCGCCGCCCCCGGCCTCGCGCGCTGGTGGGAGGGGCTGAACGACCCGCTGCTCACCCGCCTGGTCGACGACGCGCTGGCACACAGCCCGAGCATCGACCTTGCCCTTGCCCGCGTGCGCGAGGCGCAGGCCCAGCTGACGCAGCAGCGCACCGCGCAACTGCCCAGCGTCAGCGCCAATGCGACCGTGCTCGGCGCGCGCCTGCCCCCGATCGAGCCGGGCAGCGGCAGCACCGATGTCCAGTTCTACAATGTCGGCGCCAATGCCAGTTGGGAACTCGACCTGTTCGGCGGCGGCCGGCGTCGCACCGAACAGGCCCGCGCGACCGAGGACGCCCGGTTCGCCGATCTGGCCGACGTACAGGTATCGCTGTCGGCCGCCGTCGCGCAGGCCTATGTGGCCTTGCGCGACGTTCAGGCCCGCATCGGCTTGAGCGACGCGACCACCCGCCTGCAACAACAGCAGCTGACCCTCACCCGCCAGCGCCTCGCCGCCGGCACCGCGTCGCAACTGTCGGTCGAACGGCTCCAGACCCAGCTGGACAATACGCGGGCGCAGGCGATCCCGCTCGCCGCCCAGCGCGACGAATATTGCAACCAGCTGGCGGTGCTGACCGGCCGCACGCCGGGCGCGCTCGACGCGACCCTCGGCCCCGTCGCGCTCGTGCCGCTGCCCCCGGCACAGGTCGCGGTCGGCGACCCGGCCGCGCTGATCGCGCGGCGGCCCGACGTCCGCGCCGCCGAACGCCAGCTTGCCGCCGGCACCGCCGGGATCGGCGTGGCCAGGGCACGCGAGCTGCCCGGGATCCGTTTCCTCGGCCTGCTGGGGTTGGGCGGCACCTCGCCCGGCGATATCTTCGACCTCGGCAACATCGCCGCGATCGCCGCGCCCTCGCTCAGCTGGTCGTTCCTCGATTTCGGCAAGGCCCGCGCCGCCACCCGCGTCAGCGAGGCGCAGCGTGATCAGGCGGACGCGACCTATCGCAAGACCGTGCTCGACGCGCTGCAGGATGCGGAGACCGCCTTGTCGCGCTATGGCAACAGCCGCCGGCAGCTGGGCCAGCTGGTACAGGCGGAGACGACTGCAAGGCGCGCCACCGCGCTCAACCGCCAGCGCGTGGCGGCGGGCACGACGACGCTGATCGACCAGCTCGACGTCGAACGCCAGCAGCTGTCGGCGACCGCCGCGGTGACGCAGGCCCGCGCCCAGCTGACCCAATATTATATCGCGGTGAACAAGGCGCTGGGCCTTGGCTGGACCGATCCGGTCAGCGCGGACGCAGGCCGTTCAGCAACAGCCGCAACGCCGCCGCCAGCTGCAGGCTGACCTCACCCTCGGTCATATAGGGCTGGACGAGGCTGCTGGCCATCCGGATCGTGAACAGCAGGTCGCGCGGGGTGATGTCGATCGCCACCTCGCCGCGCTGCTGTGCGGCGGCCAGCGCGGGGGCGAGGATCCGCTCCATCCGCAGCCGCAGCTCCTGAAAACGGGAGATGTTGGCGCGGTCGAGGTGCAGTTCGGCCGCGATCCGGGCCTTCAGCGCCAGCGCGTCGGCGCCGTTGCGGACCATCGCCTCGATCGTCTGCGCGATCGGCAGCGACGGGTCGAGCGCTTCCTCCAGCCGGTCGGCCTCACGCGAAAAGATCGCCAGCGCCAGCGCGGCCCGGTCGGGGAAATTGCGGTACAGCGTCGCCCGCCCGACCCCCGCGGCCGCCGCGATGGTTTCCAGCGGCACGCCATAGCCATGGGTCGTGAAGCTGTGGGCAGCAGCAGCGATCAGCGCATCGCGCCGCCGGGCGGCATCGCGACGCGGCGCGCGCGTCGGCCGGGGATCGGCATCGTCGGTCATCGCCCCGTCCTAACCGGAAAAGGGGCAAAGGTCATCGGGCATCCCTGTCGTAGCAGCGCGTGTCGGGACCGATCGACCTTTGACGAATTGCCCTCGTCCATCGTCACCCCGGGCTTGACCCGGGGTCCCGCTTCTTTCCCGCGCCAGAAGAAGAAGCGGGACCCCGGATCAAGTCCGGGGTGACGAAAACTCGTTCAGCCGGTGCCACCCCCCTTTACCGACAAGCATACCCCCCTCGTCACTCCCGCGAAGGCGGGAGTCCATAAACGCTACCTGCGCGGTTCCTGCCGAAACGTCGGCGTGTATGGATTCCCGCCTTCGCGGGAATGACTAGGAGTTGCCCCCGAAACTGGCGTCCCCGCGCCCAACCGACTACACGCCCCCCATGACCAACGCCGCCGCCCCCGCCGCGCCCGCGACCGCCCGCGCCGAACTGGGTTCGACGCTGCGCCTCGCCGCGCCGCTGGTCGGCGCGAACCTGTTGCAGATGGCGGTCTATGCCGTCGACGTGGTGTTCGTCGCGCGACTGGGCGAGGTCGAACTCGCCGCCGCGACGCTGGGCGTCTATGTCTATGGCGTCATTCTGTTCGCCATGTCGGGGCTGGTCGGTGCCGCCGCGCCGATCATTGCCGCCGAACTGGGCCAGCGGCGCCATGCGGTGCGCGAGGTCCGCCGCTCCTTCCGCATGGCGGCATGGATCGCGGTGCTGGGCAGCATCCCCTTCATGGCGCTGATGGCGCATGGCGAATCGCTGCTGCTCTTCGCCGGACAGGATGCGCGGGTCGCGGCGCGGACCGATGCGTTCCTCGACATATTGCTCTGGGCGATGATCCCGGCGCTGGCGGGCACCGTCATGCGCATCACCGCTTCGGCGCTGGGCCGGCCCGGCTGGGCGATGGCGATCACCGCCATGGGGCTGGGCGTGTCGATCTTCGCCAACTGGCTGCTGGTGTTCGGCAATCTCGGCGTTCCGGCGCTGGGGCTGGAGGGGTCGGCGATCGCCAGCCTGTCGACCGCGATCGCGATGATGCTTGCCTATGCCGCCGTCCTCGTGGTCGACCGGCGGCTGCGGCGCTTTCGCCTGTTCGGCAACTGGTGGCGCGGCGAAGGGTCGCGCCTGCGCCAGATCGTCGTGCTGGGCGTGCCGATCGCCGCGACGATGACGTTCGAAGGCGCGCTGTTCTCCGCCGCCGGCTTCCTGATGGGGCGGATCGGCGTGACCGAGATCGCGGCCCACGCCATCGCGCTGCAGATCGCGGCCTTCCTGTTCCAGGTGCCCTTCGGCATCGCGCAGGCGGCGACGATCCGGGTCGGCATGGCCTATGGCGCGGGCGACCGGCTGTGGATGGCGCGCGCGGGCTGGTCGGCGCTGGCGGTCGGCACCGGCTTCATGGGGTTCACCGCGCTGCTGCTCTGGCTGTTCCCGCGCGCCTTCCTGTCGGTCTATGTCGATGTCGACGCGCCGGCCAATGCGGCGATGATCGCACTGGCGCTGCAATATCTGGCGATCGCCGCCATCTTCCAGCTGGCCGACGGGGCGCAGGCGGTGGCGGCCGGCGTGCTGCGCGGGGTGCAGGATACGCGGGTGCCGATGGTGATCGCGCTGATCGGCTATTGGGCGGTCGGCTTCTCGGTATCGGTGGCGCTCGGCTTCTGGACGCCGCTCGCCGGGGTCGGCGTGTGGATCGGCCTCGCCTTCGGGCTGCTGGCGGTCGCGCTGCTGCTGGTCGATCGCTGGCGGCGGCGGGAGAAACTCGGCCTGGTGCGCTCCGTCTGACGCACGGCACACATCAGCATCAAATTTGTTCCCGCGCCGCTTGACGGCACCTGAACGGCTCCACATATCCGGGGCGCTGGCACTCCCCACGGGCGAGTGCCAAGACATGTTCAGTTATCGCAAAAGGGAATCGCGCATGAACTTCCGTCCGCTGCACGACCGCGTGCTCGTCCGCCGCGTCGAAGCCGAAGAGAAGACGCTCGGCGGGATCATCATCCCCGATACGGCCAAGGAAAAGCCGCAGGAAGGCGAAGTCGTCGCCGCCGGCGCCGGTGCCAAGAACGACAAGGGCGAAGTCGCTCCGCTCGACGTCAAGGCCGGCGACCGCATCCTGTTCGGCAAGTGGTCGGGCACCGAGGTCAAGGTCAATGGCGAAGACCTGCTCATCATGAAGGAAAGCGACATTCTCGGCATCGTTGGCTGAGAATAAGTTTCCTTTCGCTACTTATATCGTGGCGTGAACCCTCATTTCGCGCCACCTTCGCAAACTTCCAGAATTTGAAAGGGTAGCCACCATGGCAGCCAAGGACGTAAAATTCGGTCGTGACGCCCGCGAACGCATCCTGCGCGGCGTCGACATCCTCGCCGACGCGGTGAAGGTCACGCTGGGGCCGAAGGGCCGCAACGTCGTCATCGACAAGTCGTTCGGCGCGCCCCGCATCACCAAGGACGGTGTGTCGGTCGCCAAGGAAATCGAACTGAAGGACAAGTTCGAGAACATGGGCGCGCAGATGGTGCGCGAAGTGGCCTCGAAGACAAACGACATCGCGGGCGACGGCACCACCACCGCCACCGTGCTGGCGCAGGCGATTGTCCGCGAAGGCATGAAGTCGGTTGCCGCCGGCATGAACCCGATGGACCTGAAGCGCGGCATCGATATCGCCGTGACCAAGGTGGTCGAGGACGTGAAGTCGCGCTCGAAGCCAGTGTCGGGTTCGTCGGAAGTCGCGCAGGTCGGCATCATCTCGGCCAATGGCGACCGTGAAGTCGGCGAAAAGATCGCCGAAGCCATGGAAAAGGTCGGCAAGGAAGGCGTCATCACGGTCGAGGAGGCCAAGGGTCTCGAATTCGAGCTGGACGTCGTCGAAGGCATGCAGTTCGACCGCGGCTATCTGTCGCCCTATTTCATCACCAACCCGGAAAAGATGCAGGTCGAACTCAACGACCCGTACATCCTGATCCACGAGAAGAAGCTGTCGTCGCTGCAGGCGATGCTGCCGATCCTCGAAGCGGTGGTGCAGTCGGGCCGTCCGCTGCTCATCATCGCCGAGGATATCGAAGGCGAAGCGCTGGCGACCCTCGTCGTCAACAAGCTGCGCGGCGGCCTGAAGGTCGCAGCGGTCAAGGCGCCCGGCTTCGGCGATCGTCGCAAGGCGATGCTCGAAGACATCGCGATCCTGACCAAGGGCGAAGTCATCAGCGAAGACCTCGGCATCAAGCTCGAGACCGTCACGCTCGGCATGCTCGGCACCGCCAAGCGCGTCACGATCGACAAGGACAACACCACCATCGTCGATGGTGCCGGTGAAGCCGACGCGATCAAGGGCCGCACGGACGCGATCCGTCAGCAGATCGAAGTCACCTCGTCGGACTATGACCGTGAGAAGCTGCAGGAGCGTCTGGCGAAGCTCGCCGGTGGCGTCGCAGTCATCAAGGTCGGCGGTGCGACCGAGGTCGAGGTGAAGGAGCGCAAGGACCGCGTCGACGACGCGCTGCACGCGACCCGCGCAGCCGTCGAAGAAGGCATCGTCCCCGGCGGCGGCACCGCGCTGCTGTACGCGACCAAGGCCCTCGAAGGCGTGACCGGCGTGAACGACGACCAGACGCGCGGCGTCGACATCGTCCGCAAGTCGCTGACCGCGCTGGTGCGTCAGATCGCGCAGAATGCCGGCCATGACGGCGCCGTCGTCTCGGGCAAGCTGCTCGACCAGAACGACACCTCGTTCGGCTTCAACGCCTCGACCGACCAGTATGAGAACCTGGTTGCCGCCGGCGTGATCGACCCGACCAAGGTCGTCCGCACCGCGCTGCAGAACGCGGCCTCGGTCGCCGGCCTGCTCATCACCACCGAAGCCACCGTTTCGGAACTGCCGGAAGACAAGGCTCCGTCGATGCCTGCCGGCGGCGGCATGGGCGGCATGGGCGGCATGGACTTCTGATCGAATGTGGCCTGCGCGAGCGATGGCTCGCGCAGGACTCACATCGATCCGGCCGGCGGGTGCCTGTCACCCGACCGACGCGCGGCGGCTTTGCCGTCGCGGGATCCAAACCCCAACAGAAAAAGGTCGGAAGGGACACCCCCTTCCGGCCTTTTTTACGTCACCCATATCCACATTAACACCCCCGAAACCTCCCTCCCCTACGCCAGCGTGCGAAGGGATCACCCAATGACGCGATCAGGATGCAGGGGCTGCCGCGAAGACCAGCCCGATTTCGCGATCGCGATGGCGTTCCAGCCGATCGTCGACGCCGATACCGGCCTGCCCTTCGCGTTCGAGGCACTGGTGCGCGGCCGGAACGGCGAAGGCGCCGCGCAGATCCTGGCGCAGGTGACCCCCGACAATCGCTACGCCTTCGACCAGCAATGCCGCACGGCGGCGATCGAAGGCGCGGTCAAGGCGGGCATCCTGTCCACCGACGCACGGCTGTCGATCAACTTCCTCCCCAACGCGGTCTATTCGCCCGTAGCCTGTATCCAGGCGACGCTGACAGCCGCACGGACCCACGCCTTCCCGACCGACCGGCTGATCTTCGAATTCACCGAGAATGAGGAGATGGCGGACACCGACCATGTCCGCACCATCGTCGACACCTATCGCGCGATGGGTTTTGCGACCGCGCTCGACGATTTCGGCGCGGGCCATGCCGGCCTTGGGCTGCTCGCGAACTTCCAGACCGATTATCTGAAGCTCGACATGGACCTGATCCGCGGCATCGACGTCAGCGTGCCGCGCCGGCTGATCGTCGAGGGCATGGTGCGCATCGCCACCTCGCTCGGCATGCAGGTGATCGCCGAGGGGATCGAGACGGCCGAGGAATATGCCGTACTGCGCGACCTCGGCATCCGCTACATCCAGGGCTATCTGCTTGCGCGACCGGGCTTCCGCATCCTGCCGCAGATCATCGTACCGGCCACCACGCTGGCGGCATAAATTGCTGATACTCACGCACGACTGCACATCACCTCACGCTTGTGGCATGATGCAGATCGGATAAGATTAGCTTTGAAATAGGAGCACATAAACTTGGCCGATGAATGCCAAAATTGCGGGTCTGCAATTACGCCCGGCTCGACTTTCAAATCTGCCAACGAGCGTAAATCGAGCGAGACGGTGACGTTCGTCAATCTTATCATGGGCACGAATTACAGCGGCTTGTGCTACAAATGCGGGACGACGCCCGAAGCGCAAGCCAAACAAGCCATCCTTTCGGAACTTGCCGATAAATCCGCACTTGCCCAAGATCGAGTGACGGACTTTCCTATGCTTACGATGTCATGGCTTCCGGCGACCGCCGATATTCGCTTAAAGAACCTAGTAACAGCCAATATTACTGTGGGAACCGGGTTCTTCAACGAATTTACTCAAGGATTTTCTGATTTCGCCGGGATGGTCAATGTTAACTCCGGCATGAGCCACAAGGTCAACAAAGGAGAAGCCGCGGCCAGGTCGCTTCTCGCCATGAAAGCGAGATCGTTGGGCGCAAACTGCATTGTTGGCGTCGACATCGACTACGGCACTACCAACAACAATGCCGCAACCGTCAATATGCAAGGGACGGCCGCAGTCATCACCAATCTTCGCGACATATTGGCGGATGATGCATTCAAAAAGGCGCAAGAACTCGAAGAAATCTACGCCCGCATCGCTCAACTGCAACGCTGGCATACGGGCGACATAGCAAACTAAATTCTACCGCACCGGCTTCCACACCTGAGTCTGGCAGAAGATCGCGATGCAGCCCTGTACCTTGAGCGACCCGTCGGCGTTCTTCGACACGATCGACTTGTAGCTCTTGCCGTTGCGCGGATCATAGATGCGCCCGCGCCAGTCGCTCCCGGCATCGGCAAAGCCCGACAGGATCGGCATCCCCAGGATCGGCCGCGACCGCAGCGCCGGGTCGCTATTGTTGACGTCGGTGGTCGGTGCGCCCGGCGTCGCCTTGATGATGCGCACCAGCCGGCCACAGACCTTGTCGCCGCAGCGTGCCACCTCGATCACGCCCGCGCCGTCCTCGGTCAGATAACGGCCCGCGATCGGCGTCGCGGCAAGCGCCGGCGTCGCCGCCAGCACCGCGACCAAGGCCAGCGCGCGCAACCTCACTTGAAGTTGTCCGCGTAGGCCTGCAGCTTCAGCTTGCGCTCGGGCGCCGGCACGACATGGAACGCGATGCCTTCGCGCGTCGCATAGTCCGTCGCGGCGTCGAGCGACGGGAATTTCAGCTTCACCTGCTCGCGCGTATCGCCCGATCCCGCCCAGCCGGTCAGCGGATCGGCCTGCTTCGGCTCGGCCGGTTCGAATTCCAGCATCCAGGTGTGCGTCTTGGCGCGCCCCGACTGCATGGCGTTCTTGGGGATCTGGTAGATACGGGCGTTGGGCATGGACGAAACCTTGTAAGCGATCGCGAATGTCCCGCCCTGCATAGCAAAGCCCGCGCGGCTTGCCAGCAGAGTCGCACCGCGGTTACGCGCGAATCGGCATTTGGGATACGGAACGCAGCCCGTGGTCGCGATTTTTTAGGAGTTACCTCGCTACTTCCGCGCAATTCCGCCCTGATTGCCGACTATTGCATTTGCGATCTATTATCATTAAAGGGCGCTTTAGGGTTGTTTTGCCGTCCAAAACCCCGTACAGCGCCCGCGTCGCGGCAGGACCGCGCCCGACTTGCTACGGAGAGAGACGTCTTGGCTCGCAAGAAGATCGCGCTGATCGGCGCTGGCAACATCGGCGGCACGCTCGCCCACCTCGCCGCCCTCAAGGGGCTGGGTGACATCGTTCTGTTCGACGTCGTCGAAGGCGTGCCGCAGGGCAAGGCGCTCGACCTGTCGCAGTGCGGACCCGTCGAAGGGTTCGACGCGACGATCACCGGCACCAACGATTATGCCGACATCGCGGGTGCGGACGTAATTATCGTCACCGCCGGTGTCGCCCGCAAGCCGGGCATGAGCCGCGACGACCTGCTCGGCATCAACCTGAAGGTGATGAAGGCCGTCGGCGAGGGCATCAAGGCCAATGCCCCCGACGCCTTCGTCATCTGCATCACCAACCCGCTCGACGCGATGGTATGGGCCCTGCGCGAATTCTCGGGCCTGCCGCACAACAAGGTCGTCGGCATGGCCGGCGTGCTGGACTCGGCGCGCTTCAGCCACTTCCTCGCAGACGAGTTCAAGGTGTCGGTCAAGGACGTCAACAGCTTCGTGCTGGGCGGCCATGGTGACACGATGGTCCCGGTGCTCGAATATTCGACCGTCTCGGGCATCCCGGTCACCGACCTGATCGAGATGGGCATGTCGACCAAGGAGCGCGTCGACGCGATCGTCAAGCGCACCCGCGGCGGCGGCGGCGAGATCGTCGGCCTGCTCAAGACCGGCTCGGCCTTCTACGCGCCGGCGACCAGCGGCATCGCGATGGCCGAAGCCTATCTCTATGACCAGAAGCGCGTCCTGCCCTGCGCCGCCTATCTGTCCGGTGAATATGGCGTCGATGACCTCTATGTCGGCGTCCCCGTCGTGATCGGTGCCGGCGGCGTCGAGAAGATCGTCGAGGTAAAGCTGGGCGCCGAAGCCAAAGCAAACCTCCAAGTCTCGGTAGACGCGGTCAAGGAACTGCTGGTCGCCTGCAAGGGGATCGACGAGACGCTAGCGTAAATAAGTACCGTACCCCCGCGCAGGCGGGGGTCCAGGGTAACAGAGCGTAACGCCCGTGGCTCTGGATCCCCGCCTGCGCGGGGATACGACGGAGCGGCAAGATGAAGGCAGGTTTTGTCTACATCGTCGCCAGCCGTAGAAACGGAACGATCTACACCGGTTCGACCAGCAATCTGATCCAGCGCATTCATCAGCATCGCGGTGGCACGGTTGAGGGATTTACGACCGAGCACGACTGCAAACTCTTGGTCTGGTACGAATGCCATGATGATCTGCAAGAGGCGCGGCTTCGCGAACGGCGGATCAAGAAATGGAACCGCGAGTGAAAGTTGCGGCTGATCGAAGAGAACAACCCCGGCTGGCACGATCTGTTCGGACAGCTGACCTGATTTTCGCTCCGTTACAGGAGCAGCAAGGGAAACGAAGATGAGCATCCTCGTCAACAAGAACACCAAGGTCATCACCCAGGGGATGACCGGCGAAACCGGCAGCTTCCATACCAAGGCGGCGCTGGAATACGGCACGCAGATGGTCGGCGGCGTGACGCCGGGCAAGGGCGGCAGCGAGCATCTGGGCCTGCCGGTGTTCAACACCGTCGCCGAAGCCAAGTCGAAGACCGGTGCCGATGCCTCGGTCATCTACGTGCCGCCGCCCTTCGCTGCGGACTCGATCCTCGAAGCGATCGACGCCGAAATCCCGCTGATCGTCGCGATCACTGAAGGCATTCCGGTGCTCGACATGGTCAAGGTCAAGCGCGCGCTGTCGGGTTCGAAGTCGCGGCTGATCGGCCCGAACTGCCCGGGCGTGCTGACGCCGGGTGAGTGCAAGATCGGCATCATGCCGGGTTCGATCTTCAAGAAGGGCTCGGTCGGCGTCGTCTCGCGCTCGGGCACGCTGACCTATGAGGCGGTGTTCCAGACGTCGAACGCCGGGCTGGGTCAGACGACCGCCGTCGGCATCGGTGGCGATCCGGTCAACGGCACGAACTTCATCGACGTGCTCGAGCTGTTTCTGGCGGACGACGAGACCCAGTCGATCATCATGATCGGCGAGATCGGCGGCGATGCGGAAGAACAGGCCGCGCAGTTCCTGATCGACGAGGCCAAGCGCGGCCGCAAGAAGCCGATGGCCGGCTTCATCGCTGGCCGCACCGCCCCTCCGGGCCGTCGCATGGGCCATGCCGGCGCGATCGTGTCGGGCGGCAAGGGCGACGCGGAAAGCAAGATCGCGGCGATGGAAGCCGCCGGCATCAAGGTTGCGGCTTCCCCCAGCGAGCTGGGTTCGACGCTGCTCGAAGTGCTGAACGGTTGAAGGTGACTTGCCCCGTGCGCGGAACCGCACGGGGCACCGCCCGGTTCGACCGGGCAAAAGCGGACAGGATGTGACCATGGGCTACGAAGGCCAGGATTTCGACATCGCCGCCGGCGTCAGCCCGGCATTCGTGGAAACGCTCTATGGTCGCTACCGCGAGGATCCCTCGTCGGTCGATGCCGGCTGGCGCCAGTGGTTCGAAGGGCTGGAGGGTGCGACCCAGCATCCCAGCTGGCAGAGCAAGCGCTGGCCGCTGACCGACACCGACGAGCTGACCGCCGCGCTCGACCCGACGCAGATGGAGCCGGCGCCCAAGCCCGCGCGCGGCGGCAAGCCTGCCCCGGCAGCGGCCGCCCCCGCCGCGCCGAAGGTCGATGTCGCAAAGGCCGCCGGCGACGCGATCCGCGCGCAGCTGCTGATCCGCACCTATCGCGTGCGCGGCCACCTCGCCGCCAATCTCGATCCGCTGGGCCTCGCCCGCCGCGAGCTGCCCGAGGACCTGCGCACCGAATATTACGGCTTCTCGGATGCCGAAATCGACACGCCGGTGTATCTGGGCGGTTCGCTCGGCCTCGAATGGGCATCGATCCGCGAGATCGTCGACATCCTGCGCGCCAATTACTGCGGCAATGTCGGCCTCGAATATATGCACATCGCGGACGTGGAGGAGCGCAAGTTCCTGCAGGACCGGATGGAAGGCCGCGACAAGGCGATCCAGTTCACCCCCGAAGGCAAGAAGGCGATCCTCGCCAAGGTCATCGAGGCGGAACAGTGGGAAAAGTTCCTCGGCCGCAAGTACGTCGGCACGAAGCGCTTCGGCCTCGACGGCGGTGAATCGATGATTCCCGCGCTCGAAGCGGTCATCAAATATGGCGGCCAGCTGGGCGTGCGCGAGATCGTGTACGGCATGGCGCATCGCGGTCGCCTGAACGTGCTGACCAACGTGATGGCCAAGCCGTTCCGCGTGCTGTTCCACGAATTTGCCGGCGGCAGCGCCAACCCGGACGATATCGGCGGGTCGGGCGACGTGAAATATCACCTCGGCACCTCGACCGACCGCAGCTTCGACGACGTGTCGGTACACATGTCGCTGGTTGCCAACCCCAGCCATCTCGAGGCGGTCAATCCGGTCGTGCTGGGCAAGGTGCGCGCGCAACAGACCTTCCGTGGCGATATCGAAAAGCACGAACAGGTCCTGCCGGTCCTGATCCATGGCGACGCGGCGTTCGCGGGCCAGGGGATCGTGTGGGAATGCCTCGGCTTCTCCGGCATCCGCGGCTACAATACCGGCGGCTGCGTCCACTTCATCATCAACAACCAGGTCGGCTTCACGACCAGCCCGCAGTTCGCGCGCTCGTCGCCCTACCCCTCGGACGTGGCGAAGGGCGTGCAGGCGCCGATCTTCCACGTCAACGGCGACGATCCCGAGGCGGTGACCTTCGCCACCAAGATGGCGATCGAGTTCCGCCAGCAGTTCAAGCGCGACATCGTCATCGACATGTGGTGCTATCGCCGCTTCGGCCATAACGAAGGCGACGAACCGTCCTTCACCCAGCCGCTGATGTACGCCAAGATCAAGGGCCATCCCGGCGTCAGCGAGATCTATGGCAAGCGACTGGCAGAAGAGGGCGTCGTCGACGGCGATTTCGTCGCTTCGAAGACCGCCGAGTTCACCCAGCTGCTGGAAGGCGAGTTCGAGAACGCCAAGAGCTACAAGCCCAACCGGGCCGACTGGTTCGCCGGTCGCTGGTCGGGGCTGCATGCGCCGATGGACCCGGAAGGATCGCGCCGTTCGGTCGACACCGGCATCGAACAGAAGCTGTTCGATTCGCTCGGCCGCACGCTGACCACGGTTCCGGACAATATCCAGATCCACAAGACGCTGGCCCGCGTGCTCGATGCCAAGCGCGGCATGTTCGCGAACGGCGAGGGCTTCGACTGGGCGACTGCCGAGGCGCTGGCCTTCGGCTCGCTGCTGTCGGAAGGCTTCGGCGTCCGCCTGTCGGGTCAGGATTCGGGTCGCGGCACCTTCTCGCAGCGGCACGCGGTATGGGTCGACCAGACCGACGAGCATAAGTTCGTGCCGTTGAAGACCATCGAGCATGGCAGCTTCGAGGTGCTCGACAGCCCGCTGTCCGAATATGGCGTGCTGGGCTTCGAATATGGCTATGCACTGGCGGACCCCAAGGCGCTGGTGATCTGGGAAGCGCAGTTCGGCGATTTCGCCAACGGCGCGCAGATCATGATCGACCAGTTCATCGCGGCGGGTGAAGCCAAGTGGCTGCGCGCCAACGGCCTGGTGATGATGCTGCCGCATGGTTACGAAGGCCAGGGACCGGAACACAGCTCGGCGCGTCTCGAACGCTTCCTGCAGCTGTGCGCCGGCGACAACATGCAGGTCGCCAACGTCACCTCGCCGGCGAACCTGTTCCACCTGCTGCGCCGGCAGATGCATCGCAATTTCCGCAAGCCGCTGGTCATCATGACGCCGAAGTCGCTGCTGCGGCACAAGATGGTCGTGTCGAAGACGGAGGACTTCCTGCCGGGCACCCACTTCAAGCGGCTGCTGTCCGATCCGTCGGCCCCGGCGGATGCGAACACGACGCGGCTGGTGCTGTGTTCGGGCAAGGTCGCGTTCGACCTGATCGAGGCGCGCGATGCGGCGGGCGATACGTCGACGCAGATCGTCCGCGTGGAACAGATCTATCCGTTCCCGTCGGACGCGCTGGTCGCGCGGCTTCGCAACCTGCCGAACCTGACCGATGTGGTCTGGGCGCAGGAGGAGCCGAAGAACAACGGTTCGTGGTTCCTGGTCGAACCGCTGATCGAAGAAGCGCTGGCCGAAGCCGGTTCGAACGTTCCGCGTGCCCGCTATGCCGGTCGCGCGGCGGCGGCATCGCCCGCCACCGGGCTGATGAAGCGCCACCAGGCCGAACAGGGCGCGCTGGTCGCCGATGCGCTCGGCCACAATGTCCGCGACGAAATCCGCCGCACCCGTCAGGCCGAGGGCGATCGCGCCACCGGCAAGGCCGCATCCTAACCGTGTTATTACCCCCGACACGGGGGAGATGAGGAAGATCCGATGGCAACCGAAGTTCTGGTCCCCACGCTGGGCGAATCGATCACCGAAGCGACGCTGGGCGAATGGTTGAAGAAGCCCGGTGAGGCGGTCGCCGCCGACGAACCGATCGCCAGCCTCGAAACCGACAAGGTGTCGGTCGAGGTTCCGGCGCCCGTGGCCGGTGTCATGGGCGCGCACGCCGTACAGCCGGGCGACACCGTGTCGGTCGGCGCGATGATCGCGACGATCGAATCGGGTGACGGTGCCGCTGCCGCGCCGGCTCCCAAGGCGGACGCCGCGCCGGCACCTGTCGCCACCCCTGCCCCGGCAGCCGCACAGCAGGTCCCGGCCGCCGGCGACGCCAATGTCGACGCCGCCGCGCTGTCGCCGTCGGTGCGTCGTGCGATCCTCGAACACGGCGTCGATCCGGCGAAGGTCAAGGGCACCGGCCGCGACGGTCGCATCACCAAGGAAGACGTCGTTGCCGCCGCCGGTGACAAGTCGGCCGCAGCAGCGCCCGCCGCTGCCGCCCCGGCCGCGGCTGCGCCGGCCGCCGCTGCACCGACCCGTGGCGAAGAACGCGTGAAGATGACGCGCCTGCGCCAGACGATCGCCCGCCGCCTGAAGGAAGCGCAGGACACCGCCGCGCTGCTCACCACTTTCAACGACGTCGACATGACGGCGGTGATCGAGGCGCGCGCCAAGTACAAGGACCTATTCGAAAAGAAGCACGGCGTCCGCCTGGGCTTCATGGGCTTCTTCGTGAAGGCCGCGACGATGGCGCTGAAGGATATTCCGGCGGTCAACGCGCAGATCCAGGGCGACGAGATCGTCTATCACGACTATGCCGACATCTCGGTCGCCGTCAGCGCGCCGCAGGGGCTGGTCGTGCCGGTCATCCGCGACGCCGACAAGCTGTCGGTCGCGGGTGTCGAGAAGACGATCGCCGATTTCGGCAAGCGCGCCAAGGACGGCACGCTGAAGATGGACGAGATGAAGGGCGGTACCTTCACCATCTCGAACGGCGGCGTGTTCGGGTCGCTGATGTCGACTCCGATCATCAACCCGCCGCAGTCGGCGGTGCTGGGCCTGCACCGCATCGAGGAACGCCCGGTCGTCCGTAACGGACAGGTCGTGGTGCGTCCGATGATGTACCTCGCGCTCAGCTATGACCATCGCCTGATCGACGGTCGCGAGGCGGTGACCTTCCTCGTCGCGCTCAAGAACGCGATCGAAGACCCGACGCGCCTGCTGATCGACCTCTAAGGAACGGCGAGCACCGATGGGCATGGTGATCTATCTGCGTCGGGCTGGTCAGTCCGACCTCGACCGATTGATTGCCGACCCATCGGTGTTCGAGGAGTTCGTGTTCGAAGAAGCCGTGGAGAATCTCGACCTCGTCGACTTCGACAAGGCGTGGCACGCGGTCCACTACCTCCTCACCGGATCGGCCGACGATGTCGGTCATCCGCTAGGCATCATTATCGCCGCGCTGCCCGAATTGGGCGCAGACGAGAATGGCGAGGGCGGGATCGGCCTGATCTCCCCGCCCATGATGCGGGCGTTCGCCGACGCGCTCGATCGACTGGACGACGCGACGCTCGAACGCCGTTACGATCCTCCGGCCATGCTGCGCGCCGATGTATATCTTGCGGACGTTTTTGTAGACGAGGGTGCCGAGGCGCTCGAATATGTGATGCAGGGGGTGCCGGCGCTGCGCCGCTTCGCTGCGAATTGCCGGGCGACCGGCGACGGTGCGATCCGCGTGATCGCCTGAAACGATTTGGACGGGATGCAAACCAATGGCTGAATACGACTTCGACGTCCTCGTAATCGGTGCCGGCCCGGGCGGCTATGTCGCCGCGATCCGCGCGGCGCAGCTGGGCCTCAAGACCGCTTGTGCCGAGGGGCGCGAGACGCTGGGCGGGACCTGCCTGAACGTCGGGTGCATCCCGTCCAAGGCGCTGTTGCACGCGTCGGAACTGTACGAGGAAGCGACCGGCGGTCACCTTGCCAAGTTCGGCGTCGAGATTCAGGGCGCGTCGCTCAACCTCGACCAGATGCATGCCGAAAAGAAGAAGGCAGTCGGCGAGCTGACCGGTGGCATCGAATATCTGTTCAAGAAGAACAAGGTCGAATGGCTGAAGGGCTATGCGTCGTTCGAGAACGACCACAGCGTAAAGGTCGGCGATCGTACCGTCACCGCGCGCGACATCGTGATTGCGACCGGTTCGTCGGTGACGCCGCTGCCCGGCGTGCAGGTCGACAATGACGCGGCGGTGATCGTCGATTCGACCGGTGCGCTTGCGCTGCCCAAGGTGCCCGAGCATCTGGTCGTGATCGGCGGCGGTGTTATCGGCCTCGAACTCGGTAGCGTGTGGCGCCGCTTGGGTGCCAAGGTTACGGTTGTCGAATATGCCGACCAGATCCTGCCCGGCTTCGACGGCGAGGTCCGCAAGGAATCGGCCAAGCTGTTCAAGAAGCAGGGCATGGACCTCAAGACCGCGACCAAGGTCACCGCGGCATCGGTCGATGGCGGCACCGCCACCCTGACGCTCGAACCGGCGGCCGGTGGCGAGGCCACGACCCTGACCGCGGACGCGGTACTGGTGTCGATCGGCCGTCGCGCGAACACAGAGGGTCTCGCGCTCGACAAGGCCGGCCTGTCGGTCAACCAGCGCGGCCAGGTCGATATCGACGAGGAATTCCGCACCAAGGTCGACGGCATCTGGGCGATCGGCGACGTGGTCCACGGCCCGATGCTGGCGCACAAGGCGGAAGACGAAGGCGTCGCCGTCGCCGAGTTCATCGCCGGCCAGACCGGCATCGTGAACCACGACGTCATTCCGTCGGTCGTCTACACCATGCCCGAAATCGCTGGCGTCGGCCTCACCGAAGAAGCCGCCAAGGAAAGGGGCGAGGTGAAGGTCGGCAAGTTCCCCTTCGTCGCCAACAGCCGCGCCAAGACCAACCGCGACACCGACGGCTTCGTGAAGGTCATCGCCGACGCCAAGACCGACCGCGTCGTCGGCGTGTGGATCGTCTCATCGCTGGCCGGCACGATGATCGCACAGGCGGCGCAGGCGATGGAATTCGGCGCGACCAGCGAGGACATCGCCTATACCTGCCATGCCCACCCGACCCATGCCGAGGCGCTCAAGGAAGCGGCAATGGCGGTGCAGGGCAAGCCGATCCACATCTGATCGGGCGACAACGGCTGCAACAGGGGCGGGGCATGGCGACATGCTCCGCCCTTCTTGCGTCCGGACGGTGCCGTTCCGCGTGGTTAGGAAGTTGTAAAATCTTGTCGCCTAGGCTCGCTCCACAGGATTCGATGGGGTGGCAGGCGTGAACGCATTCGGACGGCGCAGCGGAATGGGCGGATCGGGCGGCAGGCCATCGTTCGGCGTCGCCCGCCCGATGCAGGGATCGGGATCCGCGCGGCCCGCCGATCTCGACCTCGCCCCGCAATTCCCGCCGCTGGGGCAGGTGCCGCTGCCCGGCGGCGACCTGGAACCCATGCCCGGCGAACAGGCGAGCGCGATGCCGCAGGGCGTCGGCGACGCGATGCAGCGCCTCGCCGATCGGCAGGCGCTGTCGGGTGAGGCCGGCAACAGCCGGGTCGAAGGGTTCGAAACCTCGATCCACCGCATCAAGGAACAGGTGCTCCCCCGCCTGCTCGAACGCGTCGACCCCGAAGCCGCCGCGACCCTGACCAAGGACGAGCTCGCCGAGGAATTCCGCCCGATCGTGGGCGAGGTGCTGGCCGAGCTGAAACTGACGCTCAACCGGCGCGAACAGTTCGCGCTGGAAAAGGTGCTGGTCGACGAGCTGCTGGGCCTCGGACCGCTCGAGGAATTGCTGGCCGATCCGGCGATCAGCGACATCATGGTCAACGGTCCCGAACAGACCTTCGTCGAACGCAAGGGCAAGCTGGAGCTGGCCAATATCGCGTTTCGCGACGAGGAGCATCTGTTCCAGATCGCACAGCGCATCTGCAACTCGGTCGGCCGCCGCGTCGACCAGACCACGCCGCTGGCCGACGCCCGGTTGAAGGACGGCAGCCGCGTCAACGTGATCGTGCCGCCCTTGAGCCTCAAGGGCACCGCGATCTCGATCCGTAAATTCTCGGCCAAGCCGATCACCATCGACATGATGGCCGGCTTCGGGTCGATGAGCACCAAGATGGCGACCGCGCTGAAGGTCGCCGGGGCCAGCCGCTTCAACATCGTGATTTCGGGTGGCACCGGCTCGGGCAAGACCACGATGCTCAACGCCCTGTCGAAGATGATCGACCCGGGCGAGCGCGTGCTAACCATCGAGGACGCCGCCGAACTGCGCCTGCAACAGCCGCACTGGCTGCCGCTCGAAACGCGCCCGCCGAACCTGGAAGGGCAAGGCGAGATCACCATCCGCGACCTGGTGAAGAACGCGCTGCGTATGCGCCCGGACCGGATCATCCTGGGCGAAATTCGTGGGTCGGAGTGTTTCGACCTGCTGGCGGCGATGAACACCGGCCACGACGGATCGATGGCGACGCTCCACTCCAACTCCCCGCGCGAATGCCTCGCGCGTATGGAGAACATGGTGATGATGTCGGACATCAAGGTGCCCAAGGAAGCGATCAGCCGCCAGATCGCCGATTCGGTCGACCTGATCGTGCAGGTGAAGCGCCTGCGCGACGGTTCGCGCCGCGTGACCAACATTACCGAGGTGATCGGGATGGAAGGCCCGGTGATCGTCACCCAGGAACTGTTCAAGTTCGAATATCTGGACGAGAGCGCCGACGGCAAGATCATCGGCGAATACCGTTCGATGGGAATGCGCCCCTATACGCTCGACAAGGCCAAACAGTACGGTTTCGACCAGGCGCTGCTGGAGGCATGCCTGTAGCGCCGGGGATTTAGCCGGCCTACAGTCGCGCGGTGATGCTCCGCCTGTCCTTTGCGCTGCTGCTGTGCGCGCCCGTCGCCGCCCATGCGCAGGGGCAGCTTGCCGCCGATGCGGAGGCGCGCTGGGTGCCGTTCACGCTGACCGCCGCCAACCATCTGCGCTTTGCAATGACCATCGATGGCGTCGCGGCGCAGGCGCTGCTCGATACCGGGCTGAACCATAGCGCGGTCAGCCGGGAGTTCGCGCGACGGGCGAAGTTGACCGTCGATACGCAGGATGCTGCCGCCGGCGTCGCGCTGGGCGGGGCGATCCGGGTCGACTGGGCCGCGACGAAAACGGTCGCGTTCGGTGCGTTCAGCCGCAGCGGCGGTCGCGTCGCGGTGATCGACCTGCCGAAACTGCTCGCCAGCGCATCGGGCGATGCCGAGGTGCTGGTCGGCACCGACCTGATCGCGCGCCATGCGATCGACATCGATTTCGCCAATCGCCGCTTCCGCCTGTTGCCGAGCGGCCGGATGCCCTTTGCCGGCACCAGGGTTCCGATGAGCCTGCAGGCGGGCAGCGGACTGTACCTGACCGAAGCGACGCTGGGGAAACATCGCGTCCGCCCGCTGCTGGTCGATACCGGCGATGGCGGATCGCTGAGCGTCGCGCGCAGCCAGTGGCGAGCGGCAGGACTAAAGGGTGCGCGGGTGACCTCGACCATCGCCTTCGGCGCAGGGGGCGTGGTCGATGCAGGGATGACCGTGACCGACAAGGTCGCGTTGGGCGGGGTGCCGACCGGCCCGATCGAACTCCGGATCGAGGGCGATGGCGGCTTCACCAAACAGGTCCGCGTCGCCGGACGCGTCGGGACCGGGCTGCTGCTGCGCTACCGCGTACTGCTCGATCCTGTCGCCGGGCAGATGGTCGTCACCCCCAACCCGTTCGCCCCGCCCCCGCCGCTCAAATCGACCAGCGGGCTGCTGCTTGGCTATGACCGTGCCCGGCTGCGCGTGCTGCATGTCATGTCGGGCGGACCGGCGGCGAAGGCCGGGTGGAAGGCGGACGAACTGATCTGCGCGGTTGAGGGCAAGCCGGTGTCGCTGACCCCCGATGGCGGGGTCGATGTGCGCTGGGGCACCGATACGCCCGGACGGGTCGTGAAGCTGGCGCTGTGCGACGGCGCGGAACGCTCGCTGACGCTGGCGAATTTTTACTAGAGCGATTTCCGACCAGATTGGATCACTGGCACGGAGGTGATTTAGGATCGGGACAAGGCGCGAGGAGGCCGCGATGCATCGGCATCGTCACCGACGAGCAACGCAGCCCCGGACCGACATCACCCCGCCGCGTGAGCGGTTGTCCGCAGGGCGATGACGGTGGTTCAATCTGATCGGAAACCGCGTTAAAGCCTGATCCACCCGCTTCGATTCGAGCGTCATCCCGGCGAAGGCTGGGATCTCCCGGTTGTAGCACGCAGCAGGAACTGGGGAGGCCCCGCCTTCGCTGCGGCGACGTCCGGAACCGGCGGACTTTCCCCTACTTCAACGCCATCGCCACGCCGAACACCATCACCAGCACGGCGATCAGCTGCACCAGCGTCCACGGCATCCAGCCGACCCGGTCGGGATCGCGGCGCAGGGTACGGCGACGTTCCGCCAGCACCGACACTGCAAAGAGCATCGCCGCCGCGCCCGCAATCGTCCATAACCACCGATGTGCGTCGTCCACCCGTTCCTCCCGTTCAGGAGTCTCCCATGCGTCGAACCGCCCTGTTCCTGCCAGTCCTAAGTGCCGCGCTGGTCGCCCTCACCCCCGCCCCGGCCCAGGCACCGCGCCGCCCGCTCGCCGCGGCGGTCGGGTCGCCGCTGCGCAGCCCGGCCAATGTGGCGCGTGACCGCTATCGCCATCCGGTCGAGACACTCACCTTCTTCGGCGTGAAGCCAACCGACACGGTGGTCGAAATCTGGCCCGGCAATGGCTGGTACAGCGAAATTCTGGCGCCGATGCTGCGCGAAAAGGGGCGTTATGTCGCCGCCGGTCCGCTGCCGCGTACATCGGACATGCTGACGAAGCTGCAGGCACGCGACGCGACCGCGTTCGGCAAGGCGCAGGCCGTCGCCTTCCCGGCGGAGGCCGGACAGGCGGGCGTGCCCGACGGCGTCGCCGACAAGGTCCTGACCTTCCGCAACGTGCATAACTGGCGCTTCGGCGGCGCCGACCGGGCGCAGGCGGCGTTCGATGCGATGTTCCGCATGCTGAAGCCGGGCGGCGTGCTGGGCGTGGTCGAACACCGCCTGCCCGAGGCGCGCGACGCGGCCGCCGAGGAGAAATCGGGCTATATGAAGGAAAGCTCGGTCATCGCCTTCGCGACCAAGGCGGGGTTCAAGCTGGCTGCGCGGTCGAACGTCAACGCCAATCCCAAGGATACCGCCGACTGGCCGCAAGGCGTATGGACGCTGCCGCCGACCTATCGCCTGAAGGACGTCGACCGCGCGAAATATGCCGCGATCGGCGAGAGCGACCGGATGACGCTGCGGTTCTTGAAGCCGAAGTGAGCGAAGTGGGGGAGGCAATGTCCCCTCCCCCATACTCCCCGTTCGGTTCGAGCAACTTCGAGCCTGTCGAGAAGCGGCCGTCGAGAACGCTTGTGTGGCCCAACGCTCCCCCGTTGGGGAGTAGAGACTAGGCGAAGCCGAACGCCCCGAACCACCGGTCCGTCGATACGCCGCTTCGACAAGCTCAGCGGCTACTCAGGACGAACGGGTGGGGGTGTCGGCTTTCCCACTTCCCGCTCCCCACTCCCCACTCCGTTCGGTTCGAGTAGCGATCGAGCGAAGTCGAGAGCGCGTATCGAGAACGGGGTTCCGCCGGGCGGGCATTCTCGACCGACGCCTCTCGACACACTCAAAGCCGCTCGAACCGAATAGATCGGTCGAACCTCACCCCAGCTTGTCGACCTTGTCCTGCAACCGTGCCAGTTCGGCCCGCAGCGCGGCCATTTCGTCATTCTTGGCCGGGGCTTCGGTCGCGCCCGGCGCAGGTGTGGCGCCCGGCGCACCCGGCTTGAACGCATGCGCCGCCGCCTCGAACATCGCCAGGTTGCGCTTGGCGATCTCGGCGAAGGGCGAATGGGCGAACGCGCCCTCGACCGCGGTCTTGAACTGTTCCTGGTTGCGGCGGAAGCTGTCCATCGACGCCTCCAGATAGCCGGGCACCATCGCCTGCATCGAATCGCCGTACAGGGTGATCAGCTGGCGCAGGAAGCTGACCGGCAGCAGCGTCTGCCCCCGGCTTTCCTCTTCCATGATGATCTGCGTCAGCACATTATGGGTGATGTCGTCGTCGGTCTTGGCATCGACGACCTTGAAGTCGCGATGCTCGCGCGTCATCGCCGCGAGATGCTCCAGCGTGATGTAGGAGGACGTCTCGGTATTATAGAGCCGGCGATTGGCGTATTTCTTGATGATGACGGGGCTGCCGTCGGCCGCTGCCTTCTTCATGGGAAAAAACCTTTGCGCGAAAGATGACTGGATGGGTACACCGCTTGATACCGCGCCGCAACACGGCCCGCGCCCGCTGACGCTGTTTCTGTCGATGCTGCGCAGCGAAACCGCTAAGGATCCCCATGCCCGCGCCCGCGCACTGGCGGGATTGAGAGCGTATCAGGACGCACCGCGCCTGCCGCGCGTGGCGATGCCGGAGGCGATCGCGTGCGACGGACGCATCCGCTTGCGCGACTATGGCGGCGACGGGCGGCCGGTGGTGGTGGTGCCCTCGCTCATCAACCCGCCCTTCGTCCTCGACCTCGCGCCCGACAATTCGCTGCTGCGCTGGCTGGCCGGACAGGGGCTGCGGGTGCTGCTGGTCGACTGGGGCACGCCGACGCCTGCCGACCGGGCGATGGACCTGGGCGACCATGCGCAGGCGGTGGCGCGGCTGTGCGATGGACTGGACGAACCGCCGCTGCTGGTCGGCTATTGCCTGGGGGGCACCATCGCACTGGCCGCCGCGGCGTTCGCGCCGGTCGCCGGGCTCGCGCTGATCGCGACGCCATGGCGCTTCGACGGGTTCGGCGAGGCCGGGCGCGCCGCGATCGCCGATATGTGGACCGCGGCACAAACGACCGTGGAGCAGCTGGGGCTGCTGCCGATGGAATTGCTGCAATCCATGTTCTGGCAGATCGACCCGGCGCGCACCGTCGACAAGTTCGTCCGGTTCGCCGATCTCGATCCCGTCGGCGCGGCGGCGCAGGCGTTCATCGCGCTGGAGGACTGGGCCAATGGCGGCGCGCCGATCCCCTATGCCGCAGGCCGCGAATTGTTCGACGACCTGTTCGACGCCGACCTGCCCGGACGCGGGCGCTGGAGTGTCGGCGGCCGGATCATGTCGCCGCGCCCGCCGCTGTCGATGGTCGAATTCGTCGCGGAAAGCGACCGCATCGTTCCCGCCGCCAGCGCGATCGGCCTGTCCGACCAGCGGATCGTGCCCGCGGGGCATGTCGGCATGATCGTCGGCAGCCGGGGCCGCGGCGTGTTGTGGGAACCGCTTGGGCGCTGGCTAAGCGACGTTCCTGCCATTAGATAGCGCGCGAACCCTCAGGGAGAAGGATTGCCCATGTCCGACGTCGTTATCGTTGCCGCCAAGCGTACGCCTGTTGGTAGTTTCCTGGGCTCCTTTGCCGCGGTGCCCGCGCACGAACTCGGGCGGCAGGCGATCGCGGCCGCGCTGGAGCAGGCGGGTGTCGCGCCGGAGGATGTGTCGGAAGTGATCCTGGGCCAGGTGCTGACCGCCGGCCACGGCCAGAACCCGGCGCGGCAGGCGTCGATGGCGGCGGGTCTTCCCAAGGAAGTCCCGGCATGGGGCATCAACCAGGTCTGCGGATCGGGCCTGCGCGCGGTTGCGCTGGCGGCACAGGCGATCCAGACCGGCGATGCGACGATCGTCGTCGCGGGCGGACAGGAAAGCATGTCGCTCGCCGCCCATGCGGTACAGCTGCGCGCCGGCACCAAGATGGGCGACGGATCGATGGTCGACACGATGATCAAGGACGGCCTGACCGACGTCTTCAACGGCTACCACATGGGCATCACCGCCGAGAACCTGGCGGCGCAATATGATCTGACGCGCGGCGAACAGGACGCATTCGCCGTCCAGTCGCAGAACCGCGCCGAGGCCGCCCGCGCCGAGGGCCGCTTCAAGGACGAGATCGCGCCGGTCACGATCAAGGGCCGCAAGGGCGACACCGTCGTGGACCAGGACGAATATATCCGCGCCGGTGCCACCGTCGACGGCGTGTCGGGCCTGCGTCCGGCGTTCAAGAAGGACGGCACGGTGACCGCCGCCAACGCATCGGGCCTGAACGACGGCGCCGCCGCGCTGGTCGTGATGTCGGCCGACGAGGCGGCCAAGCGCGGGCTCGAACCGCTGGCCACGATCAAGAGCTGGGCGACCGCCGGCGTCGACCCGTCGATCATGGGCATCGGCCCCGTCCCCGCGTCCCGCCGCGCGCTGGAAAAGGCCGGCTGGAGCGTCGAGGACCTCGACCTGGTCGAAGCCAACGAAGCCTTTGCCGCGCAGGCGCTCGCCGTCGGCAAGGACATGGGCTGGACCGCCGACAAGGTGAACGTCAACGGCGGCGCGATCGCCATCGGCCACCCGATCGGTGCATCGGGCGCGCGGGTGCTGACGACTCTGCTGTACGAAATGAAGCGCCGCGACGCGAAGAAGGGCCTGGCGACGCTGTGCATCGGCGGCGGCATGGGTATCGCGATGTGCGTCGAGCGGTAACGGCCGCTTCGTCGACCGGATAGCAGGGGGCTGTCGGCATGACCGGCAGCCCCTTTTTTTCGGAAACTGGAGTCGAACTCGACCACCTTGATCGCCCTCACCCTTCCGCGGCTGCGCCGCTCCTTCCCTCTCCCGCCGGGAAAGGGACAAGACGCCGAAGGCGGCGATAGGTGAGGGGCGCGGGTCGGCGCGGATTTCGCCGATCTTCCCAGCCGGGATCGGCCATAGAAAAAGGGCCGGCGCAATGCGCCGGCCCCCATAGTTGCGTACCCGTGCGATCAGAAGCGGGCGGTGACGCCCGCGTAGAGGCGACGGCCGATATTGTCGAAGATGCCGCTGCCCGCAGCGGTGCCCGTCGCGCCGAGCGGCGGCAGGCGATCGGTCAGGTTGTCGACCCCGATGTAGAAGTTCGACGTGTCGGTCACGTTGATGCCGAGCCGCGCGCCGATGTAGAGCACGTCCGGATAATATTGGATGTCGAAATCGTCGGCGTTCTGGGGCGGACGGCCCTGGAAGCTCCGCGTATTCTCGATCGCACCGACCGCCTGCTTGCCGAGATAGCGGAACTGCGTGTCGAAGCTGATCGACCCGAAGTTCGCGCCGATGTTCACGTTGACCTGATCCTTCGGCAGACCCAGTTCGCCGACGATCGTGTTGGCGAAGTCAGGCTGCAGCGGGTTCAGGAAGCTGTTGTTCGAGAAAACGTGCGTGTAGATGACCTGACCCGACACCCGGACGTCGCCGATCTTGCGGGTGTACGACAGGTTGGCGTCGATACCGCGGGTTTCCAGCCGGGCGAAGTTCAGCGACGATTGCAGCAGACTGCCTTCGATGATCCGGAACGCTTCTTCCCCGTTCGGACCGGTCGCGCCGGCTCCCACACGCTGGAAGAGCGTGCAGAACTGGTTGTTCTCGATCGAGGGCGTGTCGTAGCAGTTGTTGATGATCCCCTGTGCCGACACGGCGCTGATCACGTCGTCGACCTTGATGTTGTAATAGTCGACCGACAGCGACAGCCCGGGGACGTAGCTGGGCCGATAGACGCCGCCATAGGTCCACGAGTCGGAGGTCTCGACCAGCAGGTCGGGGTTGCCGCCGGTGCGGATTTCCAGCGTCTGGACGTAGCGATAGTTATACGACGCCGGAATGCCCGCCGCACGACAGTTCGCTTCGCGGAACTGGGTGCCGGCACCGATATTGTCCGATGAGCACGGATCGCTCACGCTCGCGAAGTTCTGACCCGCGGCCGAGAATTGTTCGTCGAGGTTGGGCGCACGGACCGCGCGACCGTAATTGGCACGCAGACGCAGGTCTTCGATCGGCGACCATTCGACGCTGCCGTTATACGCCCAGACCCGGCCGGCCGTCCCGCGATAGTCGGACACGCGGGCAGCGCCCGAAACCGTCAGGTCGCGCAGCAGCGGCAGGTCCTTCACGATCGGGATCGAGAGTTCGCCGAACGCTTCCTTCACTTCGAACGCCGGCGGGTCGAACGTCGCCAGCGCGTTGTAGAAGGTGTAGCCCGCCTCGACCGCCGGATCCGCCTGGAAGAAGTTGGTTTCCCGGCGATATTCGCCGCCCAGCGAGAACTGGACCGGGCCGCCCGGCAGCGTGAACAAGGCGGAGCTGTCCCCCGCGATCGAGCCGACGACGTTGAACTGGCTGATCTTGCCCGCCGAGGTGGTGTTGCGCAGGATGTAGTTGATCGCTTCGGGCGAGGCCGAACCGACCCCGAACGGGTTCAGCGGCTGACAGTTGGTGATGTCCGCGGTCAGGTTGGCCGCGTCGCCGTTAAAGTCGATCCCCGGCGTCGAACCGGCATTCGCGCGCGCACGATTGAGCTGCGATCCGCAAACGATGCGACCGGTCGCGGGGTCGCGAACCGCATCCAGGGCGAGGTTCAGGCGCTGGACGTCGACGTTGCCGAGGACCTTCGTCTGTTCCTTGAACTCGCCATAGTTGACGGCGAAGTCGTAGTTGAAACCGCTGCCCAGATCGCCGCGCGCGCCCGCCACGACGCGGAAGGTTTCGCGCAGCGCATCCTCACGACGCGAACCCAGATCGGTCAGGTTCTTGCGCAAGATGAAGCGATACGATCCGTCGGCGATCTGGGCCCGCAACGTGGCCTGCTGCGCCGCGGTCAGCGCCACCGCAGAACCGTTGGGGTTGATGCCGTTGTTGACCGAGTTCAGCAGCTGCGCCGACAGCGTCGCGCGCGCCGGGGCGCTCAGGAACGGGTTGTCGAGCCGCGGACGTTCGTAGATGTCGCCGAGCGTGCCGCCGACGAAGAATGCCGGGCCGGAACCGCCCAGACCGACGCTTTCGACGCGCACATATTTCGCTTCGATATACGGCACGAACGCCGGCGACACGTCGAAGTGGCCGATCAGGTTCGCCGAATAGCGGTTGAGCTGCGGCAGAAGCTGCAACAGCGTGCCTTCGCGACGGGTATTGCCGTTACCCCCGAGGAAGCTGCCGCCGGGGGCGGCGCTGGCCTGTGCCGCGCTGCCGTTGGCGATGCCGACGCGCGTTCCCGTCTGCTGCGCGAGGCTGCCGCCGGGCTGGAACAGGAAGTTGCAGGTATAGGCGCGGCCCAGCGGATCGCGACCGCACGCCGCCGGCGACGTCGCACCGATGCCGGCGCCCGCGATCGATACGAGACCGCCGTCCGAGAACGTCCCGACGCGGATATCGCGCATGAAGATGGCATCGGGAACGCCGTTGAAGTTGGGCAGGCCGTTCAGGCCCGGCCCCGCGGCGTCGATCCCCGTCGTGATGAACCCGTCCGCCTGACGATATTGGCGACGGTCCGACGCGAAGAAATCTTCCGACCGGGCGTATTCGAGGCTGATCGCGACGTTGCCGCGGCCGTCGGCGAAGTTCTTGCCGCCGGTCGCGCTGATGAAATATGAACCCGCATCGCCTTCGTCGGTGATGCTGCCCTGCGCACGAAGCTGCAACCCTTCGTAATTGGTCTTCAGGCGGAAGTTGACCACGCCGGCGAGCGCGTCGGAACCATAGACCGCGGAAACGCCGCCGGTCAGGATGTCGACGCCTTCGAGCAGGTCGGTCGGGATCGTGTTGATGTCGACGGCGGTCGCGCCGCCCAGGATGTTGGACGCGACGTGACGGCGACCATTGACCAGCACGAGCGTACGTGCCGTGCCCAGACCGCGCAGGTCGAGCAGGTTCAGACCGGCGGTGCCGAGGAAGCGGGTCGAGTTCTGCTGGCTGAAGGTGCTCTGCAGCTGCGGCAGGTCGTTCAGCACGTCACCGATCGAGACGCGGGCGGTCTGGGTCAGTTCCGCGGCCGAAACCGTGGTGATGGGAGCGGGCGACACGTCGTTCGGACGCGAGAGACGCGAGCCCGTTACGACGATCACGCCGTCGGTGGCAGGTTCGCCATCGGCGTTGGTGCGCGTTTCATCCTGCGGTGCGCTGAGCGAGGTGCCCGCACCGGGGGCAGCGGCACTGTCGGTGCCCTGTTGCGCCGATGCCGTACCGGCAAACAGCAACAAAGAAGAGGCCAAGGCGGTCGATCGCGCCAGAACGGTAAACTTCATGAAACCCCCTTTTTCGGGCCAATTAACCCTTGCCCGATTGTCGATCCCCGAAAACTCTCGGGGTCGCTGCACGCATCAGATCGTGCATGTTCTACGATGTGAAGGGGGTTCCTGACATTTCGTTCACACTGTTACCAGTTCGCAACACTTAGCAATGTTTAGAAACACTTGTTTATTACTGTATTATTACAGCAATACAGCAGAGGTTTTGTTGGCGTAAGGCTTTCTTGCTGGACGTTGCGGTGCCCCACCCTCTACCCCGTGGACAAGGCCCCGATGGTGACGAAAAGAGCGACGCAGTGACGACGACGATACAGCCGATGTTGCGCGGGTTGGGAAACGATGCCCGCACCGCCGCCCAGGCGCTCGCCACCATGCCGACCGCCACCAAGGCCGCCGCCCTGCGGGCCGCCGCCGCCGCGATCCGCGAGGACGCCGCCCGCATCCTCGCCGCCAATGCACAGGACATTGCCGCGGCAGAGGGGAACGGCCTGTCGGGGGCAATGCTCGACCGGTTGCGGCTCGATCCCGCCCGGGTCGAGGCGATGGCGGTCGGCGTCGATGCGGTGGCGGGCCTGCGCGATCCGGTGGGCGGGGTGATCGACCGCAGCGAACGGCCCAACGGGCTGGCGCTGTCGCGGGTGCGCGTGCCGATCGGGGTAATCGGCATCATCTATGAAAGCCGGCCCAATGTGACCGCGGACGCTGGCGCGCTGGCGGTGATGGCGGGCAATGCCGCGATCCTGCGCGGCGGGAGCGAGGCGATCCGCAGCAACCGGGCGATCCATGCGGCGATGGCGCGGGGGCTGGCGAGTGCCGGCCTGCCCGAGGGCGCGGTGCAATTGATCCCGACGACCGATCGCGCGGCGGTGGGGGACATGCTGCGGGCGGATGGCATGATCGACTTGATCGTACCGCGCGGAGGCAAGAGCCTGGTCGCGCGGGTGCAGGCGGAGGCGCGGGTGCCGGTGCTGGCGCATCTCGATGGCCTCAACCACAGCTATGTCGACCGCGCCGCCGATCCGACGATGGCTGAGGCCGTGGTGGTGAACGCCAAGCTGCGCCGGACCGGTGTGTGCGGCGCGACCGAGACGCTGCTGATCGACCGCGGCTATGCCGATCCGCTGCCGATCCTGTCCGGACTGATCGCCGCCGGGTGTGAGCTGCGCGGCGATGCGGAGGTTCGGGCGCTGCATCCCGCCATCCTCGAGGCGAATGACGACGACTGGGACACCGAATATCTCGACGCCATCCTGTCGGTGAAGCTGGTCGACGGGGTGGACGACGCGATCGCGCATATCGCGGCGCATGGATCGCACCATACCGATGCGATCCTTACCGAGGATGCGGCGACCGCGGAGCATTTCCTGGCGCGCGTCGATTCGGCGATCGTGATGTGGAACGCCTCGACGCAGTTTGCCGATGGCGGCGAGTTCGGGCTGGGCGCGGAGATCGGCATCGCTACCGGCCGCTTGCACGCGCGCGGGCCGGTCGCGCTGGAGGGGCTGACGACGTACAAGTGGATCGTGCGGGGCACCGGGCAGACGCGGCCTTGAAGGCGAAGGCGATCGGGCTGCTCGGCGGATCGTTCAACCCGGCGCACAAGGGCCATCGCCGGGTGTCGCTGGCAGCGAAGCGTGCGCTGGCGCTGGACGAGGTGTGGTGGCTGGTGTCGCCGGGCAATCCGCTGAAGCCCGCGGCGGGCATGGCACCGCTGGCCGCGCGGCTGGCCTCGGCTGAGCGGGTGGCGCGCCACGCACCGATCCGGCCGACCGCGATCGAGCGGCGGCTGGGCACCCGCTATACCGTCGATAGCTTACGCAAATTGGTGCGGTTGTATCCGCAGCATCGCTTCATCTGGTTGATGGGCGCGGACAATCTGGCGGAGTTCCACCGCTGGCGGGACTGGCGCGGGATCGCGCGGACGGTGGCGATTGCGGTGGTCGCGCGTCCGGGCTATGATGGACGTGCCCTCGCTAGTCCTGCGATGGGTTGGTTGCGGCGCCATGCGCGGCCCGCAGGCCAGGCGAAACGATGGACGATGTGGAGTTTGCCGGCACTGGTCCGTTTGCGCTTCCGTCCCGATCCGACGTCGGCGACCGCGATCCGCGCCGCCGACCCTGCCTGGCACCGCCGGATGATCTCGTCCGACCGGTCCGGCGCACAGGCCCCTGAAAGCTGATGAACTTGCCGACCCCTACCGACCCGAGCGATGCGATGAACGAGACCGAAGCGCTGCATCGCATGGTGCTGGCCAGCCTCGACGACGACCAGGCGGTCGAAACGGTGTCGATCCCGCTCGCCGGCAAATCGAGCATCGCCGATTACATGGTGATCGCCAGCGGCCGGTCGAGTCGGCAGGTGGCGTCGATGGCGCAGAAGCTGGCCGAGCGGGTGAAGGCCGAATTCGGGCGTCCGTCGCGCATCGAAGGGCTGCCGACCGCCGACTGGGTGCTGATCGATACCGGCGACGTGATCGTCCACCTGTTCCGCCCCGAAGTCCGCACTTTCTACAATCTGGAGCGGATGTGGGCGTTCGGCGATACGCTGAACCCGACCGCGCACGCCTGAACCGGACCCGCCCGTGCTGCTGCATATCGTCGCGCGCGGGCGGATCGGGCGCAGTCCCGAGGGCGAGTTGATCGAGCGCTATCTGAAGCGCGTCAGCTGGCCGACGAAGATCACCGAACTGCCCGATACCGGGGGCAGGATGCCGGCGGTCGATCCGGGGACGCGGATCGTGATGCTGGACGAGAAGGGCCGTGACCTGCCGTCGATGGCGTTCGCGACGCAGCTGGGCCGCTGGCGCGACGATGGCGTGCGCGAGACGCGGTTCCTGCTGGGTGCGGCCGACGGCTTCGACGATGCGCAGCGGGAAGCGGCCGATCTGTTGCTCGCATTCGGACGGGCGACATGGCCGCATCTGATGGCGCGGGCGATGTTGGCCGAACAATTGTGGCGCGCGACCAGCATCCTCGCCGGCCACCCCTATCACCGCGAAGGATGAGGCGCGCGTTCGTCCCGATTGCCGCCCTCGCCGTGCTGGCAGGGGCGGCGGTTTGGGCGCAGGACGACCCCGTAGCGGCCGGGCGCGAACGGTTGGGTGCCGCGAAGCGCGCAGCGGTCGAGGCGGCCGCCCGGTCGAAACGGCTGGAACAGGCGGCGCGGGCGGCACAGGCAGGAGCCGAACGGACCGGTGCGGCGCAGGCAGCCCTCGCCGCGCGGATCGCGGCGGCAAAGGCAAGTCGCGCGGCGGCGCAGGCCCGCGTGGCGTTGATCGGCGAGCTGCTCGCCAGGCGGCGTGCCGATCTGGCGGCGCGGCAGGCGCCGGTCGCGCGGCTGGTCGGCGCGTTGCAGTCGCTCGCCACGCGGCCGGCATGGCTGGCGGTGGCGCAGCCGGGGTCGACCAACGATCTGGTCCATGTCCGTGCGGTGCTGGGAACCGTCGTGCCGGCGATGCAGCAGCGCACCGCCGCGGTGCGGGCCGGGGTAACGGACGCCGCACGGCTGCGGTCGCAGGCCGGGGTCGCGCTGGCGGCGCTGGCGGCGAGCAATGCCCGGCTGGAAGGCGAGCGGCTGGCGCTGGTCCGTGCGGAGGCGGCGCAGCGGCTGCGGTCGCGCGAATTGGCTCGTGGGGCGATGGTCGAATCCGACCGCGCGATCGCGCTGGGCGAACAGGCCCGCGACATCGTCGACCGGCTGGAGGAACTGGGCGAGGCGCGCGATACCCGTGCCGCGCTTGCCGCCCTGCCCGGCCCGCTGCCCCGCCCCGATGCCGCTGCGCCGGCGTTACCCCCGCCGGCCTACCGCCTGCCGGTCAAAGGTGCGGTCGCCAACGGCTTCGGCGAGATCAGCGACAGCGGGGTGCGTGCCCGCGGGCTGACGCTGACCGTCGCGCCCGGCGCGACCGTCGTCGCGCCCGCGCCGGGGCGGATCGCGTTCAGCAAGCGGTTTCGCGGTTATCGCCGCGTCGTGATTCTCGACCATGGCGATGGCTGGACGACGACGGTTACCGGCCTTGCCGCCAGTGTCGGTCCGGTCGACGGCCGGGTCGTCGCCGGCACGCCCATCGGCCGCGCGCCGACGGGCGACGCGCCGCCGGTGACGATCGAACTGCGCCGCCGCGGCGTGCCGGTCGACCTGGCGGCGATGCTGTAGGCCAGAGCGTCAATGGCAGGGTAACCGTATATTATCCGTTGGCGTCCATACCGTACCGAACGACAGATTCGGAGGAACGGCCGCATGCAATCGATCAACCGGATGGTTCTGGCGGCCATCGCCGCAATCGTGCTGTTGGTATTGGGATCGGCCGGTGCCCGGGTCTGGTCCAACGGACGACAGGCCGATGCCCGCGCCAGCATCACGCAGGGGACCGCCCTGCTGCGCAACCACATGACCGCCGACATGATGCACGATGCGATTCGGGGCGACGTCTTGTCGGTGCTGCGCGCCACGTCGGCCGGCGATCTCGATCTGGCGGCGAACCGGCAGGCGCTGACGGACGACTCGGCGGCGTTGCGCAAGGCGCTGGCTGCCGACGCCGCCTATGCCGACGCGCCCGCCATCTCGGCACAAGCCCGCCGCATCCAGCCGCTGGTCGACGCCTATATCGCCACCGCAGAGCGCATCGCCGACGCCGCCGCGACGAATCCGGCGCGTGCCACCGCGCTTCTGCCCGGCTTTCTGGAAGCGTTCGAAAAGCTGGAGGGCGGCATGAGCACGCTGTCCGATGCGATCGAAGCGCATCTGGCCAGTGTCAGTGCCGAAGCGAACGCCATCGCCCGGTTCGCCAACATCCTGTTGATCTTCACGACCTCCGCGACGCTTGCCGTCGTCCTCGCGATCGGCTTCGCGACCCGCCGCTTCGTCCTGTCGCCGCTGCTGGCGCTGGTCGATGCGCTGAAGCGCATGACGTCGGGCGACATGGCGGTGACCATTCCCGCCAACGACCGCCGCGACGAATTGGGCCAGCTGGCCGGTGCGACGCAGGAATTGCGCGATCAGCTGGTCGCCGCCGAACGGGCCAAGGAGGAACAGACGACGCTGATCGTCGACAGCTTCGGCACGGCGTTGACGAAGCTGGCCGAAGGCGATCTCGTCTCGCGGATCGATGCCGATCTGACCGGGCCGTTCGCCCGGATCAAGGCGGACTTCAACGCCGCCGTCGCCGCGCTCCAGTCGACGCTCGCGACCGTCACCGAGGCGGCGAGCAGCATCAACAACGGCGCCGACGACATCCGCCAGGCGTCCGACGACCTGTCGCAGCGGACCGAGCAGCAGGCCGCGAGCCTTGAGGAAACGGCGGCGGCGATGGACGAGATCACATCGACCGTGCGCGAAACCGCCGCCGGCGCCGCGCAGGCCAACCGCATCGTCAGCGAGGCGCGGGCCGAAGCCGACCAGTCGGGCGAGGTCGTCCGCCGCGCGGTGGAGGCGATGCACGGCATCGAACGCGCCTCCGCCGAGATCAGCGACATCATCAGCGTGATCGACGGCATCTCGTTCCAGACCAATTTGCTGGCGCTGAACGCGGGGGTCGAGGCAGCGCGGGCGGGCGACGCCGGCAAGGGCTTTGCGGTCGTCGCCAGCGAAGTGCGCGCGCTGGCGCAACGCTCGGCCGATGCCGCCAAGGACGTGAAGACCCGCATCACCGCATCGTCGAGCCAGATCGGCAGCGGCGTGCAGCTGGTCGTCGAAACCGGCGATGCGCTGACCCGGATCATCAACCGGATCGGGCAGATCGACGGACTGGTCGCCAGCATCGCGGCATCGGCCGAGCGTCAGGCGACCGGCCTGCACCAGATCAACACCGCCGTGTCGGAAATGGACGGCATGACCCAGCAGAATGCGGCGATGGTCGAGGAGGCGACGGCGGCGGTGCGCAGCCTCGCTTCGGACGCCGACGGCATGGCGCGGCAGATCACCAGCTTCCGCCTGGGCGAACCCGGCCACCGCATCGCCCCGGTCCGCGCCGTCCCGGCGCCGGCTCCCCGACCGGCAACCGTCGTCCCGATGCGCCCGCAAGTTGCCGGCAACACCGCGCTGGCGGTCGTGGAGGATGACTGGTCGGCGTTCTGAGGATCGATCGACTTCGACGAATCGAACAAACGTCTGCGTCACGCCGGACTTGATCCGGAGTCCCGCTTCTCTCCAACGGTAGAAAAGAAGCGGGACCCCGGGTCGAGCCCGGGGGAACGGCTTCCTGTGATACCGGCGTCGCCCGTCGACGCCGAGCGGACCATGGCCGAACGTCACCGCCCGTTCAGCAAGACAGCGCTTTGATCGCGGCGCGAATTATCGCTAATGTGACAAACGTACCGCAGTCGAAAGCATCCAAGCGTTTATGCGTAGGTCCCGTTCGTTCTTTCAGGCCACCGCCATCGTCGGTGCGCTGGCGCTGGTTCCCGTTGCCACCGGCGCGATGGCGCAGGCCGATGCCGGCAGTTTCCGCGAACTCGACAACTTCATGGACGTGTATAATCGCGTGAAGGCGAGCTACGTCGACAAGGTCGACGACAAGACGCTGATGGAAGGCGCGATGCGCGGCATGCTGGCCGCGCTCGACCCGCATTCGAGCTATCTGGATGCGAAGGATTTCGAGAATCTGCGCATCGCCACCACCGGCAATTATTCGGGCCTTGGCCTGTCGGTCACGCTGGAGGACGGCGCGGTCAAGGTCATTACGCCCACCGAGGATACGCCGGCGGCGCGCGCCGGGATCAAGTCGGGCGATTACATCACCCATGTCGATGGCAAGCTGATCGTCGGCGGCACGCTGGATGAGGCGGTCGCGCAGATGCGCGGACCCACGGGGTCGAAGGTATCGCTGACCATCGTCCGTCCCGGTCGCGACAAGCCGATCGAGCTGACGCTGGTGCGCAGCACGATCGTGCAGAAGCCGGTGAAGTGGGAGGTCAAGGACGGCATCGGCGTCATCAACATCAACACCTTCAGCGAGACGACCGGCGCCGATACCCGCGCCGCGATCGCCGGGATCGACAAGGCGCTGGGCCACAAGCCCAAGGGCTATATCATCGACCTGCGCGACAATGGCGGCGGGCTGCTGACCCAGGCGATCGAGGTGTCCGACACCTTCCTGGCGCGCGGCGAGATCGTGTCGCAGCGCGGGCGCGACAAGGCGGATACCGAACGCTATTTCGCCGAGGAAATGGTGCCGGGCGACCTGGCGCAGGGGCTGCCGATCATCGTGCTGACCAATCCGGGCACGGCATCGGCGTCGGAAATCGTCGCCGGCGCGTTGCAGGACCATCACCGCGCGATCGTGATGGGCGAGCGCAGCTTCGGCAAGGGATCGGTCCAGTCGATCTTCGACCTGTCGAAGAACACCGCCGTCCGCCTGACCACCGCGCGCTACCATACGCCATCGGGCCGGTCGGTGCAGGAAGGCGGCATCGACCCCGACCTGAAGGTGCCGCAGATTTCCGACCCGGATTACAAGGACCGGCCGGTGTATCGCGAGGCCGATCTGCGCCGCCACCTCGTCAACGAGGCCGGGGTCGACGACAAGACGCTGACCGAGGATACCAAGGACGATCCGCGCTTCGCCGAAAGCGCCGAATCGCTCAAGAAGCGCGGTATCGAGGATTTTCAGCTCTATTATGCGCTCCAGACCATGGGTCGCGTCGGCCCCACCACGCGCATGGCAGCGGCGCCGGCGCCCAGGCCGGCGAAGCGCTGAGCGGATGCGGGCCAACGACCTGCCGCTCGCGCGCTGGATCGCGCTGCTGCTGCCGCTCACGCTGATCGCCGGCGCGCTGGCGTCGCAATATCTCGGCGGGCTGTGCCCGTGCGAGATGTGCCATTGGCAGCGCTGGCCGCATTATGCCGCGATCGGCCTTGCCGCGCTGTCGTTCGTGGTGCCGCGCACGTCGGGCAAGCGGGCGCTGGTGATCCTGGCCGGGATCGCGATCCTCGTCAGCGGCGCGATCGGCGTGTTCCATGCCGGGGTCGAATATCATTGGTGGCAGGGGATCACCGCCTGCGCCAACACGCTCGGCGCGACCGGGGGGGATTTACTGGCGGCGATCGTGCGGCAACCGGTCGTACGCTGCGACGTGCCGCAATGGACGTTGTTCGGCATTTCGCTGGCCGGATTCAACGCGATCCTTTCGATCACTGGTGCGTTGGCGGTACTGATCCTCGCGACACGGAGGCGGACATGACCAAGTGGCGACCCGGCGACCGCAGGCCCGGCGGGCTGGAATCGATGATCCGCGTCGATCAGGCGGGCGAATATGGCGCAACCCGCATCTATGCCGGGCAGCTGGCGGTGATGGGCGACCGCAGCCCCATGTCGGCGGCGATCCAGGGCATGGCGTTGCAGGAGGCGGAACACCGCGCCTATTTCGACGCGCTGATCGCCGAGCGCGGCGTGCGACCGACGCTGATCCAGCCCTTCTGGGACGTGGCGGGCTTTGCGCTGGGCGCGGTGACGGCGGCGATCGGGCCGGAGGCGGCAATGGCCTGCACCGCGGCGGTCGAGACCGAAATCGACAAACATTATGAGGATCAGCTCGCCGAACTGGGCGACGATCATCCCGAGTTGAGCGAGGCGATCGCCCGGTTCCAGGCCGAGGAACTGGAGCACAAGGAAGCGGCGCTGGCGCATGGTGCCGAACGCGCGCCGGCCTATCCCGTGCTGTCGGCGGCGATCCGCGCGGGATGCCGCGTCGCCATCGAAGTTTCGAAACGTATTTGACCGACCGGGCGTTATCCGGACAGGAGGAAATGATGACCCGCATGCTTCTGGCCGGTGCCGCCGCGATCGCCGCCTTCACCCTGCCCGCCGCCCCTGCCGCCGCACAGGTGCAGAACGGGACGCTGGTCATTTACGGCAATGACAAATGCCCGACCAATGCCGATGGCGAGGAAATCGTGGTCTGCGTCCGCCGCAGCGAGCGCGAGCGCTTCCGCATCCCGAAGGAACTGCGCGACGCCGAACCGACGCGCGACGGCGAAAGCTGGGCGACGCGGGTCGAAGACAATCTGAACGCCGGCTCGTTCGGCACCGGCAGCTGCTCGACGGCGGGCGTCGGCGGGCAGACCGGGTGCTTCGTGCAGCGGGCCAATGCGGCGCGGGCGGAACGGCGGGCGCGGGCGAAGGCGGAGTCGAGCATTCCGCTGCCGTAAGGGATTGTCGGTCGGTCCCGGTGGCCTTGGCGTTACCGTCCTTGGCATCCGTCACCCCGGGCTTGACCCGGGGTCCCGCTTCTTATTTTACGACGGTCGGTAGAAAGCGTCACCCCGGATCAAGTCCGGGGTGACGCATTAGCTCAGTTGTCCGCCGCGGTCAGGCCGTGGGCGCCCTCACCCGCCCAGCACGTGCATCCACATCGGACGGCCGAGCACGCTGGCCGAGCTTTCCAGCTTTTCCAGCGCCTGCGCGATGCAGCGTTCCGGGCCTTCATGGGTGACGATCGCGACCAGCACGCTGCCATCGGCGTTCGCGCCGCGCTGCATCAGGCTTTCGATCGATACGCCCGCGTCGCGCATCGCGGCGGCGATCTCGGCCAGCACGCCGACCTTGTCCGCGACATGCAGCCGGACATAAGCGCGCCCGCGCCGCTCGCTCGCCTGTTCGGGCGCGGCGGCGGTGAGCGACGCTGCGGGCATCGCATAGGGCGGGCCGAATTCGCCGCGGGCGATGTCGATCAGGTCGGCGACCACCGCGCTGGCGGTCGGGCCGTCCCCGGCCCCGCGGCCCTGGAAGAACAGGCGGCCGACGAAATTGCCCTCCGCGACCACCGCGTTGAGCGAGCCGGTGACATGCGCCAGCGGATGGTCGAGCGGGACCAGATGCGGATGCACCCGCTGGAACAGCCCGTGCGGCCCGGCCTCGCCCACCCCGACCAGCCGGATGCGATAGCCCAAGGCCGCCGCCTCGGCGATGTCGGCGGCCAGCACGTGGCGGATGCCGGTCACCGCCACCGCATCGAATGCCGGGCGGGTGCCAAACGCGATGCTGGCGAGGATTGAGAGCTTGTGCGCGGCATCGACGCCGTCGATGTCGAAGCTGGGATCGGCTTCGGCAAAGCCCAGTGCCTGCGCCTCGGCCAGCACCTCGGCGAAATCGCGGCCTTCGCTTTCCATCTTCGACAGGATGAAGTTGCAGGTGCCGTTGAGGATGCCGAAGACCTGCGAAATCTCGTTCGCCGCCGCCCCTTCGCGCAGGCCCTTGATGACCGGCACGCCGCCCGCGACCGCCGCCTCGAACTTCAGCGCCACGCCCTTGGCCTCGGCGACTTCGGCCAGTTCGAGACCGTGATGCGCGATCATCGCCTTGTTGGCGGTGACGAAGCTCTTGCCCGCCGACAGCGACGTGCGCGCCAGCGTCAGTGCCGGGCCGTCCGATCCGCCGATCAGCTCGACCACGACATCGGCATCGCCGGCATGGACCAGAGCGGCGGTGTCATCGACCCATTGATAGCGCGACAGGTCGACGCCCCGGTCGCGCGAACGGTCGCGGGCCGACACGGCGACGACCTCGATCGGGCGACCGGCACGCCTAGCGATCAGCTCGCCATTGGTCTCGATCAGCCGAATGACCCCCGCGCCCACGGTTCCGAGACCGGCGATGGCGATGCGGAGCGGTTGGGTCATATATTCCTCTTGTTGCACACGTAACAAAATTGCGGCCGGAGCATCGCTCCGGCCGGTTTCATGTCTCTAGAGGGTGTGGCGCGGGAGGGGAAGGGTGTTGGCATACCCCGCTGTTCCCGTTGGCAACGCGTTCTCGACGGACGCTTCTCGACTTCGCTCGAAGCTGCTCGAACCAAACGGTTTCTACAAACTACTTCTTGATAAGACCGATCTCGACCAGTCGCTGGTAGAGATAGTCGTGCGCGGTGATCGGGGTTTCGTAGCGGTTGGGACGCTCCTCGCTGACGCAGCCGGGCAGCGTCTCGATCAGGAAATCGGGCGCGGGGTGGAGGAAGAACGGCATCGAATAGCGCGAATGGCCGCGGCGTTCGGGTGCCGGGTTGACGACGCGGTGGGTGGTGGAGGGCAGGACATGGTTGGTCAGCCGCTGCAGCATGTCGCCGACATTCACCACCATCGCGCCGGGCGGCGGGGCGACCGGCAGCCAGCGGCCGTCGCGGTCGAGCAGTTCGAGGCCGGCTTCCTCCGCGCCCAGCAGCAGGGTGATAAGGTTGATATCCTCATGCGCGCCGGCGCGGACTTCGGGGGCGTCGGCGGGAACCGGCGGATAATGGAGCAGGCGCAGGACCGAATTGCCGTCCTTCACCGCGCGGTCGAACCAGTTCGGCTCCAGCCCCAGATAACGCGCGATCGCCGAGAGCAGCCGGTCGCCAGCCGCATCGAGCGCCGCGAACAGGTCGAGGAACGCCTCACGAAACCCCTCCGGCCGGTCGGGCCAGACATTGGCGGGCATGACGTCGCCATAGCGGTGGCCGGCGGCCAGTTCGCGGCCGACATGCCAGAATTCCTTGAGGTCGACATGGGTCGCGCCCTTGGCGATTTCGGTCTTGAACGGGGTATAACCGCGCGCGCCGCCGCCGCCCTCGACAAAATAGCGGCGCTTTTCCGCCTCGGGCAGGTCGAAGAACGCCTTGGTCATCGCCCAAGCGCGATCGATCACGCCCTGATCGACGCCATGGTCGGACACCATCGCAAAACCGAAGCGTTGGAACGACCCGCCGAAGTCGCGGGCGAAACCGTCGGGGTCCTGCTCCGCCTGCGCCATCGAAATCAGCGGAACCTGCGAAAGCGGCGTGTCAGCCATGAGTCTCAACATCCTGAACAATACGGGTATGCGCATGAAGATAGACGTAGGCGAGCGGCAGGAACAGGGTCATCCTGTGCGTGACCCGGCGGGCGACATGGGCCATGGAGGCTCCGTTATGTCGCAGACCATCGAATCCCCCGCCGAAACGCGCACGCCCCCGCCCTCCGCCGACCGTTCGCCGCTCCCGTTCGGCGAGTTCGTGACGCTGATCGCGGCGCTGATGGCGCTGACGGCGCTGGGCATCGATTCGATGCTGCCCGCGCTCCCCGCAATCGGCGAGACGCTGGACGTCGCCGAGCCCAATATGCGGCAGTTCGTCATTACCGCCTTCCTGATCGGCTTTTCGGTCGCGCAGCTGGCCTATGGGCCGCTCGCCGATCGCTATGGCCGGCGGCCGGTGCTGATCGTCGGGCTGGTCGCCAGCGCGATCACCAATCTGGTCGCGGCGATTTCGGGCAGCTTCATGCTGCTGCTGATCGCCCGGCTGGCATCGGGTGCCGCCGTGGCGGCGGGACGGGTGGTGACCATCGCGCTGGTGCGCGACTGTTATTCGGGGCGGGCGATGGCACGGGTGATGAGCCTGGCGTTCATCTTCTTCATGGCCGCCCCCGTGCTGGCACCGTCGTTCGGCGAACTGGTGCTGGTCTTCGCGTCGTGGCGCTGGATCTTTGGCGGGATCGCGATCGTCACCGCGATCATCCTCGCCTGGTTCGTGCTGCGCATGCCCGAGACGCTGCCGGAATCGGAGCGCCAGCCGCTCCAGCCCAGCCGCATCCTCGCCGGCTATCGCATCGTGCTGCGCGATCGCTATGCGGTGGGCTACACCATCGCCGCCGCATTGCTGTCGGGCGGGCTGTTCGGGTTCGTCGGGTCGATCCAGCAGATCATGGAGGTGACGTTCGAGCGGCCGAAGCTGCTGACGGTCGTCTTCGCCTGCGTCGCCAGCACGATGGCGGCGGGATCGTTCTTCAATTCGCGGATCGTGATGCGCTTCGGCACCCGGCTGATCTCGCACGCGGCGCTGCTCGGGCTGGTCGCGGTGGCGGGCGTGCACCTGGCGGTGACGCTGGCGGGTGTCGAATCGCTGGTCAACTTCATCGTGCTGCAGGCGATGATGATGGCGTGCTTCGGCCTCGCCACCTCCAATTTCTCGGCGATGGCGATGGAGAATATGGGGTCGATCGCCGGGACCGCGTCGTCGTTGCAGGGATTCGTGTCGATGCTGGGCGGCGCGGTGCTCGGCGCGATCATCGGCCAATCGTTCGACGGGACGACGGTGCCGCTGTACGGCGGGTTCCTCGGCCTCGGCCTGCTTGCTCTGCTCGTCGTGTTTCGCACCGAACATGGCCGGCTGTTCCGGCGTGGGTAGTGGCCGATCCAGCGAAGCTGGATCAGGGCGGTGCCGGCCCACTCCCCCACCCGGCCACTCACAGCGTATCCTTAATGGGTGGCCGGGTGGGGGAGTGGGCCGGCACCGTTTCCACGTCAGTGGATCGAACTTTAGGAACCCGCCCGGCGGCATGCGGGTTTCCCCAGCCTGACTGGATAGGAGACGCGCCATGGGCGGGCATCAGGTGAATGGACAGGGCACCGGCGACGACGGCTATGACGAGGACGGCTATGACGAAAGCCAGCGCGCCGAAATCCTCGAGGCGACGCGCGACGGGCCGAGCGACGGCACTATCCTGACCGACCTCGAACCCGATCTGGGCATGTCCGACGACGAGGACGAGGACGAACTCGACATGGTCGACGACGAACTCGCCGAGGAGGACGAGGATGTGACGATCACCGGACAGGGCGACCAGTCCGAGGACGAGTTGCAGGAAGATTTCGACGACGACAATCTCGCCGAGGACGACGACCTCGACGATGCCGATCGCGACGCGATCGAGCCATGAGGATCGCGGGCGGAGCCGTGCTGGCGTTGCTGCTGGCAGGATGCGGGGGCGGCGGTTCGGCAGACAATGCCGCGGTCGTCAACCAGACGGCCGAAGCCGATCTGGTGGCGGCGCCGCCCGAGCCCGCCGCCGGAGCGCCGACGCCGGTGACGCCCGCGACCACCATGCCGGCCGGCGAGGGTATCCCCGGCGTGTCCGCGCCGCCCCCGCGCCTGCCCCCGCCCCCAGCGGGACCATGGCCGAGCCCGGCGCGGATGCGGCGGTGCAGGTGCTGCGCGACTATTTCGCCGCGATCGGCGAGCGCCGCTATGGCGATGCGTGGCGGCTATGGGGCAATGGCGGACAGGCATCGGGCATGTCGCAGGCGGCCTTTGCCCAGTCCTTCGCCAAATATGCCGACTATCGCGCGGTCGTCGGCGCGCCCGGACGGATCGATGCCGGGGCAGGACAGCGCTATATCCCGATTCCGGTGCGGGTGACGGGCAAATTGCGCGACGGAACCCCGGTGGCGATGACCGGGCCGGTCACGTTGCACCGGAGCGGCGATATCGATGGCGCGACCGCCGAACAACGGGCATGGCGGATTTCGGACAGCGGCCTGAAGCCCCGTCCCGCAACGGAGCCGATCGTCCCGCAATGACCGCCCCCCGCTTTACCCGTTCGATCACCGCCGGCCCCGACGATATCGACGAACTGGGCCATGTGAACAACGCGGTCTGGGTCCGCTGGATTCAGGATGTGGCGGTCGAACATTGGATGGCGGTCGCGACGCCCGAACAGCAGGCCGCCTATGTCTGGGTCATCACCCGGCACGAGATCGATTATCGCGGTAATGTCGCCGCCGGGGAAACGGTGACCGCCGAGACCTGGGTCGGCGAGGCGCCGCGCGGGGCACGGTTCGACCGCCTGATGCGCTTCACCGGCGCGGACGGGCGGGTAAAGGTCGATGCGCGGACGACCTGGGCGGTGCTCGACCGGCAGAGCGGGCGGCTGGTGCGGGTGCCGGCGGATGTTGCCGAGCGGTTTCTGGGGTAACCGCCCGACCACCCTTCGTCACTCCCGCGAAGGCGGAAGTCCATACACGCTGCCGTCGCGGCTGGTTCGCAAGCGGAGGCGTCAATGGATTCCCGCCTTCGCGGGAGTGACGAAGAAGGGGCGCACCGCGCCCTTTACCGCAGCAGGAAACGCACCGACACGGTTGCCCGCAGGTCCTGCTCCCCCGCCGCCAGCGGGGTGGAGTCGGCCATCTTCACCATCCGCGCCTGTGCCATGACCGGCATCGGCATCGGCGGCTGGTCGCCGCCATTCTCGACGATCGACACGATCCGGTCGACGCGCATCCCCGCCGCCTTGGCATAGAGTTCGGCGCGGGCGCGGGCGCGGCGGATCGCGTCGGTGCGCGCCTCGTCCAGCGCGGCATCGGCGGCATCGACCGAGAGGTTCGGCCCGTCGATCTGGTTCGCGCCCTGCGCCACCAGCGCGTCGAGGATCGAGCCGCTCTTCGCCACGTCACGGAAGCGGACCGAGACGCTGTTGCTCGCCTGATAACCGGTGATCGCCGGCGGCTGATTCTCGGCATAGCGATATTGCGGCTGGAGCTGGATCTGCGCGGTCTGGATATCGCGGTCGGCGACGCCCGCCTTGCGCAGCGCCGCGACGACCCGGGTCATGCGTTGCGCATTGTCGGACAGCGCGGCGGCGGCGGTCGGCGACTGGCTGACGACGCCGGCGCGAATCGTCGCGATATCGGGGACGCGAGTCGCCTTTCCTTCGGCCACCACGTCCAGCAGCGTCGCATCGGTCAGGACCGGCGCGACGGCGGGCGCGACCTGTTGCGCGGCGGCGGGCAGCGCGCCGCCGATGGCGGCCAGGATCAGGGCGGAACGGAGCATCGGCACATCCTCTTTCGAAATCAATTTGCAACGGCACGGCGGTCGTTACGGGACCGCGCCAAAACGCACGCTGAACGCAATCGATGCGAGGCTTGTCGTTCTTATCGAAAAACGCGATGTGTATGCTTGAGAAAGGTGCTGTATTAAGATAATACAGCTCGGCCGGGGCTGGGGGCCCTCAATGGGATGGGGTGGATGAATTACGAATCGACGTCGATCGCGGGGGACCGCCAGATGCTGACCGGCCCGGACGGCACCAAGCGATCGCGCCACCGCGCGGTCATCGTCGGGATCGTCGTCATCCTGCTGGTCGCCATCGGCGCCTTCTGGGCATTCGGTCGCAAGGGCGGCGATGCCCCGGCAGCCAAGGCGCCGCCCGCCGGTGCCGCCGCTGGCGCATTGCCCAAGGTAACCGTTGTCGTACCCGGCCGCGACACCGTGACCCGTACCGTCACCGGCACCGGTTCGCTGGCCGCCCGGCGCGAGATGCCGGTCGGCGTCGTCGGCGAAGGCGGGCTCGTCACGCAGGTCCTGGTGGAACCGGGCAGCTGGGTCGGCGCCGGACAGGTGCTGGCCACGGTCGACCGGTCGGTGCAGGCGCAGACCGCCGAGTCGCTGGCCGCGCAGGTCCGCGTCGCCCGCGCCGACGCGCAGATCGCGCAGACCGAACTCGACCGGTCGAAGCAGCTGGTCGAGCGCGGCTTCGTGTCGCAGGCCGATATCGACCGCAAGACCGCGACCCGCGACGCCGCCAATGCGCGCGTGAGCGTCGCGCAGGCGCAGCTGGCCGAGACGCAGGCGCGCAACCGCCGGCTCGACATCCGCGCGCCCGCCGCCGGCCTCGTCCTGACCCGCGCGGTCGAGCCGGGGCAGGTGATCGGCGGGGGCAGCGGCGTGCTGTTCCGCATCGCGATGGGCGGGCAGATGGAAATGCGCGCGCAGCTGTCCGAAGCCGATCTGGCGACGGTGCGCGCGGGCGTGCCGGCGGAGGTCGTGCCGGTCGGCGACACCCGCGTGTTCAAGGGGCAGGTGTGGCAGGTCTCGCCGATCATCGACCCGCAGACGCGGCAGGGCATCGCCCGCATCGCGCTGAACTACGACCCGGCGCTGCGGCCCGGCGGCTTTGCCAGCGCCCGGATCGGTGCCGGCGCGTCGACCGCGCCACTGCTGCCCGAATCGGCGGTGCTGAGCGACGACAAGGGCAGCTATGTCTATGTCATCGATGCGCAGGACAAGGCGGTGCGCCGCGACGTGAAGGTCGCCGAGGTATCGGACGAAGGCGCGCTGATCGCGTCGGGCCTGATGGGCGACGAGCGCGTGGTCGCCAGCGCAGGCGCCTTCCTCAATCCGGGTCAGCAGGTGGTGCCGGTCCGCGCCGCCGCCACCCCCGCCCGCAAGGAATAGCGCCATGGGTTTCCGCAACATATCGGCATGGTCGATCCGCAACCCGGTGCCGCCGCTGGTGCTGTTCCTCGCGCTGACGATCGCGGGGATCGTCAGCTTCATGCGGATGGACGTGAACCAGGACCCGGACATCGAATTCCCGGTCGCGATCGTCGTCATCAGCCAGCCAGGCGCCGCCCCGACCGAGCTCGAGACTCAGGTGACGCAGCGGGTCGAGGCCGCGGTGCGCGCCCTGCAGGGCATCGACCAGATCGAATCGACCGTGACCGAAGGGTCGTCGACCACCGTCATCCAGCTCGACATCGGCACGCCGATCGACCGCGCGGTCAACGACGTGCGCGAGGCGGTGAACCAGATTCGCAGCCAGCTGCCCGACGGCATCCTCGAACCGCAAATCTATCGCGCCAATACGACCGATTCGGATATCGCGTCGTGGACCGCGATCGCCGACGACATGACGCCCGAACAGCTCAGCTGGTATGTCGACAATACGGTGGCCAAGGAATTGCTGTCGATCGACGGCATGGCGACCGTCGAACGGGTCGGCGGCGTCGACCGTGAAATCCGCGTCACGCTCGACCCCGCGCGGTTGCAGGCGCAGGGGCTGACCGCATCCCAGGTCAACCAGGCGCTGCGGCAGGTCAATCTGAACGCGGCAGGCGGTCAGGCGGAAATCGCCGGGTCGCAGCAATCGGTCCGCGTGCTGGGCAATGCCTCGACCGCCTATGCGCTGTCGCAGACGCAGATCCCGGTCGCCGGCGGACGGTCGATCCGCCTCGCGGACATCGCCGATGTCCGCGACGCCTATGCCGAGCCCAAGAGCCGCGCCGAATATAATGGCCGTCCGGTGCTGGCGTTCGACATCAAGCGTGCCAAGGGCGCGTCCGACGTCACCGTCTTCCACGAAGCGGAAAAGAAGCTCGCCGAGCTGCAGAAGCGCAACCCGCAGGTCCGCTTCGCCCTGCTGTCCAATTCGGTCGAGTTCACCGAAACCCAATATCATTCGGCGATGACTGCGATGTACGAGGGCGCGCTGCTCGCGATCGTCGTCGTGTTCATCTTCCTGCGCGACTGGCGCGCGACCTTCATCTCGGCACTGGCCATCCCGTTGTCGGCGATCCCCGCCTTCTGGTTCATGGACATGCTGGGCTTCACGCTCAACCAGATGACGCTGCTGGCGCTCAGTCTGGTCGCGGGCGTGCTGGTCGACGATGCGATCGTGGAGATCGAGAATATCGTCCGGCACATGCGGATGGGCAAATCCGCCTATCAGGCATCGATCGATGCGGCGGACGAGATCGGCATCGCCGTGCTGGCGACCACGATGGCGATCGTCGCGGTCTTCCTGCCGGTCGGCCTGATGCCGGGTATTTCGGGCCAGTTCTTCAAGAATTTCGGCCTGACCGTCGTCGCGTCGGTGTTGATGAGCCTTGCCGTCGCGCGGCTCATCACCCCGATGATCGCCGCCTATTTCCTGAAGGCCCACGGCACCGCCAGCCATGGCGAAGGCTGGCTGATGGACCGCTATATGGGCGTGCTGCGCTGGACGCTGCGCCATCGCTGGTCGACGGTCGTCGCCGCCATCGCCGCGCTGGCGCTGACCGTCGTCATGTTCATGGTCCTGCCCCAGACGTTCCAGCCGCCGCAGGATCGCGAGCGGGTGACCGCGACGGTCGAAATGGTCCCCGGCACCACGCTGGAACAGACCGCCGCCGTCGTGAAGCGGGTCGAACGGCTGCTCGCGTCGCAGCCGATGGTGAAGTCGGTCTATTCGTCGAGCTATGCCGGCAATGGCCGCGTCACCGCCGAGCTGATCGACAAACCCAGCTTCGGCGAGCGCGTCCGCCACAGGTTTGGCCTGCTGGACGACGAGGAATTTGCCGCCAAGCGAACGGTCAAGAGCACCGAGTTCGAACGCGGCCTCGCGCCCCAATTGGCGGCGATCCCCGATGCGCGCGTGTCGTTCCGGTCGCAGTTCGGCTGGGGCGGCTCCAGCCGCGACCTGTCGATTACGCTGGGCGGTGACGATCCGGCGAAGCTGAACGAAACCGCGAACAAGCTGGTCAAGGAGATGGAGAAGCTGCCGATGATCGTGGCGCCGCGCGTGTCGGGCGATCTGAAGCGTCCGGAAATCATCATCCGCCCGCGCAGCGACCTCGCCGCCAGCCTCGGCGTCACCACCGCCGCGCTGTCGGGTGCGATCCGCATCGCGACGCTGGGCGATATCGACCAGAACAGCGCGCGCTTCTCCTTGAGCGACCGGCAGATTCCGATCCGGGTCGCGCTGTCGCGCGATGCCCGCTCGCGGCTGTCGACGATCCAGAACCTGCCGTTGCCGACCGCCAATGGCGGATCGGTCCCGCTGTCGGTCGTCGCCGATATCGGCTTCGGCGCCGGCCCGACCAAGATCGACCGCATCAACCAGCAGCGGCGCCTGGTCGTCGGTGCCGACCTGGCCCCCGGTGTCGTGTCGGGTGTCGCGATGAAGGCGATCCATCAGCTGCCGACGATGCAGAACCTTCCGCTGGGCGTCACCGAACTGACCGTCGGTCAGGCGAAGTGGCAGGGCGAGATGATCCAGAACTTCATCGTCGCGGTGATTTCGGGCATCTTCCTCGTCTTCGCGGTGCTGGTGCTGCTCTACAAGCGGGTCATGCCGCCCTTCGTGAACATGGGGTCGCTGTTCCTGGCGCCGCTGGGCGGCCTGCTGGCGCTGTGGGTGACGGGCAACCCGATCTCGATGCCGGTCTATATCGGGCTGCTGATGCTGCTCGGCATCGTCGCCAAGAACTCGATCCTGCTGATCGACTTCGCGCTGGAGGAGATGGAGAAGGGCGTCGAGAAGGAGGTCGCGATCCTCGATGCCGGGCACAAGCGGGCGCAGCCGATCGTGATGACCACGGTCGCGATGGTCGCCGGCATGGTGCCGACCGCACTGGCGCTTTCGGGCGATTCGTCCTTCCGCGGGCCGATGGGGATCACCGTGATCGGCGGCCTGACGCTGTCGACGCTGCTGACGCTGCTGATCGTGCCGGGCGCGTTCAGCCTGGCGGTCGGCCTCGAACGCTGGATCGGCCCGCGCCTGTCGCGGCGCCTGCTGACCTATCGTCCGGGCGATGCCGATGGCCTGGCGATCGACCACAAGCCCGGTGCGCCGCTGCCGCCGGGTGATGGGCCGAAGTCGCTGCCGGCGGCGGAGTAAGTCGGCTTTCCCCCGTTCGGCCAGACCGGACGGGGATGGAACCCGCCCGGCCCCAAGCGTCACCCCAGCGCAGGCTGGGGTCTCCCGGTGACAGCACGCAGCAAGAGCCGCAGGAGACCCCAGCCTTCGCTGGGGTGACGTATTTGAGTGGGGGCGGCGTACCGCTCCTATTGAACTTTCCGGCCATCCGGCGATTGTTTCGGGGATGGCATCCCCTCTCACCCGCGCCGGCGATGCGGTTCCCGTTCCGCTCCGCCGGATGCGGCGGCTGGCCACGTTCATGCTGGTGGCGATGGCCGCGCTGTTCCTGCTGTCGCGGCGGATGGAAGGCGTCCATCCCGCCTGGGGCTTCGTGCAGTCCTTTGCCGAAGCGGCGATGGTCGGTGGCCTTGCCGACTGGTTCGCGGTCACCGCGCTGTTCCGCCATCCGCTCGGCCTGCCGATCCCGCATACCGCGATCATCCCGCGCAACAAGGACCGGATCGGCGATACGCTGGCCGCGTTCCTGCGCGACAATTTCCTGACGGCGCGGGTCGTTGCGCGGCGGATGCACCGGGTGGATGCGGCGGGGGCGGCGGGCAAGTGGCTGGCCGATCCGGCAGCGCGCAGCGGGCGGCTGCGCCATGGCGCGTCGCGGCTGGCGGTCAATGTCCTCGAAGGGCTCGACCCCGACCAGTTCGGGACGATGGTGCGCGGTGCGCTGGCCAACCGGCTGCGCGCGATGCAGGTGTCGCCCGCACTCGGCCGCACGCTGGAGGCGGCGATCGCCGACGACCGGCACCTGCCGCTGGTCGATGCGATCATCCGCTGGACGTCCAAGACGTTGGACGCGAACGAGGAACTGGTCCGCGCGATGATCCAGAAGCGCGCCGGGGCGGTGCTGCGCTGGACCGGCCTCGACGAGACGCTGGCGACGTCGGTGGTGCGCGGCCTGCACAAGATGCTGGCTGAAGTCGCCGAGGACCCGGCTCACCCACTGCGCGCGAAGGCGAATGAGGGCCTCGCGCTGCTGGCGCACGACCTGCAACATTCGCCGGAGATGCAGGCGAAGGTCGAGCGGTTGAAGAACGACCTGATCGACAATCCCGCGCTCGCCGGATGGTGGATGGGGGTGTGGGAAAAGATTCGCGGCGGCATGCTGCGCGCCGCGCGCGATCCCGACCGCGCGCTCGCCGGGCCGATCGGTGAGGCGATGCGCCAGCTCGGCCGGACGCTCCAGTCCGATCCGGTGCTGAAAGCCAAGGTCAACCGCTTCGCCCGCCGTGCGGTGGTCGGCGCGGTCGCCGATTATGGCGACGGCATCGTCCGGCTGGTGTCGGACACGGTACGCGGCTGGGATGCGCAGACGATCACCGGCCGGCTGGAAAACGCGGTCGGTCGCGACCTGCAATATATCCGCATCAACGGCACGCTGGTCGGCGGCATGGTCGGGCTGGCGATCCATGTGGTTGATGTTTGGTTGTAAGAGCGGGGGTGCTTACACATACCGTCACCCCGGGCTTGACCCGGGGTCCCGCTTCTTCCCGCGGCTAGAAGAAGAAGCGGGACCCCGGATCAAGTCCGGGGTGACGATTGGGTTGGGGCAGTGCCGCAAACACGATCGTTACGCCCCCGCGGCTTGAGCGCCACACGCGCTGCGCTATAGGCATGCCATGGTTCGCCTTTCGTTCGCCGGCCACGCCTTTGCCGCCCTCCCGGCCGGTGCCCTGTACTGGCCGGCGCGGCGCGCGTTGCTGCTGGCCGACCTGCATTTCGAAAAGGCCAGCTGGTTCGCGCAGTTCGGGCAGATGCTGCCGCCCTATGACACCCTTGAAACGCTGGCCGGGATCGAGGCGGTGGTCTCCCGGACGCAGCCGGCGGAAATCTGGTGCCTGGGCGACAGTTTCCACGATATCGGCGGGTGCGACCGGCTGTCGGAAGAGGCGCAGGCCCGGTTGCGTGCGCTGACCGGCGGGGTCGACTGGACGTGGATCACCGGCAACCATGACCGGATCGTCGCCGACCATTGCGGCGGGCGGTTGGTCGACGAGGCAGTGGTCGACGGCGTGGTGCTACGCCACGAAGCCGATCCGGCCGAGCCACGTCCCGAATTGTCCGGCCATTTCCATCCCAAGCTGCGGGTGAAGCTGCGCGGGCGCGGCGTATCGCGGCGCTGTTTCGTCGCGACCGCCAGCAAGCTGATCCTGCCGGCGTTCGGATCGTTGACCGGCGGGCTGGACGCGCATCATCCGGAGATCGTGCGCGCGGTCGGGACCGGCGCAGAGGCGCTGATCGCGCTGGAGGACCGGCTGCTGCGCTTTCCGATCGCGGCGTGAATCCTGCTTTTCACGTCACCCCGGGCTTGACGCGGGGTCCCGCTTTTTATCTGCCGCGCGAAAAATAAGAAGCGGGACCCCCGATCAAGTCCGGGGTGACGATGGGGGGAGGTAGCGCGCTGTGCCCGACCGTCTTACAGCCCCGAAGCGAAACTCAGTTCGAGTTCCTTGGCGTTCGCCGGCACGTCCAGCGCGGCGCTGTTGAAGCTCAGGCTCCCGCTCGGCCCGATGACCCGCGTCTGCGGCTTGATCGTCCAGCTATAGACGTCGCGGTTCTGGCTGTCCTTCAACACTGCGCGAATGTCGGGAATGCGCTGGCGGCTGCCGGTTTCGTTGATGATCCGCCCCGACACCGCGAACAGTTCGTTGCCGCTCGACAGCAGGCGGCGTTCGGGCGTGTTGATCGCGAATTTCAGCGCGTCGCTGGCGCTCGACGCGATCGGCAGGCCGAGCTGTTCGGCGATGCCGGGCGTTCCGGTGTAGAGGATGCCGCCACAGGCCGCGAGCATCGCGACGCCGGCGGCGACCGCGATGGCGGTGCGGCGGCGCGCCGGGTTGCGGCGCGGCACGAACGGGGCCTGATGGACGAAGGCGTTGATCGGTTCGCCCCGCTCGGCGCGTTCGGCCTCCGGATCGACATAGCAGCGCGGTTCGGTGCTGCGCGCGCGCAGCGGCGCGGGACGCGGCGCTTCGGCATAGGGCGCGTCGGGCGTCGCCGCCGGCGCCACCGGCGGCGCGCTGCGCGGACGGGGGGCGTCGGCAGCCGCATCGGCCATCGCCGGCTGGGCCACGCGCGCCGGCTCGCTAGGCGGGGTGACCGCGGCGGTGGTGCCGAGGTCAAGCATCGCGGGCGGCTGGAACCAGCTATGCCGGCAACCGGCGCAACGCACGGTGCGCCCGGCCGGTCCGATCGCGGAATCGGCGACCAGATAGCGCATATGGCATTGCGTACATTCGAGGATCATCGTCCCCTGCCCCCTGCATGGGCCGCGCCGGGCCGCCAACCTGCGGAGCCAACTGGGCGCGACTATAATCCGAGCGCCGAATCTACGGCGGGTTGGCGGTCCATGGCAAGGCGCGATTGCGTGATGCTTGAGACAATCGCGACCTTGTGCGATGGGCGGAAGACCGGTGGAAGCAAGGGCGCCCGTGGCCAGCATCGTTCAGTTCGAAAATGTCGGCCTTCGCTATGGTCAGGGGCCGGAAACGCTGAGCGATGTCAGCTTCACGCTCAGTGCCGGGACGTTCCATTTCCTGGTCGGCGCATCGGGCGCGGGCAAGACGTCGCTGCTGCGCCTGCTCTATCTGTCGCAGCGGCCCAGTCGGGGCGTCATCCGCCTGTTCGGCGAGGATATGGTGACCTCGCCGCGCGGTCGCCTGCCAGGGTTTCGCCGCCGCATCGGCGTGGTGTTCCAGGATTTCCGGCTGGTGCCGCACCTCTCGGCACGCGACAATATCGCGCTGCCGCTGCGGGTTGCGGGTATGCCGGAGGAGGACATTGCCGAGCCGGTGGGGGAGATGCTGGCCTGGGTGGGCTTAAGCGATCGCGCCGATGCGCGTCCGCCGACGCTGTCGGGCGGGGAGCAGCAGCGCGTCGCCATCGCCCGCGCGGTCATCAACCGGCCCGAAATCCTCGTCGCCGACGAACCGACCGGCAATGTCGATCCCGACATGGCCGAACGGTTGCTGAAGCTGTTCGCCTCGCTTAACCGGCTGGGCACAACGGTTGTCATGGCGACGCACGACCACCATTTGCTCGACCGCGTACCGGATGCCCGGCTGATGCAGCTCGATCGCGGGCGGCTGGTCGATCCCTTTGTCGCAGGCGCGGCATGACCGCACGCTCGGCCGCACAGCCGCTGCTCGACGACCGGCAGGGGCGCCGCGCGATGGTGTGGATCATGGCGATCATGATCTTCCTGACGACGCTGAGCGCCGCGCTCGGCCTATCGACGCGCAATGCCGGGGGGGCGCTCGACCGCCAGCTGGCCGCGCGACTGACGGTGCAGGTGATCGAAGGCGACGCCGCCCGGCGCGATGCCGAGGTCGTCCGGCTGCTGGCGCGGCTCAAGGCCTCGGCCGACGTCGCCCGCGCGGCGGAGGTCGACCGTGCCCGCCTCGCCGAATTGCTGCGACCCTGGCTGGGCGAGGCGGGGCTGGACGCCGACCTGCCGATGCCGGCGATGATCGACGTCGACCTGCGCAGCGGCGACGACGCGGCGGTCGCGCGGGTCGAGGCGCTGGCCAAGGGCGTCGGCGCAGGCATCCGGGTGGACCGCCATGCGACGTGGCTCGCCCCGGTGCGCAGCTTCGTTGGCGCGATCGGGCTAACCGCGTTCGGACTGGTGCTGGTGATGGCCAGCGCAACCGCCGCCGTCGTGCTGCTCGTGGCACGCGCAGGGCTTGATACGCATCGCGGAACGATCGACATCCTGCATATGCTGGGTTCGACCGACCTTCAGATCGCACGCCTGTTCCAGCGCCGCATCGGGCAGGATACGCTGACCGGTGGGCTGATCGGCGCGCTGGCGGGCGCGCTGGTGATCGTGGCGCTCGGCGAACGCATGGCGACGCTCGAATCGCAGCTGGCCGACGGCGTGACGCTGGCGGGTGCCGACTGGGCGCTGATCGCCGCCCTGCCCTTCGCCTTTACCGGCCTTGCGATGCTGGCGGCGCGGATCGCGGTGCTGCGGCGACTGGCGCGGGTGCTGTGATGGGGCGCATCTTCGCGGTCGTCCTGCTGCTCTATGCGCTGGGCTTTGCTCTGTTCTCGGTCACGCTGCCGACGCCGCTCACCGATGCGCGCCGCACCGATGGCGTGGTGGTGCCGACCGGCGGCCCCGGTCGCATCGAGCGCGGCCTTGCCGTGATCGAGCGGGGCGAGGCGAGGCGGATGCTGGTCACCGGCGTCGATCCCGATGTGCGCCCCGACGAACTTGCCGCCGCGAACGGTGCGCCGCGCCGGCTGTTCCGCTGCTGCGTCGATCTGGGCCATGAGGCGGTCGACACCCGGTCGAACGCCGACGAGACCGCCGACTGGGTCCGGCGCAACCGCTATCGCTCGATCCGCCTCGTCACCTCCAACTGGCATATGGCCCGGGCAGCCATGGAGCTGCGCCATGCGCTCGGCAACTCGGTCGAGATCGTGCGCGATCCGGTCACCGCCAATCCCGGCTTCGCGCTGCTGTTCGGCGAGTACAACAAATATCTGGTGCGGGGATTGGTGATGCGGCTGGGGATCGATTTGTGATCGCGTGGGTCCGCACCTGGCTGTTCCGCATCCTGTTCTATGGCGCGTCGGTGCCGATCGTACTGACCGCGCCGATCTCCGCCGCGATCGGCCGCGACGCGATGCACGGCCACGCCCATGTCTGGATCCGCGTCCACCGCTTCCTCGCCCGCTGGATATTGGGCGTTCGGGTGCGGGTGGAGGGGGAGCGCCCGCGCGGCACCTATCTGTTCGCGGTCAAACACCAGGCGATGTTCGAGACGCTGGAGATGGCCGAATTGATCGATGGTCCGCTGATCGTGATGAAGCGTGAGCTGATCGACATGCCCTTCTGGGGCAAGACGGCCAAGGCCTATGGCGCGATCGGTGTCGACCGGGACGCATCGTCCAAGGCGCTGCGCCAGATGCTGAAGGAAGCCGCCGTGGCGCGGGCGGAGAACCGCTCGGTGCTGATCTTTCCCGAAGGCACGCGGGTGGCGGTCGGCGAAGCCCCGCCGCTGCGATCGGGCTTCGCCGGGCTGTACAAGGCGCTGAATATGCCCGTGGTCCCGGTCGCGCTCGACAGCGGGCATTGCATGCCGCGCAAGGGGCCGAGCCGGCCGGGGGTGATTACCATCAGCTTCCTCGATCCCATCCCGGCCGGTCTGCCGCGCGAGGAGATCGAGGCGCGGGTCCATGCCGCGATCAATGCGCTGGAGCCGGCGGCGGGCGGTGTCGCGGCGGGGTGACAAGTTTCCGGTGGGAAGCGGACGTTCGCCTGTTCAGCGCCAGATCGCGAGAAAGACTTGAATGTGCCGTTGGCGTCCGTCCTCGGTGGGTGTCGGCCATGGCCGCGCCGGCAGCCCAATCGCAACCCTGTCCGGAAGGACGCCTCTATTCTTCAAGTGGTCAAACACTACAGATGCCCGCCGCCTTTGCAAATCAGGCGGCCCGTCATCGGAAGGATAGCTTTCGATCATCATTACACCACCGCAGTGCTTTGCTTCCGATCGAACCGTGGCAAGCACCTCTCTATGCCATTCCGTAAGCTGTGCCGAGCCGCGCTCGAAAGTGAGCACGAAGGGACCCGCGAAGCAGTGATCGTAAGGCGGGGGAGCGCCGGCTTGAGCGGACGCGAAATTCGCGACACACCCGGCCATCGTCGCCATCGCAATGCAAAGTGCGGGCATCATCTTCATGGCGGCTAGTCTAGTGGATGCCGGTGCGTCCGCAACCAGGCGTCAGCAGACGCACTAGCGGGGAGAGCCATGCAACGATGATCCATACCGCCCGCTCACCCCGCTGCCTTCCTGACCGCCCGATACGCGTGCAACAACGGCTCGGTATAGCCATTGGGCTGCTCCAGCCCCTCGAACACCAGCGCCCGCGCCGCCTGTAGCGCGATGCCGCTCGCCAGCGGCCGATACGCCGGGTCGTCGGCATTCTGCGAATCGACCTTGACCGCCATCCGTTCGAACGCGGCATCGACGTCGGCGGTCGTGCAGACCCCGTGCAGCAGCCAGTTGGCGACATGCTGCGACGAAATGCGCAGCGTCGCGCGGTCCTCCATCAGGCCGACGTCATGGATGTCGGGCACCTTCGAACAGCCGATCCCCTGATCGATCCAGCGCACGACATAGCCGAGAATGCCCTGGACGTTGTTGTCCAACTCCCGCGCCACCTCCGCCGCGTCCCAGTTGCGCCGCCCGGCCAACGGCAGCGTCAGCAGCCGGTCGAGCGACGCCACCGGCTCGCCGGCCCTTGCCGCCTGCCGCGCCGCGACGTCGATGGCGTGATAATGCAGCGCATGCAGCGTCGCCGCGGTCGGCGACGGGACCCAGGCGGTGCTTGCCCCGCTCATCGGATGCGCGATCTTCTGGCTAAGCATGTCACCCACCCGGTCGGGCGCGGCCCACATGCCCTTGCCGATCTGCGCCCGCCCGCCGAGACCACAGGCAAGGCCGATCTGGACGTTGCGATCCTCGTACGCCACGATCCAGTCCGCGCCCTTCATCTCGCCCTTGGGAATCATCGCCCCGGCATGCATCGCGCTGTGCAGTTCGTCGCCGGTGCGGTCGAGGAAGCCGGTGTTGATGAACACGATCCGGTGCCGCACCGCATGGATGCAGGCGGCCAGATTGGCGGAGGTCCGCCGCTCCTCGTCCATCACCCCGACCTTGATCGTGTACCGCGGCAGGATCAGCAGGTCCTCGACCGCATCGAACAGCCGGTCGGTAAAGGCGACCTCCTCCGGGCCATGCTGCTTGGGCTTGACGATATAGATCGATCCGGCGCGGCTGTTGGCGCGCGGGCCGTTCAGGTCGTGCAACGCGATCAGGCTGGTGACGATCGCGTCGAGCATGCCTTCGGGCGCATCGCTGCCGTCCGGCAGGCGGACGGCGGGCGTCGTCATCAGATGCCCGACATTGCGCACGAACAGCAGCGAGCGCCCCGGCAGCACCAGTTCGCCATCCTCGGGCGTGACATAGCGGCGATCCTCCGCCAGCGCCCGCGTCACCTCGCGCCCGCCCTTGGCGAAGCGCGCGGTCAGCGTCCCCTGCATCAGCCCCAGCCAGTTGGCGTACGCCGCGACCTTGTCCTCGGCATCGACCGCCGCGACCGAATCCTCCAGATCGCAGATGGTGGTCAGCGCGGATTCGAGCAGGATGTCGGCCAGCCCGGCGGGATCGCCGGCGCCGATCGGGTGGGCGCGGTCGATCACCAGTTCGATGTGCAGCCCATGGTGACGCAGCAGCCAATTGTCGCCCGCCCGCCCGACCAGCTGCGAAGCGTCGGCAAGCTCGGGCGTACCACCGTCCCAGTGGCGCCAGCTGCCGTTCGCCAACGGAACTGCCTCGTCGAGAAACGCCCTGGCCCGCTCGATCACCGCCGCCCCGCGCGCCGCGTCATAGCCGCCCGCCGCCGGCGCGCCGGGAAGCGCATCGGTGCCGTACAGCGCGTCGTACAGGCTGCTCCAACGCGCATTGGCCGCGTTCAGCAGGAAGCGCGCATTCAGGATCGGCACGACCAGCTGCGGCCCGGCCAAAGTCGCGATCTCCGGGTCGACATTGTCGGGATGCACCGTGAACGGCGCCGGCTGCTCGACCAGATAGCCGATATCGCGCAGGAACGCCGACTGCTCGGCCGGATCGATCGCCTGCCCCTGCCGTTCGACGAACCAGGCATCCAGCTGCGCCTGCAACCGGTCGCGCTGGGCCAGCAGCTCGCGATTCTCCGGTGCGAACCGGGCGAAGATCGCGGCGGTCCCTTCCCAGAAGGAGTCCGCCGGAATGCCGGTGCCGGGCAGCGCATCGCGTTCGAGGAAGGCGGCCAGTTCGACCGCGACCCACAATCCTGCGCGTTCGACGAAGGTTTCCGGCATAGCATTGTCTCCTATTCGTCATCCCGGCGCAGGCCGGGATCCATGGTCACGAAGCGCCGCGAAGGGGCCGCCACGTCCCGAATCCATGGATTCCGGCCTTCGCCGGAATGACGATATGGCAGGAACCATACGCCCTCGTCTTTCCCGCCGGAACCACCCATAATCGCAGCACAGCCATTCCGCCGAGGAACGAATGCCGCTCGATCCCGACCACGAACTGTTCGCCGCGATCCTCGACACCGGCAGCATCGCTGCCGCCGCGCGGGTGCTGAACATCTCGCCCGCGATGGTGTCGAAGCGGCTGGCCCGGTTCGAGGCACGGCTCGGCGCCCGGCTGATCGAACGGACCACGCGGCGGCTGCACCCGACCCCGGTCGGGGCGCAACTGCATGCCGACCTGGCGCCGATCCTGTCGGCACTGGCGGCAGCCGAAGCGCGGGTGACCGGGGCCGCCGCCGCCCCCGCCGGCCCCTTGCGCATTGCCGCGCCGACCTCGTTCGCGCGGCTGCATGTCGCGCCGCATCTGGGCGACTTCCTGCGCGATCATCCGGCGGTGCAGCTCGAACTGTCGCTGTCCGACAGTTATGTCGATCTGGCGGCCGAGCGGATCGATTGCGCGATCCGCATCACGGCCGATCCGCCCGCCGGCCATGTCGCGCGGCGGCTGGCCGATAATCGCCGCATCGTCTGCGCCAGCCCGGCCTATCTGACCGAGCATGGCGTACCCACCCACCCCCGGGAACTGGCCGGCCACCGGCTGCTCGCCGCCGAGGGCCAGTTGCCGTGGGCGCTGCTGCGCCCCGGCGGTCGGGCGCAGGTGACCGGCCGCAGCCATGTCCGCACCAATTCCAGCGAGATCGTTCGCGAACTGGCGCTGGCCGGGGTCGGCATCGCGCTGCGTTCGCTATGGGATGTCGGGCCGGCGCTGGCCGAGGGGCGGCTGGTGCGCGTGCTGCCGGCATGGGAGGGGCCCCGCGACCTCGCCATCCACGCCGTTCATGGCGAAGACCCACGCCCGGCGGTGACCGCCTTCATCGACCACCTCGCCGCACGCTGGTCGCCGCCGCCATGGGAGACGCTTGACTCGACTGATCCATAGGAACAGATTGGTATCAATTGATACGAATTGGAGAGGATGCAGCCGTGGACCACATGGACGTCAACCCGATGGGCCTCGACGGGTTCGAATTCTGCGAATTCACCGCCCCCGATCTCGACCGCATGGCTGGGCAGCTGGAACAGTTCGGCTTCGTCGCCGCCTCGAAGCACCGCACGCGCGACGTGGTCCGCTACAAGCAGGGCCGCATCAACCTGCTGCTGAACCGCATTCCGGACGGCCATGCTGCGGAATTTGCTGCGCAGCACGGCCCATCGGCGTCGGGGATGGCGTTCCGGGTGGCGGATGCGAAGGCGGCGTTCGACGCAGCGGTCGCGCGCGGTGCCAAACCGGCCGACGCGTCGCGCGGCGTACTGGGCGAAGGCTATGCGCTGGAGGGGATCGGCGGGTCGATGCTATATCTGGTCGACCAGCATGGCGATGCGGGTTCGCTGTACGACGATTGGGAAGCGGTGCCGGGCGCGGCGGAAGCGGAGGCCGAGAACAATGTCGGCCTCGACCTGCTCGACCATCTGACCCACAATGTGAAGCGCGGGCAGATGCGGACCTGGTCGACCTTCTACAACCAGATTTTCGGGTTCGAAGAGCAGAAATATTTTGACATCAAGGGCAAGGCGACCGGCCTGTTCAGCCAGGCGATGATCGCCCCGGACAAGGCGATCCGCATCCCGCTGAACGAAAGCCAGGACGACAAGAGCCAGATCGAGGAATTCATCCGCGACTATAATGGCGAAGGCATCCAGCACCTCGCCTTCACTACCGAGGATATCTTCGAAACCGTCGAAAAACTGCGCGCGCGCGGCGTGAAGCTGCAGGATACGATCGAGACCTATTACGAACTGGTCGACAAGCGCGTGCCGGGCCATGGCGAGGACCTCGAACGCCTGAAGCGCAACCGCATCCTGATCGACGGCAATGTCGGCGACGAAGGGCTGTTGTTGCAAATCTTCACCGAGCCGATGTTCGGGCCGATCTTCTTCGAGATCATCCAGCGCAAGGGGAATGAGGGCTTCGGCAACGGTAATTTCCAGGCGTTGTACGAGAGCATCGAGCTGGATCAGATTCGGCGCGGGGTGATTACGGTCGACGCCTAAGCGTCGAGCGAATGCCGGGGCGAAGGCCCCGGCCCCGCGCCCGGCCAGCGCGACGGAGCCGGGCCACAGGGCGCGGCTTCGCTGCGACTGACGGCCCGGCGGGCAACGACCGGGTCGACCCAACCACGACGTCACCCCGGGCTTGACCCGGGGTCCCGCTTCCTCTCCGACAGTAGCGAAGAAGCGGGACCCCGGATCAAGTCCGGGGTGACGACAGAACGCCGGACGAAAGATGAGGTGACCATGACCTACCACCCCGGTTTCGCCAACCACATCGCCACCGAAGCCGTCACCGGCGCGCTCCCCATCGGCCGCAACAGCCCGCAACGCGTCCCCTTCGGCCTGTATGCCGAGCAACTGTCCGGCACCGCCTTCACCGCGCCGCGTGCCGAGAACCGCCGGTCATGGCTCTACCGCCTGCGCCCGACCGCCAATCACGGTGCGTTCGTGCCCTATGTGGGCGCCAGCCACCTCCAGTCCGCCCCCATAGACACCCCGCCCAGCCCCAACCGGATGCGCTGGGACCCGCTACAGCTCCCGAGCGATCCGACCGACTGGGTCGACGGCCTAGTCACCTATGGCGCAACCGGCGATGTCGCCGCGCAGAGCGGCGTCGGCGTCCACCTCTATGCCGCGACGAAGGACATGGACCGCGCCTTCTTCTCGTCCGATGGTGAATTGCTGATCGTGCCGCAACAGGGCGCGCTGGCGATCGACACCGAACTGGGCCGGATCGACGTCGCGCCGTTGCAGATCGCGCTGATCCCGCGCGGCGTCCGCTTCCGGGTGAAGCTGCCGGACGGACAGGCGCGCGGCTATGTCTGCGAGAATTACGGCAGCCTGTTCCGCCTGCCCGACCTGGGGCCGATCGGCGCCAACGGCCTCGCCAATCCGCGCGACTTCGAAACGCCCTCCGCCTGGTTCGAGGACAGCGACGCCCCCTGCGACGTCATCCAGAAATTTCAGGGCGGGCTGTGGATAACTACCCTCGACCATAGCCCGTTCGACGTCGTCGCATGGCACGGCAACCTCGCCCCCTGCCGCTACGACCTGACCCGCTTCAACACGATCAACACGGTCAGCTTCGACCATCCCGATCCGTCGATCTTCACCGTGCTGACATCGCCCAGCGAGACGCCCGGCACCGCCAATTGCGACTTCGTGATCTTCCCGCCGCGCTGGATGGTGGCGGAGGACACGTTCCGCCCACCCTGGTTCCACCGCAACGTCATGAGCGAGTTCATGGGGCTGGTGACCGGCGCCTATGATGCGAAGGAAGGCGGCTTTGCGCCCGGCGGTGCATCGCTCCACAACCAGATGAACGGCCATGGCCCCGACCAGGCGAGCTATGAGAAGGCCGTCGCCGCCGATCTGAAGCCGCACCGCATCGCCGACACCATGGCGTTCATGTTCGAGACCCGCCACGTCGTCCGCCCGACCGCGTGGGCGATGGCCACGCCGACGATGCAGCTCGACTATGACGATGTGTGGACCGGTTTCGCCAAGGCGCAGCTGCCCGGATGACCGACGAACGCGTCTTCGCGACCCCGGCCGGGGTGACGATCGGGCCATTGAGCGACATCCCCGACGGCACCGCGCGCAATTACGTCCTGCAACTGCGCGCCGGACGCTTCCACGGCTTCGTCGTCCGGCAAGGGCAGGCAGTATTCGGCTATGTCGACCGCTGCCCGCATATGGGTCTGCCGCTGGCGCAAACGCTCGACGCCTATCTGACCCCGGACCGCAGCGCGATCACGTGCAGCTGGCATGCCGCGCTGTTCGCGATTCGAGACGGCCGCTGCCTCGGCGGCCCCTGCCCCGGCCGGTCGCTCACCCCCTGGCCGGTCACCGTCGTCGGCGGGGCGATCGTGACGGCCTAAGCCGTCACCGCCTCGGGCAGGGCGGTCAGCGTCGACTTGCGGCCGAGCTTTGCGCCATGGTCCCGCAACCACGCATCCGCCGTTTCGCGGCCCAGTTCGCGCAGGCCATCGAGCTGCGAGCGGCGCGTGTCGATCTTGCCGGTCGGCCCCCGCGCCGCCAGCGCGTGCGGTGCCTCCATCAGATGCAGGTTGGTGTTCGCCAGCGCGGTGAAGTTATCGTCGATCGGCGGCGCGCGCCGGGCGATCTCCTGCACCTGTGTCAACGCCTTCAGGTCGCGCAGCAGGCAAGCGTTGAAGCCGATATCGCTCATCCGCCCCATCACCTCGACCAGCGACTCGGGCGTGTCCTGCGTCACGAACGGCGTGATCTGCACGATCAGCAGGTCGCTCTGTCCGTGCCCGTCGAAGATCAGCGGCTCGAGCGCAGGGTTCGCCGAAAAGCCGCCGTCCCAATAGGGTTCGTCGTCGATCGTCACCGGGCCGAACAGGTCGGGCAGGCAGGCCGAGGCCATCAGCGCGTCGAGCGTGATCTCCGCATTGCCGAACAGCCGCGCCGCACCCGTCGACACCCGCGTCGCCGCGATCGACAGCGGAATGGCACGGGGATCGGTCAGCAGCGACAGGTCGAGGCTCGCCTCCACCACCCGCCGGAGCGACCGCATGTCGCGCAGGGTCGGCGACAGCGGCGCGACATAACGGCCGAGCAGCTTGCCGACCTCCAGCGAGCGGCGCAGCGCCGGTTCGAACAAGGGCGGTGCCCACATCCCGAAGTCGAACACCTGCAGCGGCGAATTGCGCGACACCGTGTCCCATAGCCGTTCGAGCGCGTCCTTCGCCCCCTGCCGTCCGCCCGCCGCCAGCCCGGTGACCAGCGCCGCACCGTTCAGCGCCCCCGCCGACGCGCCGCTGACCGCGACGATAGGCAGATCCTCTTCCAGCAGCCGGTCGATGACGCCCCAGCCATAGGCGCCATGCGCGCCGCCGCCCTGCAACGCGAGCGCGAGGCGCGGTGTTTCGGTGGATGCGGACATGGACGGCTCCTTGCGGCAAGTTCCCTTGCTGCAACGCAGCAACCCCGCCGGGTATCCGATCGTGCCCCGTCCAAAATTTCCGCACCACGGACCCCGCCGCGCCCTTCGCCGGTTCTGGTTCCGACCATTATCGAAAGGACCGACATGCTCGAACATGTTCCGGGATGGCTGGGCGCGTTGTTGCGCAACGTCCGTGCGGGCGCCTCCAAGCTGACGATCGTCGATCCGGCGCTGGGCAGCTTCGACAGCCTTGACCTCGCCAGCCTCGCCTTTGCCGATGGCCAGCGGCTGCCCGACCGCTTCACCGCCGATGGTGAGGGGGTGTCGCCGCCGCTCCACTGGCGCGGCGTGCCGGCGGCTGCCACGTCGCTGGCGCTGATCGTCGAGGATGCCGACGCCCCCTCGCCCCAGCCGCTGGTCCATGCGATCCTGTGGGACATCGCCCCGGCCGATGGACAGCTGGCCGAAGACGCGATCCAGCCCGATGGCGACGGCGACGCGGTACACGGCGATGTCGGCCGCAACAGCTATCTGCGCGAAGGGTGGCTGCCGCCCGACCCGCCGACCGGCCATGGCGAGCATCGCTACGCCTTCCAGCTGTTCGCGCTGAAGGACGCCCCGCACCTCGATCCCAATCCGGGCCGCAGCGCGGTGGTGGAGGCGATGGCCGGCCGCGTGCTGGCCGCCGGGCTGCTCACCGGTGTGTATTCGCGCGGGGAACCGGCGGAGGTGGGGCCGGTCGGAGAGGTAGCGCCGGCTTGAAAACTCCTCCCCGCGGGCGGGGAGGAGCTAGGTCACACCGAAAACCGCTCGCGCAGCGCCAGCATCGCCAGCGCCGCCTTGGCCGCCTCGCCGCCCTTGTCCTTCTCGTCCTTCTTCGCCCGGGTCAGCGCCTGCGCCTCGTTCTCGACGGTCAGGATGCCGTTGCCGACCGGCACGCCTTCGAGGCTCAGGTTCATGATCCCGCGCGCGCTCTCGTTCGACACGACCTCGAAATGATAGGTCTCGCCGCGGATGATGACGCCCAGCGCGACGAACGCGTCATAGGTCTCGGCGGCGTCGGCGATCGCGATCGCTCCCGGCACTTCCAGCGCGCCCGGGACGGTGACCGTCTCATGTTCATGCCCCGCCGCCTCGATCGCCGCACGCGCGCCTTCCAAGAGCAGGTCGTTCAGATGGTCGTAAAACCGCGCCTCGACGATCAGCACCTTCGCCATGTTCAATCCTCCGTGATCGGCCGTTCGCCGACGATTTTCAGCCCATAGCCGTCGAGCCCGACCAGCGTGTGATGGGTGTTGGTCAGCAGCACCATGTCCTCGACGCCCAGTTCGTTCAGGATCATCGCCCCGACGCCATAGTCGCGCAGTTCCTCCATGTCGGGCACCGGCGCCCCGCTGCGGGCGTGGATGGCGAGGGTCAGCCCGTCGGGACGCGGGCGGTTGATGACGACGACCACACCCGCCCCTTCCTCGCCGATGATCCGCATCGATTTGCTGAGCAGCCCGCCGCGCTCGCCCCCCTCGCCGAACAGGTCGGCAAAGGGCGACAGCGCGTGCATCCTGACCAACGTCGGCTTGCCCGGATCGATCAGCCCCTTGACCAGCGCGACCTGCTCGCTGCCCGTCGCCTTGTTCCAGAAGGTCATGGCGCGCCATTCGCCGCCCCACTCGCTCTCGAACACCGTCTCCGCGCGCTTTTCGACCAGATGGTCGTGGCGCCGGCGATAGGCGATCAGGTCGCGGATCGTCCCGATCTTCAGGCCATGCAGCTGCGAAAAGCCGACCAGGTCGTCCATCCGCGCCATGGTGCCGTCCTCGTTCATGATCTCGCAGATCACGCCCGAGGGGTTGAGCCCGGCAAGGCGCGATACGTCGACCGCCGCCTCGGTATGGCCGGCGCGCACCAGCACCCCGCCTTCGCGCGCGACCAGCGGGAAGACATGGCCGGGCGTCACGATCTCCGACGCTTCCTTGCTCGCATCGATCGCCACCGCGATGGTCCGCGCGCGATCGGCTGCCGAGATACCGGTCGTCACCCCCTCGCGCGCCTCGATCGAGACGGTGAAGGCGGTTTCGTGCCGCGTGCCGTTGTTGCGCGCCATCAGGTCGAGACCCAGTTGCTCGACCCGCCCCCTGGTCATCGCGAGGCAGATCAGCCCGCGCCCGTGGCGCGCCATGAAATTGACCGCATCGGGCGTCGCCATCTGCGCCGGGATGACCAGATCGCCCTCATTCTCCCGGTCCTCGTCATCGACCAGGATGAACATCCGCCCGTTGCGGGCCTCGTCGATGATCTCTTCGGGGGACGACAGGAAGGCGTGGCGGAGACCCGCCAGTTCAGCGTTGGCCACGGACTTGTTCCATTCGCATCAGATAACGGGCGAGCACGTCGATCTCGATATTGACCGACTGCCCGATGGCAAGGGTCCCAAGCGTGGTGACCGCCTGGGTATGGGGGATCAGGTTGACGGTAAAGCGCGTGCCCGCCGCATCGTCGGCGACGTCGTTGACGGTCAGCGACACGCCGTCGATCGTCACCGACCCCTTGGTCGCGACGAACGGGCTGAGCGCGCGGGGAATCGCAAAGGTCACGCGGGTCGAATCCTGGTCGGCCTCGACGTCCACGACCGTGCCGACGCCATCGACATGGCCGGTAACGATATGCCCGCCCAGCTCGTAGCCCAGCTTCAGTGCGCGTTCGAGGTTCAGCGGACGGCCCGCGACCCATTGGTCGGCGGTGCGCGACACGGTTTCGCCCGACACATCGACCGCGAACCAGTTCGGGCCCTTCTCGACCACGGTCAGGCACACGCCCGAACAGGCGATCGACGCGCCCATGTCGATGGTCGTGGTGTCATAGGCGCATGCGATCTTCACGCGCAGGTCGCCCGGCCCGTCGATCGATTCGATGCGCCCTACGTCGCTGACTATCCCGGTGAACACGCTTCGCTCCTTCTCACGGATCGCTCGGTAACTGCTCCTTCGTCATTCCCGCGAAGGCGGGAAGCCATAGCCGCTGACGGTTCGGCACGTTCGCTACCGACGGCGTATACGGATCCCCGCCTGCGCGGAGATGACGAACGGGTGCTATCGCCCGATCCTGACGCGCTCGTAGACCTCCAGCCGGTCGCTGCCAAGCATCCGGGCGTCGTACAGCCGCCACCGCCCATGCGCCTGTGCCAGATCGGGCAATCCGATATCGGGCAGCGTCCGGCCATGGCCGATCAGGATCGGCGCCCGGTACAGCAGCAGCCGGTCGACCACATCCGCGCGCAGGAACGCCGCCGCCGTCGCCGCCCCGCCCTCGACCAGCACATGATCGCCGGAGAGGCTGGCCAGCGCATCGATCGACGACAGCATCGCGAACCCGTCCAGCGCCGCGCTGTCCGCCGACAGCACCACCCGCTGCGGACTGCGTTCGGCCAAGCCGGGCAGGCGGACGTTCAGCGCCGGCCGGTCGATCTCCGCCGTGCCGCGTCCGACCAGGATCGCCTCATGCCGGCTGCGCTCCAGATGGCCGTGCGCGCGCGCCTGGGGTCCGGTGATCCACTGGCTTTGCCCGTCGGCGCGCGACACCGCCCCGTCGAGCGACAGGGCGAGCTTCAGGGTGACGAACGGCCGCCCGAGCGCCCGCCGCTTCAGGAACCCGGCCATGCTGCGTGCCGCATCGTCCGCCCGCACGTCGCAGACGACATCGATGCCCGCTGCCCGCAGGCGCGCGATGCCCTGTCCGTTGGTCCGCGGATCGGGATCGGTCAGGGCGATGACGACCCTTGCTACCCCGCTGGCCACCAGCAGGTCCGAACAGGCCGGCCCCCGCGTCGAGACATGCGCGCACGGCTCCAGCGTGACATAGGCGGTCGCGCCGCGCGCCCGTTCCCCGGCCTGTGCGAGCGCCGCCGCCTCGGCATGGGGTCGCCCGCCGCTCTGGGTCCAGCCGCGCCCGACCATCCGACCGTCGTGGACGATCACGCACCCGACATTGGGATTGGGCGCGGTCCGTCCCCGCGTCCGCTCGGCCAGCGTCAGCGCGACGCCCATCCAGCGCGCGTCGTCGGGCGTCCCGGCGGTTGCCAAGCGGGTCAGATGCCCCAGCTTTTCAGCTTGTCGTCGATCTTCTTCCATTCCGCCTGCCGCGCGGCACGTTCGCGTTCGAACTCGGCGGCCTCGGCGCGTTCCTTGGCCAGGTCGATCTGCTGCTGGGCGATGATCTCTTCGTCGGTGCGGTTCGCCGGCCAGCTTTCGACATAGATGATGTTCGGCTTGTACTCGCGTTCGAAATGCGAATCGTGGACGAACGCCCAACCGATCACCAGCACGACGCAGATCGATGCCAGCAGGAACCACCATTCATGCTTTTCGCGCGCGCGGGCGAAGTTCACGAAATCGCGAATGGCATGAACCGGCGAGAATAGATGGCGAATCTTCACTCCGGCCAAGATAGTCGCGGGGGCGTCTGATCGCCAGCCCCTCGGGACGGGTGCAGAAGAAGGATGGTTCACGCGGAGGCGCGGAGGCGCGGAGGGGTTGCGTTCCAGGCGAGTCTCTCGCGAACGGGAGACGATTTCGCCGCTTGCCCCGGTCGATCCGAGGCTGCTGGCGCGGATCGGGTTGCAGCGGACGCACCCCCTCCGCGCCTCCGCGCCTTCGCGTGAACCAACTCTTCTAAAGGCCCGCACCCCGGCGAGGTACGGGCCACCCCGATCAGCGATCCTCCATGGTGAAGCGCACCGTCATCTCGCGCCAGCTCTCCACCGCCACCCCGTCGCGGGTCGCCGGGCGGAAGCGCCATTTCGACAGCGCGCGCCGCCTGGTCGCTTCGAAGAACGCATCGCTCGTAGCGCTGACCTGCTCGACCGCGCTCACCCGGCCATTGGCACCGACCAGCACGCGCAGGACCACCACGCCGTCGCGCGCCAGATTGCGTTCGATCGCGGGATAATCGGGCTGGAAATCGGCGCGGTAGCGCGGGTCGATGCTGGCATTGACCAGCACCGGCAGCGGGCTGGCGACCGTCACCGGGCTGCCGGTGCCCGTACCGCCGGGCGCGGTCACCACCGGGGCGACGGGCGGTGGCGCCACCGGCATGTCGGTCGTGGTGGTCATGATCGGGCCCGGCACCGGGATCGGCGCGGGCGGTGCGTAGAGCGGCGGGACCGGCGCGGGATCGGGCAGCGCCTTTTCGACCGGCTTGGGCATATCGACGGGCGGGGGCGGCGGTTCGATGGGGACGTTGACCGCTTCGATCGGCTTCCACGGATCGATCCGCGTGACCACCGTCGTCGCCGTCAGGATCGCCACGGCCAGCAGGCCGCCGTTGATCGCAATCGCAATGCCCAATCCCACCGGGTTCAGGCCACGTTGTCCCTGATATGCCATGCCACCTTCCTTCTCGATTCGTATCTCCTGCCGTCCAGTCGGCCGATGCGATGAGATACCCTATCGAGGGCGGTGTAAAGCTGACGTGCGCGTCAGCCCGTCAGGCGTGCGACCGCCCGCTCGCGCCCGATCAGCGGCAGCAGCGCGGCCATGTCCGGCCCATGGTCCATACCGGTCAGTGCGCGTCGCAGCGGCAGGAACAGCGCCTTGCCCTTGCGGCCCGTCTCGGCCTTCAGCGCACTGGTCAGCTCCGCCCACGGATCGACCCATGCCAGCCCGGCGGCAACCTCCGCCGCGCGGGTCAGGAACGCACGATCCTCCTCCGCCACCGGCAGCGCATCGACCGGCCCGGTCACCACCCGCCACCAGTCGGCGGCGTCCGCGACCCGCTCCAGATTGCCGCGCACCGCATCCCATGCCGCCGCGTCCATCCACTCGGGCAGCGCCTGCCGCACCCGCTCGAACGGCAGCTGGTGCACGATCCGCGCATTCACCTGCGCCAGCTCGCCCTCGTCGAACCGCGCCGGCGCGCGCCCGAAGCGGCCGAAATCGAACGCCGCGATCAACGGCGCCGGATCGACCACCGGCTCGACCGGATCGCTGGTCCCCAGCCGCGCCAGCAGCGCGACGACCGCCTCCGGCTCGATCCCTTGCTCCCGGAAATGCTCGACGCCCAGCGACCCCAGCCGCTTCGACAGCTTGCCTTCGTTGCCGACCAGCAGCGCCTCATGCGCGAACGCCGGCGGCGTTGCGCCCATGGCGGCAAACATCTGCATCTGCGTCGCGGTGTTGGACACATGATCCTCGCCGCGCACGACATGGGTCACCCCCATATCGGCATCGTCGATCACCGAGGGCAGCAGATACAGCCACGACCCGTCGGCGCGCCGCACCACCGGATCGGACAGCAGCGCCCCGTCGAACCGCTGCGGCCCCCGCACCATGTCGTCCCATGCGATCGGCTCCGCCTCCAGCCGGAACCGCCAGTGCGGCCGCCGCCCCTCTTCCTCCAGCCGCGCCCGATCCTCGTCGCTCAGCTTCAGCGCCGCACGATCATAGACCGGCGGCAGCCCGCGCCCGGCCAGGATCTTGCGCCGCAAATCCAGCTCTTCCGGCGTCTCATAGGCCGGATAGATCCGCCCGCGCGCCACCATGTCGGCGAACACCGCCTCGTACCGATCGAACCGCGCCGACTGCCGCTCCTCGCCATCGGGCACCAGCCCCAGCCACGCCAGATCGCGCCGGATCGCCGCGACGAACCGCTCTTCGCTGCGCTGCGCATCCGTATCGTCGATCCTGAGCAGGAACCTGCCCCCCGCCTTCTTCGCGAACATCCAGTTGTGAAGCGCGGTGCGCAGGTTGCCGATATGGAGAAAGCCGGTCGGGCTGGGGGCGAAGCGGGTGACGGTCATGGCGCAGCCCTCTCGCCCATTTGTCGCATCGGCGCAAACGCGGGCGTCACATGGGTTTCACAATTCGTCCGCGCGCTCTATGGCGCACCCATTCTTTCCATCATGGATACGGGCGCACCCATGAAGCTGCTGGCGGGCAATTCCAACCTTCCCCTGTCGACCGCGATCGCGGACTATCTGGAAATCCCGCTGACCAAGGCCAGCGTGCGGCGCTTCGCCGACGAGGAAATCTTCGTCGAGGTGCTGGAAAATGTCCGCGGCGAGGACGTGTTCGTCGTCCAGTCGACCAGCTATCCGGTCAACGACAATCTGATGGAGATGCTGATCATGATCGACGCGCTGAAGCGCGCGTCGGCACGGCGCATCACCGCCGTCATCCCCTATTTCGGCTATGCGCGGCAGGACCGCAAACCCGGCCCCCGCACGCCCATTTCGGCCAAGCTGGTCGCCAACATCGTGACCGAGGCCGGCGCCGACCGCGTGCTGTGCGTCGATCTCCACGCCGGGCAGATCCAGGGCTTCTTCGATATCCCGACCGACAATCTCTATGCCGCGCCGGTGATGTCGGAGGATATCAAGACCCGGTTCGGCGAACATAACCTGATGGTCGTGTCGCCCGACGTCGGCGGCGTGGTCCGCGCGCGCAGCCTCGCCAAGCGGCTGCACAACGCCCCCCTCGCCATCGTCGACAAGCGCCGCGAGCGCGCCGGCGAATCGGAAGTGATGAACATCATCGGCGATGTCGAGGGCCGCTTCTGCGTCCTGATCGACGATATCGTCGATTCGGCCGGCACGCTGTGCAACGCCGCCGCGGCGCTCAAGCAGGCCGGCGCGGTCGGCGTCGTCGCCTATTGCACCCACGGCGTCCTGTCGGGCGGCGCGGTCGCCCGGGTCGAGGCATCGGCGCTCGAGGAACTGGTCATCACCGATTCGATCGGCAACCACGACGTGATCGCGCAGGGGCAGAAGATCCGCCACCTGACCATCGCCCCGCTACTCGCCGAAGCGATCCGCCGCATCGCCGACGAATCGTCGGTGTCGAGCCTGTTCGACTGATCCGGACGGGCCGCCCCGCCCGCGTCAATGCGGGCGGAGGGCCCCTTCCATCGCCCGCCGCACCGGCTGCCGCAGGCCCAGCATAAACGCCGCCTCGGCCACCACGAACAGCGGCCCGACGAACAGGCTCGACAGGTCGTCGACGAATGCCGGTTTGCGCCCTTCGAAATAATGGCCGACGAACTGCAGCGTCCACCCGACCACGAAACTGCCCAGCCCGACCGCCAGCCACGCGCCGGTCGACCAGGCGGCCACCCCGCTCCCCGCCCACGTGATCAGCGCGAGGAACGCCGCGAGCACCGCACCGAACATCAGGTCGAGCCGCAGATAGCCGGCCGCCGCAACCGCCGCGACGATCATCATCGGCGTGACCACCAGCCCCTCGCCCAGCGCGATTGCCGGCCGCGACAGCAGTACGGCGATGGCGAACAGGATCAGCGGAATGCCGACCATGTGCGTCGCGACATTATGTCCGTTGCGATGATATTCGGCATAGGCCGACAGCTGCCTGACCAGACGCGACATCGATCCTCTCCTTCACCAGCCGCCGGGCGAGTCGTTCGTCCGTTTCGGCAGCGTGCGGTTCGATCCTGTCACGTCCCATCGCTCGCGTCACCTTGCAGCGCGACGTAGGACGTAGCGGGTCGCCTATTCCCCGCCTGCACGAAACGTCACCGCGCGCGCTCCGTCGGGCATCGGCACCGCCAGCGTCACCCTATCGCCGATCGACAAGGGCGTGTCGTTCGCCCGCGCGAACTCGATCTGTACCCGCGCCTCGCCGTTGGCCGCGATCGTCAGCGGCGCCTCGTCCAGCAACGGTCGACCGATCGCATTGCCGGGAAAGGGTTTCGTGCGGTCCCACGCGGAGGTCGCCGGGCGGGCGATACCTGTCGCTCCGCCCCGTATCGCGATACGAACCGGCACCGCTCCTGCCCGATAGCGTATCTCGATCGTCTCGTTCTGCTGCGACCAGCGCCCGGTAACGTCAGCCGTAACCCCGCTGCCGGACAGGCGTGCGGTGTCGTCCGGCAGGCCTTCGGTCGATGCCAGCGTCACGCCCGGACCGGCGACTGGTGAAAGGTCGCCGCGATTTGCTGGCGAACAATTGGTCAGGAGCAATAGCAGCGCAACGGAAAAGCCTGTTCGTCCCATCGACGGCGCTGCCAAACCACCGTGCTGCCGCTCTTGCCGGTCAGAACGATAGGACACCGTAGGAATAGCCGACCTGCAGCGGGATCTGCAGCGAAATGTAAACACCAACCAGTTGCAGCATCCACGGCAGGCCACGAAAACCGTGCCCAAAAGCAACGCCGCAGGCAGCAGCCAACCCAACCGCCACGCATCCCCATAGCCAAAGCGTCCCCGGCGGGGCCGGGAACGTGCTACGCAAAAATCGGGAGACGAATATTCCACCTACACCTACCGCCAAGGCAAGAATGTCAGAGAGTGCTTAGCGGGATTTCTTAGCGGGCAAGTCCATCAAAAATTATCCTCGCCTAAAGTGCGTGGGAGCGTTGAGATTGACCCCGCAAGATTCGTCAGGCTGATAACGAAAAGGCGCCGGGACAACGCTCTGGACACGCATGCCGAATACGATGGCACAGCCCCCCCTACTCCTTCGCGGCCATCGGTACGTCCACCACCTTCAGCTGATACCGCCCGGGCGGCAGTAGCAGCGCGATATCCTCGCCCGGCCGGATCGCCACCCGGTCCATCGGCACCGACGCCTCGCTCTCCCCGACCGGCCGCGCCTCGACGATCCGCCAGCCTTTGGCCGGGCGCAACGCGGTTGGGATCGACACCACCCGGTCGCCTGCCGCCACCCGCCATGCCGGACGCCCGCGCACGAACTTCGCCGTCGGATGATCTACGACCACGTCGAACGTACCGGGCCGCTGCTCGGCGGGCAGCACGGCAAGCCGCTCCCGGCTACCGCCGCCCCGGCAGGTCGTCTGCGACACGGTCAGTGGGTCGATACCCGTGATCGCCTTCAGTCGCGTCGCCATCCATCGTTGGCCGTCGGCACGCGGCACTTCGGTTGCATGCGAATAACCGACATGGATCAGCAGCTTGGCCTTGGGATGCGCGGCGATGTAGGCGGCGAGCTGCTCCGCCTGTGCCGTTTCGCGCCGGGCGATGCCCTCATCCAGGGACAGGGTCGCTGCCGTCTCGCTGAACCGCTCTTCATAGGGCAACAGGCGATACCCCAGCGCCTTTGCCTCCCGCCCCAGTCGTCCGAAACCGGCTTCATAGAGGTAATAGCCGTCGGTATCTTCGAAATACAGCTGATCCGGTCGCTTGAGATAGGGCGGCAGGAATTTGTCCGGCGTTCCCAGCGCCGGGATCGACAATGTCTCCATTGCCAGTACGTCATAGCCGAGCGGACGCAGCGCACGCGCAACCCGCGCCGTAAAGCCGCGATGCTCGGATCGCTCATGGCTTTCATTGACGATCACGATCGAGGTTTTGCGGGCACGTTCGATGATCGTCCCGATCGCATCCCCCGCCCCTGCGATCGGCGAACACGCCGTCGGCTTGTAATCGCTGCTGGTGCGGGCGATCAGGTCCTCGCGGCCGAACAGGCTGAGCGTCTGCCCCGCCATTGCTCCGGCCAGGGGTTGTGCGGGATCGACGTCCGCGAGTGACCGTACCTTGTAATCGTCTTTCGCTATTGGCGCTGCGATCGGTGTCGGCGGCGGGATCAGCGTCACCTGTCCGGCACATGCCGAAACAAACAGGCAAATGACGGGTGCGAGCGGACGACGGTGAACGGCCATGGCATAGCCTAGGGTGCCGAAACGACACAGGCCATCGTCTTTTCGCGGCATGCCTGCCCGGCTAAACCACCCCGTCCCACACCAGCTTCACCCCCACCACGATCATCAGCACATAGATCAGCGTGTAGAACCGCTTCGCCGACACCCGCTGCACCAGCCACACCCCGCCGAACGTCGTCGCGATCGCCACCGGCAGCAGCGCGGCCGATGTCAGCAGGTTCGCGCGCGTGAACTGGCCAAGGCCGATATAGGCCGGCACCTTCAGCCAGTTGACCGCGCAGAAATACAGCGCGGTCGTCCCCACCAGCACGTCGCGCGGAAGTTGGCGCGGCAGTACCCAGAGCTGGAACGGCGGCTGTCCGGCATGGGCGATCTGACTGGTGATGCCCGATGCGACGCCGAACAAGGTGCCGACCCAGCCCGGCGAACGGCTGGCGACCGGCATGCCATGGCGCTCGGTCCACAATCGCCAGCCACCGAACAGGATCGAGATCAGCCCGACCGTCGCCAGTACCGCCGAAGGTGACACCAACGCCGCAAAGCCATAGCCGAGGGCGATGCCGATCACCGCGCCCGGCAGCATCCATGCCAGCACCCGCCCGTCGAAGGTCCGCCGGAACGCCCATACCCCCACCACGTCCTGCACGATCAGGATCGGCAACAGGATCGCGGCGGCGCGGACCGGATCGATCGCCAGTGCCAGCAGCGGCATCGACAGCGCGCCCATGCCGGCGAACCCGCCCTTGGCCAGCCCCTGCATCGCCACCGCGATGACGGCGACGACATAGAAGAACGGGTCGACGATCACCGGCTAATCGCGCCGCTCGGACAGCACCTGTGCGATACGGAACAGCGCCAGCACCCCGACCGCCAGCACCGCGACCAGCGCCAGCACGGCATAGGTCAGCACCGCCAGCCAGTCGGCGACCTTGCGCGTCGCGGCGGCCTGCGCGGCGACGGCGATGCTCTGCGGCGTCTCGACGCGCGGCGCGCCGGTGGTGAAGGGCGCGGGCGGCGGCACTGGCGCGCCGGTGCGCGGATCGACCTGCCGGGTGGCGTCGCTGTCAACTTCGGCGCCCGATCGTGTCGGTCCGCCATTGGTCGACATCGTCGCCACCGCGCCGACCATCGCCAGCGTGGCGAAGATCGCGAGCAGCCACGACAGCGCCCGCGCCTGCCATCCGCCGGCGGTCATGGATGCTCGACGCGGTCGCGGGTCGTCGCGGTCGCCGCGCGCACCCCGGCATTGCCGCGCCGCTTCAGTTCGGCCTTCAGCTCCTCGGGCCTGGGCGCCCACAGGAAGCCGAAGCTGACCGTGCCGTCCTTCGTCTCGACCGCATGGTGCAGCCGGTGCGCGGAAATGATCCGCTTCATATAGCTGGATTTCGGCAGATAGCGGTGCTGCAACCGGCGATGGACGATGATGTCGTGGAAGCCGAAATAGATCGCGCCATAGGCGGCGATGCCCGCGCCGATCCAGATCGTCCCCGGCCACCACCCCCATTGCACCCCGCCCAGCAGCAGCACGATCGACGGCACCGCAAAGATCGCGGCGTACAGGTCGTTCCACTCCCAGTTGCCATGGCGCGGGCGGTGGTGGCTGGCGTGCAGGAACCAGCCCGGCCCGTGCATCAGCCAGCGATGCGCGACATAGGCGAAGCCTTCCATGAAGATCACGGTGGCGAGGAAGATCAGGATGCCGATTGCCCAGTGCATCGCGGGCATATAGCGGCTCGGCCATGACATTGCGACGCCTTACCGCCCTGTTGGTCCTCGCCGGCCTCACGGGCTGCGCAGTGCCCGAGGCGCGGTTGCGCAGCGGCCTGCAATCCGCCGGCCTGTCGCGCTCTCTGTCGGCGGGCATGGCGGCGCTCTGCGCGACCGCTCTCTCGTAAAGCATCTGCGACGCAATCGCATTAAGGTCGATTTGGGCTGGATTCGACCTCCCGCATGTGCTTTAGCGCGGCAACTTTGCCAACTATCAGGCACCCACCCGAGAGGCGGAAGGCGAATCCATGAACATTCACGAATATCAGGCCAAGGAACTGCTCGCGAAGTTCGGCGTGCCCGTCCCCGCCGGCTTCTCGGCGATGAGCGTCGAGGAAGCGGTCGAAGCATCCTCGAAGTTGCCCGGACCGCTCTATGTCGTGAAGGCACAGATCCATGCCGGCGGCCGCGGCAAGGGCAAGTTCAAGGAACTGGGTCCGGATGCCAAGGGCGGCGTCCGCCTCGCCAAGACCGCCGACGAAGTCCGCGCCCACGCCACCGACATGCTCGGCAACACGCTGGTCACCATCCAGACCGGTGACGCCGGCAAGCAGGTCAACCGCCTGTACGTGACCGACGGCGTCGACATCGCGAAGGAATTCTACCTCGCGCTGCTCGTCAACCGCGCGACCGGCCGCGTCTCGATGGTCGCCTCGACCGAAGGCGGCATGGATATCGAAACCGTGGCGCATGACACGCCCGAAAAGATCCACTCGATCGACATCGACACCGCGACCGGCTTCATGCCGCACCACGGCCGCGCCGTCGCCGCCGCGCTCGAACTGACCGGCGACCTCGCCAAGCAGGCCGCCAGCGTCGCATCGAAGCTGTACGACGCGTTCCTCGGCACCGATGCCGAGCAGATCGAGATCAACCCGCTTGCCGTCACCGACGACAACAAGCTGGTCGTGCTCGACGCCAAGGTCGGCTTCGACGGCAACGCCATGTTCCGTCACAAGGACCTGATGGAACTGCGCGACACCACCGAAGAAGACGCGATGGAGCTGGAGGCGTCGAAGTACGACCTGGCCTACATCAAGCTCGACGGCGATATCGGATGCATGGTCAACGGCGCCGGCCTCGCCATGGCGACGATGGACATCATCAAGCTGAACGGCATGTTCCCGGCCAACTTCCTCGACGTCGGCGGCGGCGCGAACAAGGAGAAGGTCACCGCGGCGTTCAAGATCATTCTCGCCGATCCGGCGGTGAAGGGCATTCTCGTCAACATTTTCGGCGGGATCATGAAGTGCGACATCATCGCGGAAGGCATCGTTGCCGCCGCGAAGGAAGTGAACCTGTCGGTGCCGCTGGTCGTCCGCCTCGAAGGCACGAACGTGCAGGCCGGCAAGGACATCCTCGCCAATTCGGGCCTCGCGATCGTCCCCGCCAACGACCTGGGCGATGCCGCCAAGAAGATCGTCGCGGAAGTGCAGAAGGCGGCCTGATCGCCCTTTGCCTGCGACGGACAAGGGGTCCGGACGGAAACGTCCGGGCCCTTTTTCGTTGGGGTGGCAGGGCGATTCGCGCTAGGGTCGCCACCTGCCGCTACGGCGTCGCTGCGTTTCCATACCGGACTTGCGAAACCCACGCAAAACCGCCAGAGAAACGCGCGATGCCACCGCGTAAAACGTTTTGAGAGGGAGTGCTCATGAAGGTGCTGGTGCCGGTCAAGCGTGTGCTTGATTACAATGTGAAGCCCCGCGTGAAGGCGGACGGGTCGGGTGTCGACCTGGCCAACGTCAAGATGAGCATGAACCCGTTCGACGAGATCGCGGTCGAGGAAGCGATCCGCCTGAAGGAAAAGGGCGTGGCGACCGAGATCGTCGTCGTTTCGATCGGCGAACAGAAGGCGCAGGATACGCTGCGCACCGCGCTGGCGATGGGCGCCGACCGCGCGATCCTCATCACCAGCGAGACCAAGGTCGAGCCGCTGGGCGTCGCCAAGCTGCTCAAAGCCGTGATCGACGAGGAAGCGCCGCAGCTAATCATCCTCGGCAAGCAAGCGATCGATGACGACAACAACCAGACCGGCCAGATGCTGGCCGCGCTGACCGGCTATCCGCAGGGTACTTTCGCCAGCAAGGTCGAGGTCGCGGGCGACAAGGTCAACGTGACCCGCGAAGTCGATGGCGGGCTGGAGACGGTCGCGCTCACCCTGCCGGCGATCGTCACCACCGACCTGCGCCTCAACGAACCGCGCTACGCGTCGCTGCCCAACATCATGAAGGCCAAGTCGAAGCCGCTGGCGGCCAAGACCGCCGCCGATCTGGGCGTGGACGTCGCGCCGCGCCTGACGACCGTGAAGGTCGAGGAACCGGCCAAGCGCCAGGCGGGCGTGAAGGTCGCCGATGTCGACGAACTGGTCGGTAAGCTCAAGACGCTGGGAGTGGTCGCATGAAGACGCTGGTTTGGGTCGAACATGACGGGCAGTCGGTCAAGGACGCAACCTATGCCACCGTCACCGCCGCTGCGAAGCTGGGCGAGGTCGAACTGCTCGTCGCGGGTCAGGGCGTCGATGGCGTGGCACAGGCCGCCGCGCAGATTGTGGGCGTCACCAAGGTGCTGGTCGCCGACGATGCCGCCTATGCCCATAACCTCGCCGAAAACGTCGCGCCGCTGGTCGTCGAGTTGATGGGCAGCCATGACGCCTTCCTGGCGCCGGCCACCACCACCGGCAAGAACATCGCGCCGCGCGTCGCCGCGCTGCTCGACGTGATGCAGATCAGCGAGATCCTCTCGGTCGAGGGGCCGGACAGCTTCACCCGCCCGATCTATGCCGGCAACGCGATCGCGACGGTCAAGACCAGCGATCCCAAGCTGGTGCTGACGGTGCGCGGCACCGCGTTCGACAAGGCGGCAGCGACCGGTGGATCGGCCACGGTCGAAGCGGTCGCCTCGACCGGCGACAAGGGCGTGTCGAGCTTCGTCGGCGCCGAGATCGCCGCATCGGAACGCCCCGAGCTGACCAGCGCCAAGATCATCGTGTCGGGGGGTCGTGCGCTCGGATCGGAAGAGCAGTTCCACGCGCTGATCGATCCGCTCGCCGACAAGCTGAACGCCGCCGTCGGCGCTTCGCGTGCGGCCGTCGATGCCGGCTATGCGCCGAACGACTATCAGGTCGGTCAGACCGGCAAGATCGTCGCGCCGGAAGTCTATATCGCGGTCGGCATTTCCGGCGCGATCCAGCATCTGGCGGGCATGAAGGACAGCAAGGTCATCGTCGCGATCAACAAGGACGAGGACGCGCCGATCTTCCAGGTTGCCGATGTCGGGCTGGTGGGTGACCTGTTCAACGTGGTGCCGGAGCTAACCGCCAAGCTTTGAGCGAAGCAGCGCAAGCTGCTGACCGGTGCGCAAGGGGCAATGCCCCAAGCGCACAAGGCGGCGACGGCCGGCGTCGCCATAGCGACGACCGACGACGCGGGATTCACTCCCGCGTCACCCCCGGAGGCGAAGATCCTCCCCGGCACGGGGAGGATCTTCGAGCCCCCCTACTTCGCCGCTACGGCCGCTACCGGCAACGGCACCGCCGGATCGAGCGGGATCGCCACGCGCTTCGCCCGCTCCTTCTTCGACGGGCCGCCCTTGATCCCGCGCACGATGTCGCCGACCAGCTTGCCGACATCCTTGTATTCGTCCGGTTCCTCACAGCAGCTGCCCGGGTCGATCAACTTGCCGATCGCGCGAATGGCAAAGGTGCCGCCACCGAAAATATCGACGCCGGTGGTGCAGCCCTGCGACAGGGTGGCACATGGGCTGTCGGCCGCCAGCTCCGCACCCCGCCCATCGGCATAAGGATTGGATGCGAGCGGACGGTCGGGGGGCGCGCGTTCCGATGGCAGCGGCAGACGCGGCTCGCGCACGCCCTCCCCGCAAACCAGGATTTCGTCGTCCTGCGAATTGCGCCGCTGCGACGCGCAGGGATCGACCAGGATCGAGATTCGCTCGGGCGGGCCTGGCAGCGGGACGGCGGGCGTCGCGGCCTGTCCCAGCAGCAACAGCATGGCGTACATCGGCACGTCTCCCATATCCCCGGCGCATGGCCGATGCCATGCGTAGCACTTGTCCGGCCTACGCGCGACGGATTAGCGTGGGATCCATGATCCTGCCGCTCCTGCTCCTCGCCGCCGCACAGGCCCCCGCCCCTTCCGCACAGGACCGCGCACGGGCCGAACGGGTGCTGGAACGCGCGCCGATCATCGACGGGCATAACGACTTGCCGTGGGGCATTCGCGAACATCATCACGCGGCGGTCGAATCGGTCGACCTGACCAGCGATACGAGCAAGATCGATCCGCCGCTGCAGACCGACCTCGCCCGCCTGAAGCGTGGACATGTCGGCGGGCAATTCTGGTCGGTCTGGATCCCGGCAACGACGACAGGTCCGCAGGCGGTCGAGACGACGATCGAGCAGATCGACATCGTCCGCCGGATGATCGGCGCCAATCCGACCCGGATGGCGCTGGCTCGCGATGCGGCGGACATGGCGCGCATCGCCAGGAGCGGCCGCGTCGCCTCGCTGATCGGCGTGGAGGGCGGGCACCAGATCGACGGGCGGCTGTCGGTGCTGCGGCAATATTACAATCTCGGCGTGCGCTACATGACGCTGACGCATACCAAGAGCGTCGGCTGGGCCGATGCGTCGACCGATACGCCGCAGGCCAACGGCCTGACCCCGTTCGGTCGGCAGGTGGTGCACGAGATGAACCGGCTGGGGATGCTGATCGACGTCGCACACGTGTCCGATGCGACGATGGCGGCGGCGCTGGCCGAATCGAAGGCACCGGTGATCGCGTCGCACTCCAACGCCCGCGCGCTCGCCGACCGGCCACGCAACATTCCCGACGATCTGCTGCGGGCGATCGGCGCGAAGGGCGGGGTGGTGATGGTCAATGCCTATCCCGCCTTCCTGTCGGCGGAGTGGAACGCATGGGACAATCGCCGCGGCGCCTTTGCCAAGGCACAGGGGCTGCCGGGCAACCTGTATGGTGCGCAGGCACCGGCAGCGGTAAAGGCTTGGGAAGCCGCCAACCCCGCTCCGCGCGTGACGGCGGCAACGATGGCCGACCATGTCGAACATATCGCGAAGGGCGCCGGTCGCGCGTCGGTCGGCATCGGCGGCGACTATGACGGTATTTCCGGCACTGGTCCCGAAGGCATGGGCGGGGTCGACGGCTATCCGCTGCTGTTCGCCGAACTGGCGCGGCGCGGGTGGAGCGATGCCGACCTCGCGGCGCTGGCGCAAGGCAACGTGTTGCGCGTGCTGGGTCAGGCCGAAGCGGTGGCGAAGGCGATGGCCGGGCAGCGCCCGGTCGACGCTACCTACCCCTGACCGGCGCGAGGCGGAGGAGCGTCGCGCCGAGCAGCGCGGACAGCAGCGACCCGGCCAATACCCCGATCTTCACCTGATCGATGGCCGCCGCGTCATCGGCAAAGGCCAGCCCGCCGATGAACAGGCTCATGGTGAAGCCGATCCCGGCCAGCGCGGCGACGCCCCAGAGCTGCATCCAGTTCGCATCGCCCGGCCGGCACGACAGCCCGCTGCGCACCGCCAGCCAAATCGCGCCCAGCACACCGACCTGCTTGCCAACGAACAGCCCGACCGCGACCGCCAGCGGCAGCGGCGCCCACAGGATCGACAGCGGCACGCCGGTCACCGCGACCCCGGCATTGACGAAGCCGAACAGCGGCACCACGCCGAACGCGACCCAGGGATGGATGGCATGTTCCAGCCGGTGCAGCGGCGAATCGATCGCCTCCGGTGCGCCCGGCGTCGGCTTGACCGGGATCGTCATCGCCGCCAGCACCCCGGCAACCGTCGCGTGGATGCCCGACAGGAACACGAAGTACCACAAGGGTACGGCCAGCAGCAGATAAGGTGCCAGACGCATCACCCCCGCCCGGTTGAGCGCGACCAGCATCGCCAGCACCAGCACCGCACCGCCCAGCGCCGTCAGGTCGAGATCGCTGGTATAGCCGAGCGCGATGATCGCCACCGCCCCCATATCGTCGACGATGGCGAGCGTCGTCAGGAACAGCTTCAGCGCCGCCGGTACCCGCTTGCCCAGCAACGCCATGACGCCCACAGCAAAGGCGATGTCCGTTGCTGCCGGGATCGCCCAACCCTGCGCGAGACCCGGCGTCGACCGCGCGACCAGCAGGTACAACATCGCCGGGACGCCCATGCCGGCGATCGCCGCAATCACCGGCAGGCGGCGTTGCTCCCACGTGGCGAGCCGCCCGTCGACCAGCTCGCGCTTGATCTCTAAACCGACCAGCAGAAAGAACAACGCCATCGCCGCGTCGTTGACCCACAAATGCAGCGTCATCGGCCCATGCCGGTCGCTCAACACCGGCCCGGTCACGATATGCAGCGCGTGGAAATAGGCGGTGTCGATGCCGGGCAGATTGGCAAGCAGCAGTGCCAGCGCCGAGGCGAGCATCAGGACGATACCGCCCGACGCTTCGCCATGGAGAAAGCTGCGGATCATGGAACGGGGGCGGGTCATGGTGTCGGCCTACCAGTTCCTCTCCAGTACGGGGAGGGGGACCACGCCCAGAGGGCGGGGTGGAGGGGGGTACTCACAAAACGCAACGGTGGTGGACGAGGACACCCCCCTCCACCAGCTTCGCTGGTCCCCCTCCCCGTGCCGAGGAGGATATATTAGTCGCGCAGCAGGTCGTTGATGCTGGTCTTCGAGCGGGTCTGGGCATCGACCCGCTTGACGATTACCGCGCAGTACAGCGCCGGCTTGCCGTCGCCGCCACCGATCGATCCGGGCACGACCACCGCATAAGGCGGCACTTCGCCCCGGAACACTTCGCCGGTCGCCCGGTCGATGATCTTGGTGGACGCGCCGAGATAGACGCCCATCGACAGCACGGCACCCTCACCGACGCGGACACCCTCCGCCACCTCGGCCCGCGCGCCGATGAAGGCGCCGTCGCCGATGATGACCGGATCGGCCTGCAGCGGCTCCAGCACACCGCCGATGCCCGCACCGCCCGACAGGTGGACGTTCTTGCCGATCTGCGCGCAGCTGCCCACGGTCGCCCAGGTGTCGACCATCGTGCCTTCGCCGACATAGGCGCCGATATTGACGAAGCTCGGCATCAGGATCGCGCCCTTGCCGATGAAGGCGCCGCGCCGCACGATGCTGCCCGGCACCGCACGGAACCCGGCGTCGCGGAAGCGATGCTCGCCCCATCCGGTGAACTTGCCCGGCACCTTGTCGAACCAGTTGGTGCCGCCCGGGCCGTCCATGATCTGGTTGTCGTTCAGGCGGAACGACAGCAGCACCGCCTTTTTCAGCCACTGGTTAACCTGCCAGCCGTCCCCGACCGGTTCGGCCACCCGCGCCTCACCCGAATCGAGCAGCGCCAGCGCAGCGTCGACGGCGACGCGGACCTCGCCCTGGGTATGGACGGTCAGTTCGGCACGGTTTTCCCAGGCGGCGTCGATCTGGGCGGCAAGGTCGGTCATGATTCCTCCACGAAGCGTAGCCACGCGACGATGTCGTGCGTGATGTAATCGATATGGTCGCGTGCCGTCCCCGGCCCCTGTTCGGACCCGTTGTCGACCCACACGGTGGTCATTCCCGCCGCCTTGGCCGGTACGAGATTGCGGGCCATGTCCTCAGCGAACAAGGCGGTCGTCGGGTCGATCTCCCATGCCGCGCACAGCCCTTCATAGGCGCTGACATGCGGCTTGGGATGATAGGCGGTGGCATGGATATCGTGGATGCCGGCGAAACTGTCCGACAGGCCGAGCTTCGCCAGGACGCGGCCGGCATAGGCCGCGTCGCCATTGGTGAAGACCAGCTTGCGTCCCGGCAGCGCTGCCAACAGGCGCGGCAGGTCGGGATCGGGCACCAGCGGCGACAGGTCGATATCGTGGACGAAATCGAGGAAATGGTGCGGATCTACCGCCTGTTCGGCCATCAGCCCCGACAGCGAGGTGCCGTGATTGTGGAAATGCAGCTTCTGTACCCGACGGGCTTCTTCCGCATCGCAGCCGAGCAGGTCGCAGATATAGTGCCCCATGCGCGCCTCGATCTCGGCGAACAGATTGGACGACGCCGGATAGAGCGTATTGTCCAGATCGAAGATCCAGTCGCGGACATGGGCTAGCGCGGGCAGCATCGGGTCGGGGCTGTAAGGGGACGAAGCGCAAGCGGCAAGCCGATCCTCCCCATATCATGGGGAGGGGGACCATGCGCAGCATGGTGGAGGGGGTAGGCCGCGCAAGGCAACCTCGCCGCATGCCGCCAGCCCCCTCCACCACCGCTTCGCGGCGGTCCCCCTCCCCGCAAAGCGGGGAGGATCCTTCAGGCCGCCTCGGTCCCTTCGATCCAGCCGCCGCCCAGCACGCGGTCACCGGCATAGAGCACCGCCGCCTGTCCCGGCGCGACGCCATATTCGGGCGCGTCGAACACCAGCCGTTCGCCCGCCAGCCGCGCCGGCACCGGCTTGGCCATCGATCGTACCTTGGCGGTCAGCGGTCCGGCATGGTCGCCGCCGATCCAGTTGATGTCGGAGAGCCGCGCCGCGCCGACCGCCAGCGCGCTGCGCGGGCCGACGACCAGCCGCTTCGTCGCGGGTTCGAGGCGTACGACATAGAGCGGTTCGGCCAGCCCGCCGATCTCGAGGCCGCGCCGCTGCCCGACGGTATAGCCGACCAGTCCGCCATGGCGGCCCAGCACCCGCCCTTCCAGATCGACGATCTCGCCACCGTCCTTCGCCTCGGGCCGCAATTTGCGCACCAGCCCGGCATAATCGCCATCGGGGACGAAGCAGATGTCCTGGCTGTCGGGCTTTCCGGCGACGCCCAGCCCCAGTTCGGCGGCGATCTCGCGCACCCTTGCCTTGGGCATCGCGCCCAGCGGGAAACGCAGGAAGTCGAGCTGGGCCTGCGTCGTCGCGAACAGGAAATAGCTCTGGTCGCGCGCCGTATCGATCGCACGGTGCAATTCGGCCCCGGCCGGCCCCATCACCCGCCGGATATAATGGCCGGTCGCAAGGCAATCGGCACCCAGGTCGCGGGCCAGCGCGAACAGGTCGGTGAATTTCGGCCCCATATTGCACTTCACGCAAGGGATCGGCGTGCGCCCGGCCAGATAGGCATCGGCGAAATCGTCGATCACCGTCTCGCGAAAGCTGCTTTCATGGTCGAAGACATAATGGGCGATGCCGAGCCTGTCGCACACCACACGCGCATCGCGAATGTCGCGCCCGGCGCAGCATGATCCGGCACGTCCTACCGCCGCGCCATGATCGTAGAGCTGCAGCGTGACGCCGATCGTCTCCGCCCCGGTCGCATGGGCGAGTGCGGCGACCACCGAACTGTCCACGCCGCCCGACATCGCCACGACGATGCGGCGCGCCGAAACGGGCGCATCCAGTTGAAATTCACCAAGGTCCATGGCCCGCCAGATAGGCGCTTCGCGCGTCGGTTGCAAAAATGCGGTGCCATTTACCGGACCTTCAACGTTGTCGAGGTAACACCATCCCCTAAGTCCTGTTGCTGGAAGAACATTTGGATCTGAGTTTCGCCCGTTTCGACCGTGGTTCCACGGTCACCACCCTGCCGACGGAGCTGGCCGTGTTGCTGGCGGCTGCGACCGGGCGGCAGGCGGCGACGCCGACGGCGCGACTGCAGACCCGACTGGCATGGAACCGCGCGCCGGTGTCCCTGCTCAATCCGGCGGACGGGGCGTTCAACGGGTGGACTGCCGCCCTGCTGAGGGCATGTGTCGTACCGGAACACCGGCCCGTCGCGAAGGGATGGCACGATGCGAACGGATGAAGACGATGTTTACCTAGCCGTTTTAGCCGATGTTCAACCGCGTTCGCGTATGACCGCGCAAGAAGGTTTGAGGGGGCGACCCCGGCTCGAGGTCCAGTATGATTGAGAACCACAAAATCCGTCCGGCAAAAGTGATCGGTCCGCTCGGCGAACCGCTGACGATCGATTCGCTGCCGCCGCCCGATACGACCCGCTGGGTCGTGCGACGCAAGGCGGAAGTGGTCGCAGCGGTCAATGGCGGCCTGCTGAGCGTCGACGACGTGTGCCAGCGCTACAACCTGTCGGCGGAGGAATTCGCCAGCTGGCAGCGCGCGGTCGACCGGTCGGGGATGCCGGGCCTGCGCGTGACGCGGATCCAGCACTACAAGTCCCTGTATGAGCGGCAGCAGCGCAAATATTGAGCCTATCAGTTAAAACGGAGGCGGAACAAGCCGGACGTTTGTGAGTCTTTCCCTCAGTACTCCCGGTACGAAATTGCCGGGTTGCAGGCAGCAATGGAGGGACGTCACATGGGTATCATCATCTGGCTGGTTGTTGGTGGCATCGTCGGCTGGCTCGCCAGCATCATCATGCGGACCGATGCGCAGCAGGGCATCATCCTGAACGTCGTCGTCGGCATCGTCGGTGCCGTGATCGCCGGTTTCGTGACCGGTGCGAACATCAACAACGGCATCACCGTGATGAGCTTCCTGTATTCGCTGGTCGGCGCGATCGTGCTGCTGGCAATCGTGAACCTCGTGCGTCGCGGTTCGGTGCGCTAAGCACCTGCCGTAACGGTACAGGATACGGGCCGTCCCTGTCGGGGCGGCCCGTTTTCGTTGGTCAGCCGCCGACCAGATCGGCAAGATTGGCGCGCATCGACACGCGGACGCCCGCCGGATCGTAACAGATTTCACTGTCCCCCGTTCCCGCCAGGCCCAGCCGCAACAGCTTCGACCCGAACCCCCGGCGGGCCGGTTGCTGCACCGACGGGCCACCGCATTCCCGCCACGTCATGCTCAGCTGATCGTCGGCCACCTGCCAGTCGAGCAGCACCGACCCTTCGACGGTCGACAGCGCGCCATATTTGACCGCGTTGGTGCCCAGTTCGTGCAGCATCAACGCCAGCGCCAGCGCCGCCCGGGCGCCGAGCGCCACGTCGGGACCGGTCAGCGTAATGCGGTCGTCGCAGCCGAACACCGCCATTACCTGTCCGATGGTCGTCGCCATGTCGGCACCAACCCAGTTGCGTTCGACCAGCACGTCATGCGCCACGCCCAGCGCCTGCAACCGGCGTTCGAACGCGTCGAGCGGCGCGCGGTCGACCGACCCGCGCAGCGTCTGCGAGGCGATCGCCTGCACCATCGACAGGGTGTTCTTCAGCCGGTGAGCGAGTTCTTGGATCAGCAGATTCTGCCGCGCTTCCGATTCGACCTGCGCCATGCCGACCTCGACCCGGTCGGCCACCTTGCGCAGGAACACGATTTCCTCCCCGGTCCATTGGCGCGGACCGGTCATGCAGACGAGGAATGCGGAAACGATTCGTCCGTCGCGGCGCACCGGTACGATGACGAACGCGCCGATGCCGCGCGCGATCAGCGCATCGGCATGCCCCGCCGTCCGACGATCGTGCTGGACATCCGCGACCACTATCGCGTCGCCCCGTCCGATATCGCCCGCCAGTTCACCGAAGGTGTCGAGCGCCTGTCGCCCCGTTAGCGACGCGCCGCCGGTCACGGTCCAGTCGGGACCGATTTCCACCTGCGTCAGACCGGCGTCGATCCGGCCGAACCCGGCACAGCTGACGTCCAGCGCCTGCCCGATCAGCGCCGACGCCGCCCGCGCGACATCGGCGACATCGTGGCAGTCGCGCAGCAGGTCGCCGAGCTGGATCAGCGCGGACTGGCGGCCATCCGCTGCGCGTTCGGCGGTGATGTCGCGCAGGATCGCGCCGAACCGGTCGCCCTCGATGCGGAAACAATGGCCGCGGAACCAGCGGCGCAGATGGGGGATGTGGTGGACGAAACCGATCGGCACGCCGTCCGACAGCATGCCGTGCAATTCGTCGGCCCAGTGCGCGGGGGCAGCCGGATCGAGCCGCCGTCCGGTCAGTGCCAGCATCCGTTCGCGGTCCACGCCCGACAGCGCGAACCACGCCGGATTGGCGTCGACGAACTGCCAATCGACCACCTGCCCGTCCGGGTCGCGGATCGCCTCGCCCAATGCAAAGCCGTCGCTGATATTTTCGAACAGTCGCTGCCAGCGTTGCTCGTTGCCGCTCAGCGCCGCCTCGGTCTCGGCGATGCGGCGCAGGGTTTCGTCGCGTTCGGCGAGCAGCCGTCGCAGTTCGAGCGTGGTTACCGCCTGCCGCGCGAGCCGCAGCAGCATGTCGCGCTGGGTGTTGCTCAACCCTTGGGGACGGGCGACGACATCGATCACGCACAGCGTCCCGACCGGAACCCCTTCGGCAATGCGCAGCGGCACGCCGGCATAGAAGCGGATATGCGGTTCCCCTGTCACGATCCCGCTGTTGCAGGTACGCGGATCGGTCGAGAGGTCGGGAATGACGAGGATGTCTTCGACATCGAGCGCGTGGGTGCAGATCGCATCGCCCAGCGACGTGCCGCACAGATCGGTGCCGACCGCCGCCACGAACCATTGCTGGTCCGCCGCGAGCAGGGTGACCAGCGCCACCGGCGCTTCGCAGATTTCGGCGGCAAGCCGGGCAAGGTCGTCCTGCCCGCCATCGCCAATCGCCTCGATCAGCCGATAGTCGCGGATCGCGGCGAACCGCCGGTCCGATCCGGTCGTATCGATCGTCGCCCCCATGTCTCGTCGCCCCTGTGGCCGGGATCGGGATAGCAATTTACCCGAAACGACACAAGGGCCGCGCAGTCTTGGCACGGCCCTTGCAAACTTATGATAACCGAGTGGCGGTTCAAGCCGATTCGGCCGCCTTGCTCCGCGCGGCGAAACTCTTGCGCAGCTTTTGCAGCTTGGGCGGGATCACCGCCAGGCAATAGGGATTACGCTGGCCTTCGCCGTCCCAATATTCCTGATGATAATCCTCGGCCGGATACCAGGTGGCGAGCGGTTCGATGGTCGTGACGATCGTGCCACGCCCTTCGCCCGCGCGCTCGATCCCGGCACGCGCCGCCGCTTCCTGTTCCGGCGAATGGGGGAAGATCGCCGAGCGATACTGGGTGCCGACGTCGTTGCCCTGCCGGTTCAGCTGCGTCGGATCATGCGTCGCGAAGAAAATGTCGAGCAGATCGTCGTAACCGATGACGGCCGGGTCATAGGTGATGCGGATAGCCTCGGCATGGCCGGTGTCGCCACCGCACACCTGCTTGTAGGTCGGATGCTCAACCGTGCCGCCGATATAGCCGCTTTCGACCTGCTCCACGCCGATCACGTCGCGAAACACCGCCTCGGTGCACCAGAAACATCCGCCGGCGAAGGTCGCCTGTTCGGTAGCCATTGCGTAATCTCCTTTGGTCGCAGAGATAGGCGCGCATCACGGCGACGCAATCGGGGGTACGGTAATGGGCAAGGTTCTGGTCACGGGCGGTGCGGGCTATATCGGCAGCCATGCGGTGCTGGCGCTGCTCGACGCGGGCCATGAGGTGGTGGTGGTCGACAACCTCGTCACGGGCTTCGACTGGGCGGTCGATCCGCGCGCGACATTGGTCGTGGCCGATATCAGCGACGACGTGGCGGTGCGCGCGGCGATGCGCGACCATGACGTCCATGCCATCCTGCACTTCGCCGGATCGGTGGTGGTGCCGGAGTCGGTCGAGAACCCGCTAAAATATTATCGCAACAACACCGCCGCCTCGCGCAGCCTGATCGAGAGCGCGGTGGGCGAGGGGGTGAAGCACTTCATCTTCTCCTCGACCGCCGCGACCTACGGCATACCCGAAGTCGTGCCCGTGCGCGAGGACAGCCCGAAACAGCCGATCAATCCGTACGGCATGTCGAAGCTGATGACCGAGATCATGCTGGCCGACGTCGCCGCCGCGCATCCGATCAACTATGCGGCACTGCGTTACTTCAACGTAGCGGGCGCCGATCCGCAGGGGCGCAGCGGCCAGTCGACGGCGGGTGCGACCCATCTCATCAAGGTCGCGGTCGAGGCGGCGACCGGCAAGCGCGGCCATGTGGGCGTCTATGGCACCGATTTCGCGACCCCCGACGGGACCGGCGTGCGCGACTATATCCACGTCACCGACTTGGCCGATGCCCATGTCCATGCACTCGACCTGCTGATGGCCGATCCGGCGAAGAGCCACACGATGAACGCGGGCTATGGCCGCGGTTATTCGGTGCTCGAAGTGCTCGACGCGGTCGACCGGGTGACGAACATGACGATCGACCGCCGGCTGGAAGGCCGCCGCGCCGGCGATCCCGACGCGCTGGTCGCCGACAACAGCACGATCCTCGCCACCCTGCCATGGCGGCCGCAGCATGCCGATCTCGACCAGATCGTGCGCGACGCGCTGGCGTGGGAGCGCAAGTTGGCGGAGCGGAGCGGCCAATAGCCGAGGCGTGCCCCCGCGCGGGCGGGGGTCCGGAGCCCCGAACGCAACCGGTGCAAGAAGCAACCCTGGATTCCCGCCTGCCCGGGAATACGGTAGTGGCCGGTGGCGCGCTTACCGGTCCGGCAACACCTGATCCGCGACGCCCCAGCCGGTCAGCAGTCGGCTGTCGGCGCGCTTCAGCAGTTCGTCGGCGTCGCGGATCGTCCAGCGGCCTGCGCTGTCGATGTCGTCCAGCTCGCGCCACGCGACCGGGGCCGCCACCGGCGCGCCGGTCCTTGCGCGGGCCGAATAGGGTAGCACGGCGGTACTGCCGCGCTGGTTGCGCAGCCAGTCGATGAAGATGCGTCCTTTCCGCTTCGCCTTCGCCATCGTCGCTACGAAGCGGTCCGGCTCGGCCTGCGCCAGCGCGCGGGAGAAGCGGTCGGCGAAATCCTTGACCGTCGGCCACTCGGCTTGCGGGGTGAGGGGAACGACGACATGGACCCCCTTGCCGCCCGACAGCATCGCGAAGCTCGCCAGCCCCAGATCGCCCAGATGCCGGCTGATATCATGTGCCGCGCGCTTCACATCGGCAAAGTCCAGCCCCTCGTCGGGATCGAGGTCGAACACCATCCGGTCGGGCCGCTCGACATCGCCGACGCCCGATCCCCAGCCATGGAATTCGATCGTCCCCATCTGCACGCAGGACAGCAGCCCGGCGGCATCGCGGACATAGAGATACGGTTCGCGCTTCCCCTCCTTCTCCGCAATATCGATCGCATGGACCGCATCGCCGAAGCTGCCGGCGTCGTGTTTCTGGAAGAAGCACGCCTTGCCCCGCCCCTGCGGACAGCGCACCAGGCTGAGCGGCCGGTCGGCGGCTGCGGGCAGCAGCAACGGCGCGACCCGCTCGACATAGGCTGCCAGATCGCCCTTGGTCAGCCGGTCGCCGGGAAAGATCACCCGCTCGGGATGGCTGATGCGCACCGCCGGCGCGGCATCGGCGGCGACCGGCGTTTCGCGCACCACGTCCTTGGCCGCCTTGTCCCCCCGCAAGGCAATGAAGCTCGCATGGCGCACCAGCCCGTCGGCGGTGAATTCGGCAAAGGCGATCTCCGCCACCAGCTTCGGCGTGACCCAGCGCGCACCCCGGCGTTGCACGGCGGGCAGCTCGACTGGTGGCGTCTTGCGCGCCAGCGGGGCCAGTGCCGCCGCCACCTCCGCCATGTTCGCCGCGTCGAATCCGGTGCCGACCTTGCCGGCATAGCGCAGGCCGCCTTCCTCCTGCACACCCAGCAACAACGACTTGAACGGCCGCCCCTTCGCCTCGCTCGGCAGCCAGCCGAGGATGACGAATTCCTGCCGATGGGTGCATTTGACCTTCAGCCAGCTGCGCGAGCGGGTGCCGCGATAGGGGGCATCGGCGCGCTTCGACACGATCCCCTCGAACCCCTCCGCACACATCGCCGCGAACAGCTTCTCGCCCGACCCGGTGACATGGTCGGAATAGGCGATGCGCGGATCGGCCCCGGCCAGCACCCGCTGCAACCGCTCCTTGCGCCGCACCAGCGCCTCGTCGCGTCGGTCGCCATCGGCATCGCGCAGCAGGTCGAAGGCGAAGCAGCGCATTTCCCCACCGTCCTTGATCGCCGCCTGCAAGGTCGAGAAATCGGGCTTGCCGTCTTTCAGCGCGACCACCTCGCCATCGAGCAACAGGCCCGGCGGCAGGCTTGCCGCCGCCTCGGCAATGCCGGGAAACTTCGCCGTCCAGTCCAGCCCGGTGCGGGTGTAGAGTCTGGGACCGGTGCCACCGGTCGCGATCAGGATGCGATAACCGTCATATTTCACCTCGTGCAGCCATTCGCCGCCCGTCGGCACCGCATCGACCAACGTCGCAAGCTGCGGTTCGACGAACGCCGGGCGCTTCGCTTCGGCCGCCACCTTGCGCGGGGCGGGCTTGCTCTCGGCAATCTCCTCCATCGTCCGCCCGGTGGTCACGCTGGTCAGCATCGTTGCAGTCAGCGTGTCGGTGCCGCCCGCTTCCCCATCGGCGACCTTGCGCAACAGCCAGTTCTCGCGCTTCTCCTTGCCACGGGGCTTGAGCCGGACCAGCAGCCATTCGCCGCGCATCCGCGTGCCCGCCAGCACGAAATGGAGATGCCCCTTCTTCAAATCCGTCGCCGATTTGCCCGCGACCGGCGACCAGGTGCCCTCGTCCCACAACATCACCGTGCCGCCGCCATATTCGCCCGCCGGGATCACCCCTTCGAACCCGGCATAATCGAGCGGATGATCCTCGGTGCGTACCGCCAGCCGCTTCTGATCGGGGTCGAGACTGGGTCCGCGCGTCACCGCCCAGCTTTTGAGCACCCCGTCCACCTCCAGCCGGAAATCATAGTGTAGCCGTGTGGCGTCATGCTTCTGCACGACGAAGCGGTTGCCTTGCCCCTTGGCCAGCGTCCCCGCTGGCTCGGCGGTGCGCGCGAAATCGCGCTTGGCGTTATAGGTGGCCAGCGGATCGGACTTGCGCGCCATGTCAGGCCCGCTTGCGCGTCGTGGCGGCCTTCTTCGCCGGTGCGCGCTTCTTCGGCGTGGTCTTCTTCGCCGGTGCCTTGGCCGCCGGCTTCTCGAGCGATTTCTTGAGCGCCGCCATCAGGTCGACGACATTGCCGCCGCTCGGTCGATCTTCGTTGGGGTCGGTATCGACGATCTTACGCCCCTTCGCCTTGGCCTTGCGCTCGATCAGGTCCTTCAACGCATCGACATAGCGGTCGTGAAACTCCTGCGGGTCGAACGCGGCGGTCTTCTTGGCGATCAGCGTCTCGGCCAGGTCGAGCAGATCGGCATCGGGCCTGGCATCGGGAATGTCGCGGAAATAGGACTGGGCGCGATTGACCTCGTCGGCATAGCGGAGCGTCTCCAGCACCAGCCCGCGCCCGCACGGCTTCAGGCTGACGACATATTCCCGGCCGCGCAGCGCCAGCTGGCCCAGCCCGACCTTCTTCGTGCGCTTCAACGCCTCGCGCAGCACGACGAACGCTTCCTCGGCAAGGTCGTCGGCGGGCACCACGAAATAGGGTTTCTCGTAATAGATCACGTCGATCTCATGCGCGTCGACGAACTGGGTCAGCTCCAGCGTCTTCTTCGACTCCAGCTTGACCGCGTCGATCTCGTCCTGGTCGAGCAGGACATATTCGCCCTTTTCGAGCTGGTATCCCTTCATGATCTCGTCCGGGTCGACCGGGCCGATGCCGGTCACCGATTTCTCGTAATGGATCGGCTTGCCGCTGGGTTCGTGAATCTGGCGAAAGCTGATGCTCGCCCCCGATTTGGTGGCGCTGTAGATTTCGACCGGGATCGATACGAGGGCGAGGCGAATCTGCCCCTGCCAATATGCGCGTGCCGTCATGCCGGTTGTCCCGAAATCGTTGCTCAACCGATTCAATTCGCAGGGGAAAGAGTCGTTCCGCGGCGCTGCCCATCGGGCCGGGGTGAAATCGCCTGCGAAAGGGCGTATGGGCGGGCCATGACCGATCCCTTTGCCCTGTTCGACGAGTGGTTCGCCGAGGCGCAGACCAGCGAGCCGAACGACCCCAATGCCATGGCGCTCGCCACCGCCGATGCCGCGGGGAGGCCGTCGGTGCGGATGGTGCTGCTGAAAGGGCATGGCCGCGACGGATTCGTGTTCTATACCAATCGCGAAGGGCGCAAGGCCGGCGATCTGGCCGCCAATCCCAACGCGGCGCTGCTGTTCCACTGGAAGTCGCTGCGCCGGCAGATCCGGATCGAGGGGCCGGTGACGCTCGCCTCCGACGCCGAATCCGACGCCTATTTCGCCTCGCGCGGGCGCGATTCGCAGCTGGGGGCATGGGCCTCCGAACAGTCGCGCCCCCTCGACAGCCGCGACACGTTCGAAGCACGCTTCGCCGAGGTACAGGCGCGATTCGACGGGCAGGACGTGCCGCGCCCGCCCTTCTGGGGCGGATACCGGGTTACCCCGCGGACGATCGAGTTCTGGCAGGACCGCGCGCACCGGCTGCACGAACGCCGGGTCTTTACCGCGACCGACGACGGCTGGAGCCAAGGACTGTTGTTCCCGTGACCGAGACCGAACGCAAGCGGGTGATCCCACTCGCCACCCGCGCCGCCATCGCGTCGGTGACGATGGCGCTGTTCCTGCTGGGGCTGAAGGGCTTTGCCGCATGGCATACCGGGTCGGTGGCGATGCTCGGCAGCCTTGCCGATACCGCGCTCGACCTGCTCGCCAGCCTCGTGACCCTGTACGGCGTGCGCCTCGCCGCGACGCCCGCCGATCACGACCATCGCTTCGGCCATGGCAAGGCGGAGGCGCTGGCCGCGCTGTTCCAGGTCATGCTCATCACCGCATCGGCGGCGGGTATCGCGTGGCGCGCCATCGCCGCGTTCGGCGCGCCGGGCGAGACGCAGGACGTGGAGTTCGGCATCGGCGTGTCGGTGATCGCGATGATCGCCACCTTCGCACTGCTGGCGTATCAGAAGTCGATCATCAACCGCACCGGATCGGTCGCGATCCGTGCCGACAATGTCCATTATCAGAGCGACCTGCTGCTCAACCTCGCGGTCATCGTCGCGATGGTGCTCGACCAGATTTTCGGGATTCGCGGCGCCGATCCGGTGATGGGCATCCTGATCGCGCTATGGCTGGGCTGGGGCGCGTTCCAGGCGTCGAGCCAGGCGATCGACCAGCTGATGGACAAGGAATGGCCGGAGGAGGAGCGCCGCGCCTTCCTCGACGTCGCCGCCCGGCAGGAGGGGCTGCGCGGCATCCACGACTTCCGCACCCGCCGGTCGGGCAGCCACGATTTCGCGCAGTTCCACATGGAGGTCGCCCGGGACATGACCGTCGCCGATGCGCATGACGTGGTCGAAGGGGTCGAACGCGCGCTGCGCCAGGCATTCCCCAAGGTCGAGGTGCTGATCCATCTTGACCCCGAAGGCCATGTCGACACCGACAATCCGCTGGTCGAGGCGGACGTGACGCCGCACTGGTTCGGCAAGCGCGTGGGAAGCTATTGATGGCGATGCCCTTCACCGTGGTCGACGCCTTTGCCGACAGGCCCTTCGCGGGCAATCCGGCGGCGGTGATGCCGCTCGACGCATGGCCCGACGATGCGCTGCTCCAGTCGATCGCGCTGGAGCATAACCTGTCCGAAACCGCCTTCGTCGTGCCGGCAAGCGACGGCGAGGCGGAGTACGAACTGCGCTGGTTCACGCCGACCGTCGAGATCGCGATGTGCGGCCATGCCACGCTCGCCAGCGGCCATGTGCTGATGGGGACGCGCGACGCGGTGCGGTTCGCGACACGCAAGGCGGGGGTGCTGATCGTTCGGCGGGAGGGCGATGGCTATACGCTCGACCTGCCGGTGACGCGGGTTGCGCCTGCCCCCGATGTGGCGTTGCTGGCGGCGCTGGGCGTCGAGGGCGAGGTGTTCGCGAGCGTGTCGGGCGCGCAGGAAACCAGCATCATCCTGGTGAAGGATGCGGCGACGGTGCACGCCTGCACGCCCGACATGGCGGCGCTGTCGGCCTGTCACGTCATGGCGATCGTCACTGCGCCGGGCGATATCGCCGATGTCGTCAGCCGCGTCTTCGTGCCCGCCTGGGGCGTGGACGAAGACCCGGTGACCGGATCGGCGCATGCCGCGCTCACCCCGTTCTGGGCAGAGCGTCTGGGCCGCGACCGCTTCACCGCGTTTCAGGCGAGCGCACGCGGCGGGCATCTGACCTGCACGCTGGACGGGGATCGCGCGGTGCTGGGCGGACAGTGCGTGACGGTGATGCGCGGCGAGCTGCTGCTGTAAGCCCGGCTTGGGCGCGGCCAATGTGGGATTGGTGGCAATTCGCAACCTGCTCCCCATCTCTCTCGAATGACCCGCTATTCGATGCTCGACCTCGTCCCCGTCCGTCAGGGGGGCACCCCAGGCGAAGCGCTCGCCGCCGCCGCCGACCTTGCCGCCCATGCCGAGGCGGAGGGATTTCACCGCTACTGGGTGGCCGAACATCACGGCATGCCGGGAATTGCCAGCGCGGCGACGGCGGTGGTGATCGGCCATGTCGCCGCCGCGACGAAGGCGATCCGCGTCGGTGCGGGTGGCATCATGCTGCCCAACCATGCGCCGCTGACCATCGCCGAACAGTTCGGGACGCTCGACGCGCTCTATCCGGGGCGGATCGACCTGGGGCTGGGCCGTGCGCCGGGATCGGACCAGATGGTTGCGCGGGCGCTGCGCCGCACGCTGGACAGCGACCCCAACGCCTTCCCGCAGGACGTCGTCGAATTGCAGAGCTATTTCGCGGACGACGGCCGCACCGGCATCCGCGCGGTGCCGGGCGCCGGTGCCAACATCGACCTGTGGATATTGGGGTCGTCGCTGTTCGGCGCGCAACTCGCGGCCATGCTCGGCCTCCCCTACGCCTTTGCCTCGCACTTCGCCCCCGCCGCGCTCGACCAGGCGCTGGAGGCGTATCGGCGTAACTTTCGTCCCTCTTCGGTGCTCGACAAACCCTATGCCGCCGCCGCGTTCAACGTGCTGGCAGCGGATACCGACGAAGAGGCCCGGCTGCTCGCCAGCTCGACCGAACAGATGTTCGTCGCGATCCGTACCGGCCAGCCGATCGAACTGCCCCCGCCCGTCGCGAACTACCGCTCGCAGATCGGGGCGCAGGGCAATGCGATCCTCGACCATGTGCTTGAATGCTCGGCGATCGGCGGACCGGACACGGTGCGGGCGGGACTGGCGAAGTTCATCGAGCGGACGCAGGTGGACGAGGTAATCGTGACCGGCGCGATGTTCGATCCGGCGGCGCGCAAGCGGAGTGCGTCGATCGCGGCGGCAGCGATGCGGGGGTTGTAGGCTCCGTCCCCCGTCCCCCGTCCCCCGTCCCCCGTTTGCTTCGAGCGCAGGTTCGAGCCTGTCGAGAACCGTAGTCGAGAAGGGGTTGCCCCAAACGCATGGTTCTCGACGGGCGCTTCTCGACAAGCTCGAAGCTGCTCGAACCGAACGGAGGGAGACGGGGGTTACGCCGACGGCAACCTCAGCCGCACCAGCAACCCGCCCAGATCCTCGCTCTCCTCGAGCGACGCTGTACCCTCGTAAATCTCCGCCACGTCGCGCACGATGGCGAGGCCGAGACCGGTGCCGGGTTTGCCCGAATCGAGCCGCACGCCGCGATCGAAAATGCGCAGCCGGTCCGCCTCCGGAATGCCGCGACCGTCGTCCTCGACCAGCAGTTCGACGAAGCCCGCATCGGCACGCGCGGTGACGAAGACGCTGCCGCCGCCATATTTGGCGGCATTCTCGACCAGGTTGCCGAGGATTTCGTCGAGGTCCTGCCGCTCGATCCGGGCGATCAGGTCCTTCTGCCCGTCCACGTCGATGCGGACATTGGGATAGAGCCGGGCGACGGCGCGTTCGACCGCCTCGACCGAGGCCCATACGTCCGCCCGGCTGTGTGCCGATCCGCGCCGCCCGACCGCGCGGGCGCGGGCGAGGTGGTGGTCGACCTGCCGGCGCATCGTCCGCGCTTCGCGGATCACCGTGTCGGCAAGGTCGTCCTGTCCCGCGGCGGAGGCATTCATGATGACGGTCAGCGGGGTTTTCAGCGCATGGGCAAGGTTGCCGGCATGGCGCCGCGCCTCCTCCGCCTGCTTGTCGTTATGTTCGACCAGCGCGTTCAGTTCCTCGACCAAGGGTGCGACCTCGGCCGGCATCGCCCCTTCGACCCGCGCCGATTGGCCTGCGCGCAACCGGGCGATCGCATCGCGAACGGCGCGCAAGGGCAGCAGGCCGTACCAGGTCTGGAGCGTCGCCATGACGATCAGCCCCAGCCCCAGCAGCGCGAACGAGCGCACCAGCGTCTTGCGCAAAGCCGCGATCAACCCGTCGAGCACGTCGCGCGATTCGGCCACCTGAAACCGCCAGACGGTCGGCGATCCGGGCAGCGTCAGGTCGCGTTCGACGATGCGCAATTTCTGGTCGGGGAACGGCCGCGCGTCATAGACATGGACGTCGGTATAGCGCTTGCCATCGACCGGCAGTTTGCGGTCCCACAGCGAGCGCGACGGCCAAGTCTCGTGCCCCGGCCCGCTCACCTGCCAGTAGAGGCCGGAATAGGGTTCGAGGAAGCGCTGATCCGACAGCTGCCGGTTGAACGTCACCTCGCCCGTCGAATCGATCTCCGCCGACACGATCAGCGAATTGAGCAGATATTCGAGCCCGTCATCGGTGTTGCGGGTCACCGCCGACACCAGCACCCGGTCGAGCGCGAAGCCGCCACCGGCCAGCAGCAGCATGATCCACAGCGCCGCGACGAGGATCATCCGCCGCGACAGCGATCCCGTCACCCGGACATAGGTGCGCGGGGCAGGATCGGTGCCGCTCGTCATGACGCTCGCTTCAGTCCTCCGCGCCCGCCGGCTTCGGCGCGCCCGGTTCGTCGAGGCTGTAGCCCAGACCCCGGATCGTCGTGATGACGTCGGCGCCCAGCTTCTTGCGGATGCGCGTCACGAACACCTCGATCGTGTTCGAATCGCGGTCGAAATCCTGGTCGTAGATATGCTCGATCAGCTCGGTGCGGCTGACCACCTTGCCCTTGTGGTGGAGCAGGTACGACAGGAGCTTGTATTCCTGGGCGGTCAGCTTCACCGGTTCGCCGGCCTTGGTCACCTTGCCCGAGCGGGTGTCGAGGCGGATGTCGCCGGCGGTCAGTTCGGCCGAGGCATTGCCCGAGGCGCGGCGGATCAGCGCGCGCAGGCGGGCGATCAGTTCCTCGGTCTGGAACGGCTTGGCGACATAATCGTCGGCGCCCGCATCCAGCCCGGCGACCTTGTCCGACCAGCTGTCGCGCGCGGTCAGCACCAGCACGGGGGCGGTGCGCCCTTCCTTGCGCCAGCGATCGAGCACGGTCAGCCCGTCGAACTCGGGCAGGCCCAGGTCGAGGATGATCGCGTCATAGGTTTCAGTGGACCCGAGGAAATGCCCCTCCTCGCCATCGGTGGCGAGGTCGACGGCATAGCCCGCACCCTCCAGCGTGGCGCGCAGCTGGCGGCCGAGATTGGGTTCGTCCTCGACGATCAGGACGCGCATCGGCTGTTCTCCCCTAGTTGCTTAACGGCTGCGGCCGGTAACCTGACCGGTCCGGGCATCGACATCGACCCAGATCACCGCCCCATCGCGCAGGAATTTGAGCGTGTAAATCCCGCGATCGGGATCATAGTCGAAGCCGAGATACTGGGCACCGCGCATCTGTGGCAGGACGCGGCGTTCGATCTCGCGCATCGGCAGGATGCGGCCCTCCGCCCGCGCGGTGCGCGCGGCCTGGTGATCGCGCAGCACCTGGTCGGGCAATGCCTGCGCATTTCCCGACACCGCCAGCAATCCCAGCACAAGGAACCGAACGACCATCGACATGAGGCGTGGCATAGGGGCAACGCGTTGAACAGCCCGTGAATAGGGCAGACAGGCTGGCGTAACTTGCTTCGTTCGCGAGTGCGGCTTACCTGCCACACATGGCTGCACCGATATTGTCCTATGAGGGCCTTGGATTGATCCAGGGCAATGGCTGGCTGTTTCGCGGGCTCGACATCCATGTCGGCACACGCGACCGGCTGGCGCTGATCGGGCGCAACGGGGCGGGCAAGACGACGCTGCTGAAGCTGATCGCGGGGGGAATCGATGCCGACGAGGGGCGCCGGACGATCGTGCCGGGCACCCATGTCGTGCTGCTGGAGCAGGACCCGAAGGTCGATGGCTACGCGACCTTGCGCGACTTTGCGCTCAGGGGGCCGCGGGCGCCGGCCGAGCATGAGGTCGATGCGATCGCCGACCAGCTGGGCATCGACCTGAACCGCGAAGCCGCCACCGCTTCCGGAGGCGAGCGGCGGCGGGCAGCGATCGCCCGCGCGCTGGCCGAGAATCCCGACGTGCTGCTGCTCGACGAACCGACCAACCATCTCGACCTGTCGGCAATCGAATGGCTCGAGGAATGGCTGAACCGCTATAATGGCGCGTTCATCGTCATCAGCCACGACCGGACCTTCCTGACGCGGCTGACCAAGTCGACCTTGTGGCTCGACCGCGGTGGTATCCGTCGGGCGGAGATCGGGTTCGGCGGGTTCGAGGCATGGATGGAACAGGCCGCCGCCGAAGAGGAGCGCGCCGCGCAACGGCTCGACGCGAAGCTCAAGATCGAGGAGCATTGGCTCCACCGTGGCGTCACCGCGCGACGCAAGCGCAACATGGGGCGGCTGGAAAAGCTGCATGAACTGCGCGCCCAGCGCGCGGCGATGCAGGGGCCGCAGGGCACGGCCAAGATCCAGGTCGAAGCCGACGATACCAAGACCAAGGTCGTGATCGACGCCGAGCATGTGACCAAGGCGTTCGGCGACCGGACGGTCCTCAAGGACTTTTCGCTGCGGGTGCGGCGCGGCGACCGGATCGGCATCGTCGGCGGCAATGGTGCGGGCAAAACGACGCTGCTGCGGCTGCTGACCGGCGATCTGGACCCGGACGCGGGCAAGATCATGCGCGCGCAGACGCTGGACGGGATCGTCATCGATCAGCAGCGCAAGCTGATGGCACCGGAAAAGCGGGTGCGCGACGTACTGGCGGACGGTGGCGACTGGATCGAGGTCAATGGCTCCAAGAAGCACGTCCATGGCTATCTGAAGGAATTCCTGTTCGATCCGTCGATCGCCGAAGCGCGGATCGGCACGCTGTCGGGGGGCGAGCGGTCGCGGCTGCTGCTGGCGCGGGAATTTGCGCGGCCGTCGAACCTGCTGGTGCTGGACGAACCGACCAACGACCTCGACCTCGAGACGCTCGATCTGTTGCAGGAGGTGATCGGCGATTATGCCGGGACCGTGCTGATCGTCAGCCACGACCGCGACTTTCTCGACCGGACGGTGACGGTGACGCTGGGGCTGGATGGTTCGGGCCATGTCGATGTCGTGCCGGGCGGCTATGCCGACTGGGTCGCGAAGCGGCGCGAGCGGACGGTGGCGAAGGCGAAGGTCGCCAAGCCGGTCGAGGCGGTAGCGAAGCCCAAATCGACCAAGATGAGCTACAAGGACCAGCGCGACCTCGACCTGCTGCCCGGCCGGATCGAGGAGCTGGAGGCGGCGATCGCGCGGGACGAGGCGCTGCTGGCCGATCCGGCGCTGTACACGAAGGACCCGAAGCGCTTCGCCGCGCTCACCGCGCAGATCGACAAGGCACGCGCGGAGAAGGATGCCGCCGAGGAACGCTGGCTGGCGCTGGCCGAGATGGCCGAGGCGTAAGGCTCCTCCCCGTGCGGGGAAGGACCTTTACACCGCTTTCCCGTGCCGGCCGGCCAGGTCGGTCACATATTGCCACGCCACCCGGCCCGAGCGGCTGCCGCGCTTTGTCGCCCAGTTGATCGCTTCCTGCGCATCGAACGGCAGGTTATAGGCGGCGCAATAGCGTTCGACGATCGCGACATAATGGTCCTGATCGACGACGTGGAAGCCCAAGGACAGGCCGAAGCGGTCGGCGAGTGCCAGCGCATCGTCGATGCCGTCGCGCGGGTTGATGGCGCTGTCCTGTTCCTTGAGGTCGCGGGGTACGAGGTGGCGGCGGTTGGCGGTGACGATCAGGCGGACGTTGCCGGGCCGTCCCTCGGTGCCACCCTCCAGCAGCGAGCGCAGCGCGCGGCCATCGGCAGGGGTGTCGAAGCCGAGATCGTCGACGAATACCGCAAAGGCGCGCGGCACGGCGGCCAGCAGCGCGAACAGGCGGGGCAGTCCGGCCAGCGCGTTGGCCGGTGCCTCGACCAGCGCCAGTGCGCCGCCGGTCGCCTGCACCTGCCCGACCGCGGCCTTGACCAGTGCCGACTTGCCGGTGCCGCGTGCGCCCCAGAGCAGCACGTCATGCGCCGCCGCGCCGGCCGCCAGCCGGGTGAGATTGTCGGTCAACGCCGTCTTCTGCGCGTCGATGCCGACCAGCCGGTCGAGCGGAAGCGGGCGGAAGCTGCGTGCCGCACGCAGCACCATGCCGTCCCAGCCATAGGCGGGATGGCCCAGCGGATCGGCGGCGGGTGGCGGCGGAGGCGACAGGCGTTCGAGCGCCTCGGCGATGCGGAGCAGCGGGTCGGTCATGGGGCGGCCCTAGCGCAAAGGCCCAGGGCACGTCATCCCGGCCTTGCGCCGACGTCCCGCCTTTGATCGAACGCAGAAGAAGAAGCGGGACCCCGGATCAAGTCCGGGGTGACGGGTTTGGTGATCTCAGCTCCCGGCGATCAGCGTTTGTGCCGCTGCGCGGTCGGCGAAGCGGGCGTCGGCCAGTGCCGCCTGCGCATTGGCGATGGCGACCGGGCGGTTGCCGGCGGCGTCGGCGATCTGGGCCATGTGCCAGCGGATCGTGGCATCGCCGGGCGACAGCCGCACCGCCTTGACCGCCAGCGGCACCGCTGCCCCCACATTGTCACCGGCATAGAGCGCCCAGCCGAGCGCATCGGCCGTCATCGGGTTGGACGGAGCGAGCGCATAGGCCGCGCTGGCATAGCCCTGTGCCGCCTCCGGCTCGCCCGCGCCGGCATAGGCGAAGGCGAGCAGCGCCAGCACCGCCGCGTCGCGATCGCCGATGCGTTCGCGCAAGCGCTCGAGCGTCTCGATCGCCGCGTCATGCTCACCCGCCGCGACCTGCCATTCGCCCAGCAGGCGGAGCGCGACGACATTGCCGGGGTTCTGGGTCAGGAACAGCGACAGGGTGGCGCTCGCCTGATCGCGCTGCCCGGCGCGGTCGCGGGCATCGACCAGCCGCAGCATCGTGGCTTCGTCGAAGCGAGTGGCGGCGGCACGGGCATAGGCGGTCGCCGCCTCTCCCATCCGCCCCGCCCCGGCCAGCGCATCGCCCAGCACCAGTTGTGCGGCGGGCGAGCCGGAATTGGCATCGGCCAGCGCCTGCGCCGCCGACAGGGCGCCGGCCGCATCGCCGCTTGCCGACAGCGCGCGGACATAGGGCAGCGCCGCCGCCGGATTGCCCGGCGCGGCGGCCGCGTCGTTGGCGAGCGTCGCGAGATTCTCGCCGGTGGCAAAGGCACCCGAGCGGCCGCGGGTCAGGGCGGCGGCACGGTCGAACAGCGGCGCGGCATTGGCGCGGTCGCCGATCCGCTCCAGCGCGCGGGCGGCGAGCAGCAGTGTGTAGCTGTCGGCATCGCTGCGCGAGGCGACCGGCAGGATGGTGTCGAACGCCTCGCGCGCCGAATCGGTTTGCAGCAGCGCCAGCGCCAGCAGCTTGCGCGCGGTGATGTTAGTCGGTTGCCGTGCGACGAGTTCGCGTAAGGGGATAGCCGCCTGTGCCTCTTCGCCGGCGGCGAGGCCGATCGAGCCGCTGAGCAGCAGCGCGCCGGGCATGCCCGCCAGCCCCCGCCCCGCCTTGTCCAGCACGCTGCGCGCGGTCGCGAGGTCGCCGGCGCGCGCCGCGAGCACCGATTGCAGGTACAGCCCCTGCGGACTGCCCGGCCGCACCGCCATCGCCCGGCGTACCGCCACCAGCATGTCGCGGGCGCGCCCAACATCGCCGAGCGTCGCGGCATAGTCGATCAACGTGTCATGGGCGTAGGGGTCGCGCGCCAAGGCCGATTCGAACCATGGCAGCGCGGCGACGAGGCCATATTGCGTCCGCATCGTCTGTGCCCGGAGCCGCAGCGCGTCGGGCGAGGCGGGGTCGGCGCGGACGGCGGCGGCACTGGCGTTGATCGCGCCGACCATGTCGCCCGCATCCTGCTGCATCCGGCCGAGCGCGACCCACGCAAATGCGTCGCGCGGGGCTGCTGCGACCCGGTCTTCCAGCGTCGACAGCCCGGCGCGGACATCGCCGCCGGCCGCCAGCGCCTGGGCGCGGATGGTCGTGGCATAGCCGCGATAGCGCGGGGTGGTGCGGTCGGCCTCGGCAATCGCGCCGGCAGGATCGCCCTGCAGCAAGCGGGCATGGGCGTAGAGCTGATGCGCGCGGGCGACAGCGAACCCGGCCTTGGTCGCGCGGTCGAGCGATGCCTGCGCCCCCGCCCCGTCGCCCAGCGCCAGTTGCGTGCGGGCCAGCACCGCCTGCGCAAAGCCCGATGCCGGATCGGCCTCGGTCGCGGCACGGGCACGGTCGCGAGCCACGGTCCAGTGGCCGGCTTCGAACTGCGCCAATGCCTGCGCGACCCGGGTCCGCGCATCGGCGTCGGCACGCGCCGGCAGCACGCCGCCGAGCGAGGCCAGCGCGGCGGCGACGACCGCCAGCCCGCCCATGCCCAGCAGCGCGCGGAACGATCGGTCAGGGTTGCAGGTCATAGCTCTTCATCAGGTCATAGAGGGTCGGGCGGCTGATGCCGAGCAGGCGGGCGGTGCCCGAGATATTGCCCTGCGCCTGTGCCAGCGCCGAGCGGATCGCCGAGCGGTCCGCTGCTTCCCGCACCGCCTTCAGGTTGATCGGGCCGGACGCCATGTCGGGACTGGCGAGGTCGAGATCGGCGGCGGTCACCGCCTTGCCATCGGCCATGATCGCGGCGCGCTTCACCCGGTTCTCCAGCTCGCGGACATTGCCGGGCCAGCCCCATGCCTCGATCGCGGCCAGCGCATCGGGGGCGAAGCGCTTCGGCCCCAGCCCCATCTGCGCGGCGTGGCGGTCGAGGAAGTGGCGGGCGAGCAAGGCGGGATCGCCGGGCCGTTCGGACAGCGAGGGGATGCGGACGACGATCTCGGCAAGGCGGTAATAGAGGTCCTCGCGGAAGCGGCCGTCGGCGACCATCGCGTCGATGTCCTGATGCGTCGCGCAGACGATGCGGGTGTCGACCGGGATGGCTTTCCGCCCGCCGATGCGTTCGATCACCCGTTCCTGGAGGAAGCGCAGCAGCTTCACCTGCAAGGGCAGCGGCACGTCGCCGATCTCGTCGAGGAACAGCGTGCCGCCCGCGGCCTGTTCGATCTTGCCTTCGGTGGTCTTCACCGCACCGGTGAACGCGCCCTTTTCATGGCCGAACAGCTCGCTTTCGAGCAGGGTTTCGGGGATGGCGGCGCAGTTGATCGCGACGAAATTGCCGCGCTTGCGCCGCGATGCGTCATGGACGCCGCGCGCGAGCAGTTCCTTGCCGGTACCCGATGCGCCGAGCAGCATCACCGAGACGTCGGCCGGGGCGACGCGTTCGATGGTGCGGGTGACCTTCAGCATTTCGGGCGCGGCGGTGATCATGCCGCCCAGCACCGCCTGCCCCTCGATCCGGTCGGCGAGACGGCGGTTCTCTGCCTCCAGCGCATGGACGTGGAAGGCGCGCGCGACGATCAGGCCCAGCGCGTCGATGTCGATCGGCTTGGCATAGAAATCCCATGCGCCCAGATCGATGGCGCGCAGCGCGCTCGACCGGTCGCCATGGCCGCTCGCCACCACGACCTTGGTATCGGGCTTCATGGCGAGGATGGCTTCCATCGTCGCGAAGCCTTCGCTCACCCCGTCGGGATCGGGCGGCAGGCCGAGGTCGAGGGTGACGACCTGCGGTTCCTCGGCGCGGACGGCGGCGATCGCCGCCTCGCGGTCGCCGGCGACGACGATGTCATAGCCCTCATAGGCCCAGCGCAACTGGCGTTGCAGCCCGGCATCGTCCTCGACGATCAACAGGCATTTGCGTGTCGTCATGCCGCCTGCTCCAATGTGGGCGTCGCCGCCGCCAGCGTGACGCGGAAGCGCGAGCCGCGCCCCGGATGGCTCTCCACCTCGATCGTGCCGCCCATGGCGTGGGCCAGCTGCCGCGCCTCGAACGCGCCGATGCCGAAGCCGGTCGGCTTGGACGAGACGAAGGGGCGGAACAGATCGTCGCGGACGAACTGCTGGGTCATGCCGGCGCCGGTGTCGACCACGTCGATCCACACCCGGTCGCCGTCCTGCCCCAGCACCACGCGCACCGGATCAGGGCCGCCGGCATCCAATGCGTTCAGCACCAGATGGTCGAGCACCTGTTGCAGCCGGGCGGGATCGGCCGCGGCGTGGAGGGTGCTCGTCCCCTCCACCACCACTGCCCCGCGCGCCCGAAAGCGCTGGACCGACTGGGCGGCGATCGTCGCCAGCGCGACGGCGCGCGGCGCTTCGATGCGGGGCGGTTCGCGTTCGGACAGGCGGGCGAGCAGGTCGTTCATGCGGGTCGCCGATTCGTTCAGCGTCGCGACCATGTCGGCGCGGAAGTCGGGATTGTCGGCGTGGCGCGGGGCGTTGCGCGCAACGAGGCTCAGCTGGCTCACGATATTCTTCACGTCATGCAGGATGAAGGCGAAGCGGCGATTGAATTCCTCGAACCGGCGCGCTTCGGACAGGGCGGACTGGGCGCGTTCCTCGGCCAGGTAGCTGGCGACCTGTCGCCCGGCGATACGCAGCAGGTCGAAATCCTCCCAGTCGAGCGAGCGGGCGAGGATCGGCCGGGCGAGCAGGATCGCGCCCATCAACCGCCCGAGATGCGGGAGCGGCACGACCACCCACGCATCGGGATGGTCGAGCATCGCATCGGGCACCGCCGCGCGCTCCGGGTCTTCGGGGTGGTCGCGCAACGGATCGAGTTCGAGGATGCGCCCGGTCGCCTGGAGATAGGTCGCCAGCCGCGCGCCGCCGGCGGTGTCGGGCAGCGCCGCCCCGTCCCAGCACCACGACGCCTGGAGCGACAGCGTATCGCCATCGGCGACCAGCAGGAGGCCGGCGGGCGAATCGGTCAGGTCGCCGACCGCCTTGATCAGCCGTTCGTCGAGCGGGGCGCCGCCCTTGGGCTCACCCAGCGTTTCGGTAAAGCGGGTCCATTCGGCGCGATAGTCGTAGCGGTGGCGGAAGAGGTGCTTGACCAGCTTCACCTTGATCCACGCGCGCAGCCAGCCCGACGAGGCGGCGGTCAGCACCGCGACGGTCGATCCGAAGACGAAGGCGGTCTGCGCGATCCGGGCATGGGAGCCGCCCAGCGCCTCGATCAGGCTGGTCGCCATGATCGTGATCGCGCAATAGGCGACGAGCCCGAGCAGCGACAGGGTGTGGAAGGTCGCGGTGCGCGAGAATTGCACGCCGCCATCGCCGGGCCGCGACAGGGCGAGGCCGACCAGCAGCGCCATGGCCGCGACGCCCACGCCCCGCGCGGCGATCAGCTCGGCCGGGACGCCGCCGAACAGATAGCTGGCGATGCTGGCATTGACGTCGATCAGCCAGAAGGCGCCGGCCGTCACCAGCACCAGCCGGGTCGCGGCCGAGGCGGTCGAGCGGAACAGGCCGTGCAGCAGCAGCAGCGCCCCCAGCGCCGCGAGCATGCCGAGCACCGTCGCGACATCGCCGATCAGGCCGGCGACCGTGGCGTTGCGCGCGCTCGCGCCGATCAGCTCGAGCAGCAGCTGCGCGACGTCGACCACCGCCACCGCGCCATAAGCCATGGTCCGCCCGAGCGCTTCGCCCCCCCGCGTGCCGGTGCGCCGCTGGATCGCGAACAGCAGCACCAGCCAGCCGAGCGTGCGCAAGCCGGCCAGCAGATGCGTCAGCGGATGGTCGGTGGCGATCCCCGCCACCGCCAGCGCCCACAAGGCGGTCAGCGCCAGCGCGACCGACAGCCAGCGGCGCGGCAGCGCGCCATCGGCCGGACCATGGCGTGCAGCCCAGAAGGCCAGCGCGCCGAACAGCAGCGCGGCGATGGCATGGCCCCAGACGACGACCCCGGTCAGCATCGCATCAGCGCGCCCCGCCCGACCAGATCACGACCCGGATCGTCTGGAGCAGGATCAGCAGGTCGAGGAAGGGCGAATAGTTCTTGGCATAATAGAGGTCGTATTCGAGCTTCTGCCGCGCATCGTCGATCGACGCGCCATAGGGATAGTTGATCTGCGCCCAGCCGGTGATGCCCGGCTTCACCATGTGCCGTTCGGCATAATAGGGCAGCTTTTCCTCCAGCGAGGAGACGAATTCGGGGCGTTCGGGGCGGGGGCCGACAAAGCTCATCTCGCCGATCAGCACGCTCCAGCATTGCGGCAGTTCGTCGATCCGCGTCTTGCGCAGGATGCGGCCGATCCGGGTGATGCGCGGGTCGTTCTTTTCGGCCCAGACGGCCGAACCGGCCGCCTCCGCATCGGTGCGCATCGAGCGCAGCTTGGGGATGTCGAAGCCGCTGCTGTACAGCCCGACGCGGCGCTGGCGGTAGAAGACCGGTCCGCGGCTGTCGAGCTTCACCGCCAGCGCCGCCAGCAGGATCACCGGCAGCGTCAGCGCGAGCAGCAGCAGGCTGGCGGCGATGTCGAACATCCGCTTGAACACGCTCGACACCATCCGCCCCGACGAGAAGCCGTCCGAAAAGATCAGCCATGACGGGTTGACGCTGTCGAGGTCGACGCGGCCCGTCTCGCGTTCGAGGAAGGTCGAGATTTCGTTGACGTGCACGCCCGTCGTGCGGATGCGCAGCAGGTCCTTGAGCGGCAGCGCGTTGCGCCGCTCCTCCAGCGCCAGCACGACTTCGGAGGCGCCGAGCAGCACGACATGGTCGGCGAGGTTGTAGATCGCGTCGCGGGCGATCGCTTCGGGGATGACCCGGTTCGCCTCGCTCATCGCGATATAGCCGACGACGACGAAGCCCGCACCGGGGCGCTGGCCGAGGTCCTTGAGCCGCTGTGCGCGCGGGCCGGCGCCCAGCACGATCACCCGCCGCTTGAACGCCTGTCCGCCCAGCAGCGTGCCGGTGACGATGCGCAGCAGGAGCAGGAGCACCGCGGCGAAGCCGACCGCATAGAGCAGGTTCGAGCGCCAGAAGGTGATGCCCGGCGCCACGAAGAACAGCACCGCGAGGAAGATGACGCCCAGCAGGATCGCCACGATCAGGCGCGCAGCGGCGAACTTCACCGATTGCAGCGCGTCGGTGCCGTACACCCCGACCGCGACCATCGCGATTTCCAGGCTGAGCGCGAAGCTCGCCAATTGCGGGATGCGGGTGTGGATCGGCTCCACCGCCATGCCGATCTGCATCGCGCGCGTGATCCAGCCCAGTTCGGCCGCCACGAGCAGCGCGGCGATGTCGAGCAGGCCGAGCAGCAGCACGGCATGGGGGATGTAATGCTTGAACAGCCGAATCATCGCGGCGATCCCGATACAGGTGTAAGGCAATCCGACACCCACCCGCTATGCCGCGAAAGCGCAAAGAAATACTGAACGCCACGATGACGCCGTTCGCCATTGTGGTCCGACCGCAACAGTTGTGGCGACTGGTCCCGCCTGTTCAGCCGGCGATCAGCATGGGCGCAGCATTGTCGCTGTTCGAACGGGACCGGACGGCGAATCCCCCTTCCCTTCGTCATCCAGCCATCTAGGCTGGCGTCAGTTCATGGAGTGGATGTGATGCGGGTACGGATCGGGGCGGCGTTGGGCGTGTTGGCGATACTGTCGGCCTGTGGCGGCGGCGGTGGTGGCGGGGGCAGCGTGACCGGCGGCAGTCCGGCGCCGACCCCGGCGCCCACCGCCACGCCGACCCCCACCCCGACGACCACGGCGGGCTGTTCGCTGCGCGAGCGGCAGGACTGGGCGCTCGCGCAGCTGCGCGAATGGTATCTCTTCCCCGAAACGCTGCCGGCCAATCCCAATCCGGCGGCGTTCTCGAACGTCGACGACTATATCGATTCGCTGACCGCGACGGCGCGGGCGCAGCGCAAGGACCGGTATTTCACCTATCTGACGTCGATCAAGGAAGAGGATGCCTATTACAGCTCGGGCGCGACCGCCGGGTTCGGCACCCGCTTCGCGCTCGACCAGACCGGGCGGCGGCTGTTCGTGATCGAATCGTTCGAAGACGCGCCGGCGCTGGGCGCCGGGATCGATCGCGGGACCGAGATCCTGCAGATCGGCACGTCGACCAGCAATTTGCGCAACGTATCGACGATCATCGATTCGGAAGGGACCGCCGGGCTGAACGCGGCACTTGGCCCCGATACGCCGGGCACGGCGCGGGTGTTCCAGTTCCGCACCATCGCGGGCGAGACCAAGACCGCGACGGTGACCCAGACCGACTTCTCGCTCCTGCCCGTCTCCACCCGCTATGGCGCCAAGGTGCTGACCGACGGCGGCAAGAAGGTCGGCTATATCAACCTGCGCACCTTCATCGATTCGGCCGAGGCACCGCTCAAGGACGCCTTTGCCAGTTTCCGGGCGCAGGGCATCAACGAGTTCATCATCGACTTCCGCTACAATGGCGGCGGGCTGATCTCGATCGCGAACCTGATGGGCGACCTGATGGGCGGCGGCAAGTCGACGAACGACGTGTATAGCTATACCAGCTATCGTCCCGAAAAGGCGTCGCGCAACACGGTCAAGTATTTCGCGCCGACCGCCCAGTCGGTTACCCCGACCAAGATCGCCTTTATCGGCACCGGGCGGACCGCATCGGCCAGCGAGCTCGTCATCAACGGCTTCGTGCCCTATCTCGGCAACAACATGGCGCTGATCGGCACCAACACTTATGGCAAGCCGGTCGGACAGATCCCGGTCGACCGGGCGAACTGCGACGACCGGCTGCGCATCGTCGCGCTGGCGGTGCAGAATTCGGCGCGGTCGGCGGCCTATTATGACGGCCTCGCGACGACGGTGCCCAATACCTGCCAGGCGAGCGACGACATCAGCTATCCGCTGGGCGACAATCGCGAACAGTCGGTCGCCCGCGCGCTCGACTTCCTTGCGGGCCGTACGTGCAGCCGCATCTCCGCCTCGACCGGCAGCAGCGCGCAGCGCGAGACGGTGCGCTTCGACGAGCGCACGCTGCTGCAGCCTGCCCGGCCGAACACGGCGCAGCGCGAGGTGCCGGGGTTGTTCTGACCGTGGTCGCTCGGCTACGCCTTCGATCATGAGAGGCGGTGCCGGCCCGCTCCCCCGCCCCACCACCTACGCCAGTATGGTGATGGGTGGGGGAGCGGGCTGGCACCGCATCCGCGTGAGCGGATCGAAAGGGCCAGGCCATGAGCGACGACGACTATATCTATGACGAAGCGAGCGGCGAGTGGATGCCGGCGTCGCAGGTCGCCGCCGCGCCGGCCGATGACGACGCGGTCGTGGTGCGCGATGCGGTGGGCAATGTGCTGGCCGATGGCGATCAGGTGACGCTGATCAAGGACCTGACCGTCAAGGGCGCGGGGCAGACGCTCAAGCGCGGGACGCTCATCAAGTCGATCCGCCTGACCGGCGATGCGCAGGAGATCGACTGCAAGTTCGACGGGATCAAGGGGCTGGTGCTGCGCGCCGAGTTCGTGCGCAAGCGGGCATGATCCCGAGCGCGATCGACCCGAGCTGGGCGGACGCGCTCGGCCCCGTCTTTGCCAGTCCGGGGATGGCGGCGCTGCGCGACTATCTGAAGGCCGAGAAGGCGGCGGGGAAGCGCATCCTGCCGCACAGCGCCGACTGGTTCACCGCACTCTCCCTCACCCCGCTCGACAAGGTGCGGGTCGTGATCCTGGGGCAGGACCCCTATCACGGGCCGGGACAGGCGCATGGGCTGTCCTTTTCGGTGCGGCCGGGGGTGGCGGTGCCGCCGTCGCTGCGCAACATCTACAAGGAGCTGCACAGCGACTTGGGCGTAGTGCCGCCCGCGCACGGCTTTCTGGAGCATTGGGCGCGGCAGGGGGTGCTGCTGCTGAACGCGGTGCTGACCGTCGAGCAGGGCCGCGCCGCCGCCCATGCCGGCCGGGGGTGGGAGGCGCTGACCGATGCGGTGGTCCATGCCGTCGCCGAACAGGGCCGGCCGAGCGTCTTCCTGCTATGGGGCGCGCATGCCCAGAAGAAGGCGGGCTTCGTCCGCGACGTTTCCGCCGGGGGGCGGCATCTGGTGCTGAAAAGCCGCCACCCCTCCCCGCTGTCGGCGCATAGCGGGTGGTTCGGCAGCCGCCCGTTCAGCCAGGCGAACGCGTTCCTCGAGGCGCAGGGACGCGGCAGCATCGACTGGGCGATCCCCCCGCTCGATACGCAGACGGAACCATCGGCCCTTCCAAGCGATTGAACACGCTTGTCCGCCACAGGGGCGGGATCAAAGAGGGAATTGCCATGAAGACGATGATGACGGCGACCGGCCTGGCCGCGCTGATGCTGCTGGGCGCGTGCGGTGGCAATGCCGACGACAAGGCCGCCGACAATATCGAGGCGATGACCGAGAACCGCGCCGACGCGCTGGAAGACCAGGCCGACATGACCAGCAACGAACAGGTTTCGGACGCGCTGGAAGCACAGGCTGAGAACGTCCGCGACATGGGCGAGGACGCCGCCGACAAGGCCGACGACGACGACAATGCCCAGGTCGAACAGGCCGTGCGCAACGCGATGTAAGTCGCGTCACGCGGCATGAAGGACCGAAAGGGGGCGCTGCGGGATCGCGGCGCCCCTTTTTGCATGTGACGGCGGCCAGCTACTGTCCCGTCACCCCGGACTTGATCCGGGGTCCCGCTTTCTTGCGACGGCGGCAGAAGAAGAAGCGGGACCCCGGGTCAAGCCCGGGGTGACGAGAGGGGTGGCGGTTTTCACGCACGGAACCGTCACCCCGGCGGAGGCTGGGGTCTCAAGCGGCGCTTGCCGTGCGCTACAACCGGAAGACCCCAGCCTGCGCTGGGGTGACGTTCGTGGCGGTTGGGGTCGACGGTTGAAATTCCACAGCGCGTTTCCCGTCCAAAGTTCACTAAGTTCACACTCGTCGCTGCGCGCGGCGGGCGCGGCGGTTCGGTTTGGGGCGGGGCACGACGATGCCGCGCTTGGCGAGTTCGAGCTCGACCTCGAACGCTTCGCCCAAGGGACCGGGTTCGCCGATATAGATGTCGTCCTGCGCGGCCAACGCGGCGGCGAGCGCGTCGTGGAGCGGCGGTTCGACCCGCTTGCGCGCGACGGGCTTGATACGGCGATCGGGGTCGAGCCAGCCGGGCAGGCGGCCGTCACTGAGGTCGGCGACCTGGATCGCGACGTCGAGATCGGCGGGCGACATCAGCTTTTCGGGCTCGGCCGGGGTGACGGGGGAAAGCGCGTCGAGCGCCGCCGCCACGCTTTGCGCCGAGGCCGGGGGCGGTGCCTCCGCCTCGCCGGGGGCCGGGCGGCGGCGCTGCTGCTTGCCGTAGCGGTCGGGATAATGGGCGGCGAGCAGGAACATCAACATCCGGTCGCCGGGGCGATGCTTCGACCCGACGCGGCGGCCATCGGCGTCGAGCACCGGTTCGACGGTGCCGTTGATCGCCCGGTCGAACGCGACGTCGACCAGCATGCCTACCGCTTGCGCAACCGCCGCATCCCAGGCGCGGGCGAACGCCTCGCCACCGGGCGAGCGACGCAGGCGATAGGCGCTGCTGGCCGACATGTGGACGGCGCGGGCGGCTTCGGCGACCGATCCGCCATCGGCGAGCGCCTCGATAAAGTCGCGCTGCTTGGCTTCGGACCAGCCGTCGCTGCGCGGTTTGCGCAGGACCGGGACCCATTGATAGGCGGCCGGGTCATAGCCGTTGGCGTCGAGATACGGCGTCTCGGACGGGACCGTCAGGTTCGAGGGGTCGAGCGCCGGTGCGGGCGCGGGCGAATGCTCCGGGAGCTGGGTGTTGGCGTGCATGGAGGGCAGGGGAACATATTGGGAACTTGTAGGACAGTGGTTTTTGGGGGATGCGTTGCAGTGGGCGTCGGTTCCGGTACACTCGGCGGATGGAATCAATCAGCCTGTCCGCCGCGCGTGCCGATCTGAAAGCGGTCATGGACCGGGTCGTCGCCGACCGGATGCCGGTGGCGATCACCCGCCGGCGTGGCGAGGGCGTCGTGATGATTGCAGCGAGCGAATGGGCGTCGATCGAGGAGACGCTGTATCTGCTGCGGTCGCCGAAGAATGCTGAGCGGTTGTTGGCGTCGGTGCGCGGGTTCGAGCGGGGCGTAGCTTTCCCCTGAAGCGCAGTTCCTCGGTGCCGTATCTGCCGAACCCTCTGGAACATGGATCACGCATTTTCATATTCGTCCGAACGGACATAAGCAGATACAGATCGCTTATAGATTTTACTTGATTGGTGGGTTAAGTGGCGTAGGTTCCCTCATAACTATCGTGGGGATCGCCCCGGACAAAAGCAAACACCGGGTTCTCCCCCGCCGCTTGCGGGGACGAAATTAGGCTGTGCAGGTGATGGCGATTGGCCATTGTCTTCGGCCAAAAGAATTGGGGCCACAACCGCGCCAACGGAAGTGACCCCTAGCGGAGGAGGCAGACGCCCACTCTCCGGTGCTTGGTAAGCCCTAGGAGTTTAGTGGACCTTCGCGACGCAATCAACCGTGCAGGCGTCTGCGCACGGGATCGCCGGAGCGCGATATGACACAGACTGCCGAAATCCAATGCATCAACAAAACCTATCGTAGCAGCGCCTATGACCGCATCTCCCATGTGGGAGGCGGTTATCCGACGCGCTGGAAACTCACACAGCAGCAAGCGATCATCGAGATCGAAACTGGTAGGTGGCGCTTCTACACCAATGTCGGCGGCTCGATTGCGTGGGTGGAGGTTGCCCGAAGCGCAGCGGGCAACAAATATCTCAAGACCGAGAACGACGGCGAGCAGCCGAACAACCTGCTCAGCCTGCCCGAGTGCCCCTGATCTGAAGTTGCGGCGGGGCGGTGGCTTTACCACCGTCCCGCTCGCGGCCGCGCCCCTCCACCATGCTGCGCATGGTCCCCCTCCCCGCATAGCGGGGAGGATCTTTGGGGTGGCACTTTCAACACAACCGCTCGTGCTGAGTAGGGGCTGAGCGAAGTCGAAGACCCGTATCGAAGCATCCGCCTCAGACGGTCCTTCGATACGTCGCTTCGACAAGCTCAGCGACTACTCAGGACGAACGGTTGCCGGGTGGGGTGTACGCCCCACCCTCCACCTCACTCCGCCGGCAGGTAAACCTCCCCACCCTTCTCGCGGAACTTCTCGCTCATTTCCGCCATGCCGGCTTCGGCCGCTGCGGTGCCGTTCGCGAACAACGCGCGGTCGGCGTCCACCTTGTCGGCGGCGAGGAACGTATCCGCCGGGGCGTTCTGCTTCGCGGCGAAGTCGCGCACTTCCTGCGTGATCTTCATCGAGCAGAATTTGGGGCCGCACATCGAACAGAAATGCGCGGTCTTGGCGCCTTCGGCCGGGAGCGTCTGGTCGTGGTAGCTTTCCGCCGTATCGGGGTCGAGCGACAGGTTGAACTGGTCGCGCCAGCGGAATTCGAAGCGGGCGCGGCTGAGGGCATCGTCGCGCATCTTGGCGGCGGGGTGACCCTTTGCCAGATCGGCGGCGTGGGCGGCGAGCTTGTAGGTCACCACGCCGACCTTCACATCGTCGCGGTCGGGCAGGCCCAGATGCTCCTTGGGCGTGACGTAGCAGAGCATCGCCGTGCCGTACCAGCCGATCATCGCCGCACCGATGCCGCTGGTGATATGGTCGTAACCGGGCGCGATGTCGGTGGTGAGCGGCCCCAGCGTATAGAAGGGCGCTTCGCCGCAGACCTGCAGCTGCTTGTCCATATTCTCCTTGATCTTGTGCATCGGCACATGGCCGGGGCCTTCGATCATGACCTGCACGTCCTGCGCCCAGGCGCGGTGGGTCAGTTCGCCCAGCGTATAGAGTTCGCTGAACTGCGCTTCGTCATTGGCGTCGGCGATCGAACCGGGGCGCAGGCCATCGCCCAGCGAATAGGCGATGTCATACGCCTTCATGATCTCCGTAATCTCGTCGAAATGTTCGTAGAGGAACGATTCGCGATGATGGGCGAGGCACCATTTGGCCATGATCGACCCGCCGCGCGAGACGATGCCGGTCACGCGCTTCGCGGTCATCGGGATGTACGGCAGGCGGACGCCGGCGTGGATGGTGAAGTAATCCACCCCCTGTTCGGCCTGTTCGATCAGCGTGTCGCGGAAGATGTCCCAGGTCAGTTCCTCGGCGATGCCGCCGACCTTTTCCAGCGCCTGATAGATCGGCACGGTGCCGATCGGGACGGGCGAGTTGCGCAGGATCCATTCGCGGGTGTCGTGGATGTTGCGGCCGGTCGACAGGTCCATGACCGTGTCGGCACCCCAGCGGATCGACCAGACGAGCTTGTCGACTTCGGCGGCGACGTTCGATGCGACCGCGCTGTTGCCGATGTTCGCGTTGATCTTGACCAGGAAATTGCGGCCGATCGCCATCGGTTCGGTTTCGGGATGGTTGATGTTGTTGGGGATGATCGCCCGGCCGCGCGCCACTTCGTCGCGGACGAATTCGGGGGTCACGTAATCGGGGATGGCCGCGCCGAAGCTCTCGCCGTCGCGGACGTACTCGCGCAGCATCTCGCGGCCGAGATTTTCGCGGGTCGCGACATATTCCATCTCGGGGGTGATGATGCCGCGGCGGGCATAGTGCATCTGGCTGACGTTCATCCCCGCCTTGGCGCGGAGCGGCCGCTTGACGACGTTGGGCAAGGGCTGGACGCCGCCCGAACGATCGGGGCCGAGCTGGCCGTTATCCTCGGGGCGGATTTCGCGGGCGTCGTAAGATTCGACGTCGCCGCGCGCGAGAATCCAGTCGCGGCGGAGCTGCGGCAGGCCGGCCATGATGTCGATGCGCGCGTTCGGGTCGGTGTACGGCCCCGACGTGTCGTAGACGTTGAGCGGCGGTTCGCCTGAAGAGGGATCGAGGTCGATCGCGCGCATCGCGACGTTCAGGGGGCCGACGTGAATCTTGCGGCTGCCACGGATCGGGCCTGTCGTTACGCCGATTTCGGTCTTTGCGGGGATGTCTGCCATATTCCACTCCATGCGGAGGGGGCGGGACTCGTGATGCCGCTCCCTCCCTACGCCGGTGTCAGCCGGATCAGGTTCAGCGGGTCGAAGGCTGCGGCCTTCCTCTCAAGCGTGACGGAACGCTCCCCCGGGGACGCGGGTGTTGTAGGCGGGTTGGGCCGGTGCGTCAAAGTGTTGCGCGCCGTATCCCCGCGCAGGCGGGGATCCAGGGCCAAGCAAACTCCCGTAGGCGCCTGTGGCTCTGGGCCCCCGCCTGCGCGGGGGTACGGGCTGGGCGGTCACTACAACAGGTCCAGCTGGCCACTCGGGCCTTCGCCCGCGCCAAAGCCGGCCATCGTTACCCCGACCAGCCGCAATCCCATGCGTAAAGGGTAGAGCGTCGCGATCAGGCTGCGGGCCGTGGCGTGGAGTGTCGCGCGGTCGGCGACGGGGGCGGAGAGCGTGCGGCTGCGGGTGACGATGCGGAAATCGGCGTATTTCGCCTTCACGGTGACGGTGCGACCGTGCTGGCCGGTCTTTTCGACCCAGTCCCACACGTCGTCGGCCATCGCCAGCACCCGCTCCTCGATCGCTTCCGGGTCGGTCAGGTCGTGGTGGAAGGTGGTTTCGGAGCCGGACGACTTGCGCACGCGGTTGGGCCGGACCGGGCGGTGATCCTCGGCGCGGGCGATGCCGTGATACCAGCTGCCCGCCTTGCCGAAGGTGCGTTGCAGGTCGGGAAGGCTCCATGCCGCAAGGTCGGCGCCGGTGCGGATGCCGAGTGCCTCCATGCGCTCCACCGTCTTGGGGCCGATGCCGTGGAACTTGCCGACCGGGAGCGACGCGACGACGCGCGGGCCGGCCTTTACGGGGATCACGAACTGGCCGTTGGGCTTGTTCATGTCGGAGGCGAGCTTGGCGAGGAACTTGTTGTAGCTGATCCCCGCCGATGCGGTGAGGCCGGTGGTGTCGAGGATGCGGGCGCGAATTTCCTCGGCGGTCGCGGTGGCGCTGGGCAGGCCGAGCCGGTTGGCGGTGACGTCGAGATAGGCTTCGTCGAGCGACAGCGGCTCGACCAGATCGGTATAGTCGAGGAAGATCGCGCGGATCTGCTGGCTGACGGCCTTGTAGACCTCGAAGCGGGGGCGGACGAAGATCAGGTCGGGACAGCGGCGCAGCGCGGTGACCGAGGGCATGGCGGAGCGCACCCCGAACACGCGCGCTTCGTAGGAGGCGGCGGCGACCACCCCGCGCCCGCTCGACCCGCCGACCGCGACCGGCTTGCCCTTCAGCTCGGGGGCATCACGCTGCTCGACCGACGCGAAGAAGGCGTCCATGTCGACATGGATGATCTTGCGGGTGGGGTCCGACATTGCGCGGGTTTACAATGCGCTACGGTACGAGACAGCGCAAGAACAAAGAGGGAATGGATGCTGCACGCTTGCCGTACCCCCGCGCAGGCGGGGATCCAGAGCCAAGCAGGCGAGCGGTAGCGTCTGACGCCCTGGACCCCCGCCTGCGCGGGGGTACGGAGCGCGCGGTACGGGCCGCTCAGCTGTTCGTCAGGTTGAGGAACACGTCCTCGAGGTCCGCTTCGCGCGTTACGACGTCGACGATGCCGTAGCCCTGTGCGGTCACCGCCGCGAGAACCTCGCCGGCATTGGCGACGTCCTTGCGATAGGTGATCGCCAGCAGCCGGTCGCCCTTGCGCTCGACCTTTTCGAAGCAGCTGGCATCGGGCAGGTCGGCGACGTCGCGGTCGAGGGTCAGTTCGACCGCCTTTTCCTGTGCCATGCCGAGGAGTTCGCGAGTCGGCTGGTTGGCGACGACGCGGCCATGGTTGATGATGGCGATACGGTCGCAGAGCTGCTCGGCCTCTTCCAGATAGTGCGTCGTCAGCACCACCGTCACGCCCGCCGCATTGAGTTCGCGGACATAGTCCCACAGCTGGTTGCGCAGCTGGATATCGACGCCGGCAGTCGGTTCGTCGAGGACGAGGACCGGGGGCGAATGGACCATCGCCTTCGCCACCATCAGCCGCCGCTTCATGCCGCCCGAGAGCGTCCGGGCATAGGCGTTGGCCTTGTCCTCCAGATGCACCGCGCGCAGCAGGTCCATGGTGCGGCGCTGGCCCTTGGGCACGCCGTAGAGGCCGGCCTGGATCTCCAGCGTTTCGGCAGGGGTGAAGAACGGATCGAACAGGATTTCCTGGTTGACGATGCCGATCGACGCCTTCGCATTGCGCGGGTGCTGGTCGATGTCGAAGCCCCAGATCGACGCGCTGCCGCTGGTCTTGTTGACGAGGCCGGCCAGCGTGTTGATCAGCGTCGACTTGCCCGCGCCGTTGGGGCCGAGCAGCCCGAAGATCTGGCCGCGGGGCACGTCGAACGACACGCCGTCGAGTGCCACCTTGGGCGCAGCGCCGCCCTTCCCCGCTGCATAGGTCTTGCACAGGTCGCGGATCGAAATGGCGGCTTGGGTTTCCATGGGGGTTGCCGATACGCCCGTGGGGGCCCCAAGGGAAGCATCGACTTGTCGAGGCTTCGCACCGTTGCTATTCGCGCAGACATGCTGCCTCCGCCCGAACTCCTCCGCGTCACCACCCCCCGCGTCGCCTGCGACGGCGCCGGCGACATCGCCCCCGCGCTCGGCCACCCGCGCGTGTGGTTGCAGATCGACGAGACGGGCTATGTCGATTGCGGTTATTGCGACCGGCGCTTCGTGCTGGTCGGCGGGCCGGCGGATGGGGCGGATCACAGCCAGTTGAAGGATCATGGGGACGGCGCGGGCCGGTAAGGCCGAACGTAGTTCGGACGACCAGCAAGGCCCGCGCCCGGCCGGCGGCGGGCAAGCTCGCCGTTGCCCGCCGACCGACGACGCGGCTTTGCCGCGGCGGTGAGACTGTTTCCTTACCCCGCCCCAACGTCATCCGCGCGCAGGCCGGGTATTTCGGCGATCGCGCGGGACGAGCGCCGCGAGAGACCCCAGCCTTCGCTGGGGTGACGGTTTAGGTCAGAAGTGCCGTTGCACCGCCCATACCAGCTGCATCACGATGGAGATGGCAACCACCGCCATGCAGATGAGGAACACCCGGCGGCGCAGCGGGCTTGCCGGCAGCAGGCCAGTTGGTTCCTGCTCCTCGGCCTCCACCGCCTGGATCCGGTCGCGCCGTGCCGTCAGTGTGCGCCGACCCAGACGCCGACGGCATAGGCCGCGCCGCTGCCCCATTTGAGCGCCGTACAGATGCCGAACACGACCAGCGCTGTGTTAGCCGCCGTCTGAAATTTCTGCTTCATTCGTCGATGCTCCACCCTTCAAGTTCTTCAGCCTATGGCCGACCGCCCGTGGCTGCAAGCACTGGAACGCGACCCCGGCTACGTCGGCAGCTGACGGCGGCACGGGGCAGGAATGGCGACGACTTTGGCTTGGGGGGAGGCCCGATATCGCAAAAGCTGAAAAGACGCCGTCAGGCTTCGTTGTCAGGCATAGGGCGGACCATCACGCTGCCAAGAAACGCGAGCAGGAATGACGTCCCCAGAAGGGCGCAACCACCATAGACCATCCAATCGTTCCGGCTGTCGAGCATGGCGTTTGCGTCCGACGCCAGTAACGCCAGCGCGCCGCCGCCCAGCAGGCCGCACGACATCGCGGAGAGCCATAACCGGCCGACGCGCCGTTCCGCCGGGGCGATGCTGTGGGCCATGGCATGAAGGCCCGGCACCAGACGCCAGGCAAGCCAGAGCGCACTCGCCAGGCACAACAATGTCAGGACAAGGAACGGCAGGTTCGGCGGATCGCCGGCCGCTACCGCGCCGAGGACCGTCGACAGGCCGCTCAACCCCGCAAAGGCCAGAACGGCGAAAGCATAGATCGAGTAGCTGACGTCGCGCTCGTGCATGGGCGAACGCTATGTGCCGGCACGCCCAAAGGCAACGTGGTCGCTCGTCCCGCACACCGGGGACCGACACCCCATTCCCCCACGCCGCCGCCGCCCTATATTGGCCGCATGACCCCGACCGATCCCCGCTCGTACCTCTATTCCGGCGACCTCGACCCCGCCGCTGCGCTCCGCGCCACGCAGGCGACGCTGGCCAATGTCGAGGATGGCGAACTCTATCTCCAGTATCGCCGGTCCGAGGCGTTCGGCTTCGACGACGGGCGGCTGAAGACCGCGTCCTACGATACCCATGCCGGGTTCGGGCTGCGTGGCGTTTCGGGGGAGACGACCGCCTTTGCGCACGCCAACGAGCTGTCCGAGGCGGCGATCCGCCGGGCCGGCGAGACGATGGCGCTGATCGATCCGGCCAAGGGGGCGAAGGCACCGCCGCCGCGCGGCAACAATAGGCATCTCTATACCGCCGCCGATCCGCTCGACCTGATCCCCTTCGCCGACAAGGTCGCGCTGTGCCAGTCGATCGATGCCGCCGCTCGGGCGCGCGATCCGCGCGTGTGCCAAGTGTCGGCGAGCCTGATGGGGTCGTGGACGGTGGTCGAGATCGTGCGGCCCGATGGCTTCGTCGCCACCGATGTCCGGCCGCTGGTGCGGTTGAACGTGTCGATCGTGGTCGAGGCGAACGGGCGGCGCGAAACGGGCAGCTTCGGGATCGGCGGGCGCTATCTGTACGAATCCTTGTTCGCCGACGCGACGTGGAACCGGGCGATCGACGTGGCGCTGGGCCAAGCGCTGGTCAATCTGGAGGCGGTCGACGCGCCGGCGGGCGAGATGACGGTGCTGCTGGGTGCGGGCTGGCCGGGGATTTTGCTGCACGAGGCGATCGGGCACGGCTTGGAGGGCGATTTCAACCGCAAGGGCACCAGCGCCTTTTCGGGCCGCATCGGCGAGCGGGTGGCGGCACCGGGCGTGACCGTCATCGACGACGGATCGATCGCCGACCGGCGCGGGTCGCTGAGCATCGATGACGAGGGTACGCCGACGCAGGAGAATATCCTGATCGAGGACGGCATCCTGAAGGGCTATATCCACGACCGGCTGAACGCGCGGCTGATGGGCGTCGCGCCGACCGGCAACGGGCGGCGTCAGGACTTTTCCCATGCGCCGATGCCGCGGATGACCAACACCTTCATGACCGGGGGGAAGGATGACCCCGCCGAGCTGCTGTCGCGGGTGAAGAACGGCATCTTCGCCAAGTCGTTCGGCGGGGGCCAGGTCGACATCGTGTCGGGCAAGTTCGTGTTTTCCTGCACCGAGGCGTACCGGGTCGAGAATGGCCGGATCGGTGCGCCGATCAAGGGCGCGACGCTGATCGGCGACGGGCCGGAAGTGTTGAAGCAGGTGCGGGGCATCGGCAACGACTTTGCGCTGGACGAAGGGATCGGCATGTGCGGCAAGGCCGGGCAGTCGGTGCCGGCAGGGGTCGGGCAGCCGACGCTGCTGATCGACGGGCTGACCGTCGGCGGCACCGCCTGATGCCGCTGGCCGAACTGGGGCGGTTTCCGCGGGTCGAGGCGCAGATCATCGTCGGGCGGCTGGAAAGCGAGGGCGTGCCGGCGGTCGCCTTCGATGGCGAGGCGAGCATCGGCGATGGCAGCTGGCTGCTGATCCCCGTGCGGGTGATGGTCGATGACGACGATCTGGATGCGGCGCGCGCAATCCTCGACGCGGCCGACGGGCCTGCCTGAAAAACGGGCAGTCGTGACGCGCTGCACAAATTAACCGCTCGTTAATCCGGCAACCGCGCCGCCAACGCCTGAAAATTGGTGGTACGGCACTTTGGCATGGCCGTTGCAACGTTTCCCCCGAGCAATGATGCGACACGGGGGGCGACATGAAATTAGTCATCGCCATCATCAAGCCGTTCAAGCTGGATGAGGTACGCGAAGCACTGACCGAGATCGGCGTCGCCGGCATGACGGTGAGCGAGGTGAAGGGATTCGGGCGGCAGAAGGGCCAGACCGAAATCTATCGCGGGGCCGAATACAGCACCAACATGGTGCCCAAGATCAAGATCGAGGTCGTGTGCGACAGCGAGATCGCAGCGCGCGTCGTCGAGGCGGTGCAGTCCGCCGCGAACACCGGCGCGATCGGCGACGGCAAGATCTTCGTTCTCGACGTCGGACAGGCGGTGCGCATCCGCACCGGCGAAACCGACCTGACCGCGCTGTGATGGGGGGCATCATGCAACATCCGAAGAAACTGATCGCCGGCATGGGCCTCGGCCTGTTCGCGGCGCTGCCCGCCTGGGCACAGGACGCCGCGCTGCAGGCACCCGCCGCCGCCGCCGCGCCGGTCGCGACCGTGAACAAGGGCGACACCGCGTGGATGATGGTGTCGACGGTCCTCGTGCTGATGATGATCGTGCCGGGCCTCGCGCTATTCTATGGCGGCCTGACGCGGACCAAGAACATGCTGTCGGTGATGACGCAGATCGGCGCGGTCGCGGCGCTCGCGATGCTGATCTGGGTCATGTACGGCTACTCGCTGGCCTTTGGTCCCGACGTGTCGAGCGCCACGCTGGCGAACTTCATCGCCAGCCCGGGCAAGGCGTTCCTGGCGGGCGTCACCTCGGCGTCGCAGGCGGCGACCTTCACCGCCGGGGTCGAAATCCCCGAATATGTCTTCATCAGCTTCCAGATGACCTTCGCCGCGATCACCATCGCGCTGGTGCTGGGGTCGGTGGTCGAGCGGATCAAGTTCGCTGCGGTGATGGTCTTCGCCATCGTCTGGCTGACGATCACCTATTTCCCGATCGCGCACATGGTGTGGGCATCGAGCGGCTATTTCTTCAAGGCGGGTGCGCTCGACTTCGCCGGCGGCACGGTGGTGCACATCAATGCCGGCGTGTCGTCGCTGGTCCTCGCCATCCTGCTGGGCAAGCGGCTGGGCTTCCCGACCGAGCGCATGGCGCCGCACTCGCTGACGCTGACCATGGTCGGCACCGGGCTGCTGTGGGTGGGCTGGTTCGGGTTCAACGCCGGGTCGGCGCTGGAAGCCAATGGCACCGCCGGTCTGGCGATGATCAACACCTTCGTCGCCACCGCTTCGGCAGGGCTGTTCTGGATGCTGGCCGAGAAGTTCTCGGGGCATAAGGGTTCGGCGCTGGGCTTCTGCTCGGGCATCATCGCCGGCCTCGTCGCGGTGACGCCGGCGGCGGGCAATTCGGGTCCGTTCGGCGCGATCGTGCTGGGCGCCGTCGCCTCGGTCGTGTGCTTCTTCGCAGTGACCGTCGTGAAGCCCAAGCTCGGCTATGACGACTCGCTCGACGCGTTCGGCATCCATGGCGTCGGCGGCATCATCGGCGCGATCGGTACGGCGGTCGTCTATGCCCCGTCGCTGGGCGGTCCGGGTGCGGCCGACTACGACATGGGCGCCAAGCTCGGCGTGCAGATATTCGCGGTGCTGGTCACCATCGTGTGGGCATCGGTCGGCACGACGATCGCATGGTTCGTCGCCAAGGCGCTGACCGGTGGCCGGGTGTCGAAGGAAGTCGAGCTGGAAGGCCTCGACCTCGGCGAACATGGCGAGCGCGCCTACAATTACTGAGTTTCCCTACCGGGCGGCGGCCTAGTCCCCTGCCGCCCGGAACCACAGTTTCCTCCTGCGGAAAAACCCCTGGGCCGGTGCGGTGACGCATCGGCCCTTTTTTTGGTTTCCGGTGCCCGGGAAGAAGAAGGGAGGGGTTCACGCGGAGGCGCGGAGACGCGGAGACGCGGAGGGGTTTCGCACGCTGGCCCGTTACCCGCGCCAGCGGCCTTATCCCAGTTGACGGCGGAGGAACGGAAAGCGCTGACGCGCGACGGCACCCCCTCCGCGGCTCCGCGTCTCCGCGCGAACCTCTTCCTTCTTCCCAGCCCACAACCCGCAGCCTAAGACGCCCCCATGACCCCTTATCTCGATCTGATGCAGCGCGCCCTGAACGATGGCGTACCGACCGACGACCGCACCGGAGTCGGCACAAGGTCGGTGTTCGGGCACCAGATGCGCTTCGACCTGTCGGCCGGCTTTCCGGTGCTGACCACCAAGAAGCTGCATCTGCGCTCGATCATCATCGAGCTGTTGTGGTTCCTGCGCGGGGATACCAATGTGCGCTGGTTGCAGGAGCAGCGGGTCAGCATCTGGGACGAATGGGCCGATGCGAACGGCGACCTCGGCCCGGTGTACGGCAAGCAGTGGCGCGACTGGGTGGCGGCGGACGGGCGGCATATCGACCAGATCGCCGAGCTGATCCACACCATCCGCACCAACCCGGCCTCTAGGCGACAGATCGTGACCGCGTGGAATCCGGGCGAGCTGCACGCCATGGCGCTGTCGCCCTGCCATTGCCTGTTCCAGACATACGTCGCGAACGGGAAATTGTCGTTGCAGCTGTACCAGCGCAGCGCCGATATCTTTCTGGGCGTGCCGTTCAATATCGCGAGCTATGCGCTGCTGACGCATATGCTGGCGCAGCAATGCGATTTGGCGGTCGGCGAGTTCATCTGGACCGGCGGCGACTGCCATTTGTACGAGAATCACCTCGATCAGGCCCGCGAGCAGCTGTCGCGCACCCCCGGCCCCCTGCCCCGGCTGGAGATCGTGCGGAAGCCCGAGGCGATCGACGGCTATGCGCTCGAAGATTTCGTGCTGCATGACTATGTCGCCCAGCCGCATATCAAGGCGGCGGTGGCGATATGATCGACGCGATCCTCGCGCGGGCCGACAATGGCGTGATCGGGGTCGATGGGCAGCTGCCATGGCACCTGCCCGCCGACCTCAAGCGGTTCAGGGCGCTGACCATGGGCCGGGCGATGGTGATGGGGCGCAAGACGTTCGAGAGTTTTTGCTCCCCCCTGCCCGGCCGGCGCCATATCGTGCTGACCCGCGACCGCGACTGGCGGTCGGACGGGGCGGAGGTGGTGCATGATCCGGAGGCCGCGCTGGCGCTGGCCGGTGGGCAAGCCGCAGTCATCGGCGGGGCGGAAATTTTCGCCCTGCTCCTGTCGCGGATCGAGCGGGTCGAGCTGACCGAGGTCCATGCGACCCCGGCGGGCGATGCGTTCGTCCCGCCCTTTACCGGCTGGGTCGAGGCGTGGCGCGAGGACCACAGTGCCGAGGGAGAACGTCCGGGGTACAGCTTCGTCACATTGCTCCGTCAGCCCACGACCGCGTAAGGGGCGGCAGCGCCGGGCAACGGCGCGTGGGGGAACGGAGCGGATGCGCAGGGCGATCTGGTGGGGCGTGGCATTGCTGGCGATTCTGGCCGCCGGCTTCTTTGCGTTGGCGCCCGGCATCGTCGAGCGGTCGATGAACAAGGTCGAGCCGACGCCGGCGATCGAGCAGCGCATGGGCGCCGATATCGATCCGGACGCGCTCGCCCGGGAACTGGCCAAGCCGACCCCCGAACCGGTTTTCGCCGACCCGATCGTGGATTTGCATGCCGACACGCTGCTGTGGTCGCGCGACCTGTTGACGCTCGGCACGCGGGGTCAGGTCGACCTGCCACGGTTGCAGCGGGGCAATGTCGCGCTGCAGGTCTTTTCGTCGGTAACCAAGACGCCACGCGGGCAGAATTACGACTCGAACGGCGACGACAGCGACAATATCACCCCGCTGGTGATCGCACAGTTGCAGCCGGTCCGGACCTGGGGATCGCTGCTCAACCGGTCGCTGTGGCACGCGACGAAGCTGCGCCGCGCGGCGCGGGCATCGAACGGGGAATTGCGGCTCATCACCAGCCCGCGCGAGCTGGACGCATTGCTGGTCGCGCGGGCGAATACGCGGCCTTGCCCGCATCATGCTGCGCCCGATTTCCCCTGCGTCAAACCGACCGGTGCGCTGCTGTCGATCGAGGGGCTGAACGGGCTGGAGGGGAGCCTGGCCAATCTCGACCGGCTGTATCGCAGCGGGTTCCGCATGGCCGGCCTGACCCATTTCTTCGACAATGAGATTGCCGGGTCGATGCATGGCCGGGCCAAGGGCGGCCTGACCCCGTTCGGGCGACAGGTGGTCGCGCGGATGGAGGACAGGGGCATGATCGTCGATGTCGCGCATCTGAGCCATGCCGGCATCGCCGACGTACTGAAGGTCGCAAGGCGGCCGATTGTCTCCAGCCATGGCGGGGTGCAGGCGACGTGCCGAGTCAACCGCAACCTGACCGATGACGAGGTGCGCGGCATCGCCCGGACCGGCGGGGTGGTCGGCATCGGATATTGGGCGGGCGCGGTGTGTTCGACCGATCCCAAGGCGATCGCGAAGGCCATCGTCCATGTCCGCGACGTGGCCGGGATCGATCATGTGGCGCTCGGGTCCGACTTCGACGGCGCGGTGACGACCGCGTTCGATACCGCATGGGTCGCGCTGGTCGCCGAGGCGCTGCGCGATGCCGGGTTGCGGCAGGACGAACTGGACAAGGTGATGGGCGGCAACGCCATCCTCGTGCTGCGCGCCGGGATGCAGCCCCTTTCGCCGGCAGCGCCCGCCCGCTAAGGGGCGGCGATGCAGCGTCTGGACGGTGGCGCGGCGGTTCCCGCGTCGTTGCGCGGGGGCATCGTCGCGCTGGGCAATTTCGATGGATTCCATGCCGGGCACCAGGCGGTGGTCGGGCGCGCGGTCGAACGGGCGCGCGCCGAAGGCCGGCCGGCGATCGTCGCGACGTTCGACCCGCATCCGCGCCGCTATTTCCAGCCGGGGCTGCGGCCGCTCCGGCTCACCAGCCTCGACCAGCGCGAGCGGCTGTTCGCGCAGGCCGGGGCCGATGCGATGCTGGTGTTCACCTTCGACGCGGCGCTGGCCGGGCTGTCGGCGCAGGCGTTCGCGGCCGAGCGGCTGGTCGGGATGCTGGGCGTCGGCGGGGTGGTGACCGGCACCGACTTCACCTTCGGCAAGGCGCGCGGCGGCGATGTGACGACGCTGAGGGCGCTGGGCGAGGCGCATGGCTTTTCGGCCGAGACGGTCGCGCCGGTCGGCGACGGACAGGCGGTGGTGTCGTCGTCGCGCATTCGCGATGCGCTGCGCGAGGGGCGTCCGCGCGAGGCGACGGCGCTGATGACCCGCCCGTTCGCGGTCGAGGGCGTGGTGGAACATGGCGCGAAGCTCGGGCGGCAGCTGGGTTATCCGACTGCCAACTTGTCGATGGGCGGCTATCTGCGCCCCGCTTACGGCATCTATGCGGTGACCGGGCGGTTGGCGGACGGGCGGGTGCTCAATGGCGCGGCCAATCTGGGCATTCGTCCGACGATCGCGGGCGAACCGGTCGAGCTGCTGGAGCCGTATTTCTTTGATTTTGCAGGCGATCTGTACGGGCAGACCATCGAGGTCGCGCTGATCGACTATCTGCGCGGCGAGGAAAAGTTCGAGTCGCTCGATGCGCTCAAGGTGCAGATGGCGGCGGATTGTGACCGTGCTCGGACGGTGCTGGGGTAGCTTCGGAAGTTGGCGAAGGTTGCGGTACGTTCGTTTTTGGATGGGCGGCTGGTTCGTTTGTTTTCAATGGGTTGAAGGGTTGCGCAGGGCCGTTCCGGGCGCGGAAGTTGACGCTGGTGGCGTGAAGAAGAAATCGGTTCACGCGGAGGCGCGGAGGCGCGGAGGCGCGGAGGCGCGGAGGGGTTGCGGTCCGGGCGAGCGCATCCGCGCCAGCGGCCTTGTCCTGCGGTTGCAGCGGGGTTGGTGTCTCCCGATCGTGGGCGGGGGGCCGCAGGTGGGACATCCTCCGCGTCTTCGCGCCTTCGCGTGAACCATTCTGCCCTCGCGGAGCAGGGATATCGACGATGCAAAGAGCGCCGCGATCCTGACCTGATGCGCCCTTGTAGGAAAGCGGTTTGCGTGGGGCCGCGCATCGGCTAATCGCTGGCGCAATCCTATGACCGACACCAGCGAACCCACGCGCGACTGGCGCGACACCGTCTTCCTGCCGAAGACCGACTTCCCGATGAAGGCCGGCCTGGCCGCCAAGGAACCCGCGATCCTCGATCGCTGGGCCAGGATGGGGCTGTATGAGCGGCTGCGCGCCGAGCGGCAGGGCCGCGAGCGTTTCCTGCTGCACGACGGCCCGCCCTACGCCAATGGCGACATCCATATGGGCCATGCGATGAACAAGGTGCTGAAGGACATCGTCGTCCGCACCCAGTCGCTGATGGGCAAGGATGCGCCGTATATTCCGGGGTGGGACTGTCACGGCCTGCCGATCGAATGGAAGATCGAGGAGGCGTATCGCGCCAAGAAGCGCAACAAGGACGAGGTCCCCCCGGCCGAGTTCCGCGCCGAATGCCGCGCCTATGCCGCCAAATGGGTCGAGGTGCAGAAGGGCCAGTTCCAGCGGCTCGGCATCCTCGGCGACTGGGAAGACCCGTACCTCACCATGAAGTTCGACGCCGAGGCGACCATCGCCGAGGAGTTGCTGAAGTTCGCCATGTCCGGCCAGCTGTATCGCGGGGCCAAGCCGGTGATGTGGTCGCCGGTCGAAAAGACCGCACTGGCCGAGGCCGAGGTCGAATATGAGGATGTCGTGTCGACGCAGATCGACGTGGCGTTCGAGATTGTCGACGCGCCGAATGCGCCGGAACTGGTCGGTGCCCATGCGGTGATCTGGACGACGACTCCGTGGACGATCCCGGTCAATCAGGCTTTGGCTTATGGGCCGGAGATCGAGTACGGAATCGCTCGAGTAACGTTGCAGAACGGTGACGTTAAGCGTGTCCTCACGGCGACACAGCTCTGGCCGCAGTTTTACTCGCGCGCAAATGCTGGCCAGCAAGGCATGTTCGCAGGAGAGTATGTCGCCAAGGTAGAAGTTGAAGGAGTCATCAAGGGCTTCGACCTCGCCGGCGCTACCGCGCGCCACCCGATGCACGCACGCGGCGGATTCTTCGCCAAGCCGCGTCCGCTGCTGGCCGGCGACTTCGTGACGACCGATGCCGGTACGGGCCTCGTCCATATGGCCCCCGATCATGGCGAGGACGATTTCGAGCTGTGCAAGGCGAACGGCATCGAACCGGTGTTCGCGGTGCAGGGCGATGGCCGCTACCGCGACGACTGGGCGTGGCTGGGCGGCGAAGGCAGCGTCATCAACCCGAAATTCGTTGCCGCCGGGCGTGGCGGCAAGCTGGAGGAAGGGCCGATCTGTCGCGACCTGCGCGAAGCGGGCGCGCTGCTGGCGGCGTCGGACGACTTTGCGCACAGCTATCCGCATAGCTGGCGGTCGAAGGCGAAGGTGATTTTCCGGGCGACACCGCAGTGGTTCATTCCGATGGACCGTTCTTCTAAGCCCTCTCCCCTTCAGGGGAGAGGGTTGGGAGAGGGGGTGTCGGGTGATCCGTTGCTCTCGGTGACCCATCTCGACGGCAGTCCCCTCTCCCCGACCCTCTCCCCTGAAGGGGAGAGGGAGGGTAACGGCGCGACTCTGCGCGAAATCGCGCTCGATGCGATCGAACGCACGCGGTTCGTGCCGGAGAAGGGGCGCAACCGGATCGGGGCGATGGTGTCGGGGCGGCCCGACTGGGTCATCAGCCGCCAGCGCGCCTGGGGTGTGCCGATCGCGCTGTACGTCAACCGGGCGACCGGCGACTATCTGCGCGACCCCGCCGTCAACGAACGCATTCTGACCGCCTTCCGCGAGGGCGGGGCCGATGCGTGGTATGCGGCGGATCATCAGGCGCTGCTGGGGGCGGACTACGCCCTCGCCGATTATGAGGTCGTGACCGACATTCTCGACGTGTGGTTCGATTCGGGCTGCACCCATGTCTTCACCATCGAGAAGCGCTTCGGGGCAGGCACCCGCGCGAACCTGTATCTCGAAGGGTCGGACCAGCATCGCGGCTGGTTTCAGTCGTCGCTGCTCGAAAGCTGCGGGACGCGGGGGCAGGCACCCTATGATGCGGTGCTGACGCATGGCTTCGCGCTGGACGGCAACGGGCGCAAGATGTCGAAGTCGCTCGGCAATGTCGTCGATCCGTTGAAGGTGATCGGCGAATCCGGCGCGGACATCCTCCGCCTGTGGGTCGCGCAGACCGATTATTTCGAGGATGTGCGGATCGGCAAGGAAGTGCTGGCCGGCACGGGCGATACCTATCGCAAGCTGCGCAACACCTTCCGCTATCTGCTGGGCGCGCTGGACGGCTTCAGCGAGGACGAGCGGGTGCGGGTGGCCGAGATGCCGGGGCTGGAGCGCTATGTCCTGCACTTGCTGGGCGAGCTGGATACCGAGCTGCGCGCGGCAGCGGAAGCGTTTGAGTTCAACCGCTATGCCCGCGCGCTGACCGATTTCGCCAACGAGGACCTGTCGGCGTTCTTCTTCGATATCCGCAAGGATTCGCTGTACTGCGACGCGAGCGAAGATGTGCGGCGGCGGGCATATCGCACCGTGCTGGACGTGCTGTTCCACGCGCTGGTCCGCTATGCCGCGCCGATCCTGGCGTTCACGGCGGAAGAGGTGTGGCAGGCGCGTTTTGCCAGCGAGGACGGGTCGGTCCATCTGCTCGAATGGCCCGAACTGCCGCAGCTGCCCGCCGACCAGCCGCTGGGCACGGCATGGGCCGAGGTGCGCGTGCTGCGCCAGCAGGTAACCGAGGCGATCGAGCCGCTGCGCCGCGCGAAGACGGTGCGGTCGAGTCTGGAGGCCGAAGTGACGGTGCCGTCGCTGCCGCTGCCGGCGGACGAGCTGGCCGAGCTGTTCATCGTCGCGAAGGTGCGCCAAGCCGATGGGCCGATCACGGTAGCGCGGACGGAGGAGGCCAAGTGCGGGCGCTGCTGGCGGCACCTGCCCGATGTGGCAGTCGATGGCGACCTGTGCGGTCGCTGTGCGGAGGTGGTGGCATGAGCCTGCGCAAGATGTCGGTGGGGATCGCGCTGCTGGTGCTGATCGTCGACCAGTTCGTCAAATACTGGGTCACTGGTCCGATGGGGATCGATTATCCGGGAGCGGAACTGAACCTGTTGCCCTTCTTCACGCTGCGCTTCGTCCAGAATTTCGGCGTGTCGCTGGGGTTATTGCAGGCCGGCAGCGAATTCGCGCGCTGGGCACTGGTCGCGATGACCGCGATCATCGCCACCGGCGTGGCGGTATGGATCCGGCGCGAGACGCAGAAGCCCGAGCTGATCGGCCTGGGGCTGGTGCTGGGCGGGGCGCTGGGCAACATCATCGACCGGGTCCGTTTCGGCTATGTCGTCGACTATGCCGACTTCCATGTTTTCGGCTACAGCCCGTTTCTGGTATTCAACATCGCCGATGCGGCGATTTCGATCGGTGTCGTGATCCTGCTCGTCCGCGCGCTGTTCACGCCGAAGCCGAAGCACGATGTTCCTGTGGAGAAGGCCAATGCGTAAGTTTGTCGTCATCAGCAGCCTCGGCCTGATCCTTGCCGGGTGTCAGGGCAATGCCCTGAACCGCCAGCGCCCCGACGAATTCGCCGTCGCGCGCCAGGCGCCGCTGGTGATCCCGCCCGATTATGCGCTGGTGCCGCCGCAGCCGGGCGCACCGCGTCCGCAGGACACCGCCGCCTCGACCCAGGCGATGCAGGCGCTGTTCGGCGGCCCGGCGCAGCGTAGCGCGACCGAGCGGCTGACGCTGGAACAGGCCGGCGGTGCCGGTGCGGCCGATGCGGGGATCCGCTCGGGCGTGGCCGATCCGGGGACGAACGTCGTCGACAAGGGTTCGACGACCCGCGACATCATCGCGGCGCCGGCGGGTGACGGGCAGACGGCGCGGACGACCACGCCGTAAGGGGTTTGGTTTCGGGTTTGGGAAAGGCCGGTTGCCCCACGGGGTGACCGGCCTTTCTTTTGCCCTACCTGCTCCCCGCCCCCCTTCGTTTGCTTCGAGCGCAGGTTCGAGCCTGTCGAGAACCATAGTCGAGAAGGCGGTGTCCCCAAACGGGGTGTTCTCGACCGACGCTTCTCGACAAGCTCGAAGCTGCTCGAACCGAATGGGATTTGGTTTGGTTAAAGCTCTTTGCGTTTGCCCTGAGTAGCCATTGAGCGAAGTCGAAATGGCGTATCGAAGGATTGCCTGAGGCGGGTGCTTCGATACGGGTCTTCGACTGCGCTCAGCCCCTACTCAGCACGAACGGGGTTTACGTTTCTTCGTCCCTTCAGAACGCCGCGGTCAGCGACACCACCACCGTGCTGGCGCCGATCGGGCTGCCGTTGGTGGTCTTGCTGAAGTTCGGCTGGAGATAGGCGACTTCGCTGTTCGACAGGTCGGTGTCGACATAGGCGACGCCCAGCGTCAGGTTCTTGTAGGCGAAGTCGGCACCGAGCAGCCAGTCCCAGTATTTGCCGGTCGGCGCCATGCTGGTGCCGTTGGGGCCGAGGCCGGGATTGCCGTCCGAATAGCCGATATGCGCCTTGAGTGTGACGGGCGTGTTCGGCACGCCGGCGGCGGCGTCGCCCGACAGGTAGATATTGTCTTCCTTGCGCCCGTCGCCCGGGATCAGCGGGGTGGCCGAGGCGGTGACGTAGCTGAGCGAGGTCTGCTTGGGCGCATAGAACACGCCGGCGGTCAGCGTGGCCGGGCCGGCGGTGCCCGAGACCTTGCCATAGAATTCGACGACGTCGGTTTCGTCGAAGCCGCCCGGATAGGTGTACCAGGTGACGCCGGCATCGACGGTCGCGTCGCCGAAGCTGTGCTTGTAGCCGGCGATCAGGTCGAGTTCGAGATTGGCGCCGCCGAACGTGCCCCAGCCGGCGAGGTTCGAACCCCAGGTACCGATATAGACGCCGCTTTCATGGGCGACGGTGATGCCGCCCTGGACCGCGACATTCTTGTCGGTCTGCGACACGCCGCGGAAGCGATAGTCGGACGCGACGGTCGCGCTGCCGCTGATGGTGATCGGTTCGGGCGGGGCGGTGTCCTGCGCAAAGGCGGGCATGGCGGTGGTGGCGGCGAGGATCGCGGCCAGGAGGAAGGTCGAGAATCGCATCGTAAACCCTTTCTAGGTTCCGTGGTGATTCTCCTGCGTTCGAAGGTCGCCGCGATTCGGTGGACCTGCTGGCCCGGGCGGTCTGACCCTCTGCGACCGAATATGTCGAAGCGTGCCGCGCCGCACAATGGAAATTGCGTAGGGTACGGATACGACACACCCGCTGTTGCAGGGGCGCAACAACGGGTGTGCTTGGCTGGACCTCCTGGACGACGTCACCCCAGCGGACGCTGGGGTCTCCTGCGGCTAGGCGCGGGCTTCATTACCGGGAGATCCCAGCCTTGGCTGGGATGACGTATCCGGCAGGATCAGGCGCGGATGGCGAGGATCGCGTCGATCTCCACGACGGCGCCGAGCGGCAGGACCGGCACGCCGACCGCGCTGCGGGCGTGGCGGCCGGCATCGCCGAACAGCTCGACCATCAGTTCCGATGCGCCATTGGCGACCTTGGGCTGGTCGGTGAAACTGCCGGCCGAGTTGACGAACACGCCGAGCTTCACGACGCGCTCGATCCGGTCGAGGCTGCCCAGTGCCTTTTCGGCCTGGGCGAGGATCATCAGCGCGCATTTCTGCGCGGCGCTGGTGGCATAGGCGAGGTCGCGGTCCTCGCCGGCGCGGCCGGTCATCAGGTTGCCGTCCTCGAAGGGCAGCTGGCCCGACAGGTGGAGCAGGCCGCCGGCCTCTACCGCGGGGACATAGGCCGCGACGGGGGCGGCGGCGGCGGGGAGCGACAGGCCGCGTTCGGCCAGCTTTGCGGGGATATCATAAGCCATGGAGCGTTCCTTTCGTGGATAGCGGATGGGGTCAAGCCTGCGCGGGCCGTCCCGTGGCGAAGCGGGCCTCGATCCATGCCTGCGCCTCGACCCAGTCGTCGATGCGGGCATGGGCGGCGGGGGCGGGGGGCACATGGATGGCGAGGTCGGGTTCGGACACCATGTGCAGCCGGTACACCTGCGGCGCGGTGTCGGCTACCGACTGATGATGCACCGCCAGGTCGTCGACGAACACCGCGACGCTGGGGTCGTATTCGGCCAGCAGCCGGGCGACCGGCGGCCCCTTGCCCCCCTGGTTGCATTCGACGCGGTGGACGATGCCGTGCTCGGCCAGCTGGTCGATACGGTGGGTGCGGCAATGGTCCTGCAGGTTGGTCAGGACCACGATATCGGCCTGGGTCGCCAGCGCCGCCAGTGCCTCGCGGGCATGGGGGACGAGGGTCTGGCGCGCCATCTGGCCGGGAAAGAAGCCGTCGAGATAGCTCCACATCTCCGCGCGGTCGAGCACGGTGCCGTCGGCGCGGGTCATCGACGTCGCGAAATCGCCCCCGGCCATGTCGAACGCGATCGCATGTTCCTCGCCCAGCCAGGTCCCGAAATGGCGGACCATGTGCAGCAGGACTTCGTCGCAATCGGTGATGAGCAGGGGTTTCATGCGGTCTCCAGTTCGGCGCGCGCCCGGACCAGGGCGGTCGGGGGCACGGCCAGCGCCTCGGCACAGGCGATGAGGTCGGGTTCGTAACTTTCGAGATGGCTGAGCAGTTGCGCGAGGAAGCCGGGGTCGCCCGCCCGCGCGCGCAGCTCGGCAGGGTCGATGCCGGTCAGCGCGAGGAACCGGTCGCGCCGGCTATCGTCGCCGATCACCCACACCAGCGCGTTGAGGCCCAGGGTCGCCGCGTCTTCATTTGTTTCCGGCCTGCGCATCGCCTAGACAGCCTTTCGAACTTCCAACGGGATGTGATGCGCGTGGCAAAAAGGGTACTCGTTGTCGAGGACAACGAACTGAACCTGAAGCTGTTCTGCGACCTGTTGCGCGCGCATGGCTTCGAAACCGAACCGGTCCGCGACGGGCGCGAGGCGGTGGCGAAGGCACGGGCGTTCCTGCCGGACCTGATCATCACCGACATCCAGTTGCCGCACATGACGGGGCTGGAGCTGATCCAGATGCTGAAGGCCGATGCGCGCTTACGCACCGTGCCGATCATGGCGGTCACCGCCTATTCGGGGCGCGACGACGAGGACCGGGTGCGGACCGCGGGCGCGAACGCCTATGTGACCAAGCCGATTTCGGTGGTGCGCTTCGTGGGCGAAGTGCGGGCGTTGCTGCCGGTGGAGGAGGTTCGGCGGGTGGAGGGCGAGTCGGACAACGACACCCCGCCCTTACCGTCACCCCGGACTTGATCCGGGGTCCCGCTTGTTAGCCGACCGTCGTAGAAGAAGAAGCGGGACCCCGGGTCAAGCCCGGGGTGACGGTGGGGTTAGGCCGGTGGCCGACCTCACTCCCAATCGACCCGCGCGACCAGCATGGTGAGGGCGGCGGCCAGTGCCGCGACGACCCAGAGCGCCGCCAGGCCCAGCCAGTTCCAGCCAACCCCGCCGATCGCCACCCCGGCAACGAAGCCGAGCCACAGCAGCAGGTCGCGGCGCGGGCCCGGTGCGGTACGGTCACCCATCAGGCGGCGGGCGAGGCGCTGGCCGATGCGGACCAGCGTGCCGGTCATGTAGGTCAGCCCGACGCGGACCTCGCCATCGGGCGCGACGACGCCATTCTGCGCGCCCATCGCGGCGGCGAGCAGCAGCATGGCGAGGGTCAGCGGCGCAAAGGTTGCGAGGGCCGCGCCCAGCGCCAGCAGGATGGTGACGAGCCCCATCACCGCCTCCGCCCGACGCGCAGGCCCCAGCCGCTCGCTCGCCGCCGCGCCGGCGATGGTGCCGAACATCGCGCCGGCGACGAACGACAGCACCAGCGCGGCAGCGGTCGCGGCGGCGCCGTTCCAGCCATGGGCGAGGCCGACGCCGAAGCGGGTCGAGTTGCCCGACATGAACGAGGCGAAGAAGCCGCCGAGGCCGCTGAAAGCCAGCGCATCGACAATGCCGGCCAGCGCGGCGAGCAGCATGGTGACGAGGGTGGCGGCGGGGGTCAGACGACGCATGATGCTCCTATTGCCCGATCGGCGGGGGGCGGGGCAATGCCCCCGTCGCCCGATCCGCCGGCGTGGACGCGGCGCCGGCCGCTCCGACACCCGCACCCGATCCTTTCCGGGTGGGAATGGGGGCGGCCACCGCCTCGACCCGGCATCACTGGATCAGACCCTGCAGGTACGATAGCGAGGCGGGATGGTTCCCTCTCCGCAGGCGCTGGGGCAGATGCTCGGCGCGCTCGACATGATCGGCATCGCGGTGTTCGCCGCGTCGGGCGCGCTGGCGGCGACGCGCGCGGCGCAGACCTTCGTCACCGCCGCCTTCTTTGCGCTCATCACCGGGGTCGGCGGGGGGACGGTGCGCGACCTGCTGATCGGCGCGCCGGTATTCTGGGTGCACGGGTCGCCGGTCGCGGCGATCTGTGTCGGGATGGCGCTGCTGGTGTGGTTCACCCCCGAACATTGGTGGCACGACAAGGCGCTCGACTGGCTCGATGCCGCGGGCCTCGCGGCCTATGGTGTGTTCGGCGCGGCCAAGGCGCTGAGCTATGGCGTGCCGCCCCTGCAGGCGGGGATGATGGGCGTGCTGACCGCGTGCGTCGGCGGCATATTGCGCGACGTTCTGGCGGGCGTGCCGTCGATCCTGATGCGGCCGGAGCTGTATGTGACGGCGGCGGCGCTGGCGGCGGGGCTGCATGTCGTGCTGGTGGGCTGCGGGCTGCCGCCGTTCGTCGCGGCGCTGCCGGCGGCGGCGGCGGGGTTCGCGTTGCGCGGGGCGGCGATCCGGTTCCGGATCGCGCTGCCGGCGTATCGGGGGAAACGGTAGGGTTGCCCGGCCCATCCTGCCCCCGCCGTTCGTCCTGAGTAGCCGCTGAGCTTGTCGAAGCGGCGTATCGAAGGACTGGCCCCAAGTGCTTCGATACGGGCCTTCGACAAGCTCAGTCCCTACTCAGCACGAACGGTTGGGGTGTGAAGCCATGCCGATAGGATACTCTCCGGCCCTGACCTCTTACCCGTTTGCTTCGAGCGTAGGTTCGAGCCTGTCGAGAACCGTAGTCGAGAAGGGGGTTGCCCCAAGAGAGGCGTTCTCGACGAGGGTTGGGTCGGATTGTCCCCCGGACAATCCTGAACCATGCGGGGCATGGTTCACCCAACCCTCTTCTCGACAAGCTCGAAGCTGCTCGAACCGAACGGGGAGGTAGGAGGCGGGGTCAGCCCCGCACCACCCCCGTCTCACTGAACGGCTTGGGCTCCCTTGGCGGCACCGCGCTGTCGTTCAGCTGGCATTGCCAGAAGCCGACATCGATCCAGCGCCCCTGCTTGAAGCCGATCTCGCGATACACCCCGGCGCGGCGGAAGCCGACCGCTTCGTGCAGCGTGATCGAGGCGTCGTTGGGCAGCGACAGCACGCCGATCGCCTGGGTAAAGCCCTGCGCCCTGAGCGTGTCGACCAGCGCTTCGTAGAGCAGCCGCCCTGTCCCCTTCTGTTGCGCGCCGCCGGCCATGTAGATCGAGGTTTCGACGACATAGCGGTACGCCGGGCGGTCGCGGAAGCGGGTGGCATAGGCATAGCCGAGCACCGCGTCGCCATCCGCCTCCCCCGTCGTCGCGACCATCCAGGGGTAGAAGCCATCGCTGGCCGCCATCCGGTGGCGGATCGCGCGGGCGTCGGGGGCCTCGGTCTCGAACGAGACGGTGCCGCCCAGCACATAGGGGGCATAGATCGCGGCGATGGCGGCGGCGTCCTCGCTGCGGGCGGGGCGGATCGCGATCATGCGAACCACCGCGCGACGATCAGGTCGAACAGCGAGGCATCCTCCGCCGATGCCCGGACCGGCCCCAGCCCGCCGCATTCGAGGCAGCGCGCCTGCACCCCCGCCGGCGCGGTCAGCATCCGCCGCGCGTCGCCCAGCGCCTGCGCCAGGACGCTGCGCTGTTCGATCGCGACGCGGCCGAGCAGGTCGGTCGCCGCCTGGTCCGGCGCGTCGCCGCGCTGACGGTCGGCAAAGCCCTTCAGCGCCTTTTCCAGCGGCGAGGGTTCCTTTTCGAGATAGACGGTCTGCACCTTGGCCGGATCGAGCCCGGCGCGGCGGGCGGCTTCGCCGACGGCATCGGTCAGGTTGCCGAACCGGTCGACCAGCTTCAGCTGACGCGCGGTGCCACCGTCCCACACCCGGCCCTGCCCGATCTGATCGACGCGTGCCTGGGGCAGCCCGCGCGACTGGGCGACCATCCCGGTGAAGCGGGCATAGATATGCTCGACCCCGCTCTGCATGATCGTGTCGAACGCCGGATTGGTGCCGCGCAGCACGTCGGGCTGGCCGCTCAAGGGCGTAGTGCCGACGCCGTCGGCGGTGACGCCGATCTTGGACAGCGTGTTCTCGAAGGTGGGGATGACGCCGAACACGCCGATCGACCCGGTGATGGTGTTGGGTTCGGCGAAGATCACGTCGCCCGGGGTCGACACCCAATAGCCGCCCGACGCGGCGAGGCCACCCATCGACACCACGACCGGCAACTTCGCCGCCTTGGCCTGCAGGATCGCCTGGCGGATGCGTTCGGAGGCCAGCACCGAGCCGCCCGGCGAATCGACGCGGACGACCAGCGCCTTGAGGTTCTTGGTAGCGAGGCCGTCGAGCAGCAGCTTGGCGATGGTGTCGCCGCCCGCCGTGCCGGGCTTCGCCTCGCCATCGACGATCGTGCCGGCGACGGTGATGACGCCGATCGCATCGCCCGAGGTCGGCGCGGGGTTCGCCGCCAGCCAGCTGGCATATTTGATCGTGCGGAAGCTGCCCGCCGCCTTGCCCTTGTCCTCGCCCGCCAGTTCGGCGACGCGCTTGCCGAAGGCGAGACGGTCGCCCAGCTTGTCGACGATGCCGCCGCGCAGATTGGCCTGGGCGATGTCGCCGCCCGCCGCCTGGATCACCGCATCGGGGCGGGTGAGGAAGGCGTCGAGCTGCGCCTTGGGCCGGGCCTTCTGCACCGCCGCGCGCCACTGGTCGAAGATCGCGCCGTACAGCGCCTGGTTGGCGGCGCGGGCCGGTTCGGACTGGTCGGCGCGGGTGAAGGGTTCGACCGCCGACTTGAACTGGCCGACGCGATATACATGGGCGTTGACGCCCAGCTTGTCGATCAGCCCCTTGTAATAGAGCTGCGCCCCGCCGGGACCGCGAAACATCGTGCCGCCGAACGGATTTTCCCACACTTCGCTGGCGTTCGACGCGATGCGATAGGCACCGTCGGTGTAGAGCGTGGCATAGGCCAGCACCGGCTTGTTGCTCGCGCGGACGCGGGCAACGGCATCGCCGACCTCGGCCAGTGCCGCCGGATAGCCGCCGGTGAACCTGTCCATGTCGAGCACGACCGCCTTGACCCGCGAATCGGTGCGCGCGGCGTCGAGCGCGCGGACCACGTCGCGCAGGCGCAGCTCCTGCGCTGCCGGCTGGCCGCTCAGCAGCGCGACCGGATCGGCCTCCGCCGGCTGCTCGACGATCGACCCGGCGAGGTCGAGGACCAGCGCGCCGTCGGTGATGCGGGTATTGGGCTTGGCCGACAGGGCCGCGAACAGGGCGCCGAAGAACAACAGCATCAGGATCAGCACGAGGCCGTCCTTGATCCCGACCAGCAGCTTCCACGCACCCCGGACCAGTTTCACGGCAATTCCTTCTTTATCGTCTAGCGATAAATAGCGGACGGATACGGGGAGTAAAGCGGAGTCCGCATCATCGGGCCGACTGCGCTATGAACGCTCTCCAACAAGCGTCATCCCGGCGCAGGCCGGGATGACGTATTTGTCCGTAGCCCCGCTGCGTCAGACGCGCATCGGCATCAGCACATAGAGCGCGGGCGAGGCGTCGCTTTCGCGGATCAGCGTCGGCGCGGCGGCGTCCGACAGGTGCACCTCGCACAGGTCGCTGTCGATCTGCCCCAGAATGTCGAGCAGATAGCGGCTGTTGAAGCCGATTTCGAAGGGCAGCGCGGTATATTCGCCGGGCACTTCCTCCGCCGCCGCGCCGTTTTCGGGGCTGGTGACCGACAGGGTGATCTTGTCGCGGTCGAGCGCCATCTTGACCGCGCGGGTCTTTTCGGTGGCGATGGTCGACACGCGATCGACACCTGCCATGAAGCTCTTCGGGTCGAGCTTCAGCAGCTTGTCATTGGCGGTCGGGATGACGCGCGAATAATCCGGGAAGGTGCCGTCGATCAGCTTGCTGGTCAGGATCGCCTGTCCCAGGTCGAAGCGGATCTTGCTGCCCGACAGCGACACGCCGACCGAGCCATCGACTTCGTCCAGCAGCTTGCGCAGTTCGGCGACGCATTTGCGCGGCACGATGACGTCGGGCATCTTGTCGGCGCCCTCGGGCCGTTCGACGGTCATGCGCGCGAGGCGGTGGCCGTCGGTCGCGGCGGCCTTCAGCACCGGCTTTCCGTTGTCGTCGGCGACGTGCAGGAAGATGCCGTTGAGATAATAGCGCGTCTCCTCGGTCGAGATCGCGAAGCGGGTCTTGTCGATGATCGCCTTCAGCGTGGTCGCGGGCAGTTCGAATTGGGTCGGCAGTTCGCCCTCGGCAATGACCGGGAAATCGTCGCGCGGCAGCGTCGACAGGTTGAAGCGCGCGCGCCCGGCGACGATGGTCAGCCGCCCTTCGGCGGCGGTCAGCTGGACCTGCGCGCCGTCGGGCAGCTTGCGCGCGATGTCGAACAGGGTGTGGGCCGACACGGTGATCGCGCCGGGCTGGTCGATCGCCGCGGCGATGGTTTCGTCGATCTGCAGGTCGAGGTCGGTCGCCATCAGGCGGATGCTCGATTCGCCCGCCTCGATCAGGACGTTCGACAGGATCGGGATGGTATTGCGCCGCTCGACCACCGACTGGACGTGGCTGAGGCCCTTCAACAGGGTCGCGCGTTCGATCGTCGCCTTCATGATGTTCCCCCGCGCGGATGCGCTCGCACTTGGGCCGGCGGATTCGGTGCCGACCCCATAGAAAACCGAGCAGTGTGTCTAGCGCAAAGAAGGGCCGGAGCAAACTGCTCCGACCCTCCTCGCGCAACTTGGTTACTGAGAAGTAAACAGGTGCGTTTGATCGCTCTCTCGCGCGACTTGCGGTGCCGGCCCGCTCCCCCACCCGGCCACCCATTCAGGATGCTGTCGTGGGTGGCCGGGTGGGGGAGCGGGCCGGCACCGCCTGCGGGAACGCGCCCTTAGGCGCGTTCCCGCCAAGCATCAGAACCGGATGCCGACGCCGGCGACGACCTGGTGGCGGTCGGTGTCGATGTCGAACTGCGACGTCACGCTGCCGTTGCGGGCCTGGAAGTCGGCATTGTTGTAGTTCGAATAGCGATATTCGAGCTTGGCATAGGCACGGTTGCCCAGCGACTGTTCCACGCCGGCGCCCAGGCGATAGCCGTTCAGTTCGAAATTCTCGCGCGTGTCGACGCTGCCGTCGCTGGCGACGACGTTCAGCCGGGCGTTGGTGTAGCCGCCCTTGGCATAGACCAGGGTCTGCGGACCCGCCATCAGGCCGGCGCGGGCGCCGACATAGAGGTCGCGGCCGGTCTTCACGCTGCCGAAGCCGAAGAAGTTCGGGTCGGTGCGCGCGGTTTCGACCTTTCCGGTCGACCCGGTATATTCGCCCTCGACACCAATCAGGAAGTTGCTGAGCGCGAAGTCGTAGCCGGCGTCCACGCCGTACACCATGCCGTTCACGGTCTGGTTATCGCCGTCGAGATCGCTATCCTCGGTGCTGCCCGGGCGGATACCGTCATAACCGGCCAGCGCCCCGACGCGGAAACCGGTGAAGGCGGGGTTCACGTCCTGCGCGAAGGCAGGGGTCGCCAGCATCGTGCCGGCAGCGGCAAGACCAAGAATGAGGGTACGCATCGTCTAAACTCCATTATCACCGCCCATGGTCAGGGCGCGGGGGTTCAATGGACGTTTTGGCCGGGCGTTGCATGAACCTCACCTAAACAGCAAAATCCGTTGCAATTGCGCAACACCGGCTTGAAAGCAGGACCATGGCAACCCAATCCCCGCCCGCTCGAAAAGGTCGCGACTTCATCGCCCGGCATGGCGAGACCGTCTATAACATCGCGCAGCGGATGCAGGGCGATCACCCCCACACCCCGTTGACCCGCGCCGGTTTCGCGCAGGCCGATGCGATGGGCGCCGCGCTGCGCGAGATGCTGGGGGTCAGGCCCGCGATCACCTTATGGGCGTCGAGCGCGGGACGGGCGCTCCAGACGCTGGCGATCATCGCCGAACATCTGGAACTCGACTGGCACGCGGCGCGGCGCGACGACCGGCTGGTCGAGATCGGCATGGGCGAATGGTCGGGCCGCTATTATCGCGAGCTGACCGGGGCGGATGCCGATTTCCTCGATGTCGAGGCGCGGCTGTACCGCCGCCCCGCCCCCGGCGGCGAATGGTATGACGCAATCGCCGCGCGGGTGGCGAGCTGGGCGGCGGATACGGCGGAGGATCCCGGCGACCGGCTGGTCATCATGCACGGCATGTCCAGCCGGGTGCTGCGCGGGGTGCTGACCGGCGCGCCGATCGACCCGCGCTTCGCCGCACCGGTCGCCGACGACCTGTCGCAAGGGTCGATCGCGCTGATCGAGGGCGGGCGCGAGAGCGTGCCGCATATCGGCCGGGGGCGGGCCTCGCTCGCCGCGCCTGCTTGATCGCGCTGCTGCTGGCGGTCGCGGCACCGCAGGCGATCGGCATTCACCAGCGCTGGGGGGCGTTTCGCGATGAGGGGCCGACGCGCTGCTATGCGATCAGCCGCCCGGTGCAGGGGAAGGTCGGCGCGCCGTTCGCCAGCGTCGCGACGTGGCCGGGCGCGAGGGTGCGCGGGCAGCTGCACGTGCGGCTCAGCCGGCCCAAGGCGGCACGGGCGGGCGTCGTGCTGGCGATCGGTGAGCGGCGATTCGACCTGACCGCCGGACGGATCGATGCGTGGAGCCCCGATGTCGCCACCGACCGCGCGATCGTCGCAGCAATGCGCGGCGGGCGTTCGATGAGCATCGAGAGCGTGGCCGCGAATGGGGCGGCATTCGTCGATGTCTATGCGCTGTCGGGCGCGGCAACCGCGATCGATGCGGCGGCGCTGGCGTGTTTGTAGGCTGACTGCCGCCCCGGTTCGTCATTCCCGCGAAGGCGGGAATCCATTGCCGCCGACGTTCGCGCTAAAGCCGCTACCGCTGCGTATATGGATCCCCGCCTGCGCGGGGATGACGGGTGGCGGAGCGGGTCTTACCCACCAGTGGAAATCCCACCCCAAATCGGCTATATCGCGTGCATGCTGACAGTCTCGACGCCGCCCATGCCGATTCCCGGCCATGTCGATCCCGTGCCCGTGCCGCGCGGCCTTGCGCCGCGTCCCGATGGCCGCACCGACCTGGTCGGGCTGTCCAAGGCAGAGATTCGCGCCGCGCTGGAGGCGGCCGGCTTCGATGCGCGTCAGGCGAAGCTGCGCGCCAAGCAGCTGTGGCACTGGATCTACAATCGCGGCGCGACCGAATTCGCGGCGATGACCGACATCGCCAAGGCGCAGCATCCGGTGCTGGACAAGCATTTCGTCATCGGCCGGCCGGACGTGAAGGAAGCGCATGTGTCGACCGACGGCACGCGCAAATGGCTGCTGACCTCGCCCGACGGGCAGGATTACGAGATGGTGTTCATCCCCGATGCCGATCGCGGGACGTTGTGCGTGTCCAGCCAGGTCGGCTGCACGCTCAACTGCACCTTCTGCCACACCGGCACGATGCGCCTCGTCCGCAACCTGACCGCGGGCGAAATTGTCGGACAGGTGATGCTCGCGCGCGATTCGCTGGGCGAATGGCCGAGCCAGCCCGAGGGGCGGATGCTGACCAACATCGTGATGATGGGCATGGGCGAGCCGCTGTATAACTTCGATTCGGTGCGCGACGCGCTGGGCGTCGTGATGGACGGCGACGGGCTTGCCCTGTCGAAGCGGCGGATCACGCTCAGCACGTCGGGCGTGGTGCCGATGATGGCGCGCGCGGGCGAGGAGATCGGCGTGAACCTTGCCGTCTCGCTGCACGCGGTGACCAAGGAAGTCCGCGACGAGATCGTCCCGCTTAACCGCAAATACGGCATCGACGAGCTGTTGCAGGCGTGCGCCGACTATCCCGGCGCCAACAATGCCCGGCGCATCACCTTCGAATATGTGATGCTGAAGGACAAGAACGACAGCGACGACGATGCGCGCGAACTGGTGCGGCTGCTGCGCAAATACCAGCTGCCGGCCAAGGTCAATCTGATCCCGTTCAACCCGTGGCCGGGCGCGCCCTATGAATGCTCGACGCCCGACCGCATCCGCGCGTTCAGCGACATCGTGTTCGAAGGCGGCATCTCCGCCCCCGTCCGCCGCACGCGCGGGCAGGATATCGGCGCGGCCTGCGGCCAGTTGAAGACGGCGGCGGAAAAGAAGAGCCGGGCGGAGCGCGACCGTGAGGCGGCGGAAGCGGCGTGAAAGCCGGGTTGTCGGTGACCGCCCGTCGCGGCGCGGGTCACCGGCATCCTCCCCTCAGCCGCACGCTGCTCCATCGCGCAAGCGGACGTACACGATGAACCTGCTATCCGACGCGTAAAGGCTGAACCGGCCACCATAGTCGGCCGGAGTATGCAGGCGTCGGGGATCATCGGAATCACCCGTCAGCAACGGCCAGAAATAGCCACCGCCCCGCTGTTGTGCGAAGACATAGGTGCCGGCCGGGGAAGGTTGCGGTAGAAGGGCTGGGCGCACGGTCAGTCGATAGCCTTGCTTTGCCGGTTCCGCGACGTATCGCAGGCTACGCCCGGTGCCATCCAGGATACGGATACGATCCCGATCGACCATGAGCGGAGGGGCGCCGTTGGCGACATAGCATCCCCAAACCTGCCTTTGATCGATCGGGTCCGGCCGTAGAAAGATCATTCCGATCAGGAACAGGACGAACAGCGGGCCGATCATGATCCCAAGCCCGATGATGCGGGCTTTGAGAGGCACCTGATGAAACGGCCACCGGCGCTGCATCAAGCGACCTCGCTCGGCGATGATATCCGTCGAACCATCAGCGGACGGACAAACGGCCTTGCTTGGTGACGACATGCGCCGCCTGTCCTGCGGGTGGTGACGCCGTTCTCCGGCAAATACGGCAAGGCATCCACCAAATCGCTCTACTGCATCGGTCCGGCCACGGCCACCGCCCCCTCGACAGCGCCGCGGCGATAGTATCTAGCGCGACCATGCTCGATGCGACTTCCCTTGCCCTTGCCGCTGGCGCCGGCGTGCTCGGCGGTGCGATGAACGCGCTGGCCGGGGGCGGGACGTTCGCGACGATGCCCGCGCTGATCGCGTTGGGGTTGCCCGGATCGGTCGCCAACGCGACCTCCAACGTCGCGTTGCAGCCGGGTGCGATCGCCAGCGCCTGGGCCTATCGCCGGGGGCTGGGGCCGCTGGGCGGGATACCGATCCGGGTGTTGGCGACCATCACCTTCGTCTCCGGCCTGCTCGGCAGCCTGTTGCTGGTGTGGACGCCCAGCACGTTGTTCGACGTGATCGTGCCGTGGCTGCTCCTCCTCGCCTTCCTCGCCATCGCGTTCGGGCGGCGGGCGGCGGACTGGTTGCACGACCGCGTCGCGATCGGGCCGACGACGCTGGTCGTGGCGCAGGTGTTGCTCGGGATTTACGGCGGCTATTTCGGCGGTGGCGTCGGCATGATGGTCAGCGCGACCTATGGCCTGCTCGCCGGGCAGAGCGTGAAGTCGATGGCCGCGCCGCGCACGCTGATGCTCGCCACCGCCAACAGCGCGGCGGCGATCGTGTTCGTCGCGACCGGCATGGTGGTGTGGGCGGCGTGCGTGCCGATGATCCTCGGCGGCATCCTCGGCGGGTGGCTGGGCGCGAAGGTCGGCGCGCGGCTGACGCCCGGCCAGATTCGCGCGTGGACCTTGCTGGTGACGTTCAGCGTGACGGTCGTGTTCTTCGTGCGCGCGTACGGATAGCAGCCGGCCTGCGTACCGCCCCTCCACCATGCTGCGCGCGATCCCTCTGCCCGTGCCCGGGAGGATTCAGCCCGGCCGCCGCATGTCGAAGCGGTCGCCAAGCTCGAAATAGTCCCCCGCCCCGCCGCCGCGCAGGATCGGGCGCGCACGTTCGGTGCGATAGATGCCGTCCTCCAGCAGCGCCGGGTCGATATGGACCTGCACCACCTCGCCCAGCACCAGCCAGGTATCGATGTCGCCGCCATGGCTGTTGGTCAGGCGGACGATCTGCGTCGTGCGGCATTCGAACTGGACCGGCGATCCCGCGACGCGTGGTGGCGCGACGACGATCGAGGGCAGCGTGTCGAGGCCGGCGAGCGCGAACTCGTCCGCTTCGGTCATCGCCGAGGTGGCGTTCATCGCCTCTGCTTGGTGCCGGGTCGCGAGGTTCCACACGAACTCTTGCATATCGCGGGCATTGGCCAGCGTGTCCTTGGCCCCGGTCGAGGCGAAGCCGATGATCGGCGGGCGATAGTTGAATGCGTTGAAGAAACTGTAGGGGGCGAGATTGCGTTTCCCTTGCCTCGAACACGTCGCGATCCAGCCGATCGGCCGCGGGGCGACGATCGCGTTGAACGGATCATGCGGCAGGCGATGGCCCTCCGCCGGGGCATAGGAGTGAAAGTCGGTCATGGCGGTTCCCAACGCACGATCCGGACGCAGGGTGCAACGCCCTTTCGCCGTGCCCCGCTCGCGGCATAGGATGCCGGCATGACGACGCGAACGATCCACCGCCATGCGCTCGCCACCCGGTTGTGGCACTGGGTCAATGCGGTCGCGGTGATCATCCTGATCGGCAGCGGGCTGATGATCCTGAACGCGCATCCCCGGCTCTATTGGGGGCGCTATGGCGCGAATTTCGACCGGGCATGGCTGACGTTCGACCGGTTTCCGGGGTGGGTGACGATCCCGCAGACCTACAACCTCGCGCTCGCCCGCAACTGGCACCTGACCTTTGCGCTGGTGCTCGGCTTCGGGCTGCTGGCCTATATGATCGCCAGCCTGAGCAACCGCCATTTCCAGCGCGATCTGGCGCTCAGGCGGGGTGAATTGTCGCGGCGGCACCTGCTGGCCGATATCCGCGCGCATCTCGCCTTCCGCTTCCACGATCCGGAGGCGCCGGGCGATTACAATGTGTTGCAGAAGCTGAGCTATGTGCTGGTGATCTTCGGCCTGCTGCCGCTGGTGATCCTGACCGGCATCGCCATGTCGCCGGGGCTGAACGCGGCATTTCCGTGGGTGCTGGAGCTGCTGGGCGGGCGGCAGTCGTCACGGTCGATCCATTTCCTCGCGGCCAGCGGCATCACGCTGTTCGTCATCGTCCATCTGGTGCTGGTGATCCTTGCCGGCGCGTTCAACGAGGTGCGATCGATGATCACCGGGCGCTGGCGGATGCCCGAATGAGCCGGCTGATCTCCCGCCGTTCGGCGCTGGTGGTCGGGGCCGGCGGACTGGTCGCGGCGTGCGACCGGGTGGCACAGCTGCCGACGGCGCAAAGCGTGCTGGGCGGAGCGGAGGATGTCCATCGCGGCCTGCAGCGCGCGATCACCGCGCGCGACGCGCTGGCGGTCGAATATCGGCCCGATCAACGCTCGCCGATCTTTCGCGCCAACGGCACCAACAACCCCAATACGCCCGACTATAACGCGCACGCCGCGAACCGCTTCGCCGACTGGCGCGTGACGATCGACGGGCTGGTCGCCCGGCCGCTGTCGTTGCGACTCGACCAGATCCGGTCGATGCCGTCGCGGCAACAAATTACCCGACACGATTGCGTCGAAGGCTGGAGCGCCATCGGCAAATGGACCGGCCCAAGGCTGTCGCGGCTGCTCGATCTGGCGGGGTTGCGGCCCGATGCTCGCTATCTGGTGTTCCACTGCGCCGATGCGATCGGCGGGCGACCCTATTACGAATCGATCGATCTGGTCGATGCCTTCCACCCGCAGACGATCCTGGCGTGGGCGTTGAACGACCGGCTGCTGGGGGTGCCGAACGGCGCGCCGCTGAGGCTCAGGGTTGAACGACAGCTGGGGTATAAGCACGCAAAGTATGTGCAGCGGATCGAGGCGGTCGCGTCGCTGGGTGGGATCGCCGGGGGCAAAGGCGGCTTCTGGGAGGATGTCGCGGGTTATGATTGGTATGCGGGGATTTAGGTAGAAGAAGGCTGGTTCACGCGAAGGCGCGGAGACGCGGAGGGGTCGCACTCGGGGTGACGGCATACCGCGCCAGCCGCCTTATTGCATGTTAAAGCGAGCGAGCCGGTCTCCTGATCCCGCCGGCGTTTCCCGGTGCGGGCCCCCTCTGCGCCTCCGCGTCTCTGCGCGAAATACTTCCTTCTTCTCCGCGTCTTCGCGCCTTCGCGTGAAACCGATCTTCTTCTCCATTCGAGAGAGACCCCAGCCTGCGCTGAGGTGACGTTTGGGCTGGGGGGCGGTGTGTCGCTCTGGACCCCCGCCTGCGCGGGGATACGCCTACGGAGCGCGTACGAAAAAGGGGCCCGCGTCGCCGCGAGCCCCCTTCCCTGTACGCCGAAGCGTAGGCCGATCAGTTGTCGGTGATGAACGACGGCAGGCCGGCGTTGCCGCCGTCTTCCTTCGATTCCTCACGACGCGGACGGTCGCCACGGTCGCGGCGCGGGCCTCGGTCGCCGCCGTCACGACGGGGGCCACGATCGCCACGGTCGCCGCCGTCCCGCGGACCACGGTCGCCACGCGGGCCACGGTCCGAACGCTCACGCGGTTCGCGCGCCGGGCGGGTGTCTTCCAGCTCGGCACCGGTTTCCTGATCGACGACGCGCATCGACAGGCGCACCTTGCCGCGCGGATCGACTTCGAGGACCTTGACCTTCACTTCCTGCCCTTCGGACAGGACGTCGGCGACCTTCTCGACCCGCTCGTTGCGGATTTCGGAGACGTGGACGAGGCCGTCCTTGCCGCCCATGAAGTTCACGAAGGCGCCGAAATCGACAAGGTTGACGACCTTGCCGTTGTAGATCTTGCCGACCTCGGCCTCTTCGACCAGGCCCTTGATCCAGTTGACGGCGGCTTCGATCTGCGCCGGATCGGACGACGACACCTTGATGACGCCCTCGTCGTCGATGTCGACCTTGGCACCCGTGGTGGCGACGATCTCGCGGATCACCTTGCCGCCGGTGCCGATGACTTCGCGAATTTTCGACTTGTCGATGGTGAAGGTTTCGATGCGCGGCGCGTGCGCCGACAGCTCGGTGCGGGTCTCGCCCAGCGCCTTGGCCATTTCGCCGAGGATGTGGGCGCGGCCTTCATTGGCCTGGGCCAGCGCGACCTTCATGATCTCTTCGGTGATGCCGGCGATCTTGATGTCCATCTGCAGCGAGGTGATCCCCTCGCTGGTGCCCGCCACCTTGAAATCCATGTCGCCGAGGTGATCCTCGTCGCCCAGGATGTCGCTGATGACCGCGTAATCCTTGCCTTCGAGGATCAGGCCCATGGCGATGCCCGACACCGGACGCTTCAGCGGCACGCCCGCGTCCATCATCGACAGCGAACCGCCGCACACCGTTGCCATCGACGACGAGCCGTTCGACTCGGTGATGTCCGACAGGACGCGGATGGTGTAGGGGAACTCGTCCTTCGACGGCAGGACCGGGTTCAGCGCGCGCCACGCCAGCTTGCCATGGCCGACTTCGCGGCGGCCCGGCGCACCGAAACGACCGACTTCACCGACCGAATAAGGCGGGAAGTTGTAGTGCAGCATGAAGCGTTCGTAGTGCAGGCCGTTCAGCCCGTCGATCATCTGCTCGGCGTCCTTGGTGCCCAAGGTCGTGGTGCAGATCGCCTGCGTCTCGCCACGGGTGAACAGCGCCGAGCCGTGCGCACGCGGCAGGAAGTGGACCATCGCCTCGATCGGGCGGACCGTCTTCGTATCGCGACCGTCGATGCGGCGGCCGTCCTTTAGGATGGCGGTGCGGACGATCTCGGCTTCCAGCTTCTTCACGAGCTTCAAGGTGCCGAGATACTGGGCCGGATCGCTTTCCTTGAGGTCGGCGAAGGCGTCGCGCGCCTTGGTCCGCGCCTCGTTGATCGCGTTCTGGCGGGCCTGCTTGTCGGTCAGCTTGTAGGCGGCAGTCAGGTCCTTGCCGATCAGCGACTTCAGCTTCTTCTTGGCGGCCGACTGGTCGGCGACCGGCGCCAGTTCCCACGGGTCCTTGGCGGCCTGTTCGGCGAGGTCGATGATGCAGTCGACGATCTTCTTCGACGCTTCGTGCGCGAACACGACGGCGCCCAGCATGACCTCTTCCGACAGCTCCTTGGCTTCGGATTCGACCATCATCACCGCGTCGCCGGTGGCGGCGACGACCAGGTCGAGATCGCCTTCCTTCACCTGATCCAGCGTCGGGTTCAGGATATATTCGCCATTCTGATAGCCGACGCGCGCCGCGCCGATCGGGCCCATGAACGGCACGCCCGAAATGGTCAGCGCGGCGGACGCGGCGATCATCGCGACGATGTCCGGCTCGTTCTCGCCGTCATAGCTCAGCACCTGGGCGATGACGTTGATTTCGTTGTAGAAGCCTTCGGGGAACAGCGGGCGGATCGGACGGTCGATCAGGCGGCTGACCAGCGTTTCCTTTTCGGTGGCACCGCGTTCGCGCTTGAAGAAGCCGCCGGGGATGCGGCCCGCAGCCGAATACTTCTCCTGATAGTGGACGGTCAGCGGGAAGAAGTCTTGGCCTTCCTTGACCGAGCGTGCGGCGGTAACCGCGCACAGCACCACGGTTTCGCCGAGCGTCGCGATGACCGCGCCGTCGGCCTGGCGGGCGACACGGCCCGTTTCGAGGGTCAGCGTCTTGCCGCCCAGGTCCATGGTGCTTTTCTTGATATCGAACATTGCGTTTCCTTCGCGTCCGGCGGCCCTATGCACGCCGGGGCAGCTTGCAGATCAATGCCTGCGGAGTGAGCCGGTTCGGCTCGGACGGCGCTACCGAATTGTAGCGCGGTCTTATCGGTTTTCGTACCCCGGCGAAGGCCGGGGTCCAGTTGGTGTGGTTAGCGTGGAATGCGCTGCCGCGCATCGGTTTTCCTGGATCCCGGCCTCCGCCGGGATGACAAAAAGGGCGGCCTTTTGGGCCGCCCTTCCCGTCACTTCCGAAGGCCGAGCTTCGCGATCAGCGCGCTGTAGCGCTCCGCGTCCTTCTTCTTCAGATAGTCGAGCAGCGAACGCCGCTTGTTGACCAGCATCAGCAGACCGCGACGCGAATGATTGTCCTTCGCATGGGTCTTGAAGTGTTCGGTCAGGTTCTGGATGCGGGTGGTCAGGATCGCAACCTGCACTTCGGGGCTGCCGGTGTCGCCTTCGGCGCGGGCATGTTCCTTGATGAGGGCCTGACGGTTTTCAGCAGTGATCGACATCGAACGTCCTTTCTATTCGAGGTTGAAGCCGCGGACGACACGGGTTTCCCCGCCTTCGGTCTCGACCAGCGCCACCGGCACATCGTCCAGTGTCGCGAAGCCCAGACCGTCGTCCGCTGCAAACCCGATCAGTCGAAGCCCCTTGCGGAGCCGCCCTGCCTGATCGGGGTCGAGGGACAGAGCCGGGATGTCGTCCAGCCCCGCCCCCAGTGGCAGGAGCGTTTCTTCAAGCGCGTGGCCCTTACCCAATTCCGCCAGTTTGTCCAGCGAAATGGCCGATTGGAGGGTAAACGGCCCGGCCTTGGTCCGGCGGAGCATGGTGACATGGCCGACCGTGCCGAGTGCGAGGGCGATGTCGCGGGCGAGGGAGCGGATGTACGTGCCCTTGGAAACGAAGGCCGAGAGGGTGATTTCCTCCAGCTCCTTCCCGCTCACGGGGAGGGGGACCGCCGGCGCAGTCGGGGGTGGAAGGGGGCTGGCGACATCCACAGCGGTTGCGTTGCGAGGCGATCCCCCTTCACCAGCTTCGCTGGTCCCCCTCCCCGTGCCGGGGAGGATTTGCAGTGAGAACACCGTCACCTTGCGAGTCGCAAGGACCACCTCCTCACCCTTGCGCGCGAGGTCATAGGCACGCTCGCCATCGATCTTCAGCGCCGAATAGGCCGGTGGCACCTGCTCAATCGGTCCGGTGAAGCGCGCCAGCACCGCCTCGACCGCCGCGAGCGTCGGCCGCACCGCCGATTCGGCGATCACCTTCCCCTCCAGGTCCAGCGTATCGGTCTGCGTGCCGAAGCGGATGGTGAAATCGTACCGCTTCGACGCATCGAGCATCCGCCCGGCAAGCTTCGTCGCCTCGCCGATCGCGACCGGCAGCACGCCGCTTGCCAGCGGGTCGAGCGTACCGCCATGGCCGACCTTGTGCTTGCCATAGCCGCCCTCGCGCAGCGCCCGCTTGACCGCCGAAACGACCTGCGTTGATCCCGGCCCCAGCGGTTTGTCGATGATGATCCAGCCGTGCATCAGCGCATCGCGTCGCAGAAATGGCGGCGGCACAGCGCGACATAGCGGTCGTTGCCGCCGATCTCGGTCTGCTGCCCGTCGCGGACGGCGTGGCCCTGTGCATCGACGCGCAGGTTCATCGTCGCCTTGCGTCCGCAGGTGCAGACCGATTTCAGCTCGATCAGCGCGTCCGCAATCGCCAGCAGCCGTGCCGAGCCGGCGAACAGCTCGCCGCGGAAATCGGTGCGCAGGCCGTAGGCGAGGACCGGCACGCCGAGATCGTCGGCGACCTGCGCCAGCTGGTCGACCTGAATGGCAGAGAGAAACTGCGCCTCGTCGACCAGGACGCAGCCGACCGCATGCTGGCGGTGCTGGGCGGCCACGCTTTCGAGCAGGTCGGTGTCGGCATCGAACGGGGTCGCGGGGGCGGACAGGCCGATGCGCGAGCCGATCGTTCCCGCGCCCTCGCGCGTGTCGATCGCGGCGGTGAACAGCAGAGTGGTCAGCCCGCGCTCGCGATAGTTGAAATCGGCCTGCAGCAACGTCGTCGATTTGCCGGCGTTCATCGACGCATAATAGAAATAGAGCTTGGCCACTCAGCCCTCGGCCTCACCCTCGCCCGGCTCCAGATCGCGGGCGACCTTGGGATCGCGCAGCAGCTGGTCGATACGGGTGCCTTCGTCGAAGCTCTCGTCGATCAGGAATTTCAGCTTGGCGGCATATTTCAGGTTCACCCGCCGTGCGACCTCCGACTGGAGATAGGCGGTGTTGGTCCTGAGCGCCTTGAGCACGACCTGCTCGTCCTTGCCGAGGAACGGCTTCACGAAGACGGTCGCGTGGCGCAGGTCGGGCGACATGCGGACTTCGGTGACCGAGACGAGATGCTTTTCCAGCACCTCGTCATGCACGTCGCCGCGCGCGAGAATGTCCGACAGGATGTGGCGGACCTGTTCGCCGACGCGCAGCAGGCGGACGGAGCGGGTTTCGGGCGTGGTGTCTGACATGATCTAACCGAATTGACAGTGGAACCAGTGGCTGTCGAGTCGCTGGCACCAGATGGTGTTGTTGCCGAAGATGTTTCGAATGTCGGCGGCGACCGGTCCGCCGTTCCAGCCGCGTGCAGCTGCAATGCGGTCGGTGGGGTCGTGAACGATGCCGGCCCATTCGCCATTGACGCCGATGATGGTGCGGAAGGCGGTGCGCGGCGGAGCACGGAAGATGCCGGTAATGCCAGTCGGTATCGGACCACCGGCCAACGCCCCGTCAAAGGCGGCACGGTCGGACCGGAGCATCATCCACGACGGTGCGACATGCGACCAGTAGAGGACATGATTGGCTGCGAACGCCGCGAACATCAGGGAAAGGACGGGAACGAACACCAGCAACAATGCCGGGATGCCCGCCGATCGCCAGCGCCATGCCTGAACGGCACCTTCCAGCATGAGCGCCGGCCACGACGTGGCCAACACCGGCACGACAACCAACATTGCAGTGCCCGACAGGGCATTGGCGACGAACAATGCCGCCGCCCCGCCGATCACCCATGCAACCGCGAAACGGAGCCGAGGGCGAAGCGTGGCGGCAAGGGTTGCCCCCTGCCGCCCGTTACTCACAGCGTGCGATCGCGCAGTTCGACTTCGTAGGTTTCAAGGAAGTCGCCCGCCTTGATGTCGGTGAAGTTCTGCGTGAACGTGACACCGCATTCGAGGCCTGCGCGCACTTCGGGGACATCGTCCTTGAAGCGACGCAGCGACGCGATCTCACCCTGATAGATGATGACGTCGTTGCGCGTGATGCGCGCCTTGAGCGCCTTGCGGATGATGCCTTCGACCACCAGGAGCCCTGCGGCCTTGCCATGCTTGCCCGCCGAGAAGACCTCGCGGATTTCGGCGCGGCCGACGACCGTTTCGAACGCTTCCGGACCCAGGGTACCGGCCATGCCCGCACGGATATCGTCGGTCAGCGTGTAGATGACGTCGTAGTACTTCAACGCCACCTTGTTCCGCTCGGCAATCTCGCGTGCCTTCGCATTGGGACGCACGTTGAAGCCGATGATCGGCGCGCCGCTAGCCGCTGCCAGCGTCACGTCGCTCTCGGTGATGCCGCCCACGCCCGAATGCAGGATGCGCACCCGGATATCGTCGGTCGAGATCTTGTTGAGCGAGCCGACAATGGCTTCGACCGACCCCTGGGTATCGGCCTTGACCACCAGCGGATATTCGATCGCCTGCTTCGACTTGAGCGCGGAGAACATGCTCTCGAGGCTGGCCGGCGCCTGGGTGGTGCGCTTCTGGAGCAGCACGCCCTGACGATATTCGGCGACCTCACGGGCGCGTGCTTCGCTCTCGACGACCTGCAGCGGATCGCCCGCCATCGGCACGCCCGACAGGCCCAGCACCTCGACCGGAGTCGACGGGCCGGCTTCCTTCACCTGACGACCCTTGTCGTCGATCAGCGCGCGGACCTTGCCGCTTTCCGCGCCGACGACGAACACGTCGCCGACCTTCAGCGTACCGCGACGGACCAGCACGGTCGCGACCGGACCACGGCCCTTGTCGAGCTTCGCCTCGATCACGCTGCCTTCGGCGGCGCGGTCGGGGTTGGCCTGCAGTTCGAGCAGTTCGGCCTGAAGCTGGATCTTGTCGATCAGCTCCTGCAGACCGGTCTTCTTGAGCGCCGACACTTCGACGTCCTGGGTCTCACCACCCATTTCCTCGACCTGCACGTCATGTTCGAGCAGGCGTTCGCGGATGCGCTGCGGGTTCGCCTCGTGCTTGTCGACCTTGTTGATCGCCACGATCATCGGCTTGCCGGCGGCGCGGGTGTGATGGATCGCCTCGATCGTCTGCGGCATCAGCCCGTCATCGGCGGCGACCGCGAGGATCACGATGTCGGTCACGTCGGCACCGCGCGCGCGCATTTCGCTGAACGCTTCGTGGCCGGGCGTGTCGAGGAAGGTGATCTTCGACTTGTCCTTCATCGTCACCTGATAGGCGCCGATATGCTGGGTGATGCCACCGGCTTCGCCGCGCACGACATCGGTGCCGCGCAGCGCGTCGAGCAGCGACGTCTTGCCGTGGTCGACGTGACCCATGATCGTGACGACCGGCGGACGCGGACGCAGCGCTTCGGCCGAATCCTCGGTCGTGTCGAGCGCGAGGTCGATGTCCGAATCGCTGACGCGGACGATGTTGTGGCCGAATTCGGTCACCAGCAGTTCGGCGGTGTCCTGATCGATCGTCTGCGTCATCGTGACGGGCATGCCCATCTTGAACAGCGTCTTGACGAGGTCGGCACCCTTTTCCGCCATGCGGTTGGCGAGTTCCTGCACCGTGATCGCCTCGGGCACCTGCACGTCGCGGACCTGCTTGACCTGCGGCTCGCGCGGGCCGCCAAAGCCACGCTTTTCCTTTTCCCGCGCACGCTTCAGCGCGGCGAGGCTGCGCGAACGCGCCCCGTCGTCGCCCAGCGCACGGGTGACGGTCAGCTTGCCCGACTGGCGGCGATCGTCGCCCTTGCGGTCACGCGACGGTGCGGCACCCCGCGCCGGTTCGTTGCGACGCGGAGTCGCCTGACCGGTGCCCGACGGAGTCGGACGTGCCGTCTGACCACCGGCGGCCGGACGTGCCGTAGCGGCGGCCGGAGTCGGCGCAGGCGCCGGTTCGGGCTTGGGCTGCGGCTTGGGGATCTCCGGACGCTGCACCGGGGTGAAGCGACGCGGCGCCGGCCGGTTGGGGTCGGCGGTCAGGATGATCGGCTGCGGCGCGGGAGCCGGAGCCGGTGCGGGACGTGGCGCGGGCTTCGCCTGCACCGGTGCCGGGGCGGGCTTCGCCTCGACCGGAGCGGGCGCAGGTGCGGGCGTCGGCGCAGGAGCCGGCGTGTCCGCAACCGGTGCCGGAGCCGGCGTCGCCTCTACCGGAGCAGGCGCAGGGGTCGGTTCGGGCGCAGGCGTCGGCGCGGCCTCGACAGGCTTCGTCGCGGGCGCTTCGGCGGCCGGGGTCGGTTCGGGTGCTGGAGCCGGCTTCGGCTCGGACGCGGCACGGGCCTTTTCCTCGGCGCGCGCACGTTCGGCCTCGGCGGTTTCCCGCGCGATCCGTTCGTCGCGACGACGATTTTCCTCGGCCGCGTTCATGCGGGCCTCTTCGGCCTCGCGCAGCAGCTTGGCCTGCAGCTCGTGGCGCGAGAGGCCGGCATTGCTGCTGGCCGCCGGGCGCGGTGCGGGGGCCGCCGGAGCGGGAGCCGGCGCGCGCTGCGGGGCGGGTGCCGCCGCTTCGGGGGCGGCCTGCTGTTCGGTGCCCTGCTGTTCCTCGCCGGGACGGCCGAGCACGCGGCGGCGCTTCACCTCCACGACCACCGTATTGGAGCGGCCATGGCTGAAGCTCTGCTTCACCTTGCCGGTCTCCACGGTGCGCTTGAGGCCGAGCGGCGCGCGGGTGCCCAGCTTCGGCTTGTCGTTGTCGATGTCGCTCATCCGGTTACTCAGAGTCCTGCTTCAATTGGTCGACGCCCATGTGTCCGGCATCGTCCATGCCGGAAAATTGCGCCGTCGATGCGCCCTGCGAAGGTGTTTCGCAAGCCGCAGGGATAGGTTCGGGTCCGATAAAGTGCAGCCAGCGGGACAGCGCGTCATTGGCTCGCTGTGCCGCCCGTGCGTCGGTCAGGCCGACATGTACCACATTTTCGCGCCCAAGCGCCAATGACAATATGGTGCGTGGGACCGGCAATGCCAATCCCTTGCGCCCGGAACCTTCGTCATCGGTTCCGACACGCCATGCCTGTGCCAGTTTCCCGGCGCCGTCGGGGGCGGCGTCGGACGCATGGTACAGCGCGTACAGCCTGCCGCTACGCGCCGCCTTATCGATCGCGGTGCCGCCGATGACGACGAAGCCGGACTTCGCCTCCAGCCCCAGCCGGTCGAGCGCATGCCGCCGAAGCGCATCCTCGACCAGTTGCGGCAGGTCGGCCGGAATCGTCAGCGCCGCGCCCTTGAACGCCCGCGCCAACGCGCCCTTCAGCTTCCCCTTGGCCATCGCCGTTTCCAGCTCGGCCCGGCTCACGCCGATCCACGCGCCACGGCCGGGGGCCTTGGCACGCACATCGGGCAGCACGTCGCCATCGGGCGACAGGGCGAGCCGCACAAGCCCGTCGCGCGAGCCATGCTCACGCGACAGGATGCAGCTGCGCTCGGGGCTGTCGGTTAGCCGCGCGGTGTCATTGGTCGGATTCCGCAACTGCGTCCTCCGATTCTTCGGTCGCCGCGTCTTCATCGGCGAACCAATGGGCGCGGGCGGCCATGATGATCTCGTTACCCTGCTCGTCGCTCAGGCCATATTCGGCGAGGATGCCGCCCTTGGGCGCTTCGCGCTTCGGGGCATCGTCGCCGCGACGGCGCGGTTCGGCCTTCTTCTTTTCGACCAGTTCGTCGGTCGCGAGGTCGGCGAGATCGTCGAGCGTCTTGATGCCGGCCTTGCCGAGCGTGACCAGCATCGCTTCGGTCAGGTACGGCAGTTCGGCCAGTGCATCCTCGACGCCCAAAGCGGTCCGCTCTTCGCGAGCGGCCTGTTCGCGGCGTTCGATCGCTTCCTGCGCACGGCTCTGCAGCTCCTGCGCAAGGTCTTCGTCGAAGCCTTCGATGCTCGCCAGTTCCTCGATCTCGACATAGGCAACTTCTTCGAGTTCGCCGAAGCCTTCGGCGACCAGCAGCTGCGCCAGCGTCTCGTCGACGTCGAGCTCCTTCTCGAACATGCCCGAGCGTTCGATGAATTCCTTCTGCCGCTTTTCCGACGCATCGGCTTCGGTCAGGATGTCGATCGCCTTGCCGGTCAGCTGGCTGGCGAGGCGGACATTCTGGCCGCGACGACCGATGGCGAGCGACAACTGATCATCGGGAACGACGACTTCGATGCGGTCCTCTTCCTCGTCCAGCACCACGCGCGCGACGTTCGCCGGCTGCAGCGCGTTGACGACGAAGGTCGCGGTGTCGGGCGACCACGGGATGATGTCGATCTTTTCGCCCTGCATTTCCTGCACGACCGCCTGCACGCGGCTGCCCTTCATGCCGACGCAGGCGCCGACCGGATCGATCGAGCCGTCATGCGAAATGACGCCGATCTTGGCACGCGACCCCGGATCGCGGGCGGCGGCCTTGATCTCGATGATGCCGTCGTAGATTTCGGGCACTTCCTGCGCGAACAGCTTCTTCATGAAGTCGGGATGCGCGCGGCTGAGGAAGATCTGCGGACCGCGGTTTTCGCGGCGGACGTTCAGGATCAGCGAACGGACGCGGTCGCCGACGCGGACGGCTTCGCGCGGGATCTGCTGGTCGCGGCGGATGACGCCTTCGGCGCGGCCGAGATCGACGACGACGTGACCGAATTCGACCCGCTTGACGACGCCGGTGATGATCTCACCCTGACGGTCCTTGAATTCTTCGAACTGGCGCTCGCGCTCGGCGTCGCGGACCTTCTGCAGGATGACCTGCTTCGATGCCTGCGCCTGGATGCGACCGAATTCGATCGGGGGCAGCGGATCGACGATATAGTCGCCGACGGTCGCGCCCTTCTGAAGCCGCTGCGCGTCCTTCTCGCCGATCTGCTTGAAGTGATCGTCGACCAGTTCGACGACTTCGAGCACGCGCCACAGGCGAAGGTCGCCGGTCTGCGGATCGAGCTTCGCACGGATGTCGTTTTCCGACCCGTAGCGCGTCTTGGCGGCGCGCTGGATCGCGTCCTCCATCGCCTCGATCACGATGGCCTTGTCGATCATCTTTTCCGATGCGACCGAATTCGCGATCGCGATCAGTTCCGCCCGGTTGGCGGTGACGGCGGTGGCCATGTCAGTTCAGTCCTTCTGCGTCAGCCGGTTCGTCGTCGGCAGGTTCGTCTTCGAATTCGTCGGCACCCTCGGCAGAGAGCGGCGCGGTCGCCTTGAGCAAGGCGTCGGTAATCAGCAGCTTGGCATCGATGATCGCGGCGAAGGGGACGGTCATCGCCTTGTGCTTGCGCACGTCGATGCTGACCTGATCGCCGTCGGTGCCGAGCAGGATGCCGGTCAGCTGCTTGCGATTGTCGATCGGGGCGTCGAGCGTCACGCGCGCCTCGAACCCCTTCCAGTCGTCATAATCGGCAAGGCGCGTCAGCGGCCGGTCGATGCCGGGCGACGATACCTCCAGCCGATACGCCTCCTCGATCGGGTCGTTCTCGTCGAGTAGGTCGGAGATGCGGCGCGACAGTTCGGCGCAGTCGTCGATGGTCAGCTGGCGCGTGTCGGGGCGTTCGGCCATGATCTGCAGCGTCGGGTCCGACTTGCCGCCCATCATCTTCACGCGCACGAGCGCAAAGCCCAGCGCCTTGGCCTCCGGTTCGATCAGTCGCGTCAGTTCGGCGATATCCGCCATGCCGTCTCCATCAGATGCACCGCTTCGTTGCCGGTCCCTGTCGGGGCCGGCCTCGGCACGTTGGCGATGTCGAGGAAGCACGGTCCATATATGTAAAAAACCATGTCCGGGCAAGGGGCGCCGGATCGACCCCGCCCTGCGGCGCGTTGCCGCAGGCAAGAACGATGCTCTCGAGAGGATTCCCGTGATGTTGCCATTCCATGCGCTGATCCCCGCCGCGATGTTGCTGGTCGCGTGCAACGGCGGCGGGGCCGATGCGCCGGGCACGGTGTCGCCCGCGCCGACCGCCACTCCGACGCCCACGCCCTCCCCGACCGCCACCACCCCGACCGGCGGGGTGCCGTTCGCGACTCGCGAGGTCGCGACGTTCAACGCACCTTGGGCGATGACCTTCCTGCCCGACGGACGGATGCTGGTGACCGAAAAGGGGGGCACGCTGGTGCTGGTCAGTGCCGATGGCAGCCAGAAGACGACCGCCGCGACGATCCCGGTCGATTCGGCGGGGCAAGGCGGGCTGATGGACGTGGTCCTCGCCCCCGACTTCGCCAGCAGCCGGCGGGTGTATCTGAGCTATTCGGTGGCGGGTGACGGCGGCAAGGGCGTGGTGCTGGCGCGCGGGGTGCTCGACGGCAATCGGGTGACCGGAATCAGCGAACTGTTCCGCGCGACGCCGTTCGTCAGCGGCGACGGCCATTATTCGGGCCGCATCGCCTTTGCCCCCGATGGCCAGCACCTGTTCTTCACCAATGGCGAACGGCAGAAATTCGATCCGGCACAGGACCCCAAGGCGACCCTGGGCAAGGTGCTGCGCCTGACGCTCGACGGAAAGCCCGCGGGCGATCCGGGACTGACAGCCAAGGGCTTCCATCCCGCCGTCTGGTCGTACGGCCACCGCAACCTGCTGGGCATCGCGTTCGACGCGCAGGGCAATTTGTGGGAGCAGGAAATGGGGCCGAAGGGCGGCGACGAGGTCAATCTGATCCTGCCCGGCCGCAATTATGGCTATCCTTTGGTGTCGGAGGGGGACCATTATGACGGCCGGCCGATCCCGCGCCATTCGACCCGCCCCGATCTGGAGGCGCCCAAGGTCGCGTGGAACCCGGTGATCTCGCCGGGCGGGCTGATCGTCTATTCGGGCAAGCTGTTCCCGCAATATGCCGGCGACCTGTTCATCGGCGGCCTGTCGAGCGAGGCGCTGGTCCGGGTCGATGTCAACGGCACCAATGCCGCCAAGGGCGACCAGTGGCCGATGAACGCCCGCATCCGCGAGGTGGAGGAAGGGCCGGATGGCGCGATCTGGGTGTTGCAGGACGGGAGCAATGCCAAGCTGCTGAAGCTGACTCCGCGCAGCTGACGCCGCCATGGTCGATCGCCTGCCGCCGCCCGACCCCGTGCCGCTCGCGCCGTTCGCAGCGGTGTTCGCCGATCCGGGGTTCGCCTTCGGATCGTGGGGCGGCGGCGGATCGACCGATGGGGTGGTGGAGATGCCCTATTTCCAGCTGTCGGCAGAGGCCGGGGCCTTCGTCCAGGCGGCCTATGCCGCGCATTGGGTACGACCGGATATCGATTGGTCGACCTTTGCGGGCAGCGAAGCCTATCGGTCGCTGCGAGACGATCCGGCACGGGTCGCCATGGCCGATACCGACCTGCTGGCAAGGATGCTGACGATGCTCATCCGGGGCGATCGGTTCAGCGAGGGGTTGCTCGCTGCCGCCTTTGCGGACGGAACCCTGCCCGCCATCGCCCGGCGTATGGCGGTGTTAGCCGAGCAGGCGTAGCGTCACCGGGTCGCGCGCGCCTGCGTAAAAAGCGTCGAGGACTGCGGCGAAGCGCGGTTCGGTATTCGCCGTCGCACGCTCGAACAGGGTCATCGACGAGCGCAGCTTCATCGCGTCGATGCTGCCGAGGATGGCGACGATATCCTTGCCGCGATGTGCCAGCAGCGCCTCGGCCGATTCGACCAGCCGCGCGCCGAGCACCGGATGGGCCAGATACGCCCGCGCCTCGGCGAGATCGGCGATGCCATAGGTCTCAGCCATCGCGCTCTGCCCCAGCCCGCGCAGCTGCGGAAAGATGTACCACATCCAGTGGCTGCGCTTGGCCCCGGCGCGCAGTTCGGCGAGCGCGGTGGCATGGTCGCGCTGTTGCGCGATGACGAAGCGGTCGAGCGATCCGGTCATCGGTTCCAGATGGGCACGCGCCGTACCAAGATCAAATTTCTGACAACGCTGACGGTTGATCGGAAGATGTGGATACGATTACGATGGCCGCCTATAATTTCCTTGGGAGGGGATATGCACAAGAGCTGGATGGCGGCCGCGCTGGTTGCCATGGTCGCCGCGCCGGTCGTCGCGCAGAGCGCCGAGGACATGGCCGCCAAGGTCATCAATGCACCGATGCCGGCGAGCCTGAACGTCTATGGCCTGCCCAAGCCGCCGCTGACCCGCGTCAAGGAAGTCGATGGCGGCAAGGTCATCCGCCTCGCCATTCCCGGCGCCGACAAGGATGCATGGAAGATCCAGCTCCAGTCGCCGACCACCGAACCGGTGAAGCAGGGCGACCGCCTCGTCCTCGCCTTCCACGCGCGCGCACACGGCATGGCGCCGGGCACCAAGGCGCGGATCGCGGTGGCCGGTATCCAGCTGAACAAGGAACCGTACAGCCAGGTCATCGGCGGCCCGATCGAGGTCGGCGAGGCGTTCGAGTTCCATCAGGTGACGGGCAAGGCGGATCGCGACTATGCGGCGGGCGAGCTGATGGCGTCGTTACAGCTGGCGACGGGCAAGCAGGTGTTCGAGTTCGGGCCGATGTTCGTCATCAACCTCGACAAGAAGTGACTGCCGGGGGCCGATCCGCCTGACCCGCAAACGTCATTCCAGCGCAGGCTGGAATCTCCCGGTGGCAGCACGCAGCAAGAGCCGCGGGAGACCCCAGCCTTCGCTGGGGTGACGTACGGTTCGGGTCGGAGATCAGCCCCGCGTCGCGGTCAGGAAATAGTCGAGCGCGATATCGTCGGACAGGGTGAAGCCGCGCGCGGCGGAGAAGGACAGGCCGGCGGGCGGCGACACCGTCATCCCCGCCGCCTGCAGATGCGCGGTCAGTTCCGGCGGGGTGAGGAACCGGTCCCAGTCGTGCGTGCCGCGCGGGATCATGCCCGTCCCCTCGGCGACTGTAATCATGGCGAGGCGCGACAGCGCGGTGCGGTTGGGCGTCGACACGACCAGCAGCCCGCCCGGTGCGACCGCATCGGCCAGCCCGCGCACGAAGGCGGCGGGGTCGGCGACATGCTCGATCACCTCCAGCGAGGTGACGAGGTCGAACTGCCGCCCGGCGATCGCTTCCACGCCACCCGCCAGATACTCGATCGACAGGCCGGTGAGCGCCGCATGGGCGGCGGCGGCCCCGATATTTTCGGGCGCGGCGTCGACGCCGGTCACCTGCCCGCCCAACCGGGCGAGCGGTTCGGCGAGGAGCCCGGCGCCGCAGCCGACATCGAGCACCGTCTTGCCGGCCAGCGGCGTGAAGCCGGCCGCATCGCCGTCCCAATGCGAATCGATCGCCGCGCGGAGGTACGCCAGCCGCACCGGGTTCAGCCGGTGGAGCATCGCCGAGCTGCCCTTCGGGTTCCACCAGTCGGCCGCCATCTCGCCGAAATGGGCGGCTTCGCGCGCGACGACGCTTGATTGCGTGGGCGCGGCTTTTTCGGACATAAAGATTGCGTTGCTTGCGTTCGTCATGGCGCTCTCCTATCAGCCGCCGCCATTCCCCCCAAGGATGAATGGCAAAACGCATGGCGCGGATCGTGATGAAGTTCGGTGGCACCTCGATGGCGGGGATCGAACGTATTCGCAACGTCGCCCAGCGCGTGAAGCGCGAGGTGGAGGCCGGCAACCAGGTCGCAGTGGTCGTGTCGGCAATGGCGGGCGACACCGACCGGCTGGTCGGCTTCTGCCGCGAGGCATCGGCGCTGTACGACCCGCGCGAATATGACGCGGTGGTGTCGTCGGGCGAGCAGGTGACCAGCGGGCTGCTGGCGATCGCACTCCAGGCGATCGGCGTGCCGGCGCGCTCGTGGCTCGGCTGGCAATTGCCGATCCGCACCAGCGACGCCCATGCGACCGCGCGGATCGAATCGATCGACACGGCCGCGCTCGACGAGTCGCTCGCCAAGGGCGAAGTGGCGGTGATCCCTGGATTCCAGGGCGTGACCGACGCCAACCGCATCACCACGCTGGGGCGCGGCGGGTCGGACACGTCGGCGGTGGCGATGGCGGCGGCGATGCAGGCCGATCGCTGCGACATCTACACCGATGTCGACGGCGTCTATACTACCGACCCGCGGATCGTGCCGCGTGCGCGCAAGCTGGCGCGGGTGACGTACGAGGAAATGCTCGAACTCGCCTCGGTCGGGGCGAAGGTGCTGCAGACCCGCTCGGTCGGGCTGGCAATGAAGGAAAAGGTCCGCGTGCGCGTGCTGTCGTCGTTCGACGATACCCGCGACGAGGACGGTTATCGTGGAACGCTGATCGTCGGCGAAGAGGAAGTGACGGACATGGAACGGCAGCTCATCACCGGTATCGCCCACGACAAGAACGAGGCGAAGATCACGCTGGTCGCGGTGCCCGACCGCCCCGGCGCGGTGGCATCGATCTTCGCGCCGCTGGCCGGCACCGGCATCAACGTCGACATGATCGTGCAGAACATCGCCCATTCGACCGGGTCGACCGACGTGACCTTCACCGTGCCGTCGGCCGAACTGGCCCGCGCGCTCGACACGCTGGAAAAGGCGAAGGACGATATCGGCTTCCAGAAGGTGCTTCACGACACCCGCGTCGCCAAGGTGTCGGTGGTCGGCGTGGGCATGCGCAGCCATGCCGGCGTCGCCTCGACGATGTTCACCGCGCTGGCCGACCGCGGCATCAATATCCAGGCGATCACCACGTCGGAGATCAAGGTCAGCGTGCTGATCGAAGAGGATTATACCGAGCTCGCGGTGCGCGTGCTGCATACCGCCTACGGGCTGGACGCGGAGGGGTAAGCTCCGAGCGGGACGTTGCAAACCCGGTCCGTTCGTCCTGAGTAGCCATTGAGCGCAGTCGAAAGGGCGTATCGAAGGACATGTGCTTCGATACGGGTCTTCGACAAGCTCAGTCCCTACTCAGCACGAACGGTTTGGTCCCAAACACCAGAACGTCATTATTCTCCGATCAGGTGGACAGCGATCCTTCGCCGGTGCGCCGCGCGGCGGTGTTCGAACAGGTAGATGCCCTGCCACGTGCCGAGCACCGGGCGGTGGCCGATCACCGGAATCGACAGCGATACGTCGGTCAGCGCGGTGCGCAGATGGGCGGGCATGTCGTCCGGCCCCTCCTCGTCATGGGCGTAGCGGTCGCTTTCGGGCGCGATGTGGCGGAAATAGCGTTCGAGGTCGTCGCGCGCCGCCTCGCTGGCGTTTTCCTGTACCAGCAGCGAGGCGGAGGTGTGGCGGCAGAACAGGGTCAGCAGCCCGCTGGCGATGCCGGTCGAATCGACCCAGTGCCGCACCTGTCCCGTGATCAGCACCAGCCCCTGTCCGTTGGTGGTGACCACCAGCTCGCCATGTTCCTGTCGCATCATCGTCCCTGCTTGCCCGAAGCGGTCGCCCCGCGCTAGGCGGAGGGATGACCAACGCATCGATCGGCGCCGAGCGCCTGGAGCGCCGCATGGCGCGCGGCTGTGACTTCCTGGGCTCCGAAACCGCGATCCTGTGCGGCGCGATGTCGTGGGTGAGCGAGCGCAACCTCGTCGCCGCGATTTCCAATGCCGGCGGGTTCGGCGTCATCGCGTGCGGGGCGATGACCCCCGAGCTGCTCGATGCCGAGATCGCGGGGACCAAGGCGCTGACGAGCAAGCCGTTCGGCGTGAACCTGATCACCATGCACCCGGCGCTGTTCGACCTGATCGAGGTGTGCGCGCGCCACCGCGTCACCCATGTCGTGCTGGCCGGCGGGCTGCCGCCCAAGGGGTCGCTGGAGGCGATCAAGGCGACCGGTGCCAAGGTCATCGCCTTTGCGCCTGCCCTTGCGCTGGCCAAGAAGCTGATCCGGTCGGGCGCCGACGCGCTGGTGATCGAGGGGATGGAGGCCGGCGGGCATATCGGCCCGGTTTCCACCAGCGTGCTGGCGCAGGAAATGCTGCCCGAGGTCGCGGACCAGGTGCCGGTGTTCGTCGCCGGCGGGATCGGCCGGGGCGAGGCGATCGCCGGTTATCTCGACATGGGCGCGGCGGGGGTGCAGCTCGGCACGCGCTTCGTCTGCGCGACCGAATCGATCGCGCACCCGGCGTTCAAGAAGGCGTTTTTGCGGGCGTCGGCGCGTGATGCGGTCGCCAGTGTCCAGATCGACCCGCGCCTGCCGGTGATTCCGGTGCGTGCGCTGAAGAATGCCGGGGGCGAGCTGTTCACCGCCAAGCAGCGCGAAGTGGCGCAGATGCTGGACGAAGGCGGCGTGGCGATGGCCGAGGCGCAGTTGCAGATCGAACATTATTGGGCGGGCGCGCTGCGCCGGGCGGTGATCGACGGCGATGTCGAACATGGCAGCCTGATGGCCGGGCAGTCGGTCGGCATGGTGACGAAGGAGGAACCGGCGGCCGAGATCATCGCGACGCTGATGGCCGAGGCGGCGCAGGCGCTGGAGAAGCGGGCGGCCTGAGGGTCAAAGTTCACTAAGTTCACACTAGCCACGGTTTTGCGCGTGGCGTTTGCGGGTGCCGCGACGGGCGGGCTCAGCCCAAAGTTCACCAAGTTCACACTCGCGGCGAGTTTGCGCGCGCCGTGGCGTTTGCCGTGGTGGCGGGCGGGTGGCGGTCACGATGGGAAAGAGCGTGACGGCAGCGTGGCAGGGTGTGGGCGTGTAGGAAAGCCGGCATTGGCGTGACGTCGATCTCGTGCGGCGTCTGCTGCGTGCTGTTACCGGGAGACCCCAGCCTGCGCTGGGATGACGTTCGTGGTGGGCGGATTTTCGTCGCCCCCCGCCCCTTCACCCCGGATTTCTACTGCCGCCGTAGAAGAAGCGGGACCCCGGGTCAGGCCCGGGGTGACGGGTGGGGCTGGCTATTGTGCCAGTCGACCGGCGCGGCGTTGGGGTGACGCGCGCTTCAAGCCGGCCCATCCTCGCGCAACCAGGCCAGCGCCGCTTCGCGCGAATCGAACATCCGCAGGTGCGGCAGCGCACGTTTCGCCTGCATCGACAGCAGCGCGCTGCTGCGGACCAGCGCGATCTTGCGCGAGGTGGTGCGCGACCGGTCGGCGATCTCGCCCAGCGCGGCGAGGACTTGGGGCGACTGGACGGCGAAGCCGGTAATGTCGAACAGCGCGACCTGCTCGCCCGGACGGACGCCCAGCGCCGGCAGGCGCGTCACCGCATCGCGGATCCCTGCGCCGAAGCGCTGGACGGTGTCGAGGTCCCAATGGCCGAACAGCGCGAAGTCGAGCATCCACGGCGCGGAGGTGATGGCTCCGCGAAAGGCGGGATCGTCGGCGATACGCATGGGAGTCCTGTGCATGGCGGCGCCCGTCGTGTGGCACGGGCCGCAATGTCACAGCATATTGTTTATAAAGCGTTTCTTAAAGAATCGTATCCGTTTCAGTAGGCCCGGCGGATGGCGAATTCGACCGCTTCGATCATCGCATCCTTCGCCGGACCATTGGGAAAGCGGCCGATGGCGTCGATCGCCCGCTGCCCATAATGCCGCGCCCGCGCGAGGGTGTCGTCGACCGCGCGGGTCGAACGGATCAGGGTGATGGCATGCGCCAGATCGGCGTCAGACGCCCGCTTGCCCGACACCGCGTCGCGCCAGAAGGCACGCGATTCCTCGTCGCCGCGGGCATAGGCGAGGATGACGGGCAGCGTCATCTTGCCTTCGCGGAAATCGTCACCGGCGTCCTTGCCCATGGTGTCGGCGTCGGAGACGTAATCGATCGCATCGTCGACCAGCTGGAACGCGATGCCAAGGTTGCGGCCATAGGCGTCCAAGGCGGCCTCGTCGGCGTCGGAGCGGTCGGCGACGATCGCGGCGATGCGGCAGGCGGCGGCGAACAGCGCCGCGGTCTTGGCCCCGATGATGTCGAGATAGCGATCCTCGGGCGTGTCGATGCGGCGGATGGCGGTCAACTGGTTGACCTCCCCTTCCGCGATCACGGCGGAGGCGCCCGACAGGACGCGCAGCGCCTTCAGGCTTTCCGCCTCGACCATCAGTTCGAAGCTCTTGGAAAACAGGAAGTCGCCGACCAGCACGCTGGCGGGATTGCCCCAGATGATGTTGGCGGTGCGCTTGCCCCGGCGCAGGTCGGACCCGTCGACCACATCATCGTGCAGCAGCGTCGCGGTATGGATGAATTCGACCGCCGCCGAGAGCAGGTGGTGGCGCGTGCCACCATAGCCAATCAGCTTGGCACAGGCGAGCGTCAGCATCGGCCGCATCCGCTTGCCCCCGCCGGCGATCAGGTGACCGGCCAGTTCGGGGATCAGCGGGATTTTCGACTGCATGCGATCAAGGATCACCGCGTTGACGCGGTTCATGTCGTCGGCGACCAACGCCATCAGCGGATCGAGGGAGGGGTCGGTCCGCTTGTCGAGGCGGTGCAGGGTAGCCGTCATGTCCCAGCGATGTGGCGGTTCACGCTCTCGAACGCAAGGGAAAGGCGGGGTTGCGCCGCCCGTCCCGTCGCGCGAAAGGGGCGGCACGAACCGGAAGAGGACGCCATGGCCGACGCGACGCTGCAACGATTCCGCCAGAGCATCGACAATATCGATGCCGCGCTGGTGTTCCTGCTGGCCGAACGGTTCAAGGTGACGCAGGCGGTCGGCGAGTACAAGGCCGAGAACGGCCTGCCCCCGGCCGATCCCGGGCGCGAGGAAGCGCAGATCGCACGGTTGCGGTCGCTGGCGCGCGATGCCGATCTCGACCCCGAATTTTCCGAGAAATTCCTGCGCTTCATCATCGACGAGGTGATTCGGCATCACCGATCGCTGCAGGACGGGGACGCGGCGTGAGCGACGACCGGATCGTTTTTGCGCCGGACGATGTCGATCTCACCCGTTCGCCGCTGCGGCGCGACCTGTCCGAGCCGACCTATGTGCTGGGTGCGTTCAACCCGGCGCTGACGCGGTTGCCCAGCGGCAATCTGCTGCTGCTGGTGCGGGTGGCGGAGGCGTTGCGCGAACCGGTGCGCCATGGCTGCGTGCGATCGATCCGCTGGACGGGCGGGCGCTATGTGCTCGACGCGTTTCCGGCCGATGCGGCGGATGTCAGCGATCCGCGGTTCTTTTCCTTGAAGGGCGGGGCCTATCCGTTCCTCGGGCTCACCTCGCTGTCATGGCTGTTGCCGGTCGAGCTGTCGGCGGACGGGCAGCGGGTGGTGGCGGTCCATTACGACCGCGCGGTCGAGCCGTCGGCGGACTATGCCCAGTACGGCGTCGAGGACCCGCGCATCGTGGCGATCGACGGCACGTACTGGATGACGGTGTGCGGCGTGTCGGGCGGGCGGCTGTGTACGGTGATGTACCGGTCGGACGACGGCTTTGCCTGGCGGTCGCAGGGGATCGTGCTCGACCATGGCAACAAGGACATGGTGCCGTTCGAGGGGCGGGTCGGCGACCGGTTCGTGTCGCTCACCCGGCCGCTGTCGGATGCGTGGTTCGTCGCAGCGCCCGATGGCGCGGAAGGGAGCGGACCGAGCATCAACCTCGCGACCTCCCCCGACATGCTGCACTGGCGGCCTTTGGCGGAACCGGCTTTGCGGCCGTTGAAGGGCGCGGCGGCGTATAAGCTGGGCGGCGGGACCCCGCCGGTGCGGACGAAGCGCGGGTGGATGATGCTGTATCACGGCGTCGAGAAACAGGGCGCGGTCGGGGTGTATCGGACGTACCGGGCGTTGATCGATGCCGAGGCTCGCGAGGTGCGGGAGCGGGACGAGACGCGGCCGGTGCTGGAGGCGGCGTCCGCGTTGATCGCGCCGATCGCGCATCAGGCGTATCTGCCGCAGCCGGTGGTGTTCACGACGGGAATCGTGGCGGATGGCGAGGACTGGATCGTGGCGTCGGGCGAGGCGGATCTGGCGTGTCGGTTGACGCGGGTGGCTGGCGCGCGGTTGGACTGAGCGCCCTGCCCCTGCCCCTTCCCCGTTATCCCCACCCCGTTTGCTTCGAGCGCAGGTTCGAGCCTGTCGAGAACCGAAGTCGAGAAGGGGCTGCCCCAAACGAGCAAGTTCTCGACGGACGCTTCTCGACAAGCTCGAAGCTGCTCGAACCGAACGGGGTGGGATGAAGGGGTGGTGTGTGAGGTCAGATCCCCAACCACACCCGCAGCGGATTGGCCGGGTCGGCCACCAGCTTCACCGTCAGCGCCAGCGACACCACCACCAGCAGCGGGCGGATCGCCCTGCCCCCGAACCGGATCGCCAGCGCCGCGCCGAGTTGTCCGCCGGCCACGCTCGCCACCGCCATCGACAGCCCCAGTACCCACCACACATGGCCGCCCGCGACCAGTACGATGACGCCGGCGAGATTGCTGGCGAGGTTCAGCAGCTTGGTATGCCCGACCGCCCGCGTCGCGCCCATGCCGGCGGCAGTGACGAGCAGCAGGGTGAAGAAGGAGCCGGTGCCGGGACCGAAGAACCCGTCATAGGTGCCGATCGCCGCCACCGCGAGCAGCAGCCCGGCGGGCGCGAGGCGGGTGTGGGTGTCGACGTCCGACAGGCGCGGGCCGAACAGGAAATACAGCGCCATCGCGACCAGCAGCACCGGCAGCAGCCCGGCAAGGAACTGCGGGTCGATCGCCTGCACCAGCGCCGCGCCGACCGCCGCGCCACCGAACGAGGCGAGCGCCAACCGCCACGAGCGGCGCAGGTCGATATGCCCCTTGCGCCAGAAGGCGAAGGTCGCGCCGGCGGTGCCGAACGCGCTTTGCAGCTTGTTGGTGCCGAGCGCCATGACCGGCGGCACGCCGGCGGCGAGCAGCGCGGGGATGGTGATGAGCCCGCCCCCGCCCGCCATCGCGTCGATGGTGCCGGCGCAGAAGGCGACCAGCATGAGCAGGGCGATGAGGTCGATGTCCATGGGGTGCGCGTAGCGGGGAAGGCGGCTGCGGGGAACCTCCCGGCTAGCCCTTATCCTTTCGTCACTCCCGCGAAGGCGGGAGTCCATAGACGCTGCCGCCGCGGCTCCATCGCCGACCTCGGCGTGTATGGATTCCCGCCTGCGCGGGAATGACGATGATGGGAAGGCCCGCCCGGTCGACAAGGCGACATACCCGGTCAGAGAATGGGATCAGTGGGGAGCTTCTGTTGCCCGGTGCTCCCCGTACCGCTGGAATCCGATTCTGTTGCCCGGTTCGGTCCAACCGCGCTATTTTGGAGTAACTTCAGGCCGTGAGGCCCTTAGTTACGCCGCAATCGCGAGTGCTTCGTTATCGTTGGCACTTGTGTGTATGGGCCGTTGCGGTGGTCCCATTCCGAACGAAAACAGCGCTTTTCAACACACGTCGATCCTGGTTCGGCCCCATCAGCTGAGCCGCTGGGTCGGCACGCTTCACGCGTGTCGACCATCCGGCGCAGGTGGTGGAGCCGCCGGGTACTGCCCCCGGGTCCGCTGCGTCTATTGCACGCCGCCATTTATCGTCATAGCCGGCTGGAAGCCGGCGAGAGGGGATATAGGCGCTTGTCCCGGCTTTGAAAAGAAGCGGACTTCCCTTGCGCGCGATGCGGTGGCATGGGCGACAGGATCATGCTGACCCAGCGTTCCCGCTATGCGCTGCGCGCGATGCTGTTCCTTGCCGAACAGCCGGCGGGCGAGGCCCCGATGCCGATGCACCGCATCGCCACCGCCGCGAACGTGCCGCGCAAGTTCCTCGAACTGATCCTCGCCGACCTGCGCGAGGCGGGGTTCCTGTCGTCGACGCGCGGCAAGGCGGGGGGCTATCACCTCGCGCGGCCAGCGCACCTGATTTCGCTGGGCGAGATCATCCGCGTGATCGAAGGGCCGCTGGCGCTGGTGCCCTGCGTCAGCCGCACCGCGTACCGCCCGTGCGGCGACTGCAAGGACGAGGCGAGCTGCGCCATCCGTCATGCGATGGCGCGGGTACGGGACGAGACGGCACGAATCCTCGACGGGACCAGCCTGGCGGCAGCGGCGGCGCAGGAGCTGGCGGCGGCATAAGCGTATCCCCGCGCAGGCGGGGATCCAGGGTTACAGGCGGCGAGCGTCGCTTTCTTGGCTCTGGACCCCCGCCTGCGCGGGGGTACGGCATCATTCCGACAGCGTCTTGCCCGCGCGCAATTCGTCGCGGATTTCGCGCAGCAGCGCGATTTCGGGCGGGTCGGCGGCGGGGGTGACGTCGCCGGTCTTCTGTTCCTGATGCACCGTCGCGATGGCACGGTTCACGAACTTGACCAGCAGGAACACGATGAAAGCGAGGATGACGAAATTGATCACCACGCTGACGAACTGGCCGTAGCCGAACAGCGGCACGCCAGCGGCCTTCAGCGCGCTATAGCTGTCCGGGCTACCCTTATAGGTCGCCGGGATCGGGCCGAGCTTGATGAAATAGCTCGAAAAATCGAACCCGCCGAAGATGTAGCCGATCACCGGCATGATGATGTCGTCGGTCAGCGATTTGGTGATCGTGCCGAACGCCGCGCCGATGATGACCCCGACCGCGAGGTCGAGCACGTTGCCGCGCGCGACGAACGTGCGAAATTCCTTGAGCATGGACCTGGCCCTCCCGTCTCTGCTTGAGGGTGGCATAGTGCTTCGATACCATGGTGCCAGGCAAGCACCGGACAGGATGATATACATGCGGCGGGCGATGGTGGTGATGATGGCGGTGCCGCTGGCGGCATGCGGCGTGAACAGCGTGCCGACCGCCGAGGAAGAGGTGAACGCCCGGTGGGGCGAGGTGCAGAACCAGTATCAGCGCCGTGCCGACCTGATCCCCAACCTCGTCGCGACGGTGAAGGGATTCGCCGGACAGGAGGAACGCGTGCTGACGCAGGTGACGCAAGCGCGCGCGAACGCGACGTCGATCAACGTCACCACCGACGACCTGTCCGACCCGGCGACGTTCCAGCGGTTCCAGGCGGCACAGAACCAGCTGACCCAGGCGCTGGGCCAGTTGCGCACGGTGGTCGAGGCGTATCCACAGCTGACCAGCAACCAGAATTTCCTGTCGCTGCAATCGCAGCTGGAGGGTACCGAGAACCGCATCGCGATCGCCCGGCGCGATTATAACGAGGCGGTGCAGGCATATAACACCCGCATCCGCACCTTCCCCGACGCGGTCGGCGCGCGCATCTTCTATGGCGCCAAGCCCAAGCAGAGCTTTCAGGCGCAGGCCGGGGCGGAGGTCGCGCCGCAGGTCAATTTCGGCAATTCGAACTGACGCGCGGCCCGATGCGGCGCCTGTTGATCTGCCTGTGGATAAGTTTGTGGACAGTCTGCGCACTGCCCGCCGCCGCGCAGACATTTCCGAAGTTCACCGGGCTGGTCGTCGACGATGCCAACGTCCTGCCGGCGGAAACTCGCGCCGACCTTACGCAGAAATTGCTGGTTTTACAGAAGGATACCAAGCGGCAGTTCGTCGTGGCGACGATCGGCGACACCCAAGGCTATCCGCTGGAGGAGTATGGCTATCGGCTGGGCCGAGCCTGGGGCGTGGGCCTCAAGGATGTGGATAACGGCGCGATCCTGTTCATTGCGCCGAACAATCCCGCGGGGCAACGCGGACCGCGGCTGGAGGTCGGTTATGGCCTCGAACCGATCCTGACCGACGCGATATCGAGTGCGATCATCCAGCAGCAGATGATGCCGAAGCTGAAGGACGGCGACGTGCCCGGCGCGATGACCGCCGGAGCGGATGCGGTGATCGCGCAATTGCGGCTGAGCCCCGAGGAAGCGCAGGCGCGGGTCGATGCCGCGGCGGCGGCGTTCGACCGGGGCCGGCGTCAGCAGCCACGATCGGGCGGGAGCGGCCTGCCGACCGGCGCGATCTTCTTCATCGCGATCGGGGTCATCATCTTCTGCATGCTGGTCTTTTCGGGACGGCGGCGGCTTTACCGGTGGCGGCGGCGGATCGTTCGGCGGCGGCGGCGCTTCCGGGAATTGGTGATGCACCTGAACGATACCGACCGGGCGCGCATCCGCGATGCGGTGGCGCAGGCCGAATCGGCGACCGAGGGCGAGATCGTCGTCGTGCTCGCCCGGCGGTCCGACGCCTATCATGATGTAGGGCTGCACATGGCGGTGCTGGCGATGCTGCTGGTGCTGGTCGGCACCGCATTGTGGCCGGGCTGGCTGCTCGCCTTTCATGCTTGGGTCGAGCCGTGGGGCGATGCCCCTACCCCGCTGTTCCTGCTGTCGACACTGGCGTGGGTGCAGGGCGCGGTGTTCCTGATCGTGCGCTATGGCTGTGCGTGGATGCCGCTCCGCATGGCGCTGACCCCGGCGGCGACCAAGGCGCGGCGGGTCCATGCGCGCGCGCTGCTGCTGTTCCGTGCCGCCGCCGAACGCCGCACGGTCGCGGCGACGGGCGTGCTGCTGTACCTGTCGCTCGACGAACATCGCGCCGAACTGATCGCCGAGGCCGCGATTCACGACCGGGTCGATCCGGCACTATGGGGCGATGCGCTGGCGGCGTTGCTGGTGGCGTTGAAGCAGGACCGGCCGGCCGACGGGATCGTCGCGGCGGTGGGCGCGATCGGCGCGGTGCTCGCCGAACATTTTCCGACAGGAGCCAGACCGATGAACGAACTTCCCGACCGGTTGATCGAACTATGATCGATGCCGATGCCCCCGAAGAGGTGATGTGGGCCGGGCGCTTCATCACCGCGAAGAAGCGTGGCCGCTGGGAATATGTCGGGCGCGCGAACGGGATCGGCGCGGCGGTGATCGTCGCGATCGATGACGGCCATGTGCTGCTGGTCGAGCAATATCGCGTGCCGCTGGGGCGCAACTGCATCGAACTGCCCGCCGGACTGGTCGGCGACGATGCGGCGGGCGAAGCGGCGGCGGTGGCGGCGACGCGCGAGCTGGAGGAGGAGACCGGCTATCGCGCAGGGTCGATGGTGCCGCTTGGCGAATATCATTCGTCGCCGGGGATGGTGTCGGAGAGTTTCACGCTGTTTCGCGCCGGTGATCTGGTGAAGGTCGGTGAGGGTGGCGGGGTGCCCGGCGAGGATATCGTCGTGCATCGGGTGCCGCTGGAGGGCGTGGCCGGGTTCGTGGCCGGGCAGCGGGCGGCGGGCAAGGCGGTCGATGTGAAGTTGTTGCTGTTGTTGGCGCCGGTTCTGTTGGGGTGAGTTTCAGGCGAAGGTTAGCCCGGGGTACTACCCGTCACTCCGGACTTGATCCGGGGCGACGCTTTTTGGACTGGCGATTGTAGAAGGAAGAAGCGGGACCCCGGGTCAAGCCCGGGGTGACGGGTGGGGTTGGGGTTGGAACCCACACGCCGTTTGCGCTGCCTCGATCCCGTCTCCGTCCCCTACGCCCTCCGTTTGCTTCGAGCGGAGGTTCGAGCCTGTCGAGAACCGTAGTCGAGAAGGGGTGCCCCGAGAAACGCGTTCTCGACGGACGCTTCTCGACAGGCTCGAAGCTGCTCGAACCGAACGGGGGGCGTGGGAACCGGCCGGTCAGCCCTTGTGGGTGCCGCTGGGACCCGCACTCGGCGTGGGCGTCGGCACCCGGCAGGGCACGATATTCTTCGGCTCCGGTCGCGGGCCTTCGGGGGTGAACATCGCGATATAGCCGCCGGCCGAGGGCATCTTCTGCAGCTCGACCATCCGGTAGCCGACCGCCTCGAACTCGCATTTCAGCAGCGCAGGCGGGGTGCCGTGATTCTGGGTGCGGCGGTCGGCGTCGACCACCACCACGCGCCCGCCGGGGCGCAGCGAGGGGCGCAGGTTCCACAGGAAGGCGTAGGGCTCGGCGATCTCGTGGTACATGTGGACCATCAGCACCCGGTCGAAGCTGTCGACCGGCAGCTTGGCATCGTCGGGTTCGCCCAGCCGGACGCTGACATTGTCGAGGCGTTCGCGCGCGACCCGGTGCGCCAGCGCGTCGCGGATCTGCGGGATGATGTCCTCGGCCAGCACGCGGCCGTCGTCGCCGACCCGCTGTGCCAGGCGGATGGTGTAATAGCCCTCGCCCGCGCCGATATCGGCGACGGTCATGCCTGGCGCGATGCCGGCCTTGTCCATCACCAGCTCGGCCTCGTTCAGCCGGTCGCGCGCTTCCTCGGTCGACCAGCGCGCCGACACGATCGTCGCCACGGGCCGGTCGGCCTTGGGAAAGTCCGGCTTGTCCTCCCGCTGCGCATTGGCGATCGGGTTCGGCTGCGTCGCGTCGCAGCCGGCCAGAATCAGCAGCGCGGGGAGGACGGCGCGGTGCATCTCAGTCGACATCCTCGACATCGACCTTCTCGCCCGTGACCCGTTGCGACAGCGCCGCCGCCATGAACGGGTCGAGCGCACCGTCCAGCACGTCGCCGGGCGCGGTCGAGACGACGCCGGTGCGCAGGTCCTTCACCATCTGATAGGGTTGCAGGACATAGGAGCGGATCTGGTGGCCCCAGCCGATATCGGTCTTGGTCGCGTTCTCGGCATTGGCCTCCGCCTCGCGGATCGCCAGCTCGCGCTCATACAGGCGGGCGCGCAGCTGGTTATAGGCCTCGGCCTTGTTCTTGTGCTGCGACCGCTGGTTCTGGCACTGCACCACGATGCCGGTCGGGATATGGGTGATGCGCACCGCCGAATCGGTGGTGTTGATGTGCTGCCCGCCGGCGCCCGACGCGCGATAGGTGTCGATGCGCAGGTCGCTTTCGTTATACTCGACCTCGATATTGTCGTCGATCACCGGATAGACCCAGACGGACGCGAACGAGGTGTGGCGCCGTGCCGCGCTGTCATAGGGGCTGATGCGGACGAGGCGGTGGACGCCGCCCTCGGTCTTGGCGAAACCGTACGCGTTCTCGCCCTTCAGCAGCAGCGTCGCCGACTTGATGCCCGCCTGTTCGCCCGAATGCTGGTCGACCAGCTCGACCTTCAGCCCGCGGCGTTCGGCCCAGCGGGTGTACATGCGTTGCAGCATGCCGGCCCAGTCCTGGCTCTCCGTCCCGCCGGCACCGGCGTTGATCTCGATATAGGTGTCGTTGGCATCGGCCTCGCCCGACAGCAGCGCCTGCACCTTGTCGTGATCGGCACGCTTCGCGAGTTCGGCGAGGTTGGCGACGCCTTCGTCGGCCATCTCGGCATCGCCCTCGGCCTCGGCCATCTCGATCAGTTCGACCGTGTCGGACAGCTCACGCTCGATGGTGCGGGTGGCGGTGATCGCCTCGTCCAGCCGGCGGCGTTCGCGCATCACTTCCTGCGCGGCCTTGGGATCGTTCCACAATGCCTGGTCCTCGACGCGCGCGTTCAGCTCGTCCAACCGGCGCAGCGCGCGGTCCCAATCGAGGAAGCGGCGCAGCAGCGCGAGGGCATCGTTGATCTTGTCTACATGGGCTTGCGCTTCGGCGCGCATGGGGGAAACTCCGGAAAAACGTCATCAGGGGGAATGCCGCCGATATAGGGCGCGCGCTAGTAGATTCCCCCTTCGCGTTGCAAGAAGTCGCTGTCGCGCGGTTGCGCCTGTCGTTGGACCGGCGCGGCGCGGGTCGGGTCGCGGGTGACGGGCGCGCGCGCCTCGCCCAGCCGGCCGGTGGCGCGGCGCGCCTCCGTCTCGGGCTTGAACGCTTCCCAGATGATGCCGGCCTTGGGGTCGGTCGTCGGCCAGCCGCCATAGACCGGACGGCCGCTGGCGCGGTCGATGCGGACCATGCGGATGCCGGCGGGCGCGCGGAACGGCAGCACCTCCATGTCCTTGTACGCCTTGACCGCGAAGCTCTTGTAGATCGGCGCGGCGATCGTGCCGCCCTGCGCATAGCCGCCCAGATTGCGCGGCGTGTCGAAGCCCAGATACAGGCCGGCGATCATCTGCGGCGTGCCGCCGACGAACCATACGTCGGTGGGACCGGTCGAGGTGCCGGTCTTGCCCATGATCGGGCGGCCGAGATCGCGCAGGGTGGTCGCCGTGCCGCGCTGGATCACCCCCTCCATGATGTGCACCATCTGGTAGGCGCTCATCGCGTCCATGATCTGGCGCGACTTGATCTGCGGACGCGGCATCGGCTTGCCGTCCCAGTCGGGCGCGTTGCAGCCGTCGCAGGCGCGCCAGTTTTCGGGCAGGATCACCTTGCCGCGCCGGTCCTGCACGAAATCGATCACGGTGGGTTTGAGCTCGCGGCCCTGATTGGCGAGGATCGAGTACGCATTGACCATGCGCATGACCGTCGTCTCGCCCGCGCCCAGCGCATAAGAGAGGTACGGCGGGAACTTGGTGTCGCTGACGCCGACGCGCTGGATCAGGTCGTTGACCTTGTCCATGCCGGTCTGTGCGGCGGCGCGCACCGTCATCAGGTTGCGCGACTGTTCGACGCCCCAGCGCATGGTGTGCGGCCCGGCGCCGCCGCCGCCGAAGTTGCGGAAGCATTTCTGGCCCAGCCGCCCGCCCTGGTTCACGCAGAACGGGCCGTCGACGATGATCGAGGCCGGGGTCATCCCCGCCTCCAGCGCGGCGGCATAGACGATCGGCTTGATGGTCGATCCGGGCTGGCGCATCGCCTGGGTCGCGCGGTTGAACGACTGGATGCGGCTGTCGAAGCCGCCCTGCATGGCGAGGATGCGGCCGGTGCGCGGGTCCTCGACCACCATGCCGCCCGACACGCGCGGGACCGAGCGCAACGACCACTGGCTGCCGGCAGGGGCCACTGCGAGGATGTCGCCGGGCAGGATCGCGGCGAAGGCGGTGCCGCCCTGCCCCCGGACCGGCATCACCGCATTGCCGCGCGGCAGGACGCCGGTGCGCCCGTCGGCGAAACCGATCCGCGCCTCGCCGCCATCCTTGGCGATGACGATGGCGGCCTGCCAGTCCTGATAATCGATGGCGATGTTGGTGTTAAGCAACGCCGACTGCCAATTGTCCTCGTCGACCTCCAGCCGCGGCTTGTTGAGCGGGCCGGACCAGCCACGCCCCGAATCGAAGCGGATCAGGCCTGAACGCAGCGCGTCCTGCGCATCCTGCTGAATCTTCGGGTCGAGCGAGGTGCGCACCCACAGCCCGCCGGCATAGACGCTGTGCGGACCGTCCTTCGCATTCTCGCCGAACCGGTCGAGCAGCTGGCGGCGCACTTCCTCGATGAAGTAGCCGCCGGCGGTTTCCTGTCGCGGGGTCTGGCGCGGGATGGTGCCGAGCGGTTGGGCGACCGCCGCCGCACGCTGGGCCGGCGTGATGAAGCCGTTGCGCTCCATTTCGCCCAGCACCCAGTTGCGCCGGGCGATCGCGCGATCATAGCCACGTTCGGGGGTGTAATTGGACGGCCCCTTGGGCAGGATCGCCAGATAGGCCATTTGCGGCAGCGTCAGCTCGCGCAGTTCCTTGCCGAAATAGGCGTGGCTCGCCGCCTCGACGCCGAACGCGTTCCGGCCGAGCGCGATCTGGTTGAGATAGAGTTCGAGGATCTGCTGCTTGGTCAGCGCGCTTTCGATGCGATAGGCGAGCAACGCCTCCTTCGCCTTGCGGACATAGCTGACCTCGTTGGTCAGCAGCAGGTTCTTCGCCACCTGTTGCGTGATGGTCGACGCGCCGATCGGGCGGCCGCTGCGCGTCAGGTTGGTGAAGACCGCCGCCGCGATGCCGGGATAATCGACGCCGTGATGTTCGAAGAAGGTGCGATCTTCCGCCGCCAGGAACGCGCGGACCAGCAGCGGGGGATATTCGGCATAGGACAGCTGCACGCGGCGTTCGCGGGCATAGCTGTGGATCGGATCGCCCTCGATCCCCCGGACATTGGTCGGCAGCGGCGGTTCATAGGCGCGCAGCGAATCGACCGAGGGCAGCGTGCGCCACAGCAACAGCCAGATCAGGAACACGCCGATCCCGGCCAGCAGGAACGCGAAGGCCGGCAGGCGGAACCACCACCGCCGCCGGATACGGGCGAAACGGGCGCGCCAGCCTGGGCGGGCGGCGTCGGGAGTGGCTTCGGTGTCGGATACGCTCATCGCCCGCGCGGTTTAGCAGGTTTGGGCGTGGGGGAAAGCGGGGCGTTTCTTGGGCCTCGCCCCGGATACGTCATCCCAGCGAAGGCTGGGATCTCCCGGTTGTAGCATGGGACAGGAGCCGATGGAGGCCCCAGCCTGCGCTGGGGCGACGTGTGTGGCGAGAAAGCTACCGCCCCGCCCCATCCGCCACCAGCGCGTCGGACAACAACGCCCGGATGGCACGCAGTTCGGTGATGCGCGCTGCGCGGCGTGGCGCCGGGGCGACCGGCAGCGGGGCCTTGGCCTCCTGCGCCAGCAATTGCTGCACGCCGCGCACGGTATAGCCCTGTTCGCCCAGCAGGCCGTGAATGCGACGCAGCAGCGCCACATCCTCCGGCCGGTAATGGCGGCGGTCGCCGGCGCGGGTCAGCGGCTTGATCTGCGGGAAGCGCCCTTCCCAATAGCGCAGCTTGTGCTGCGGCACCCCCAGTTCGCGCGCGACCTCACCGATCGTGCGATAGGCGCCGGCCGATTTGTCGACGGGGGGCGCCAATCGGGTCCGATCAGCCCGCCGCGACGATGCGGTCGCGCATCATCTGGCTGGCACGGAAGGTGAGCACCCGCCGCGGCGCGATCGGCACCTCGACCCCGGTCTTGGGATTGCGGCCGACGCGTTCGCCCTTGTCGCGCAGGACGAAGCTGCCGAAGCCCGAAATCTTGACGTTCTCGCCCTTGGCGAGCGCCTCGCACAGATGCCCCAGAATCTGTTCGACCACGCGCGCGGAATCGGCGCGCGACAGGCCGATTTCGCGGTGCATCTCTTCGGCAAGGTCCGCGCGGGTCAGCGTGCCATCGGTTGCCATCGGTTCTGTTCCCCTTCGAAATACGACGAACCGATAGCAGGCCGTATACGAAGATTCAAAAATACGAAAGGATTACCAACGCACTACGGCGGCGCCCCAAGTAAAGCCACCCCCCATCGCCTCCAGCACGACAATATCGCCGCGCTTGATCCGCCCGTCCTTGACCGCGACGTCGAGCGCCAGGGGAACCGAGGCTGCGGACGTGTTGGCGTGCCGGTCGACGGTGACGACCACCTTTTCAGGGGCGAGGCTCAGCTTGCGCGCGGTCGCATCGAGGATGCGGGCATTGGCCTGATGCGGCACGACCCAGTCGACATCGGCCGGGGTCAGCCCGGCGAGGTCGAGCGATTCGCCCATGACGGCGGCAAGGTTGACCACCGCATGGCGGAACACTTCCTTGCCCTTCATGCGCAGCTTGCCGACGGTGCCGGTGGTCGACGGGCCGCCATCGACGTAGAGCAGCTGGTTGTGGCGACCGTCGGCGTGGAGCCGGGTCGACAGGATGCCGCGTCCGTCCGAATCGTCCTGCGCCTCGAGCACGATCGCGCCCGCGCCGTCGCCGAACAGGACGCAGGTCGTGCGATCCTCCCAGTCGAGGATGCGGCTGAAGGTTTCGGCCCCGATCACCAGCGCGCGGCGATGGACGCCGGCCCGCAGCATCGAATCGGCGACCTGCACCGCGTAGAGGAACCCCGAACAGACCGCCGCGACGTCGAACGCGACGCAATCGTCGATGCCCAAAGCCGCCTGCACCTTGGTCGCGGTCGCCGGGAAGGTCTGGTCCGGGGTGGCGGTCGCCAGCACGATCAGGTCGATCTGTCCCGGTTCCAGCCCGGCGGCGGCGATCGCGGCGCGCGCGGCATCGGTCGCCAGCGACGAGGTCGTCTCATGCTCGGCGGCGATGTGGCGGAAACGGATGCCGGTGCGCTCGACGATCCATTCGTCGGAGGTATCGACCCGCTCGGCCAGGTCGGCGTTGGAGACGCGGTTGGCGGGGAGCGCCGATCCGGTGCCGGTGACGATCGCGCGAATCATGCTGCCTGTGCCTCGATACCGGCCAGATCGCTGGCGATGCTGCGGGTGAGGTCGTCGCGCACCATCTTGGCGGCGACCTGGATCGCGTTCGACACGCCGATCGCATTGGCGCTGCCATGGCTCTTCACCACCAGCCCGTTGAGGCCGAGGAAGACCGCGCCATTATGGTTGTTGGGGTCGAGATGGTGGCGCAGCAGCTCGGTCGCCGGCTTCGAGATCAGGAACCCGATCTTCGAGCGGACCGACGAACGGAACGCCCGCTTGAGCAGGTCGGCGACGAAGCGTGCCGTCCCCTCCGCCGTCTTCAGCGCGATATTGCCGGAAAAGCCGTCGCAGACGACGACATCGACCTGCCCGCGCGACAGGCGATCGCCCTCGATATAGCCGGTGAAGGTCATCGGCAGATGCGGCGAGGCGCGCAGCGTCGCCGCCGCTTCCCGCACGCTGTCGATGCCCTTCAGCTCCTCGGTGCCGATGTTCAGCAGCGCGACGCGGGGGGATTCGAGGTCCAATGCGGTGCGGGCATAGGCGGCGCCCATCACCGCGAACTGCACGAGGTTGCGCGCATCGCATTCGGCATTGGCGCCGAGGTCGAGCATGACGAGGTCGTTGTCGCCGAGGCTCGGCAGCAACGCCGCCAGCGCCGGCCGGTCGATGCCGGGCATGGTGCGCAGCGCGAGCTTCGCCATCGCCATCAGCGCGCCGGTATTGCCCGACGACACGGCGGCGGCGGCGCGCCCCTGCTTCACCAGGTTGATGGCGATGCCCATCGACGTGGTCTTCGCCCGGCGAATCGCCTGGCTGGGCTTGTCGGAAGAACCGACAACCTCAGGCGCGTGGACGATTTCCGACGCGGCACTGAGGTTGGGATGCGATTCGAGACCGGCGCGAATCGCCGCCTCGTCGCCGACCAGCAGGAAGCGCATCGATTCGTGGCGTCGCCGTGCATGGGCGACGCCCGCCAGCATGGTGGCAAGCCCTTCGTCACCGCCCATCGCGTCGATGGCGATCCAGGACCCGTCAGCCATGCGTGCCTTCCTGTCCGGTGGAGCGGATTACGCTTCGACCGAGACGACTTCGCGACCGTTATAATGGCCGCAAGCGGTGCACAGATTGTGCGGACGCTTCAGTTCGCCGCAGTTCGGGCATTCCTGGAACGACTCGATGCTCAGCGAGTCGTGGCTGCGACGCATACCGCGCTTCGAGGGCGTGGTCTTTCTCTTGGGAACTGCCATTTCGGCACCTTTATCACTTGGGTATCAGTTGGTTTCGCGATCAACTGACGACGCGGCCCAGGCAAGTGCCGGACCGCTTTTCCGCGACCGGCGACCCGCCGGACCGGCAGACAGGCTGGTCGCGAAGCGAACCGCGCCTATAGCGTTTTCGTGCGCGGTTGCAAGCATTGGGTTGGGTTTGGCGGCCTGCCACCGAACCGTATCCCCGCGCAGGCGGGGATCCAGAGCGCCGAACGCCGGCGTGGCGCTGCTTGTCCCTGGATCCCCGCCTGCGCGGGTATGCGATATCGCGCTTACCTGGCCAGCACCTTGTCCCCCACGAACGGGTTCGTCGCGCGTTCATTGCCGAAGGTGCTGCCCGGACCATGGCCCGGCACGAACGCGACGTCATCGCCCAGCGGCCACAGCTTGGCCACGACCGAGTCGATCAGCGCCTGATGGTCCGACAGCGGAAAGTCGGTGCGACCGATCGATCCCTGGAACAGCACGTCGCCGACCAGCGCGAATCGCGCTTCTTCGTGGAAGAAGATGACATGGCCGGGCGTATGGCCCGGTGTTTCGTACACCGCGAAGCTCGCCTCCCCCACAGTGACCGTGTCGCCTTCGACCAGCCAGCGGTCGGGTTCGAACGGGACGCCGCGCAGGCCCCAGCGCTTGCCGTCCTCGTCCAGCCGCGCGATCCAGAAGCGGTCCGCCTCGTGCGGGCCCTCGATCGGTACGCCCAGCTGTTCGGCCAGCGGCTTCGCCTCGCCGCAATGGTCGATATGGCCGTGGGTCAGGATGATCTTTTCGATAGTCACACCCTGCTGCTCGGCGGCGGCGAGCAGGCGCGGCAGGTCGCCGCCGGGATCGACGAACGCCCCGCGCATCGTCTTCGTACACCATATCAGCGTGCAATTCTGCTGGAGCGGGGTGACGGGCACGATCGCCGCGCGGATCGGGGATGGGGTCATGCCGCCGCCTTATCGTTTTCGGGCTGATCCGGCAAAGCCGGATCAGGCGGCACCGGCCCGCTCCCCCACCCGACCACCCAATCAGGATACGCTGTGGGTGGTCGGGTGGGGGAGCGGGCCGGTACCGCGTCCACGAAAGTGGAGCAGCTTTAATCCCGCGTACACAAAGCACCGTCACAATGCTTGCCCCGCGCGCGCGCAACCGGCAAGCGTGGGGGAATGTTCGACACCACCTGGCCTTTCGTGCTGTTCGACGATGCCCGGCCGGGCGGAACCGCACGGCTGTACCGTGCACCCGGCCGGATCATCCGCGCCGATCGGGTGGAGGAGGTCGCCGATGCGCTGGCGCAGGTGCAGGCGACGACGGCGGCGGGCGAGAGCGTCGCGGGCTATATGACCTACGAGGCCGGCGCCGCGCTGGTGCCGGGTGCGCCGGTGCGGGCCGGCGACGGCCCGCTGCTGTGGTTCGGCGTGTTCGACACGACGGAGACGATCGACGTCGCCACCGCCCTGCCCGATCCGGCCGGGGCGTGGATCGGATCGGTCGCGCCGGGCATCGCCGCCGATGCCTATGCCAGGCGCTGTGCCGACATTCTCGACCTGATCGCGGCGGGCGATATCTATCAGGCGAACCTGACCTTCGGGGCGCAGGTCCCGGTGGTCGGCGATCCGATGGCGCTCTATGCCGCGATTCGACCGCGCGCCGCCGCCGGGCATGGCGCGGTGGTATGGACCGGCAGCGACTGGCTGCTGTCCTTTTCGCCCGAGCTGTTCTTTTCGGTCGAACGGGGGCGGATCACCGCGCGGCCGATGAAGGGCACCGCGACGCGCGATCCCGATCCGGTGCGCGACCGCGCCGCGGCGCAGGCATTGGCAAGCGACCCCAAGCAGCGCGCCGAAAACCTGATGATCGTCGACCTGATGCGCAACGACCTGTCGCGTGTCGGCGTGGCCGGCAGCGTGCGCGTGCCCGAGCAGTTCGTCGTCGAAACCTATCCGAGCATCCACCAGCTGATCTCGTCGGTGACCGCCGATCTGGCGCCGGGTAGGCACGCGGTCGATGCGCTGGCGGCGTTGTTCCCGTGCGGATCGATCACCGGCGCGCCCAAGCGTCGCGCGATGCAGGCGATCGATGCGGTCGAACAGCGTGCACGCGGCATCTACACCGGGGCGATCGGCTGGATCGACGGCGATGGCGACGCATCGTTCAACGTCGCGATCCGCACGCTGCGCCTGCCCGCCGGCAGCGCGAACGCGACGCTGGGACTGGGATCGGGCGTCGTCGCCGATTCGGTCGCCGAGGCCGAATGGCATGAATGCCTCGCCAAGGCGCGCTTCCTCGACGTCACGCCGACGCCGATCGACCTGATCGAGACGATGGCGTTCGACCCGCATGGCGGCATGCCGCTGCTCGAGCGGCATCTGGCGCGGATGACCGAGAGCGCGCGGGCGCTGGGGTTCGCGTTCGATCGCCATGCGACGCGCAACGAATTGCAGGCGGCGACCTTCCGCTTGCGCGAAGCGTCGCGGGTGCGGCTGCTGCTGTCGCGCAGCGGGGCGATCGCGGTCGACGTGACGCCGTTGCCGCCCGCGCTGGCCGGGCCGGTCGATGTCGCGGTGGCACGCCTGCCGCTAGACCGCCGCGACCTGCGCCTCGCGCACAAGACCAGCGACCGCCGCTTCTGGCCCGCGCCGCCGCCCGGCTGTTTCGAGACGATCTTCGTCGGCGAGGATGGCGAGCTGACCGAGGGCAGCTTCACCTCGATCTTCGTCGGTGGTGGGGCACAGTTGCTGACCCCGCCGCTCGACCGGGGGCTGCTGCCCGGCGTGCTGCGCGCGGAGCTGATCGCACGGGGCGAGGCGGTCGAGATGCCGCTGACCCTCGCCGATCTTGCGCAAGGATTTTACATCGGCAACGCGGTTCGCGGATTGATTCGTGCGCGCTTGGTTGCAGATGCGAACATTGGGGCGTAAGGGCGCGTCCACCTGTTCCTTCTCAGCATCGGACGTCCCATGAAGCCCTCCGCCGCGCTCGACCGCATCAACCCGTCGCCGACCCTCGCCATCACGTCGAAGGTGCTCGAACTGAAGCGGCAGGGCGTCGACGTCATTGGCCTGGGCGCGGGCGAACCCGATTTCGACACGCCCGATTTCGTGAAGGACGCCGCGATCGAGGCGATCCGCGCCGGCAAGACCAAATATACCAATGTCGACGGCACCGTCGAGCTGAAGGACGCGATCATCGCGAAGTTCAAGCGCGACAACGGCCTGACCTATGCCGCGAACCAGATCAGCGTGAATGTCGGCGGCAAGCACACGCTGTTCAACGCGCTGGTCGCGACGGTCGATGCGGGGGACGAGGTGATCGTGCCCGCGCCCTATTGGGTCAGCTACCCCGACGTCGTGCAGTTCGCGGGCGGGACGCCGGTGTTCATCGCGGCCGGCGCCGACCAGAATTACAAGATCACCCCCGAACAGCTCGATGCCGCGATCACCGAGAAGACGAAGTGGGTCATCCTCAATTCGCCATCCAACCCGACCGGCGCGGGCTATACCCGCGACGAGCTGCGCGAACTGGGCAAGGTGCTGGAGCGGCATCCGCATGTGTGGATCTTCGCCGACGATATGTACGAGCATATCGTCTATCCCGGCTTCGAATTCGCGACGATCGCCGAGGTCAACCCGGCGCTGTACGACCGCACGCTGACGGTGAACGGCTGTTCGAAGGCCTATGCCATGACCGGCTGGCGCATCGGCTATGCTGCGGGCGCGGCATGGCTGATCAAGGCGATGGCCAAGCTGCAGTCGCAATCGACCAGCAATCCCTGTTCGATCGCGCAGGCCGCCGCCGTCGCCGCGCTGAATGGCGACCAGTCGTTCCTGGCCGAACGCAACGCCGCGTTCCAGCGGCGGCGCGACCTGGTCGTCGCCGAGCTGAATGCGATTCCCGGCATCACCTGCCCGACGCCCGAAGGCGCCTTCTATGTCTATCCCGACATCTCCGGGCTGATCGGCAAGACGACTCCGGCGGGCAAGCGGATCGACACCGACGAGGATTTCGTCGGCTATCTGCTGGAGGACGCCAGGGTCGCGGCGGTGCAGGGCGCGGCGTTCGGCCTGTCGCCCGCGATGCGGATCAGCTATGCCACGTCGGACGAACTGCTGGCCGAAGCGTGCGCCCGCATCCGGTCGGCGTGCGCCGCGCTCAAGTAATTACGCCGTAGAAACGGACTGTTAGGGCATCGTCCCTATCACCACGACAGTTGTGATAGGGACTGCATGCTGCTCGATATTTCCACCCTGTACATCATGGTCGCGCTGTGTTCGGTCGTGGCCGGGATCGTGCATCTGACGGCAGCGGCCGGCGGGCGGTTCGATTCTTGGGCCAAGTGGTGGGGTGTCGGGCATGTCCTGCTGGGGGCGAGCGCGGTCGCGCCGCTGCTGCGTCCGCTGCACCTTCCCGGATTGATCAATATCGGCAACGCGATCGCCGCGACCAGCTATGGCCTGATCTATATCGGCATGCGCCGCTTCGCCGACCCTTCCGAGCGTCTGTGGCCATGGATCGCGATCGCCAGCATCGTCGCCCTGCCGATGCTGCTATGGTCCGGTCCCGTCGATGCCGGATATCGCATCGCCTATCTGAATGTCGTCCGCTCGCTGTTCGACGTGGCGACGGTCGTCGTCGCCGTCCGCATCGCCCGGCAGGAGGCGTTGCGTACCGGATGGATCGTGGCGGTGATGTTCACGATGACGGTGCCGATGTTCCTCGGGCGGGCATGGTTCGCCGTTACCGGCCAGCTCGGCCCCGAACCCACCGGCATGCATGGCGGACCCGCGGCATGGCTGGCGGCCGGCGCGGTCGCGTTCATCATGTTCCGCGGCTTTTCGCTGATGACGATGGATGCGGAGCGGTGCGAACAGCGGCTGGCGACGCTGGCCGAGCGTGACGGGCTGACCGGTGCCGGCAACCGCACCGCGTTCGACCGGGCACGCATCGGCTGGCGCGGCGACGGTGCGGTGCTGATGCTCGACCTCAACCGGTTCAAGGCGCTGAACGACCGCCATGGCCATGCCACCGGCGACGCGGCGCTGCGCATCGCGACCCGGGCGGCGGTGGCGTCGATCGCGATGACCGGGCGCGTGTTCCGCTGGGGCGGCGACGAGTTCGTCTGCGTCCTGCCAGGCATCGACGCCGCCGATGCCGAAGCGATCGCCGCCGGAATCGTCGCCCGGTTCGACCAGGGCATGTCCGCGCTGCTCGGCCCCGGCCATGCCACCGGCGTCAGCATCGGATGGGCGGCGGGATCGTTCGAGACGCTCGACCACCTGATTACCCAGGCCGACCGCCTGATGTATGTCGACAAGCATCGCAGCCGTGCCCGCGCGTCGATTGCGCAACGCAGCGTTGCCGATCCCGCACCCTCGCCGCCCTTGATTTCGCAGTCGCAACATGGTTGAGGCTGTGCGCAACATGAACGGACGCGCCAGCGTCGGTTCAGCCCCGCAAACCTATATCTTGCATCGAACATTGGGCGGCACCGCTGAGGCGGCTCCGCCGGACGCCGCGAACCATACGGGGGAGCGGCCGGGCAAGAGGATGAGACAGATGACCGCCAAGCGCACCGGATTCCTTCGCCATTTCATCAGCGGCTTCGCGCTGGGTGCCGTCGCGCTGGTCGCGGTGCAGGTGGCCGATCGCAGCGACGCGAAGTCGGTCCGTGCCGCACCGGCGGTGGTCGAACGCATCGGTTGATCTGGCGGTGCGCGGTTGCGCACCCCATCTTGGTTCCCGGTCCGCCCGAGGAACCTTTGCCATGAAGTTTCTGCTGCCCGTCGCCATCGCCGCCATCGGCGTGGGCGCCCTGTCTATCCCGCCGGCGACTGCCGAACGCGCGGTTCCGATCCCCACCGTCGTCAGCGACGTGCCGCCGACCCCGGGCCTTGCCACCGCGGTACTCGCCGGCGGCTGCTTCTGGGGGATGGAGGCGGTGTTCGAACGGGTGAAGGGCGTCAAATCGGTCGTCAGCGGCTATGCCGGCGGCACGCGCCAGACCGCCACCTACGACCAGGTATCGACCGAGCGTACCGGCCATGCCGAGGCGATTCGCATCACCTACGACCCGCGCGTCGTCAGCTATGGCACGCTGCTGCGGCTCTATTTCTCGGTCGCGCACGATCCGACGCAGGTGAACGGGCAGTACCCCGATTCGGGGCCGAGCTATCGCTCCGCCATCTTCCCGCAAAACCCGTCGCAGGCGCTGACCGCGCGGCGCTACATCGCGCAGCTGACGCGGGCGAAGGCGTTTCCGAAGCCGATCGCGACGAAGGTCGAAACCGGCGCCTTCTATCCCGCCGAGGCCTATCATCAGGATTTCGCCCGGCGGAACCCGTCGCATCCGTACATCATGCGATGGGACCGGCCGAAGGTGGCCGCAGCGAAGGCGGCCTATCCGGGGCTGGTCGGGTAGAAGAATAGGGGTTCGCGCGGAGGCGCGGAGACGCGGAGGAGGTTGCGTTTGCTGCAACCCGATCGCGCAGCGATCTGTTTTCTGAATAGCTGCCACGGGGATGAAGGGTTCCGCTGACGCGGAACGGCAGGAAAGCCGCAACCTCCTCCGCGCCTCCGCGCCTCCGCGCGAACCACTTTTCTACAACAATCCCAACGCCATCAGCTCGCCGATCAGCCGCGGCGGCAGTTCGTCCGCGCCGCTGCCCTCCCCGCCCAGATCGGCGGGCGCGTCGGCCTCCTCGAGATAGCGCCAGCCCTGATGCGCGCGCTTCGGCCGGGCCTCCACCAGCACCAGCTTGGGTCCGAGATGGATCGCGACCCGCCCGCCCTCCGCCTCACCGAAGCCAAGGATCGGCGAGCGCGCGACGAGGCGGTGCTTCAGGATCCAGAACAGCGATCCGCCTTCGATCTCGGCGGCGCGTTTGGGCAGGTAGCGGGTGGTCAGGAACCCGCCCTCGGCATGGCGCGTCGCCAGCCGGTCGGCGAGTTGTTCGACCGATTCGATAGCGAAGGCGACTTTGGTCAGATGGAGCGGCACGCGCCCCAGATGGGAAGTGCCGGCGTCCGCCTCAACCAGTCAGTCCGCTGACGGTCGCAAGCCCCAGGAAAACCAGGAACCCCATCGAATCGGTGGTCATGGTGACGAAGATCGACGACGCGACCGCCGGGTCGGCGTTGAACCGGTCGAGCGTCAGCGGCACGAACACGCCCGCGAACCCGGCGATAACGACGTTCAGCAGCATCGCGCTGCCGATCACCGCCCCCAGCTGCGGATTGCCGAACCACAGGGTCACGCCGGTACCGATCAGCGCGGCGACGGTCGCACCGTTCATCAGCGCGATGATCATCTCGCGCCGGATCGCGCGCACCGTGTTCGACTGGGTCAGCTGGTTGGTGGCAAGCGCGCGGACGGTGACCGCCATGGTCTGCGTACCGGCATTCCCGCCGAGGCCGGCGACGATCGGCATCAGCGCGGCCAGCGTCACCATCTTATCGATCGTCGCGCCGAACGCGCCGATGATCGTCGCCGGCAACAGCGCGGTGATGAGGTTGGTGATGAGCCAGCGCACGCGCGCCTTGTACGAATCGCGGATCGGTTCGTTGATGTCGCCTTCGCCGGCCCCCGACAGCAGCAGCGCGTCCTCGCCCGCTTCGGCCTGGATGATGTGGACCACGTCGTCGACGGTGATCATCCCGACCAGCCGCCCGCCGCCATCGACCACGGCGGCGGAGATCAGCGCATATTTCTGAAAGCGCAGCGCGACCTCTTCCTGGTCCATGTCGACCGGGATCAGCGTCTGTTCGCGCGCCATGACGTCGCCGATCGCGACCGAGCGCGGGGTGCGGAGAATCCACGACAGCTGGCAGGTACCGACCGGCTTGTGCGCCGGATCGACCACGAAGATTTCCCAGAAATCGGTCGTCAGCACATCGTCGGCACGCAGATAGTCGAGCGCGTCGCCGACGGTCCAGTGTTCGGGCACCGCGACCAGCTCGCGCTGCATCAGGCGGCCGGCGGATTCCTCGGGGTAGGACAGCGCCTCCTCGATCGCGGCACGGTCGTCAGGGTCGAGCGCGCGCAGCACCGCGCGCTGTTCGGCATCGTCGAGGTCCTCGATGATCGCGACGGCGTCGTCGGTGTCGAGCTGGGCGGCGAGATCGGCGACCTGGGTCGCGGTCAGTGCCTCGATCACCGCGTCGCGGACCCAGTCGTTCATCTCCGCCAGCACATCGCCGTTCAGCCGTTCGGCGATGGCGGCGGCCAGCGCGGCGCGCTGTTCGCCGGGCACCAGTTCGAACAGGTCGGCGAGGTCGGCGGGGTGTAGCGGTTCGACCAGCTCGCGCGCGGCCTCGTCATCGCCGCGGTCGACCGCCTCGCACACGGCACGGACGAATTCGGGCTTCAGCCGGTCGTCCTCGTCCAGTTCGCTGGTCGTATCGGGAAGGTCGAGTTCGGTCATGGTCGCAACCCTCCTTCTGGCGCAGTCGGTTCCCGCTGTAGCCATGCTGCACCGCCGTGCCAACGCCTGTGCGGTTGTCCTTAGCCGTTCGAACCCCTAGCTAGACCCCGACTTTCAAGGAGCTTTCAATGGCCGATACCCCCAGCACGCTCGTGATGACGCTCGATACCGGCGAAGTCCGCATCAAGCTGCGCCCCGACCTCGCGCCCAACCATGTCGCGCAAATCGTCAAGCTGGCCGATTCGGGCTTTTATGACGGCGTGCCGTTCCACCGGGTGATCGACGGCTTCATGGCGCAGGGCGGCGACGGTGGTCGCGGTGACGGCACCGGCGGGTCGAAGGAACCGAACCTCAAGCAGGAATTCAACGCCGAACCGCATGTCCGCGGCGTATGTTCGATGGCGCGGACGATGGACCCGAACTCGGCCAACAGCCAGTTCTTCATCTGCCTCGACGATGCGACCTTCCTCGACCGCCAGTACACGGTGTGGGGCGTGGTCGAGAGCGGCATGGACGCCGTCGATGCGCTGCCCAAGGGCGAGCCGCCGCGCAACCCGGGCAAGATCGTGACCGCGCGCTCGGAAGCGTAGACGCCTTCCGCCGCCCCCCCCATCCGTCATCCCGGCGCAGGCCGGGATCCATGGATGGGGGGACGGTTGCGAACCATCGACAACATCCGACACAATGGATTCCGGCCTTCGCCGGAATGACGGGTGTTCCCCCCCCCTACTCCGCCGGCGCGTCCAGCGCCTTGACCAGCCAGTCGTGGAACAGCTTCACCGGCCGTTGCTGTAACATGCGCGGGCGGCACACGAACCAATGGCTGTAGGTCGAATCGACCGCCATATCGAACAGTGGCACCAGCCGGTCGTCGCGCGCGGTTTCGAAATGCGATTCCAGCATGAAGGCGACGCCCAGCCCCTGTGCGGCGGCCTCCAGCATCAACGTGCCCGAATCGAACCGGTCGATCGCCACCGGCTCCACGTCCGGCACGCCGGCCGCGTGCATCCAGTTGGCGAAGGTGTCGGGCATGTCGCGGTGGATCAGCGCGGTGTGCTGCGCCAGTTGTGACGGATCGGTGATCGGCGTGCGATCGATCAACGCCCGCCCGGCGATCGCGTAGATCCGGTTGCGGTCGAGTCGCCGCGCATAGAATGCCGGGTCGATCGCATGATCGAGCACGATCGCGACGTCGATCCCCTCGCCCAGCCGGCCAAGCCCGTGATGCGCGGTGTCGAAATCGAGATGCAGTTCGGGATGCTGGTCGTGCAGATCGCCCATGCGCGGCATCAGCCGCTGGATCGCGAACAGCGGCAGGACGCCCAGCCGCAGGCGCAGCACCTCCACCGCGCCCGACATCTGCTCCACCGCGTCCGACAGCGTGTCGAGCGCGCCCGAGAGCAGCGCCAGCAGCCGCTCGCCATCGTCGTTCAGCCGCAGCGCCTGGTGCCGGCGTTCGAACAGCGGCTTGCCGATGAAGCGTTCGAGCGCCTGCACCCGGCGGCTGAGCGCGGGCGAGGACAGCGCCAGTTCGTCGGCGGCAAGCTTGACCGAGCCGAGGCGCGCGACATGCACGAACGCTTCGATCGCGGTGAGAGGAGGAAGGCGACGCATCCGATACCCTGAAAATTGGTTGCGGTGCGGTACACGCTGCACCGCAAGCGTGTCACTTACAACGATACGGAGGGATGGTGTTGCATTTTATGCAATGCGAATTGATTTGTTCGCACTTGCACAAAAAGACGCCGCACCGCACATAGGGCGTGCCTTTCAGGCATCCTCTCCTAAAAACTTTCCGGCCGGTCGTTTCGATCGGCCTTTTTTTTCGCCTTGTTGCCGGCAACCCACCGCCCATATCCGCCGTTCCTTGTGCCTTCATGCAGGACGGAAAGTTGATGGCGGACAGCGAAACAGGCGGACGGCGGCTACAGGTGGCGAATGCCCGGCCCGAGGATAGCGGGCGCGGCATCGCCCATCTCCCCCGCTCGGTCATGGCGCTGCTCGGTGTCAACGAAGGCGACGTCGTCGAGATCGTCGGCAAAAAGACGACCCCCGCACGCGCCATCGCCCCCTATCCCGAGGACGAAGGCCTCGATATCGTCCGCATCGACGGGTTGCAGCGCGCCAATGCCGGCGTGGGCTCGGGCGATCAGGTCGAGGTGCGCAAGGCCGAGTCGCGCCCGGCCAGCCGGGTGGTCTTCGCGCCCGCCCAACAGAATCTGCGGCTGCAAGGGTCGGCCAACGCGCTCAAGCGCACCTTTTTCGGGCGGCCTTTGTGCCAAGGCGATATCGTCGCCACCACCGGCCACCAGCGGGTCGACAATCTGTCGCCCAATGTCCGCCGTTATGTGAATGCCCCAGCGTTTTCGCTGCAGGAAATCCGCTTGGCCGTCGTCTCGGCCACGCCCAAGGGCGTCGTCCATATCGACGAATCGACCGAGATCGAGCTGCGGTCGGAATATGAGGAACCGCGCGAGACGCGGCGTGCCGACGTCACCTATGACGATATCGGCGGCATGGGCCAGACGATCGACCAGCTGCGCGAGATGGTCGAACTCCCCTTGCGCTATCCCGAACTGTTCCAGCGCCTTGGCGTCGATCCGCCCAAGGGCGTGTTGCTGCACGGCCCGCCCGGCACCGGCAAGACCCGCCTCGCCCGCGCGGTCGCCAACGAATCGGACGCCGAATTCTTCCTGATCAACGGTCCCGAGATCATGGGATCGGCCTATGGCGAATCGGAAAAGCGGCTGCGCGAGGTGTTCGAGGAGGCGACCAAGGCATCGCCCTCGATCGTGTTCATCGACGAGATCGATTCGATCGCCCCCAAGCGCGGCCAGGTATCGGGCGAGGCCGAAAAGCGGCTGGTCGCCCAGCTGCTGACGCTGATGGACGGGCTCGAATCGCGCGCCAACATCGTCGTCATCGCTGCGACCAACCGGCCCGAAGCGATCGACGAGGCGCTGCGCCGTCCGGGCCGGTTCGACCGCGAGATCGTCGTCGGCGTTCCCGACGAGCGCGGACGGCGCGAGATCCTCGGCATCCATACCCGCGGCATGCCGCTCGACGACAATGTCGATCTGGGCGAGCTGTCACGCACCACCTACGGCTTTGTCGGCGCCGATCTGGCGGCGCTGACCCGCGAGGCGGCGATCGATTCGGTGCGGCGGATCATGCCGCGCATCGACCTGTCGGCCGGCACCATCCCGCAGGACGTGCTCGACAGCCTGTCGGTCACCCGTGACGATTTCGTCGAGGCGTTGAAGCGTGTGCAGCCCAGCGCCATGCGCGAGGTGATGGTGCAGGCGCCGACCGTCCGCTGGGACGATGTCGGCGGGCTGGACGATGCGCAGATGCGGCTGAAGGAAGGCGTCGAACTGCCGCTCAAATCGCCCGACTCGTTCCGCCGCCTCGGCATCCGCCCGGCCAAGGGGTTCCTGCTCTACGGCCCGCCGGGCACCGGCAAGACGCTGCTGGCGAAGGCGGTCGCACGCGAGGCGGAGGCGAACTTCATCGCCACCAAGTCGAGCGACCTGCTGTCCAAATGGTATGGCGAGAGCGAGCAGCAGATCGCCCGCCTGTTCGCCCGCGCGCGGCAGGTGGCCCCGACGGTCATCTTCATCGACGAACTCGATTCGCTGGTGCCCGCGCGCGGCGGTGGTCTCGGCGAGCCGCAGGTGACCGAACGGGTGGTGAACACGATCCTGGCGGAGATGGACGGACTGGAGGAGTTGCAATCGGTGGTGGTGATCGGCGCGACCAACCGGCCGAACATGGTCGATCCCGCGCTGTTGCGCCCCGGCCGGTTCGACGAGCTGATCTATGTCGGCGTGCCCGACCGGGCGGGACGCGCCCGTATCCTCGGCATCCAGACGCAGAAGATGCCGCTGGCGGCCGATGTCGACCTCGACGCCATCGCCGCGCGGACCGAACGCTTTACCGGTGCCGATCTGGAGGACGTGGTGCGACGCGCCGGCCTCGTCGCGCTGCGTGCCTCGCTCGACACGCGCGAAGTGACGATGGCGCATTTCGAGGCAGCGCTGGCGGACTCGCGCGCGTCGGTGACGGTGGCGATGGAGGAGGAATATCGCGCCATGTCCGCCCGGCTGAAACAGGATGCGGTGGCGATCCAGCCGATCGGCTTCATCGCGCCCGGCATGGTCGAGGGGCGCGGGCCCAAGGGATGAGGGAAAGCGGGGACCGGCACGACCGGTCCCTGTCGTCCTGCGTCGGACATTCGTCGCACGACGAAACCGATCCGCTTGCAAGTTCGTTGCGCTTTTGCGACGACGCCGTGACCATGGCCCTATGCGCCATCCGTTCGAGGATTTGCATGACGACGAGTTCAAACGCCGCGACCCGACGGAAGCCGCGCGGTGTCCCATCGCCAGCCGGCATCTTCCTGCGCGGATTTGTGAAGCATCCGGTGATGGTCGGGTCGGTCATCCCGTCGTCGAACAAGCTGATCCGCAAGATGCTGGCCCCGATCGACTGGGCCAGTGCCAAGGTCGTGGTGGAATATGGACCGGGCGTCGGCACCTTTTGCCGCCCGATCCTCGAACGGCTCGCCCCCGATGCACAGCTCATCGTGATCGATACCAACCCCGATTTTATCGATTATCTGAACGCGACGATCCTCGATTCGCGCTTTTCCGCCGTGCACGGCTCGGCGGCGGATGTGGAGCGGATCGTGGCGGAGCATGGCCATCCCCATGCCGATTACGTCCTGTCGGGCCTGCCCTTTTCCACGCTGCCGCCGGGTGTCGGCGACACGATCGCCGCGGCGACGCAGGCGGTATTGCGGCCGGGCGGCGCGTTCCTCGTCTATCAATTCAACCCGCGCGTGCGCGACTTTCTCGACCGGCAGTTCGCGCGCATCGATCACGACATGGAATGGTGGAACATGCCCCCCGCCCAATTGTGGTGGGCGTGGAAGGATTGATCGGGTAGCAGATCGGCTCCCCGCGCGTTGAGCGCAGGATGACCCCCGCCCCTGCGCCCGCCGCCTGGCTCAACGCCGTCGCGACGGCAACCCCCTCGCACGATATCCACGACGCCTTTATCGGCTGGGCGCGACGTCGCCTGCCCGATCGCGAGGCGAAACTGTTCGACCGCATGGTCGAGCGCGCCGGGATCGGCCATCGCTGGTCGGTGCTGCCGATCGGGGTCGATGGCGGGTCGCCGGTGGCGCCCGGCGGCTTCTATGCCGACGCCATGCCCGGCACCGCCGCGCGGATGACGATCTATGCCGATGCCGCGCCCACGCTGGCGATCGCCGCGATCGAGGGGCTGGGCGATCGCGTGGCACTGGACGGGATCACCCATCTGGTCGTGGCGAGCTGCACCGGCTTCGTCGCGCCCGGCATCGATCAGATCATCGCCGCGCGCATCGGCCTGTCGCCGCGGGTCGAACGGCTGCTGGTCGGGTTCATGGGCTGCTATGCCGCCGTCGCCGCGCTGCGCAGCGCCCGCCACATCGTCCGGTCGCAACCGGAAGCGCGCGTGCTGGTCGTCACGGTCGAATTGTCGACGCTGCACCTGCAACCGGCGACCACGCTGGAGCCGCTGCTGGCGATGCTGCAATTCGGCGACGGCGCCGCCGCCGCGCTGGTGACGGCGGACGAGGGCGGCTTTGCGATCGAGACCCCCTTTGCCGCGACCCTGCCCGATTCGGCGGCGCTGATCCGCTGGGACATCACCGATGCCGGCTTTGCGATGCATTTGTCAGGCGAGGTGCCGGGCCGGATCGCGCAGGCGCTGACCGACCCCGACTTCGCCGCCGCCGCAACCGGGGGCCGGGCGCTGTCGCAGGTCGATGGCTGGGCGGTCCATGCCGGCGGGCGGTCGATCCTCGACGCGGTGGAGCGCAGCCTATCGCTGTCTCCGCAAGCCCTGGCGGCGTCGCGTGGCGTTCTGGCTGCCCATGGCAATATGTCGTCGGCGACGTTGATGTTCGTGCTGGCGGCGATGCTGGACGGAACGCCGGTGGCGAACGGCATCGCGCTGGCCTTCGGTCCCGGCCTTGCCGCCGAAGGCTTCGGCTTTCGGAGCGCGGCATGAGCTTTCCGCGCGCGCACGCCGAAGAGGCGATGGACGATCCTGCCCTCAGCGCCGACTCCTATGCGGCGGTGCTGCGCGATCTGGCGCGGGTCAACACGGTCACCATGGCGGCGCGGCCGACGCTGGCGTTCCTCGACAGCGTCGTGCGGCCGGGCGAGCGGCTGAAGCTGCTCGATGTCGGTTATGGCGATGGCGACATGCTGCGTCGCATCGCCCGCTGGGCGGCGAAACGCGGCGTGGCGGCGGAACTGGTCGGTATCGACCTGAACCCCCGCAGCGAAGCGATCGCCCGTGCCGATACGCCCCCTGCCCTGCCGATCGCCTATCGCACCGGCGACTATGCCGATCTGGCGGGCGAAGGCTGGGACGTGATCGTGTCCAGCCTCGTCGCGCATCACATGACCCATGCGCAGCTGGTCGCGTTCCTGGCGTTCATGGAGGGCGAGGCGGCGCGCGGCTGGTTCGTCAACGACCTGCACCGCCATCGCTTCGCCCATCGCGGCTATCCAATGCTGGCGACGCTGATGCGTTGGCACCCGATCGTCCGCGCCGATGGCACGCTGTCGATCGCGCGATCCTATCGCCCCGCCGAATGGCTCCCGATCCTTGCCGAGGCAGGGGTCGAGGGTGCGGTGGTCCGGCGGCGCTTTCCGTTCCGGCTATGCGTCGAACGCCGGCGCTGATCGCCGGCGGCGGCCCGGCCGGGTCGATCGCCGCGCTGCTGCTCGCGAAGGGCGGTACGACGCCGCTGGTGCTGGAACGGTCGCGCGAGCCGCAGGATGCGCTGTGCGGCGGGTTCCTGTCGTGGCGGACGCTCGAATCGCTGGCGAGCGTCGGGATCGATCCGGCGATGCTGGGCGGGCATGCGGTGCGCCGCGTGGTGCTGTTCGCCGGTAGGGGCCGCGCCGAATCGCCCCTGCCCGCCCCCGCCATCGGCCTGTCGCGCCTGCGCCTCGACGCGCTGCTGCTGGCGGCGGCACGGGATGCCGGTGCGGGCGTCGAACGCGGCGTCACGATCCGCTCGGCCGAGGGCACGACACTGCATACCGGCGATGGCGCAGCGGTGACGGGCGAGACGCTGTTCCTCGCGACCGGCAAGCACGATCTGCGTGGGACGATGCGCGATGCGGTGGTCGGTGACGATCCGGTGATGGGGGTGCGGGTCCGGCTCGCGCAGCATCCGGCGCTGACCCGGCTGGTCGGCGACGCGATCGAGCTGCACGCCTTTGCCGGGGGCTATGCCGGGCTGGTGCTACAGGAGGATGGCAGCGCGAACCTGTGCATGGCGGTGCGCCGGTCGCGGCTGCGCGGCGCGGGCGACCTGCCCGGACTGTTGCGGGTTCTGGCGGACGAACTGCCGGCGCTGGGGAGCGACTCGCGCATCTGGGCGGCACGCCCGCGATCGATGCCATTGCCAACGTCCCTTACGGCTGGCGGGCACGCGGCACCATGCCCGGCGTCTATCGACTGGGTGACCAGGCCGGGGTAATCCCGTCGCTAGCCGGGGAAGGCATGGGCATCGCCATCGCCAGCGCCATTCGCGCTGCGGCGCATTGGCAGCGTTGCGGACCGGACGGCGCGCACGGGTTCCAGCATGCGCTGCGCCGACGGCTGCACCGACCGATCGCGCTTGCCCGATTGCTGCGGACGCTGGCCGAACAGCCACCCACTCATGCGTTGCTGCTCAACGGCGGGCGGATACCGGGGCTGGTCGGCGCGGCGGCGCGCTGGACCCGGATCGATTCCGTCAGCACCCGTTCAGCAAGTCGTCAGTAGCGCGCGCCATTCCCAATGCGCCTGAGCGCCCGGGGCTTGTGCCGCCGGGGGCGGGCGCGGTATCCGGCGCATCCAGATGGCACGTTCTCCCCAAAGCCCGCAGAAGCGGTCCGCCGCCCCGTCCCGCTGGTGGCGCATCCTGCGCTGGGTGCTGGGGATCGGCTTCGGCCTCGCCATCTTTGGGGCGATCGCGCTGGTCGTGGCGGTCTATAACGCCAAATCGAACCTGCCGAGCTTCAATCAGCTCAAATCCTCGCCCAACGGCCAGATGATCCGGGTGCGTGCGGCGGACGGGTCGATCCTGGTGTCTTTGGGGCCGAGCTATGGCGAGTGGATCCCCTACTCGCAGATTCCGGTACCGATGCGCGAGGCGATGGTGTCGGTCGAGGATCGCCGCTTCCGCTCGCACTGGGGCGTCGATCCGGTGGCGCTGGCGCGCATCACCAAGTTCGCGATCGAGAATCGCGGCACCGGCCGCCGGTTGCAGGGCGCGTCGACCATCACGCAACAGGTCGCGCGCACCATCTTCCTGTCGAACAGCTATACGGTCGGGCGCAAGTTCCGCGAGATCATCCTCGCGCTGGCGCTGGAGCGCAAGTTCACCAAGAACCAGATTCTCGAACTCTATCTGAACAAGGTCTATTTCGGCGGCGGGGCGTACGGGATCGACGCGGCATCGCGGCGCTTCTTCAACCACCCGGCCACCAACCTGTCGCTGTCGGAGGCGGCGGTGATCGCCGGATTGGTCAAGGCGCCGTCGCGCTATTCGCCGACCGCCGATGCCGAAGCCGCCGTCGGGCGCGCGGGCGTCGTGCTGAAGCTGATGCAGGAAACCGGCGCGATCACCGCCAGCGAGGCGATGGACGCCAATCCCGAGGCGATCAAGCTGGCGCCCGAGCCGCAGCAGAACAGCGTGCGCTATTTCACCGACTGGGCGCTGCCGCAGCTCGAAACGCTGATCGACGAGACCGAGGCGCCGCTCGACGTGTGGACCACGCTCGACCCGTCGATGCAGAAGAGCGCCGATACCGCGATCCGCGCCAATGCGCCCGCCGGGGTGCAGGGCGCGCTGGTCGCGCTCGATCGCGACGGCGCGGTCAGGGCGATGGTCGGCGGCAAGGATTACGTGTCCTCGATCTACAACCGCGCGACGCAGGCGACGCGCCAGCCGGGGTCGGCGTGGAAGCTGTTCGTCTATCTGGCCGCGCTGGAAGCCGGCATGAACCCCGACAGCCAGGTCAACGACGCGCCGATCACCATCGACGGCTGGACCCCACGCAACGCCTCGCGCCGGTTCAGCGGACAGGTGTCGCTGCGCACCGCCTTCGCCTATTCGCTCAACACCGTGTCGGCGCGGCTGGGGCAGGAGGTCGGCTTCGCGACCGTCGCCGACATGGCGCGCCGATTCGGCATCACCACGCCGATCAATACCCAGCCGGCGATGGTGCTGGGCACGTCGGACGTGCGGCTGATCGACCTGACCCGCGCCTATGCGTCGGTCGCGAGCGGGGGCACGGCGGTGGTGCCCTATGGCATCACCCGCGTCACCGCCAACGGGCAACTGATTTACCAACACCAGGTCGACAGCTCCCGCGTCCTCGTCGCCCCCTATGTCGCGCAGCAGATGACCGACCTGCTCCAGACCGCGGTCAACACCGGCACCGGCCGCGCGGCGCAGATCGGGCGCCCGGTGGCGGGCAAGACCGGCACGACCACGTCGTACAAGGACGGCTGGTTCATGGGATTCTCGTCGGGCATCACCACCGGCGTATGGATGGGTCGCGACGATGCGAAGGCGGTCGCCGGGCTGCAGGGCGGCACCGCCCCTGCCCGCGCCTTTGCCGCGTTCATGCGGCAGGCGGTGGCCAGCCGCCCGGTCGAGGAGTTCAATACCAAGGTGACGCTGCCCGAATGGCAGGAGGAGCCGGACGCCGAGAGCTATTATGGTGCGCCGGACGACCGGGTCTATGTCGATCCCGACGGCAATCCGGTCGAGCAGCCGGGCGCAACCCAGCCCGATCCGCCGGTCGAAGATGGCAACGCACCGTTGCCGCCGCAGCAGCGCGTACCCGACGAACAACTCGACCAGGAATGGATCGACCGGGCGCTGGGCAGGAACCCGCGCGGCGACCAGCCGCCACCGCCGCGCCGTCCGGCACCGGACCGTCGCCAGCCTCCGCCGGCCGACCGTTACCCGGACGAGGACGCCCGTCCGTACCAGTGAAGCCCCGCACCGTGCGTGCGCAGCCAGCGGCGGGCATCGTTCGGGTTACCCTCGAACAGCGCGTCGACCAGCGCGTGAAAATCGGGGCCGTGGTGCATGTGGACACGGTGGGCGACCTCATGCGCGACGGTAGCCCGACGGACGAAGCCGGGGGCGAGCAACAGCCGCCAGCTGTAGCGGATCGTGCCGTCGCCGCTGCAACTGCCCCAACGCGCCTTGGGATCGCCGATCGCGACTTTGGCGACGGTGACGCCGGCTTTTGCGGCGTAATGGGCGGTGTCTTCGGTGAGGAGGCGCAGCGCTTCGCGTTTCAGCCAGCGTTCGATGCGGGTCGGGAATTGGTCGGACGGGCCGCCGCAGGTGAGTTCCCCATCGGCTTCCGTATCCCCGCGCAGGCGGGGATCCAGGGCGTCGATCGCTGACGGTCGCACTGCTTGGCTCTGGACCCCCGCCTTCGCGGGGGTACGGTCGGCGGCGGGAGTAAGCGCAACCGTCCGCGACGCCCCTTCCCGCCACAACAGCCGCACCGCGCGATCCGCCACCGGCACCACCGCGCCATCGACGAACGGGCGCCCCTGCGGCAGTTTCGCGCGCTGCGCCGCGATCCAGTCGGCCTTCTCCCCCGCCCAGGCGACCGCCTTGGCCAGCGCCATCCGCTTCGGCACGGTCAGGCGCACCCGCCCGGTGGCCGGATCGACCGACAGCCGCGCGACCCGCGCGCGGGGGTGGCGGACGACCTCGACCCCGTCGATCACAGCGTCCGGTCGGTCAGGTGATGTTCGAGGTCGCCGACGTCATTCTCCGACACGGTCCAGCCGCGCGTCGACTGGCCGGCGGCATGGACGCTCTCCCGGTCCCCGCTGTTGAGATAATGCCAGTCGGGCAAGGGCTTCCCTTCATTGCGCAACCGATAGGCGCAGGTGGAGGGCAGCCATTCGATGTCGCCGACATTGCGGGCGTTCAGTCTCACGCATTCGGGAACATATGCATGGCGGTGGCGATAGTCGCTGCACTGGCCCATGCGGCGGTCGAGCAGCTTGCACGCGACGTTGGTCGCATGGATCTCGCCCGTATCCTCGTCCTCCAGCTTGTGTAGGCAGCATTTGCCGCAGCCGTCGCACAGCGCCTCCCACTGCGCCCGGTCGAGTGCCGCCAGCGGCAGGTCTTCCCAGAAGCGTCCGCTGCTCACCGGACCCATTTCTTCAGTTCGGCGGCGACCGCATCGCCGCCTTCGTCCTGCGGCAGCAGCGCGACCGGCTGGCCTTTGGGGTCCATCAGGATCGCGGTGCGGCTATGGTCCATCAGATATTCGGTGGCGCCGGGCGACTGCTGCTTGGCATAGGTCACGCCATAGGCGCGCGCGGCATCGGCGATCGCCTGCGCACTGCCGGTCAGCCCGACCATGCGCGGGTGGAAGGCGGAGACGAACTTGCCGACCACCGCAGGCCTGTCGCGTTCGGGATCGACCGTCACGAAGATCGGCACGACCTTCGCGCCCAATTCCGGCTCCTCGCTCTCGAACGCCTTCACGCCCGCCGCGATATTCTGCACATCGACCGGGCAGACATCGGGGCAATAGGTGTAACCGAAATACATGATCCGCCACTTGCCGGCGAAATCGGTATCGCGCACGACCTTGCCCGTGGAATCGGTCAGCACGAACGGCCCGCCGATCCGCGCGCCGGCCAGCGGCGGGGTGGCGGCCGGTTCGGGCGCGCCTCCACAGGCGGCAAGGGCCAGCGCGAGCGCCGGAATCACGGTACGCAGGATGCTGTTCATGGTGTTGCCAGCCATGATCTGATAGGCGACGGCTTGCAAGTCGCGTAACGTCCCAGTGGAGCCTGTTCCCATGTCCGCCATCCGCCTCGCCCTCGCCGCCGCGCTGATGCTGCCCGCCGCCGCGCACGCGCAGCAGATGTCGCCGGGCTATGTCTTCCTGAAGGCGATCCGCGACGAGGACGGGAACAAGGTGAACGACATTCTGGGGCAGCCCGGACAGACGATCATCAACACCAAGGACCGCACCACCGGCGAAGGCGCGCTGCACATCGTCGCGAAGAGCGGCAACCTGACCTATCTGCGCTTCCTGCTGGCGAAGGGCGCGAACCCGAACCTGCAGGACAATCGCGGCAACACGCCCGCGCTGCTGGCGGTGGAATCGGGGTCGGTCGAGGCGATCAACGCGCTGGCGGCGCGGAAGGCGAACCTGAATCTCGGCAACAGCAGCGGCGAAACCCCGCTGATCCGCGCGGTACAGCTGCGCAACCTCGACATGGTGCGCACGCTGATCGCCGCCGGTGCCAACCCCGACCAGGCCGACGTCATCGCCGGCATGTCGGCGCGCGACTATGCCAAGCGCGACACGCGGACCCCGGCGCTGCTGAAGGTGATCGAGGAAGCACCGGCAGCCAAGCCCAAGGCGGCGGTCGCCGGTCCTCGCATGTGAGTTCGCCGGCTCGTCGACAGAGTTATCCACAGGGTCGCGTCGCCCGACACCGCCGCTGAGGCCAAGTGGATCGACATTCACGCGCCTATCGTCACCCCGGACCTGTTCCGGGGTCCACCACGCCGCGAACGCTATGGATAGAGGCTCGATCCGCACCGCTTGGCCGCGCCGTGGACCCCGGAACAGGTCCGGGGTGACGAAAATAATGGCGGGCCGCTCTCGTCGTACCGCTGTCCGCGATCAGAACGGTACGTCGTCGTCCAGATCGTCGCCGAAGCCGCCGCCGCCGAAATTGCCGCCCTTGTTGCCGCCGGAATTGAACCCGCCGCCGCTGCCGCCGCCGCGCGATCCGCCGCCGCCATAGCCGCCGCCCGAACCGCCGCCGAAGTCATCGCCGCCACCGAAGTCGCCACCGCCGCGGTTGCCACCGCCGCCGCCCTGGCCGCCGCCGGGACCGTCGAGCATCGTCAGCACGCTGTTGAAGCCCTGCAGCACGATTTCGGTGCTGTACTTGTCCTGGCCGTTCTGGTCCTGCCACTTCCGCGTCTGGAGCTGGCCTTCGATATAGACCTTCGAGCCCTTGCGCAGGAAACGCTCGGCGACGTTGGCCAGCCCTTCGTTGAAGATCGCGACCGAATGCCATTCGGTCTTTTCCTTGCGCTCGCCCGAATTGCGGTCCTTCCACGATTCCGACGTCGCGATGCGCAGGTTCACGACCTTGCCGCCATTCTGGAACGACCGCGATTCCGGGTCGCGGCCCAGATTGCCCACGAGGATGACTTTATTGACGCTGCCGGCCATGGCGCAGTTCTCCGAGAAAAGTATAGCCCGGCTTCCTATGCCACCGGGCTGCGCGACGCCAGTACTTGCCGAAGCGGGGGGCACGGTTCATCGTACCGCGATGGGCGACGTCATCAACCTCAACCGGTTCCGTAAAGGCCGCGACAAGGTCGCCAGGGCGCAGGAGGCGGACGCCAACCGCCGCAAGTTCGGCCGGACCAAGGCGGAGAAGGCGGTCGAGGAAAGCGAGGAGGCGCGGCGGAAGGCATTGCTCGATGGGGCGAAGCTGGACGACTAGCGGCGGTCGGGCAACGCTCGTCATTCCCGCGAAGGCGGGAATCCCGTGCCGCTGACGGTCCTGATACCGGCGCTACCTGAGCGTGTATGGACTCCCGCCTTCGCGGGAGTGACGAAGCCCTACCCCAGCCCGAAGGCGACCGCCGTCCAATAGGTCGCACCCGCCGCGATATAGGCCAGCGCGAAGAGATAGCCGATCATCACCAAAGGCCATTTCCAGCCATTGGTCTCGCGCCGCGCGACCGCGATGGTCGACAGGCATTGCGGCGCGAACACGAACCACGCGAGGAAGGCGAGCGCGGTGGCGAGGCTCCAGCGCCCGGCCAGCCGCCCGCCCAGTTCCTGCGCGCCCTGTTCCTCGTCCGCCGCGTCGATCGCATAGACGGTCTGCAGCGCCGACACCGCGACTTCGCGCGCCGCCATCGCCGGGATCACCGCCAGCGACATTTCATGGTTGAAGCCGATCGGCCGCAGCACGACCTCCAGCCCCGATGCGATCCGCCCGGCGATCGAATATTCCGACTGCTTCACGCCCGCCGGCGCAACCGGATAGGATGTGAGCAGCCACAGCGCGACGGTCACCTGCAGGATGATCGTGCCCGCGCGGCGCAGGAAGACATAGGCGCGCTGCCACAGGCCGATGGCGATGTCGCGGATCGAAGGCAGCTGATAGCGCGGCATCTCCATCAGGAAGCCGCCGCCTACCCCCTTGGTCGCGGTCCGGCGCAGCACGAACGCGGCGATCACGGCGCCCAGGATGCCGGTCAGGTACAGCACCAGCAGCACCAACCCTTGCAGGCCCACCCCCGGCAGTACCTGCCGCGCCGGGATGAACGCGCCGATGATCACCGCATAGACCGGCAGGCGCGCCGAACAGGTCATCAGCGGCGCGATCAGGATCGTGGTCAGCCGCTCCTTCGGATCATCGATCGACCGCGTCGCCATGATGCCGGGAATGGCGCAGGCGAAGGACGACAGCAGCGGGATGAACGCGCGGCCGGACAGGCCGACCCCGCTCATCAACCGGTCCATCAGGAACGCGGCGCGCACCATATAGCCCGATGCTTCGAGCAGCAGGATGAACACGAACAGGATCAGGATCTGCGGCAGGAACACCACCACCGATCCGACACCGTTGATGATCCCTTCGACCAGCAGCGAACGCAGGAAATTGTCGGGCAGGTTGGCGACGGCGGTATCGGCCAGCCAGCCCTGCAACCCCTCGATCCAGCCGATCGGTGCTTCGGACCAGCTGAACACCGCCTGGAACATGACGAACAGGATGGCGAGCAGCAGGATCGGGCCGACCACCGGATGCAGCGCGACGCGGTCAATGCCCCGCGTGACGGCGCGCATCCGCGGCTGTTCGGCGGTCGCGGCGCGCGAGATGCGACGTGCCTCGCGCTGAAAATGGCGGATATCGGCATCGACCGACTCGACCGGCGCGGTGCGCGGTGCCGACGCGAGGATGCCGGCCAGCGCCGCACGCAGTTCGTCCAGCCCGCGCTTGCGCACCGCGACGGTCGCGACCACCGGCAGGCCGAGTTCGGCGGACAGCGCGGCGAGGTCGATCTTCAACCCGTCGCGCGTCGCCATGTCGATCATGTTGAGCGCCAGCACCATCGGCCGCCCCAGCGATTTCAGCTGGAGGACGAAGCGCAGATGATTGTCGAGATTGGTGGCGTCGGCGACGACGATCAGCGCGTCGGGCACCCGCTCGCCCGCCTGCCGCCCCAGCACCACGTCGCGGGTGACCGCTTCGTCGGGGCTGGAGGGATCGAGGCTGTAGGTGCCCGGAAGGTCGACCAGTTCGATCGGGCGTCCGTCGTCCAAGGCAAGGCGCCCCGAATGGCGCTCCACGGTGACGCCGGGATAATTGCCGACCTTCTGCCGCGCGCCGGTTAGCGCGTTGAACAGCGCCGTCTTGCCGGCATTGGGATTGCCGACCAGCGCGACCAGAGGTGCAGGGTTCACGTGAGAGGTGCCGTTCAGCCCGCCAGCGGTGCGACGCGGATCGCGCCAGCGACATGCGCGCGCAGCGCCACCGTCATCCGTCCGATCCGACAGGCCAGCGGCCCGCCCGCCAGCATCGCACGATGGAGCAGTTCGATATCGACCCCTTCGTCGAGGCCGAATTCGCGCAGGCGTCGCGCCTCCGCCGGCGACATGCCCTCCCAATCGACCGATGCGACCGTTGCCCCGCAGGTGCGGGGCAGCTGGGAAAGAGGCAGGTTGGGCGACAACATTGCGACTGATTAGCAATAAGCAGCCGCCAAGGGAAGCGGATTCTTCGCCCGTCGCGGCAGGCGTTTAGACCGCCGGGTAGCGCAGCCGCCCGATGAAGCGCGACAGACTCAACCGCCGTTCGGGATCGCGCGACGACAGGATGCGGCCCTTCATCTTCTCGAACCGCATGATCCCGTCGATCCGCCGCGCCAGGAACGCGCGGGTATCGGCATGGCCGCCGCTTTCGTCGTCGAGGAACACCGCGATCGTCGCGCCATAGACCGCGCCCAGCATCGCCCGCTTGGTATAATGGTTGTAATCGGTCGCCTTGTCGCCGGCCAAGCGCCACATCAGGTCGACCGTCCGCCAGCCGAGCTTCGTCGCGCGCGCGACATTTCGCGGCATGGCGAGGATCGCCAGCGCACGGCGCAGCGCTTCCCGCTCGCCCGCGACCGCCGCCAGCCGCGCCTCGACCAGCGCCGTGATCCTTTCGCGAATCTTCATCGCAGCCAGAGCGTCGGCGCTGACCGCTTCCATCATGCGGCGGTCGATCTCGCCGAACCAGGCATCGATCATCTCGACCGCGCTGCCGCCATAGGCCAGCCGGGCAACATCGGCATCGGCGCCGAAGGTCCGCGCCGCCGCCTCAACCGCCTTGTCGCTCCACCCGTCGAACGCGGCATTGGCCGCGACCAGCGGCGCGAGCGCGGCGCGCAGTTCGTCGAGCGTCAGGTCGGCAGGTGCCAGCGGTGCGATCGCGTCTTCGGTCATGGACCTTAGCTAGGACGCGCAGGGCGAAACGGCAACGGCGGAACCCGTGCGCATCCGACACGCTATGGCGACGTACATGCATCAGAAGGAACCGTCATGGCCGACACCCGCGAAGCGACGCTGTATCGCATGGTCCTGCCCGACCACATCTGCCCGTTCGGGGTAAAGGCCAAGCAGCTGCTGCAATCGGCCGGCTTCACCGTCGACGACCGCATCCTGCGCAGCCGCGAGGAAGTCGACGCGTTCAAGGCGAAGCACGGCGTCGACACCACCCCGCAAGTGTTCATCGATGGCCAGCGCATCGGCGGCAGCGACGATGTGGAACGCTATCTCGCCGACATGTGATCGACGCGCCACGGCGGCGCATTCCTTGCCCGGAGATGGGATTTTACCCCTGCCGCTTAGGCATTCGATCGGCCTATAGGCGGCATCCACGCCGTCTTCGGGAGTTTTCATGCCGTTCCGTTCGCTGGTCGCCCAGCCCGCCGACTCGCTGCTTCGCCTGATCGGGGCGTTCCGTGCCGACCCCCGAGCGCACAAGATCGACCTGGGCGTCGGCGTGTTCCGCGACGATCACGGCCATACCCCGGTGATGCAGGCGGTGAAGCAGGCCGAAATGCGCCTGATCGCGACGCAGGACAGCAAGGCCTATCTGGGGCCGGAGGGCGACAAGGGGTTCGTGGCGCTGCTCGAACCGCTGGTGTTCGGACGGGGTTTCCCGGCGGAGCGCCGCTGCGGATTGCAGACGCCGGGCGGCACCGGCGCGCTGCGGCTGGGCGCCGAGCTGCTGGCCAAGGCCGGGGTGCGCCGCATCCTGGTCGGCCAGCCGAGCTGGGCCAACCACGCTCCGGTCTTTGCCGCCGCCGGCATCGTCGTGGTGCCGCACGCGATGTTCGACATGGGCGCGCAACGTATCGACCTGCCCGCACTTCGCGCGGCAATCGGGCAGGCGGAGGCGGGCGACGCGATCCTGCTGCACGGTTGCTGCCACAATCCGACCGGGATCGATCCGACGGCGGAGGAATGGCGCGCGATCGCCGATGCGGTCGCGGACAGCCGGCTCGTGCCGTTCATCGACCTTGCCTATCAGGGGCTGGGCGACGGCATGGAGGCCGATGCCGCCGGCACGCGCATGGTGCTGGACGCGGTGCCGTTCGCGGTCGTCGCCTATTCGTGCGACAAGAATTTCGGGCTGTACCGCGAACGCACCGGCGCGCTGTGGGCGACCACGCCCGAGCCGCAAGCGCGCGACATCGTGCTGTCGAACCTGCTGGCGCTGGCCCGCGCCAACTGGTCGATGCCGCCCGACCATGGTGCGGCAGCGGTGCGGATCGTATTGGAAAATGAGCAGCTCGCCGCCGACTGGCGCGGCGAACTGGATGCGCTGCGTACCCGGTTGCAGGGGCTGCGCGGCGAGCTGGCGGCGCTGGGACAGGTGGGGTCGGTCGATCTCGCCCCACTGGCGCAGGGCAAGGGCATGTTCGCGACGCTGCCGCTGACCCCGGCGCAGATCGAATGGCTGCGCGCGACCCACGGCATCTACATGGCGGGATCGGGCCGGATCAACATCGCCGGCTTTGCCCCCGGCGACATCGCCCGATTCGGCGAGGCGTTGGTCGACCTGGGTCGTGCCGGAATCGCCTGAGCTATCTGTCGGCTGAGCGGCGTGCGCTGACGATCACCAGCGCCGCCGCCACCAGCACTGCGCCGACCGCATCCATCGGCCCCAGCCGCTCGCCATAGGCCAGCCAGCCGATCGTCGCGCCGACCACCGGCTGCACCAGCAGGGCGAGGCCGACGACCAGCGGGCTGAGATGGCCCAGCGCGTAGATCATCAGCCCCTGCCCTGCGATCTGGCTGATCAGCGCCAGCGCGATCAGCGGGGTCCAGTGCTGCGGCATGATCGGCTCGCCCAGCGCCAGTGCGAACGCCAGCAACGGCAGCACGCTGGCGACACTCGACAGCGCCAGCGCGGGCAGCGGCGCCATCGTCCGCCGCACGCCGCGCATCACGATGAAATAGACCGCGTAAAGCACCCCGGCGAGCAGGCAGAACAGATCGCCGGCCAGATGGCGCGACGACAATTCCGCCGACCGGCCCAGCAGCAACAGGCCCCCGACCGCCGCCAGCAGCAGCGCCAGCCCCTGCGCCCGGGTCGGCCAGCGCCGCATCGCGATGAAGCCGTAGATCGGAAAGATCAGTACCGCGCAATTCCCGAACAGCGTGGCATTGGCCATGGTCGTGCGGCGAATGCCGATATGCCACGACCCCAGATCGATCGCGAAGGCCACCCCGCCGATCAGCAACGGCACCAGCAGCGCGCGCGTCGGCAGCAATGCCCGGCGGTCGCTCCATCCCGCCATCGCCAGCAGCACCGGCAATGCCAGCGCGATCCGCCAGAACGCCGCCGCCACTGGTCCGGTATCGGCCATGCGTACGAACCAAGGGCCGAATGCGAGGGCGATGTTCGCGCAGACCACGGCAACAATCGCGCCGCTCGGCGTTCTTGGGGGCGACATAGCATTTGTTTCAGGCGGGGCCGGCTGCATGCCGCCCCCTACCGCCCTATCTGTGCGACGTCGCCTGCCTTTGTGCAGCTTTCGGGAGTTTTCGTTTATGCCCAGTCTCTTCGATCCTATCGCGTTGGGCGATATCCAGGCGCCGAACCGGGTGCTGATGGCGCCGCTGACCCGGGGCCGCGGCACGCGTGAGCATGTGCCGACCGCGATCATGGCCGACTATTATGCCCAGCGCGCGTCCGCCGGCCTGCTGATTTCCGAAGGCACCGGGATCAGTCGCGAAGGGCTGGGCTGGCCGTTCGCGCCGGGGCTGTGGACCGACGAACAGGTCGAGGCGTGGAAGCCGATCACCGACGCCGTCCATGCCGCCGGCGGCCGCATCGTGACCCAGTTGTGGCACATGGGCCGGGTGGTCCATCCCGATTTCCTGGACGGTGCCGCACCCCTGTCCTCCTCGGCGACCACGGCGCCGGGCAAGGCGCATACCTATGACGGCAAGAAACCCTATGAACAGGCGCGCTCTGCAACGCTGGACGATATCGCGCGCGTGCTCGACGATTATTCGCGTGCGGCGCGCAATGCCAAGGCGGCGGGGTTCGACGGCGTCCAGCTGCACGCCGCCAATGGCTATCTGATCGACCAGTTCCTGCGCGACGGGGCCAACCATCGCGACGACGCCTATGGCGGCAGCCCGGAAAATCGCATCCGCCTGCTCGGCGAAGTCGTCGACCGGCTGATCGCCGAGGTCGGCGCCGGCCGGACCGCGGTCCGCTTCTCGCCCAATGGCGACACGCAGGGTGTGGTTGACAGCGATCCGGTGTCGGTGTTCGTGCCTGCCGCAAAGCTGCTGTCGGACAAGGGTATCGCCTTCCTCGAACTGCGCGAACCTGGCCCCGACGGCACCTTCGGCAGCGCGACCCAGCCGCGCGTCTCGCCCGAAATCCGCAAGGTCTTTGCCGGCCCGCTGGTGCTGAACCAGGATTATGATGGCGCGCGGGCGCAGGCCGAACTCGATAGCGGGATCGCCGATGCCATCGCCTTTGGCCGTCCGTTCCTCGCCAATCCCGACCTGCCGGCCCGGTTGGAGCGCGACGCGCCGCTCAACAAGGACGACATGGCGACGTGGTATTCGCACGGGCCGGAAGGCTATATCGACTATCCGACGCTGGAGCGCGAACCGGCCTGACGCCGCCGCCGCGCTGTCCGGCGTCCGGCAGCGCGGCGTAGCTCCGTAGCATCGCTGGTGCGGATCGTCTGGAGGGTCGAGCGGATCGACCGTCCCGGTGGCCCCCGCCATCACCAACGAAAAAGGGCGACCGTTGCCGGCCGCCCTTTTTCGTTCGGTTCGGATCGCGCGCCGATCAGGCGGCGGTCTTTTCCTTGTTATAGATCGCCGCAGCATCCCGCAGGATTTCGATGATCCGCTCCAGCGCCTTCGGCTCGTCGACCTGCTCCATCGCCGCCAGTTCGCGCGCCAGACGGCTAGCCGCGGCTTCGAAGATCTGGCGTTCGGAATAGCTCTGCTCGGGCTGGTCGTCGGCACGGAACAGGTCGCGGACCACTTCGGCAATCGACACCAGGTCGCCCGAATTGATCTTCGCTTCATATTCCTGCGCGCGACGCGACCACATGGTCCGCTTGACCTTGGGCTTTCCCTTCAGCGTTTCCATCGCTTCGCGCATCGTCTTGTCCGACGACAGCTTGCGCATGCCGACGCTTTCCGCCTTGTTGGTCGGAACGCGCAGCGTCATGCGTTCCTTTTCGAAGCGGAGCACATAGAGTTCGAGTTGCATGCCAGCGATTTCGCTACGCTGGAGTTCGATCACACGGCCGACGCCGTGCTTGGGGTACACGACATAATCGCCGACATCGAAGGACAATGCCTTGGCAGCCATTGGTAACCTTTCCGTGGTCGTCGTCCCGAAAGCATCGCTTACTGCCAACGCTGGATCGGGCGGCGGCAGGTCGGGCGACACGGGACGTTGCTAAAGGTGGTCTCCGGGCGGGGCATGAAACTGCCGCCGTCACGTGTGATTATAGCAACGTTGCAACAAAATTACCAGCGCAAAGCCGAAGGGCCGGAACCGCTGCTGCGGCCCGGCCTCGGTTTCACGTGGAACATGGTGGCTGGCGTCAGTCGCCCGCGCCAGGCTCGGCCGAGAAATGCTCGATCTTGTTCTCGACGCCCTTCCACTGATCGGCATCGGGCGGGGTCTGGTTGGCGTTGCGGGTCACGTTGGGCCACTGCGCCGAATAGGTGTTGTTCAGCTCCAGCCACTGCTCCAGCCCGCTTTCGGTATCGGGCAGGATCGCTTCGGCGGGGCATTCCGGCTCGCACACACCGCAATCGATGCATTCGCTCGGGTTGATGACGAGCATATTCTCGCCTTCATAGAAGCAATCGACCGGACACACCTCGACGCAGTCCATATATTTGCAGCGGATGCAGGCGTCGGTGACGACGTAGGTCATGGGTCCGTCCAAACTCCGAGAAATCGTATCGCGACCGCGTTATGCCGGGTCGTCGCCCCCGTCAACGGGGCCGGACCCTGTCGGTTCCAGCAGGGTGTAGAGCGTACGCGCTTCGGCGGGCGGCCCGCGTCGGATCGGCAACGCCTCGACCCGCAGGATATACACGCGGGCATCTTGTGGAAAGGCGATGACCATCCCGACGCGTACCGGACAATGCGCGCGCTCGATCCTACGGCCATCGAGGCGCAGCGTACCGCGTTCGGCGATCGCCTGCGCCGCGCTGCGCGTCTTGGCGAATCGGGCATACCACAGGAACATGTCGAGCCGCATGTGCGGCACCGGTTCCGGCGCGCGTGCCGCCATCAGCGGTCGAACCCCAGTTCAGCGAGCGCGGCAAAGGCATTGCCCGGTCGCGCGACCGGACGCGGGGTCGGCGTCGGTGCCCGGCGGCGCGCGGGTGCCCAGCGCCATTGGGGCACATCGCCCGCTGGCGCGCTCGGCCGGAAGCCCAGCTTCGCCATCAGCCGTACGATCGTTTCCGGCTTCAGCCCCATCGATACCGCCAGCGCCGGATCGGGGGCGAACGGCGCATGCCCCTTGCGCGCGTCATGTGCCGCCTGGGCCAGCCGTTCGATCAGGTCGACGCGTACCGCCTGCGGACCGAAGCGACGGAAGCCCCACGCCCCCTGCCCGACCGGCAGCACCGTCGCCCCGGTCGGCGCCAGCGGCTCGACCGGATGCCCGTCACGTGCCGCCAGCAGCGCAGCGCGCCACCGGGCCGCCGCCGGTTTGAAAAGGCGCGCATCGAACAGGTCGAGCGCGCCGATCAACACCCCTGCCTTGCGCAGCCGCCGCCGGTCGTCGCCGTCGAGCGGCGCCAGCATCACATCGAACCCGTCGCGCGGGGCAATGCCGCCGACCTCGGTCAGCGCCGCCGCGACCGCGCGCAGCGATCCGCTGGCCGCCGGATCACGCGCAAGGGCTGCCAGCGCGCCGAGCGTCGGTGCCCGGCGCGCGACATCGCTTTGCACCCAGGCTGCCAACCGGTCGCGCACCTGCCCCTGCGCCGTGCGGTCGAGCACGTAGAGGCTACGGTCCAGCGTCACCACCGGCCGGTCGAGCGTCGTGCCGCCGGTCAAGGTCGCGACGGTCAGCCCGTTCCACGTCAGTTCGGGCACCGCCCCCGGTTCGGCTGAGAGCGACAATTCGGCGTCCGTCGCCGCGACCAGTTCGGCGCCGCGCTTGCGCAGTTCGCCGGCCAGCCCCTTTTCAGCGGCGGCGATCAACAGCCTCTTGTCGGCGACGCGCGTGTCGGACGATACTTCGAACCGGAAGCCGGTCAGCCGGCCCAGCGCATGGCCATCGACGCTGACCGATCCGTCCGCCGCGACATCGACCGGCAGGTCGGCGGCACCGGCACCGATCCGCCGCAACAACACCGTCGTCCGCTGATCGACGAAACGCTGCCGCAACCGGTCATGGAGCGCGTCGGACAGCTTCTCCTCGACGCCGCGCGTCCGCGCCGCCCAATGTTCGGGGTCGAGCAGCCAGTCGGCGCGGTGGGCAATATAGGCCCAGCTGCGTGCCGCCGCGATTCGCCCGGCGATCGTCTCAACATCGCCGTTCATCTGGTCGAGCCGCTGCAGTTCGTCCGCGAACCATTGGTGCGGGATATGCCCCGCCCCTTCGCTCAGATGACCGAAGATTCGCCCGACGAAACGACTATGCGGGTCGGGGCCGAGCTTGCGGAAATCGGGCAGGCCGCACGCGGACCAGAGCCGCCGGACCATCGCCGGGGATCGCGTGCGGGCGCGGACCCAATCCTCCTCGGCCAGCCGTTTCAGCACGATCAGGTCGATCGCTTCCGGCGCGGCGGTCAGCACCGGATGGTTCGGTCGCGCTTCGAGGCTGTCGATCAGCGCGTCGATGCTGGAGAAGTCCGGCTCGCCGCTGCGCCAGTAGAGCCGTTCCAGCGGCGGCACATGATGCCCCTCGATCGCCAGCACTTCCTCCGGCGTAAAGGCGTTCGGCCCTTCCTCGACCAGCGCGCCGAAGGTGCCGTCGCGGTGGTGCCGCCCGGCGCGCCCGGCGATCTGCGCCATCTCGGCGATGGTCAGCCGCCGTTGCCGCCGCCCGTCGAACTTGCGCAGGCTGGCGAAGGCGACATGCGCGACGTCGAGGTTCAGCCCCATCCCGATCGCGTCGGTCGCGACCAGATAATCGACCTCACCCGACTGGAACATCGCGACCTGTGCATTGCGGGTGCGTGGGGACAGCGCACCCATCACCACCGCCGCACCGCCGCGCATCCGGCGGATCGCCTCCGCCACGGCATAAACCTCTTCGGACGAGAAGGCGACGATCGCCGACCGGCGCGGCAGGCGCGACAGCTTGCGCGCGCCGGCATAGCTGAGCGTCGAGAAGCGCGGACGCGAGATGATCTCGGCATCCTTCACCAGCGCGCGGACCATCGGTTTCAGCGAATCGGATCCGAGGATCATCGTCTCCTCCCGCCCCCGTGCGCGCAGCAGCCGATCGGTAAAGACATGGCCGCGTTCCGGATCGGCGCCCAGCTGCGCCTCGTCCAGCGCGACGAACGCCGTCTCCCGCTCCAGCGGCATCGATTCGGCGGTACACAGGAACCAGCGCGCCTTGGGCGGGACGATGCGCTCCTCTCCGGTCACCAGTGCGACATTCTCCACGCCTTTCATCGCGACGACGCGGTCGTAATTCTCGCGCGCCAGCAACCGAAGCGGGAAACCGATCATTCCCGAGGCATGACCGCACATCCGCTCGATCGCGAGATAGGTCTTGCCGGTATTGGTCGGCCCCAGCACTGCCGTGACCGGGCTACGCGCGAACTGGCTCATCTCGCACAACATCGGGGGTCGCAGGCGCCGGTGCAACGGGTTTCGCGGGTTCCCGCAAAGCTTTCGTCCGGTCGCAGCATGGCCACGCTCCGTCGCAGCCGAATCTGAGGCCGCCGTGGTTCATTTGACTTTAAAGTTTTGGCTTCACAGGGGAAGCAGACCGGGCCGGGTCGGGCGGCCGTCTCTGGGGGCTGGGTGTGTTCCTGCGCACCGATCATGGACTGGAACTGGCGGGCGGCACCAGCGCATTGCGCTTCGGGCGTGCCCCGGTCCTGTCCGCACCAGCCCGCACCGCCGAATGGCGCGGCCGTATCGAATCGTTTGGCTGGACCCCGGATTTGGGCGCCGCAATCGGATCGCGCGACTGGTGGCGGGGCCTGGCGACCTGCACCGCATTATGCGCCGCCGTCTGGGCATTGGCACCGTCCTGGAACCGGCCGATCCTCAGCACCGTTCCCGCGCCGCTCGACGGCAGCGCGCTGGACGAGGCGCGCAGCCTGTCTTTCGGTGCAAGCGCGCTGGGCGGCACCAGCGGCATGCGGCTCGCCGCCACGTCGCGCGTCGTGCCGCTCGCCAACACCCCTGAACGGCCGATCGTCGAGGCGACCGCAACGCTGGGTGGCGGCATCGCCAGCGCGCTCGAACGTACCGGAGTCGGTGCCAACGAAGCGCGCGAGGCGGCGGCGCTCGTCGCAGGCCGGGTCGATCCGGCCGAACTGACACCCGGCACCCGGCTCGACATTACGCTCGGCCGGCGTGACAGCCCGTCCCAGCCGCGACCGCTCGAACATCTCGCTTTCCGCGCCAGGTTCGACCTCGCGCTCGAAATCGTCCGCGAAGGCGGTACGCTACGGCTCGATGCCCGACCGATCGCGATCGACCATACGCCGCTGCGCATCCGCGGCCGGGTCGGCGCCAGCCTGTACCGCGCCGCCCGCGCCGCCGGGGCCCCGGCCAAGGCGGTCGAATCCTATATCCGCACCGTCTCCGGACTCGTGCCGATGGGGCAGGTCGGACAGGATGATTCGTTCGACCTGATCGTCGAACAGGCCCGCGCCGCCACCGGCGAAGTCCAGCTGGGCCAACTGCTCTATGCCGGTCTTTCAGGACGCCGCGACGTGCGCCTGGTCCGCTGGCAGGATGGCAGCCGTACCGAATGGCTCGATCCCAAGGGCGTGGGCGAGCGCAAGGGTACGATGATGTGGCCGGTCGCCGCGCGCATCTCGTCCAATTTCGGCTGGCGTGTGCATCCGGTGCTGGGCTTCCGTCGCCTGCACAAGGGCATGGACTTCGCCGCCGCCTATGGCAGCCCGATCCGGGCGACCACCGACGGACGGGTGGCCAGCGCCGGCTGGCATGGCGGCTATGGCAATTTTGTGAAACTCGACCATGGCGGCGGTCTCGCCACCGGCTATGGCCATATGAGCCGGATCGTGGTGCGCGCGGGCAGCCGCGTGTCGCAGGGGCAGGTGATCGGCTATGTCGGGTCGACCGGTCTGTCGACCGGCCCGCACCTGCATTACGAGCTTTGGAAGAACGGCGTGCCGGTCAATCCACGGTCGGTGGCGTTCGCCACCGTGCAGCAGCTGCAGGGCGACGAACTGGTCCGCTTCCGCCGGCATGTCGCCGGACTGATGGGCGTCGCGGCGCGCTGACCCGCCTGCTTTGAACGGACTTCGGTCCGGCAACGGCGGAAATCGCTTGGTTGTATCCCGGTACCGGGATGGCGGATTACCGACCCTGGGTTCGCCAGCGGCGGATGGTACGGTCGACCAATGCGTCCTCGCCCCCTTCCTGCTGCCACATCTCGATAAAGGACGGCGACGCGGACGCGGGGCACAGCGCCGGTTCGAGCAGGTCGAACGACAGCCGGATCGGCGTCGTGACTCCTTCGCCGACGATGATGCACTCACGATTGCGCAGCGCCGGAATCGCGTCGAGCAAGCCGCGCGCATCTTCGGGCATCGCAGCACGGACGAATGCCTGATCGCGTTCATTATTGAGCCGCATGGTCAGGATCGTGCCGCATTGCGACAGCACGCCCTCGGCCAGATCGGACGGACGCTGGGTGATGAGGCCCAGCGACACGCCATATTTGCGGCCTTCCTTGGCGATCCGGCTGAGGATACCCGCCGCCGACGATCCCGATCCGGCCCGCTCGTTGGGGACGTAGCGATGCGCCTCCTCGCACACCAGCAGCACCGGCTTGCTCGTCTCACCCCGCGACCAGATCGCGAAATCGAACACCAGCCGCGACAGGACGGCGACGACGACCGAGGTGATTTCGGACGGCACCGCCGATACGTCGACGATCGAGATCGGCTTGCCCTGCGCAGGCAATCGGAACACGCGCTTCAGGAACGCCGCCATCGTGTCCGCGACCAGCATGCCGGAAAACATGAAGGCATAGCGCGGGTCGGAGCGAATTTCCTCCAGCCGCGCCTTCAACCGCAGATAGGGTGCGTTGTCGCTCCCCCGGTCCATCCGCGTCATTTCCGCCTGCAGGATCGCGGTCAGGTCGGACAACAGATAGGGAATCGGGGCATCGACGGTCAGGCGCGGAATATCCTGTGCCGCGCGGCTCTTGGCCTTCGCCGCAAGGATGCAGCGTGCGAGAATATCGGCTTCGATCTGCCGCGCGGATCCTTCCGACGTCAGCAGGATATCGCAATGTTCGTGAAAATTGAGCAGCCAATAGGGCAGCTGCAAATTGGATACGTCGAGCAATTCACCCTTGTCGGCGAATGCCTTCCCATATTCGCCATGCGGGTCGATCACGACGATATGACCGTGCGGGCTGTAATCGCAGATCCGGTGCAGGATCAGCGCAGCGGTGGTCGACTTGCCCGTGCCGGTCGACCCGACAAGCGCGAAATGCTTGCCGAGCAGTGGGTCGACATACAGCGCCGCCGGCAGGTCGCGCGTCATGTGCACCGTGCCGACGGTGATATGGGGGCGATCCTGCGTCGCATAGATTTGCCGCAGCACGTCGCGCGGGACCGGATAGACCGGCGATCCGGGCAGCGGATAGCGCGTCACGCCGCGGCGAAAACCGCGCATCCCCTGCCCGGGTGCGGGCTCATAGCCCTCCCCCATTAGGTCGACATCGGCGATCAGGTTCGATCCGTCATCCGCCAGCCGGGTCGAGCGGATGCCGGCCACTACCCAGATCTTGCCGATCTGCAATTTGACCAGCGACCCGACCTGTCCGGCCGGTTCGACGTCCGGTCCCTGCTGCGCCGCGAAGGCGGACAGGGCGTGCATGTCCAGCAGCAGCCGGCTCGACGCGCCCGATATGTCGAGCAGTACCCCGATGGTCGGCGCACGTTCGTCGGTTCCGGTGCTGGCAGCGCCGGACAGCGGCGGGCGAATCGGCATGTTCATGTCCATAACCTGCTCGCCTACCTGTAAATTTTGCGTATCAGATGCGCTCGCCGCTTAACCTTTGGCAAACCATGTCCAATTGTCCGAGCGTCGAATAGCCGATCGCGATCGATCCGCCCTTGTCGCCATGGCTGATCTGGACCTTCAGCCCGAGAACGTCGCCCAGCTGCCGTTCGAGTGCGCGCAGATCGGCGTCGCTCGCGCCGTCCTGGCTGGCACCTGCCGCCGGATCGCGTGGGGTGCGGGTCCGCTTGGCCTCGGGCTCGCGCGCCTGCCGCGCCATCCGCTCGACATCGCGTACCGACAGCCCCTTCGCGACCACCTTCTCGGCGATCGTCTCGGCACCGGGGACGTGTATCAGCGCGCGGGCGTGACCCATGCTCAGCCGCTGGTCGCCGACCATGTCCTGGATCGGCTTGGGCAATTCGAGCAGCCGCAGCAAATTGGTGACATGGCTGCGCGACTTGGCGACCAGATTGGCGAGCGCCTCCTGGGTATGACCGAACTCGTCGATCAGCCGGCGATAGCCTTCGGCCTCCTCGATCGCGGTCAGGTCGCGTCGCTGGATATTTTCGACCAGCGCGATTTCCATCGTCTCGGCATCGGTGAAGTCGCGGACGACCACCGGTACCTCGTGCAGCCGCGCCCGCTGTGCCGCCCGCCAGCGCCGTTCGCCGGCGACGATTTGATATCCCTTGCCATGCGGCCGCACGACGATCGGCTGGATCACCCCGCGCGCCGAGATCGATTCCGCCAGCTCGTCCAGCGCCGATTCGTCGAAGAATCGCCGCGGCTGGCCCGGCAGCGGCGACAGCGCGGTTACCGGCAGTTGTCGCACGCCGCTGGGCGGGGTCGATCCGCGCGCGGTCGAAACCTCGCCTTCGGGGTCGCCCAGCAATGAACTCAGCCCCCGACCGAGGCCCCCCATGCGCGGACGGCGCGGTGTCGCCTGCTCGCTCATGCCGCCTCCGCCAGGCTCGGTAGCCGTGCGATCACTTCACGGGCAAGCGCGATATAGGCTTCCGACCCTGCACAGCGATAATCGTAGATCAGCGCCGGCACGCCATGACTGGGCGCCTCGGACAGGCGGACATTGCGCGGAATCACCGTATCGAACACTACTTTCCCCAACACCGCGCGCACATCGTCCGACACCTGGTCGGTCAGCCGGTTGCGCCGGTCGTACATCGTCAACACCACGCCCAGGATCGACAGCCCCGGATTGAACCGCCCGCGAATCCGCTCGACGGTGCTCAGCAGCTGGCTCAGGCCCTCCAGCGCGAAGAACTCGCACTGGAGCGGCACCAACAGCGCATGGCTCGCTACCATCGCGTTAATGGTCAGCAGCCCGAGCGATGGCGGGCAGTCGATCAGGATCACGTCCCATCGCCCCCCGCTCGCCTCGACGACCCGGTCGAGCCGATGGGTGCGCGCCTCGAACTCGATCAGCTCGATCTCCGCCCCCGACAAGTCGACCGTCGCCGGCACGATCGACAGGCGCGGCACCTTGGTTTCGACCGCCGCTTCGTTCAGCATCAGGTCGCCGACCAGCAGGTCGTAGGTCGAATATTCGCGATCGTTGCGACCGATGCCGAGTCCGGTCGACGCATTACCCTGCGGATCGAGGTCGAGGATCAGCACGTTCAACCCGGTGGCGGCCAGCGCCGTACCGACGTTGATCGCCGTGGTGGTCTTGCCGACGCCCCCCTTCTGGTTCGCGATGGCAATGCAAATCATGCTTGGCGCACTCCCCTGGCGACCACGATCGACGATGTCGGATCGGTAATGCTATGTTCCACGTGAAACATTCCGCGCCAGTCGGCCTTCGCTTCGGCCAGCTCCTCGGTGGTGGAACGTCCCTTCGGCAACACCCATATCGTATCGGCGTCGCTATGCCGATGGCCGATCGCAAATAACGCGGCCAGTCGCGCGACCGCACGCGCGGTGATGATCGCCGCCGGGCAGTCGGCGGGCAACTTCTCGATCTTGGCCTGATGGACGACGACATTGGTCAGTCCCAGATCGGCCGCCATAACGCGCAGCAACGTGGCGCGTCGCGCGCGCGGTTCGACCAGCACGACAGGGCGATCGGTCAGGATGGCGGCGACGATCCCGGGAAAGCCTGCGCCCGATCCGATATCGATCCAGGCGCCTTCGTTCGCTGCGTCGGCCAGCGGCACCAGCTGAGCCGAGTCCAACAGATGCCGTTCCCAGATATGGTCGATCGTCGACGCCGCGATCAGATTTTGATGGGCGGTTTCCGCAACGATCCGATCCGCGAATCTTGCCAGCAACGCCGTACGTTCGACCCCGAAGCGGGTTTCGAGCCAGTCGCGCGCGTCCTGCTCGGTCATGCCGCCAGCTTCCCGCCACGATAATGCAGTAGGATCGCCACCAGCGCCGCCGGCGTCACCCCCTGTATGCGACCGGCAGCCGCGAGCGTTTCCGGCGCAGCCGAGGTCAATCGCTCCACCATCTCGTTCGACAGCCCCGGGACCGCGCCATAGGCGAAGTCGGCGGGTAGCACGACATGATCCACGCGCGCCGCGGCCAGCTCGGCCGCCTGCCGCTCGAGATAGGGAGCGTAGCGCGCATCCTCGATCAGTTCGCCCAGCACCTCGTCCTGCACATCAATGCCCAGATGTTGCGGCGTCACGCCGGGCACCAGCAACCATTCGCCGCCGCTGCGGGTATCGGTCCCGGTAACCGGCGCCCCTTTCGCCGCCAGCATATTGGCGCCGTGGCGCGTCGACAGCGCAGCCGCCAGGCTGGCGCGTCGCTCTTCGCGCTCCGTGTTGAACACGATCCGCTCGGCCGACAACAGGCCGGCCTGCGCACCGATCGCCCCCAACCGCGTCGCGGCATTGTCCGACCGCAACCGCAGGCGATATTCGGCGCGCGCCGTCATCATCCGGTAAGGCTCGGACACGCCCTGCAGCACAAGGTCATCGATCATCACCCCGATATAGCTCGACTCGCGCGGCAGGATCAGCGGGTCGAGACCCAGTGCCTCACCCGCCGCGTTGGCACCGGCGACCAGCCCCTGCCCGCCTGCTTCCTCATAGCCGGTCGTGCCGTTGATCTGCCCGGCGAAATACAGCCCGCCGAGCGCCCGCAGCGCCAGCGTCGCCGACAATGCGCGGGGATCGATATAGTCATACTCGACGGCATAGCCCGGCGTGACGATCTCGACCCGCTCGAGCCCCGCCACGCTGCGCAGCATCGCCAGCTGCACATCGGTCGGCAGCGAGGTCGACACACCGTTGGGATAGACCAGATGGGTGTCGAGCCCTTCGGGTTCGAGGAAAATCTGGTGCCCGTCGCGGTCGCCGAAGCGATGCACCTTGTCCTCGATCGACGGACAATAGCGCGGCCCCCGCCCCTCGATCGATCCGCTGAACAGCGGCGACCGGTCGAGCCCGGCTCGGATAATGTCGTGCGTCTCGGCCGTCGTCCGTGCGATCGCGCAGGCGAGCTGCGGTAACCGTTGCGCAGGATCGGACAGCGGCGACATGGTCCACACATCCGCGTCCGAAGGCTGTTCGGGTAGCGCCGCCCAGTCGATCGTCCGCCCATCGAGCCGGGGCGGCGTGCCGGTCTTCAACCGCGCGATCGGCAGCGACAGCTCGCGCAGCTGCTGACCCAATCGGGTTGCCGCTCGCTCCCCGACCCGTCCGCCGACCGACCGCTCCTCGCCCCGGAACATCGTCCCGCCGAGGAAGGTGCCGGTGGCCAGTACCACGGTCCGCGCAGCGATCCGGCTGCCATCAGCCAGCTCGACTCCCGTTACCCGACCGCCGCTGCTCTTCAGCGCAACGGTATCGCCGCCAAGCACCGTCAGCTTCGGATGCGCCAGCAGCGACCTAACCGCCGCAGCATACCGCACGCGGTCGGCCTGCACCCGCGGCCCCTGCACCGCCGAGCCCTTCGACCGGTTGAGCATCCGGTGATGGATCGCCGCCGCATCCGCCGCGCGGCCCATGAGCCCATCGAGCGCATCGATCTCGCGAACGATATGGCCCTTGCCCAGCCCGCCGATCGCCGGATTGCACGACATCGCACCGATCTTGCCGGGATCGAAATCGATCAACAGCGTCGTCGCACCCCGTCGCGCCGCGGCTGCGGCGGCTTCGGTGCCGGCATGGCCGCCGCCGACGATTACTACATCATAGGTCATGCTGTTCTAGGTTCCACGTGGAACATTATTTGCCGATACAGAAGCGACCGAACAGATCGTCGAGAACCGCCTCGGTCGCGCGCATCCCGGTCAATGCCGCGAATGCCTGTACAGCATAGCGCAATTCCTCCGCCAACAACAGCGGGTCGTCCTGCATTGCAGCACGTTGGAGCGCAGCTTGTGCGACACCCGCATGATGCGCCTGCCGCCGGTTCAACGCCAGCTCGTCCACCTTCGGCAGCAGCGAGGCGGCTTCGCGACCAAGGGCGCCCCAGACCGTATCGATCCCGGCTCCGGTCGCCGCCGATACCGCAATGCGACCGTCCGCCCCCAGCGGATCGCGGACGTCCGATCGCGGGTAGAGCGAGATCACCCGCGCTGCGGCCGGCGGCGCGTCGTCCCCCAGCCACAGCACGATATCCGCCGCCGCGATCGACCCGGTCGCACGGTCGATGCCGATCCGCTCGATCGGATCGTCGCTGTCGTTACGCAGCCCGGCGGTATCGAGGAACAGCCACGCCATCCCCTCGCGCGTTACCGGAATTTCGATGACATCACGCGTCGTGCCCGCCACCGGCGACACGATCGCCGCCTCGCGCCCGACCAGTGCGTTGAGCAGGGTCGACTTGCCAGCGTTGGGCGGCCCCGCCAGCACCACGCGGATGCCATCGCGGAGCCGTTCGACCGGGGGCGCCGCCAGCGCCACCCCGATCGTGTCGGCCAAGACGCCTGCCCGCCCACGCAGATCGGCCAGCACCTCGTCCGCTGCATCGACATCGTCTTCGTCGGCGTGATCGAGCACCGCCTCGACCACCGCCGACAATTGGGTCGCCGTCGCGGTCCAGTCCGCCACCGCCCGCCGCAGCCGGCCGTCGCTGTTCGCCAGCGCCATCTGCCGCTGCGCCTCGGTTTCGGCCGACAACAGGTCGCCCAGCCCCTCCGCCTCGGTCAGGTCGATCCGGCCATGCGCCAGCGCCCGCCGCGTGAACTCACCCGGCTCGGCAGCGCGCAGTCCCGGCATCGCCGCCAGCGCCCGCTCGACGCTCGCCACCACCGCGCGACCGCCATGCAGGTGCAGTTCGACCAGATCCTCACCCGTGGCGGTCGCCGGCCCCGGAAACACCAGCACCAGTGCCCGGTCGAGCAACAGCTTATCCACAGGGTCGCGCAATGCCCTGACCGCCGCCCGACGCAGCGGCGGCAAGCGGCCTGCCAGCAGCGTCGCCGCATCCAGCGCCCCGCCCCCCGAAATCCGCAGCACGGCGATGGCGGCGGGCGGACGCCCGCTCGACACCGCGAAGATGGTGTCAGCCGCCACGACCCGCCGTCTCGAACATTTTGCGCCAGAAGGTCATGCCCGCCTCGCCCATCGGTGCCCAGCTCTTCATCATCTGGTCGAGCAGTTCGGGGCTGGCCCCCTTCTCCATCGTTTCGGTCAGCATCGCGACATAGCGTTCATGGACCGGCGTGAAGTCGGGCAGGCCCATCGCGCGACGCGCTTCCTCCGGCGTGCAATCGACTTCGACGTTGATCTTCATGGGCGGTTCCCCGGTTGGTTTGGGGCACGATAGGGGGAAAAGCTGTGGATGGCGATAAGGGTTGGGGACGCCCCCGCCGTACCACGTCACCCCAGCGAAGGCTGGGGTCTCTGTCCACAGGCGTGCCCCACCGTGCATACGACAACGCCCGCCTTTCCCTGTGGAAAAGACGGGCGGTTCGTTGTTGCCGGACGCGGGCGAAGCCCGCGTCGTCGGTCGGGGCGTTGCCCCGCCGGCCGGATCGTCGCGTCTCCTGCGACAGCATGTCGCCGGGCGCGCTCGATTACTGATTCATGCTGTCGAAGAAGTCTTCGTTGGTCTTCGAATTCTTCATCTTGTCGAGCAGGAACTCCATCGCATCGACGGTGCCCATCTGCATCAGGATGCGGCGCAGGACCCACATCTTGCTGAGCTTGGTCTTGTCGACCAGCAGTTCTTCCTTGCGCGTACCCGACTTGCCCACATCCAGCGCCGGGAAGATGCGCTTGTCGGCCACCTTGCGGTCGAGGACGATTTCCGAGTTGCCGGTGCCCTTGAACTCTTCGAAGATGACTTCGTCCATGCGGCTGCCGGTATCGATCAGCGCGGTGGCGATGATCGACAGCGAACCACCCTCTTCGATATTACGCGCCGCACCGAAGAAGCGCTTCGGCCGCTGGAGTGCGTTCGCGTCGACACCGCCGGTCAGCACCTTGCCCGACGACGGCACGACCGTGTTGTAGGCGCGACCCAGACGGGTGATCGAATCGAGCAGGATCACCACGTCCTTCTTGTGCTCGACCAGCCGCTTGGCCTTCTCGATCACCATTTCGGCGACCTGGACGTGACGCTGCGCCGGCTCGTCGAAGGTCGAGGAAATCACCTCGCCCTTCACGCTGCGCTGCATGTCGGTCACTTCTTCCGGACGTTCGTCGATCAGCAGGACGATCAGGAACACTTCGGGGTGATTGTCGGTGATCGCCTTCGCCATGTTCTGCAGCATGACGGTCTTGCCGACGCGCGGCGGCGCCACGATCAGCGTGCGCTGGCCCTTGCCCTGCGGGGACACGATGTCGATCACCCGCGCCGACTTGTCCTTGATCGTCGGATCGAGCTGGTCGAGCGTCAGCTTCTGTTCGGGGTACAGCGGCGTCAGGTTATCGAAATTGACCCGGTGACGCACCGCGTCGGGATCGTCGAAATTGACCGATACGAGCTTGCTGAGCGCGAAATAGCGCTCGCCGTCCTTGGGCGCGCGAACCTCGCCCTCGACCGTGTCGCCGGTGCGCAGGCCATGCTTGCGGACCTGGTTCGGCGAGACATAGATATCGTCCGGCCCGGCGAGGTAATTCGCCTCCGGGCTGCGCAGGAAGCCGAAGCCGTCCTGCAGCACTTCGATCGTGCCGACGCCCATGATCTGCTCGCCATTCTCGGCACGCGCCTTGAGAATCGCGAACATGAGGTCCTGCTTGCGCATCGTCGATGCGCCTTCGACGCCCAGTTCCTCGGCCATCGAGACCAGTTCGGCGGGCGCGTGTTTCTTTAAGTCTTTGAGATGCATCGGGGGGTGGTCCAGATCAGCGATGGTGAGGCAAGGTCGGCAAACGGGGCGGACGCAAGCGGCTGGGACGGGCGCACCGAGGACCGGGCGCCACTGTCGCTCGACCTAGGTGGCGGTCGCAGTCAAGTCAAGCAGGTGCGGTGGTTCAGCGCGCCGGTTCGACCTTCGTCACGCCCGGATCGAGCTGCGCGAACAGCGTCGTCTTCGCCAGTATCTGCCGGGCACAGGGCAAGGCCGCCGCGTCGAGTGCCGCCTTTGCTCCAGGCGCACGCCGGATCCGCTGCACCGACGCCACGATGTCGGTCGCAGGCGCAGCACCTTCAACCCGGCCGATGAAATAGACCATCCCGGCAGTCAGCATCGCCCGCTGGCTCGACGGCTCGGTTTCGAACGATTGCGAAATGCTGGCGATGCAGCGCAGATCGTTCTCGACCGCGGGCGTCGCCGCCTGCGCCGCGACCAACAGCCATGCCAGCATCACTTCTGGTTCCGCTTTTGAAGATGTTCTCCCCACTTCGCGAGCGACCCGCTAATCTCACGCAGCTTGGCTACGCAGCGCGGTCTGGCCGCCTGTATCTTCGTGTTTCCTTCAGCGTCGTCGATCAATCGAACAAGATGGGCTGGATAGTCGAACCCGGGTGCAGCATGGTCGATACGACCCATAAAGTACATAAATCCGCCTTGCAGGCCGCTTTGCTCCTGCGGAGGCGCCTTGTTCGCGGTTGCCGCGATAATAGCGAGGCAGGTCAGATCATCCTCGACCCCCGCCGGCAGCGGCGCTGATACCGCCTGAATCAACGCCAACGCTATCCACATCGCCCATCCCCCTTCAGAACGGTTTGACCACCGCCAGCACGACCGCCGCGATCGCCGCCAGCGCGGGCAGTTCGTTCGCCAGCCGCAATTGTTTCGGCGTCAGCGTCGGCCGCCCCGCCGCCAGCTTCCTCGCATAGCCGACCGCCCAGCCATGATAGCCGCTCAGCAGCACGACGACGAGCAGTTTGGCGTGCAGCCACCCCAGCCCGGCGCCGCCGTCGAACAACCCGACATTGGCCGCAAGCAACAGCCCCAGCACCCACACGACGACCATCGCCGGCGTCAGGATCATCCGCTTGAGCAACGCCTCGCGCCGGATCCAGCGCGGCGGCTCTGCCGGGTCGGACAGCCCCTCCTGATGATGGACCAGATAGCGGGGCAGCATGAACAGCCCGGCCATCCAGAAGATGACGAACACGATATGTGCCGCCTTCATCCACAGATAGGCGCCGCCCAGAAACCCGCTCATGCCCCGCGCACCCGGGCCAACAGCGCCTCGACATGCGCGATCGGCGTATGTTGGCCGATCCCATGGCCGAGGTTGAAGACATGGGGGCGTTCCGGAAAGGCGTCCAGCACGCGCATGATGGCACCGTCGAGCGCCTCTCCGCCAGCCAGCAGCGCCAGTGGATCGAGATTGCCCTGCACCGGCATTCCCGGCGGCAGGACGGCATCGGCCCACACCGGGTCGACCGTCTCGTCCAGCCCGATCGCATCGATACCGGTCTCGCGGGCATAGCGGGGCAGCTTGCCGCCCGCGCCCTTGGGGAAACCGATCACCGGCACACCGGGCCGGCGCTGATGCAGCGCATCGACGATCCGAGCGGTAAACCCGATCACCCAGTCGTCGAACTGCGCCGGGCTGAGGCTGCCGGCCCAGCTGTCGAACAACTGGACCGCTTCGACCCCCGCATCGATCTGCCCCACCAGATAATCGATGGTCAGGTCCGCAATCGCCTCCAGCAGACCGGCAAAGGTCGCCGGATCGCGATAGGCAAGGCTCCGGCTCGCTTCATGGTCCTTCGACCCCTGCCCCGCCACCATATAGGTCGCGACGGTCCAGGGTGATCCGGCGAACCCCAGCATCGTCACATCGGCCGGCAGACGGGCCACGGTACGCCGGACCGTCTCGTACACCGGATCGAGCCGGTGGAAGGGATAACCGCCCTGTGACAGGCCGGGAATGCCCGCCAGCAGCCCGTCGAGCAGCGGCGGGTTCAGCCGCGGCCCTTCGCCGGGGCCGAAGGTCAGGTGCTGCCCCATCGCCCACGGGATCATCAGGATGTCGGAGAACAGGATCGCGCCATCGAACGCGAACCGCCGGATCGGCTGCAGCGTAACCTCCGATGCCGCCTCCGGATCGGTCGCCAGCGCGAGAAAGCCGCCCTTCTCCGCCCGGAGCGCACGATACTCCGGAAGATAGCGTCCGGCCTGTCGCATGAGCCAGATCGGCGGGACGGCAAGCTTCTCGCCGGCAAGCACGCGGAGAAGCGGTTTCGTGGGGACAGGACCGGTCAGCGTCGTCGCTCTCTCTACTATAAAGTAGAATCTAAATGGGTGGTTGGAAGCAGTTGGGGCGTGGATAGCGGGGCTTATGGTGGATTACCCGAAATGCCAACAGATTGACCCTATGGGAGTCGCTCGAATCCGTCGATTCCAATGAAGCCATCCACACTATCCACAGGCTGTTGGCTGAATCGCTCCCTGTGTCGGGATTGTGGATAATCTGGGCATGAAACAGGGCTTTCCCACAGCTTGGCGGACCGGCCGAGTTGCGCTAGCCCCTGCCCCCGACTTATCCACAGCCTTGTGCAGAAAGGCGCCGATGCGACTGCACCTCCACCTCCTGTCCGACTCCACCGGCGAAACGCTGGAGAATATCGCCAAGGCGGCGCTGGCGCAGTTCGACGATGTCGACACGATGCGCCATTTCTGGCCGATGGTCCGTTCGGAAACCCATCTCGAACGCATCCTCGCCGAAATCACCGTCAATCCCGGGCTGGTGCTCTATACGCTGGTCAACCCGGCGATCCGGCGGATGCTGGAGGCGCGCTGCGCCGCACTCGGCCTGCCGATCGTCGCGCCGATGGATGCGGTCAGCAACGCGCTGTCCAGCCTGCTGGGACAGGAGGCCAAGGCGCGGCCGGGCCGTCAGCACAGCCTCGACGCCGCCTATTTCGCCCGGGTCGATGCGATCCAGTGGACCATCGCCCATGACGACGGCATCGCGTCGGAGGACTGGGAAGAGGCCGATATCGTGCTGGCCGGCGTGTCGCGTTCGTCGAAGACGCCGACGTCGATCTATCTCGCCAATCGCGGGTTCAAGACCGCGAACATTCCGATCGTGGTCGAAAGCCCGCCGCCGCCGATCCTGTTCACGCTTAAAAAGCCGCTGGTCGTCGGGCTGACCACCAGCGCCGACCGGTTGATCGCGATCCGGCGCAACCGGCTGTTGTCGCTCAACCAGATGCCCGACACCGATTATGTCGAACAGGATGCCGTGATACGCGAACTGTCCTATGCCCGGCGGATGTTCGCCGACAATGGCTGGCCGGTGATCGACGTTACCCGCCGCTCGATCGAGGAAACGGCGGCGGCGATCATCACCCTGTGCAACGACCGCAAGCTGGAGGCCCGCGCATGAGCTTCATCCTCGCCTCGATGAGCGCCACCCGCCGTGCGATGCTCGACGCGGCCGGCATTCCCCATGACGCGATGGCCAGCGGGCTGGACGAGGAAGCGGCCAAGGCGGCATTGGCGGCCGAGAACCTCAAACCCCGCGACCTCGCCGATGCGCTGGCGGAGATGAAGGCGATGCGCGCCGCCACCCGCGTCGGCGGGGCGATGGTGCTGGGTGGCGATTCGGTCGTCGCGCTGGCCGATGGCACCGTGCTCGACAAGCCGGTCGACCGCGCCGATGCCACCGCGCATCTCCGCGCCCTGTCCGGCGGACGCCACGACCTGTTCAGCGCGGCGGTCTTCGTCGAAGGGGGCCGCCCGGTGTGGCGGCATATCGGCCATGCGAAGCTGACTGTCCGGCCCTTGTCCGATGCCTTCATCGACTCCTATCTCGATGCCGAATGGCCCGCGATCGCCGGCTGTGTCGGCTGTTTTCGGATCGAGGGGCCGGGTGTGCAGCTGTTCGACCGGATCGATGGCGACCATTGGACGATCCTCGGCATGCCCTTGCTCGAAATCGCGCGCTATCTGCGCCAACGGGGAAAATTGCCCGCATGAAACCCTATGCGGAGGTGATCGGCGACCCGATCGCCCACTCCAAATCGCCGCTGATCCACGGCTTCTGGCTCGACCAGTTGGGACTCGATGCCGAGTATCGAAGGTTCCACGTGAAACCTGACGATCTCCGAGCCTATTTCGAGAGCCGCCGTACCGACCCGCACTGGCGCGGGTGCAACGTCACCGTGCCGCACAAGCTGGCCGCGCTCGACCATGTCGCCGATCCCGGCGACGTGCGCGGTTCGATCGGCGCGATCAATACCGTGTTCCGTGGCGAAGGTGGTGACTGGATCGGCACCAATACCGATTCGGCGGGGTTCCACGCCCCGATCGCCGGTCTCGACCTGACGAAACAGCCGGTCGCGGTGATCGGTGCGGGCGGCGCGGCGCGCGCGATCCTGTTCGCCTTGTCGCGGCTGGGTGTCGGACGCGTGACCTTGCTGAACCGCAATCCGCTGAAGGCAGCGGCGTTGCTGTCGACCTTCGGCCTGAAGGGCGACGCCTTGCCGCTCACCGCTCCCCTGCCTGCGGCGAAGCTGCTGGTGAATGCCAGCACGCTCGGCATGACCGGTCAGCCCCCGCTGGAAATCGACCTGGCACCGCTGCCCGAAGATGCGGTGGTATATGACGCGGTCTACGCCCCGATCGAGACACCGCTGCTGGCACAGGCCCATGCGCGCGGGCTCGATACCGTCGACGGCCTCGAAATGCTGGTCGGGCAGGCGGCACTGGCGTTCGAACTGTTCTTCGGAGTCGCCCCGCCGCGCGACCGCGACGACGCCTTGCGGGAACGGTTGCTGGCGTGAGCGATCCGCGATCGAACCGTACCCTCGCGCAGGCGGGGGTCCAGAGTACCACGCGCAACCGCCGCGTTGCTTGGCCCTGGATCCCCGCCTGCGCGGGGATACGCGAGTGAGACGCCCATGACCCACATCCTCGGCCTCACCGGATCGATCGGCATGGGCAAGTCGACCGTCGCGCAGATGTTCCGCGACTTGGGCGTGCCGGTGTTCGATGCCGACGCCACCGTCCATGCGCTGCAAGGCCCGGACGGCGCGCTGCTGCCCGCGATCGAAGCCGCCTTCCCCGGCACCACCGGCCCGACCGGCATCGACCGCCCGACCTTACGCGAACGGATTTTCGCCGATCCGGACGCACGCCGACGCCTCGAAGCGATCGTCCATCCGGCCGTCGCAGCCGAGCGGCAACGCTTCCTCGACGCCCATCGCGAAGCCCCGCTGGTCGTGCTCGACGTCCCCCTCCTTTTCGAAACCGGCGGCGACTCGCGCTGCGATTCCGTAGCGGTCGTCTCGGCCGCACCCGAGGTTCAGCGCGCCCGCGTCCTCGCCCGCCCCGGCATGACCGAGTCGGCGTTCGCAGCGATCCTCGCCACCCAGATGCCCGACGCCGAAAAGCGCGCTCGTGCCCAACATCTTATCTACACCGATACGACACTCGCCGCGAAACGGGCGCAGGTCGCCGCGCTGGTCGCTTGCATGGGGCTCCGCGAAGGCGGATAAGGTGGGAATGCGTGAAATCGTGTTCGATACCGAAACCACCGGCTTCAAATTTTCGGAAGGCGACCGACTGGTCGAAATCGGGTGTGTCGAACTGGTCAACCGGGTCGAAACCGGCGCCACCTTTCACGCCTATTTCAATCCCGGCCGATCGATGCCGAAAGAGGCGGAGGCGGTCCACGGCCTGTCCGATGCGTTCCTTGCCGACAAGCCGGCGTTCCACACCGCGATCGACGACCTGCTCGCCTTTATCGGCGACAGCCCGCTGGTCGCGCACAATGCCAATTTCGACTTCGGCTTCCTGAACGGCGAACTGGGCGCATGCGGGCGCGATGCGATCTGCCTGAGCCGCATGGTCGACACCCTCGCCATCGCGCGCAGCCGCCATCCCGGCGCCAAGCATACGCTCGACGCGCTGTGCGTCCGCTTCGGCATCGACCGCAGTCGCCGCGTGCTGCACGGCGCGCTGCTCGACGCGCAGCTGCTGGCGCAGGTCTATGTCGAGCTGATGGGCGGTCGCCAGATCGGCTTCGGCCTCGACGCCACGCCGACCCTCGTCGCGGAAGTGGTGGAGACCGTTGCCCCCTCGCGCGTCCGCCCGCCGCGCCAGTTTTCGGCCAGCGCGGCCGAACTCGCCGTCCACGCCGCGTTCGTCGGCACATTGAAGGACCCGTTATGGGGCCAGTCGCCGACCTGAGGCGTTGACACCACCCGCTTTGAGCGGCTCACAGGATTTCACAACGACGGAGGATTACATGGACATCCGGGTTTCGGGGCACCAGGTCGACACCGGGGACGCGCTGAAGGAGATGGTCCAGGAGCGACTCCAGGGCATCGCCGACAAATATTTCCAGCGCGCGATTTCGGCGACCGCGACGTTCAGCAAGGGTCCGCACGACAATGGCTTCGTGTGCGACATCGTCTGCCACGTCACCCAGGGCCTCGTCCTCAAGGGGCATAATAGCGGACAGGAGGCGCAGGGCGCGTTCGTCGGTGCCGCCGACAAGATCGAAAAGCAGCTGCGTCGCTACACCCGCCGCCTGAAGGACCGCAACGCCGCGCAGGTCGTGGCGATGAACGAGGCCGGCGGGTACGACAATGGCTTCGACAATGCCGGCTACACCGTGTTCGGTGGTAGCGAGCAGGAAGAGGAAGAGGTCGCCGACGCGCCCCTCATCATCGCCGAGACCCGGGTCGATGTGCCCGACGCCAGCGTGTCCGACGCGGTGATGATGCTCGACCTGCGCAACACCAACGCGCTGCTGTTCAAGAACAGCGGCACCGGATCGTTCAACATGGTCTATCGCCGCCATGACGGCACGATCGGCTGGGTCGAACCCAATCGCGCGGCCTGACTTGTACGATTTCCATGATCTCGTGACATCTGAAACGGTGCTGGCGGACGTGTCCGCCGGCACCCGCAAGGCATTGTTCGCGCATATCGCCTCCGTCGCGCAGGACGCGGCGGGGGTCGATCCGAAACTGGTCGCCGACCGCATGGCCGACCGTGAGAAGCTGGGCACCACCGCGTTCGGCGGCGGCATCGCCATTCCCCATGCCCGGATCGACTGTCCCGACAGCGTCTTCGGCATCTTCGTGCGGCTGGATCGCCCGATCGATTTCGCCGCGGTCGACGAATTGCCGGTCGACCTGATCTTCGCGCTGTTCTCGCCGCTGGATGCGGGCAGCGACCATCTGAAGGCTTTGGCACGGGTGTCGCGCGCGCTGCGCGACGCGGCGTTCCGGGCCAAGCTGCGCGGGGCCGGGTCGGCCGACGCGCTCTATGCGCTGCTATCGGGTGTCGAGGCGCGTGACGCAGCCTGATGTGCCCGCCGGGGAAGCGGCGCATTTCCGGGCATTGGAGGCGCTCTATGCTGCGGCGCCGATCAACCGGCTGTTCGATTCCCGGCTGGAGATCGTCTCCGCCGGGGTGGCGCGCATCCATTTCAGCATCGACGAACGCCATTTCCATGCCGCCGGCGCGGCGCATGGCACGACCTATTTCAAGATGCTCGACGACGCCGCCTTCTACGCCGCCAACAGCCTCGTGACCGATCGCTTCCTGCTGACCACCGCCTTCAACCTGCTGCTCCAGCGGCCGCTCGGCCCTGGCCAGGTCATCGCCGAAGGGCGCTGGGTATCCGGCAAGCGTCGCGTGTTCATCGCCGATGCGCATCTGATCGATGCCGATGGCGAGGAAGCGGCACGCGGCACCGGAACCTTCATGAAAAGCCGGATTCCGCTCGCCACCCTGCCCGGCTACGCCCAGCCATGAGCGACTGGCCGACGGCGCTGCGCGTCAACGCCTTCGCGCGCGCCGTCGAGGCAGCCGGCGGGACCGCCATGGTGCTGGCGCGGGGGGACCGCGAATCGGGCGTCGTGCTGCTGCTGGCGATGGATCGCGACGGCACCGCTCGCCTGTTCGAGCGCGAACGCGATCTCGACGGTCGTGCCCGGATCGTGCAGCGCAAACCCGATCTTGTGGGTGAAGCCGCGCTGACCGACTATTGGCAGGGTCGCCGCCGCAACGATCCCGATTTGTGGGTGATCGAGGCGATCGTCGCACGCCCCGAACCGCTCGCCGCTGAAACCCTGTGGGCCGATTGACGGCGCGACTCGTGCACCCCTAAGCGCTGTGCATCGGAGACAAAGCGCTGGGCCGACCGGGTTGGGTCGGTGGCGTAGTCGGGGGCAAACGCCAAAGTTGCATGTGGCCATAGGTTCCACGTGGAACGTGTGTTGGCGCAGGTCGACCGCAAGCTAGTGACGACGGATGAAGCTGCGCTTCCCGATGGTGGTGCTTGCCGCCATGACCCTGTTCGCCGGACTGCCCGCTGCCGTATCGGCAGAGGAAGCCTCGCCCGGTTCCGTCACTAACCTGTCCGTCCCGGCAAAGGTTCCCGTCCGCTTCGCCCCTGCCCAGGAAATCGTACAGGACATTGCGGCCAAGCCCGAGCCGGCCGACGATGCGGTCGACCCGACCGATGCCGACTATGCCACGCTGGCCGCCGCCGTCGCCGCACAGCCCGCCACGATCGACGACGAAGAACTCAACTGCGTCGCGATCGGCGTCTATTATGAATCGAAGGGCGAACCGTTGACCGGCCAGCTCGCCGTCGCCGACGTCATCCTCAACCGCACCAAATCGGGCCGCTTCCCCGCCTCGGCCTGCGGCGTGCTGACCCAGCGCAGCCAGTTCTCGTTCGTGAAGGGCGGTCGCCTGCCCGATGTCGACACCAGCCGCCCGGCGTGGAAGACCGCGGTCGCCATCGCCCGCATCGCCCGCAACGACCTGTGGAAAAGTCCGGCAGAAGGCGCGCTGTTCTTCCACGCACGCCGCGTCAGCCCGAACTGGGGCAAGACCCGCGTCGCCTCGCTCGGCAACCATATCTTCTACCGCTGAGCCGACCACTCTTTCCTTGTTCGCATAATGTTCCTATACTCCACCGATGGCCAGTATCGCCCTCGGTGCCCGACCCCTCGCCCCTGATACCCATCCGCTGATCGCGGCGGAGGTCGCGCGCGGTGTCACGCGCATGTTGCTGGCGCATGATCTGACCGCGATGGCGGAGGTTCCGCTCGACGGCGGGCGGCGTGCCGACCTGATGGCGCTCGATGCGCGCGGGCAGATCGTCATCGTCGAGATCAAGGTATCGCGCGCCGACCTGCTCGGCGACGGCAAGTGGACTGATTATCTTAGGTCTTGCGACCGCTATTTCTGGGCGGTGCCGGCCGGGTTCGACGTGACGCCGCTATCGGGCGAGGCGTTCCTGCCCGAACGTACCGGAATCATCGTCGCCGACCGCTATGAAGCGACGATCCTGCGCGAGGCGTCGACCACCCCCCTGCCCGCCCATGTCCGCAAGCGCTGCACCCTCGCCTTCGCCCGCCGCGCCGCCCGCCGCCTGATCGGCGCGGTCGACCCCGAAGCGATCCAGGGCTTTTAGCATGTTCCTCTCCCATCGGGAGAGGGAGGGAGGCGCGCAGCGCCGCAAGGGTGAGGGCGACCCGGGGGAGACGAAGCGCCGTCCGGCGTGACAAACTGCGCGCGAGTGTGAACTTAGTGAACTTTGGAACGCGTCAGGACAATATATCCACGGATTGCAACGACTTAGCGACTTCGATCAAAACCGCCGCCACAGCGCCCCGGCGGCCCAGCCGAACCCGACCGACAACAACACCGCCGCCAATCCGTACCACAACGACGCCTCGTTCGCGGCGATCGCCACGAAGCGTTCGAACCCCGACTTGCGAATCTCGATATCGCGCACCGCCGCCGCCAGCACGCGCCCGTCGCGGATCAGGAAGGTTTCGGCGGTGAACTTGCCCACCGGCACCCGTGCGGGAATGGTAATCGACGCGCGGTACAGCACGTCGTCGGTGATCTCGACCGCGTTCGGCGTCTCGCGGTACAGCCCGGCGCGTTCGCGCAACGCCACGAACCCCCTGGCGAACCGCGCCTGATCATCGGCCGACGTGCCGGCGGCAGGCGACAATTGCAGGCTGTCCAACCCCAGCTCATAGATCGCGCGCGTCCGCTCATCGACCATCTGCTCGATCGGTCGGGCCGAAGCGATGGCGTAGAAGGACGGGGCCGAGCGATAGCGCATCCGGTCGGCATTGACCCAGATGCCCGCCACCTTCTCCTTTTCGCGCACCACGATCGACTCGGGCGGCCCCTTCACCACCACGACGATGTCCGCCGGCCGGTCGCCCTGCGGCACCCGCCCGCCGGGATACAGGATCGCCCCGAACAGCAGCAGTTCGGCCCCGGTGAACGAATAGGCGATCTGCACGTCGCGGGTCGACACATCGGGCACCAGCACCGGGGCCGCCGCGCCCATCGCCAGCGGTGCCAGCAGCGCAAGGGTCAGCGCGCGCCTCATGCCGGCTGCACCGTATAGATATCGTCGGGCCGCCACCCCAGCCCCAGCGCCATGCGGAACGCCACCGCCAGCACGATGATCGCCAGCGCGAGGCGGAGATATTCGGGCTTCGCCTTCTGCGCGAACCGCGCGCCGATCTGCGCGCCGGTCACCGATCCGACCAGCAGCAGCACCGCCAGCACGATATCGACCGCCTTGGTCGTCAGCGCATGGACCATCGTCGATGCGGCGGTGACGAACAGGATCTGGAACAGCGACGTGCCGACCACCACCCGCGTCCCCATGCCCAGCAGGTACAGCATCGCCGGCACCAGGATGAACCCGCCGCCGACCCCCAGCAGCACGGTCAGCATGCCCGTGGCGAACCCCAGCAGCAGCGGCGCGAGCGGCGAGATGTACAGCCCCGAGGCATAGAATCGCCAGCGCAAGGGGAGAGCCGCGACCAGCGGATGGTGCCGCCGCCGCGCCGCCCGCGGCGGGATCGCCCCGCGCAGCACGCGCACCGCGCCGATCGCTTCCTTCAGCATCAGACCGCCGATCGACCCCAGCATTACCACGTACAGGATCGCGATGACGGTATCGATCTGCCCGCTGGCTTGTAGCAGGCGGAACACGCCCGCGCCTGCCACCGACCCCAGCACGCCGCCCGCGACCAGCACCCAACCCATGCGGAAATCGACCCCGCCGCGCCGCAGATGCGCGAACACGCCCGACACGCTGGCCCCTGTCACCTGGCTGGCGGCGGACGCGGCGGCGACGGTCGGCGGGATGCCGTAGAAGATCAGCAGCGGCGTGGTCAGGAACCCGCCGCCGACCCCGAACATGCCCGACAGAAACCCGACCCCGCCGCCCAGCAGCACGATGACCAGCGCATTGACCGACAGGTTGGCGATGGGGAGGTACAGATCCATGGGCCTCCCGGTTACCGCGTTCGGAAGCGCCGTGCCACCCGGCGCGTCAAAAGTCGCTGCCGATCGTCAGCGCCGGCCCCGACCCCGGCGCCGCGTTACCCCCTACCCGCTGCCGCCAGGCGAGCGACACGCGTACCGCGCCCCGCCCGACCGGCAGCGACGCGACGGCGGACGGTCCGATATCGACCCGCGCCCCCTCCCGCTGCGCCCCGCCCCAGCTGCCGATCCCCAGCCGTAGCGCGCTGCGCCCGATCCTCGCCACCGGATGCAGCACCCGCGCCGCGCCATCGGCATAAGGTTCGATGCCGTCGCGCGCGACCGCGCCCGCCTGCCCATAGGCTTCCAGCGCCAGGTCGCCCGGCAACGCCCGGTCGATCCCGGCGATCACCCCCATGCCGGTCCCGCTGCGCCCGCTGTCGAGCGCCACGCGCCGTTCGACCACCAAGGCGACCGGCACCGGCAGCGGCCGCCATTCGATGCCCAGCGCCGCTTCGCGTCCCAGACCCGCCAGCGGGGTCGCCACCCGCGCCGCGACCGCCGCCTGCCCGTCCGGCGTCACCGGCAGGCGCAGCCGCATCCCGGCCTGCCCGCCGCCCAGCTGCACCGGACCGCCGCTTGCCGCGCCCGGCCGGGCAAGCGCCCACAGGCTGACCGTCATCGGTGGTCCGCCGGTAGGGGGCACCGGCGGCGACAGGATCGGCGCGGCACCACGATCGACCGGCTCGGCCGAGGCGAACCCGACCAGCGCCAGAAGCGCCAGCCGTACCCGGTCCGGTACAGCAGCCGGCGCATTTGCCGTGCCAGCCATGGTCGGCACCGATCGCGTGCCGACTGCGACCCTGGCCGGCATCGCAATCCTCTGTTGGCGCATCTGTTGTGCGACGTGACGACCCGGCGGAGCGGCAGCGATCGGGGAGACAAGCCCCGCTCCCTGCCCGCCCGGCAGCACGATCCGTACCCATCGGTCCGGCGGCAACCCTTCGGGCCACAGCAGCGCCACCCGCATCCCGACCCAGCCGACCGTGACCAGCGCCAGGAACCGCAGCGGCCGCCCGCGTGCCCGGCTCATCGATCCGGCAACCCGGCGATGTCGGGGAAATGATGCGCGGTCTTGTCCCAGCGCAGCGGCCGTCCGCGCAGCGTCGCGGCGTAGCGCACCACCGCCCGCCGCGCCGCGAGCAACGCGACCAGATTGCCGACCAGCATGCGCGGGATCGACCGCCATGCCTCGCCCCGACCATAGGCGCGGCGCACCAGGGCCCAGCGCATCGCCGTCCGCCACACCAGCAGGCACAGGTTGATCGCCAGCACCAGTTGCAGCGCCGGATCGACCACCGGTGCCACGCTGCCGCGCACGGCGTGCAGCATGCCGCTCGCCCCCCAGGCGACCAGCGCGCAATAGGCCACCGCCAGCACAGGGATAGCCAGGATCGCCCGCCGGTCGCGCATCCGCATCCAATGGTCGTGCAGTCCCCCGCCCGCCTGCCACCCGATCCGGTCCCATCCGGCAAGGGCAATGCCGGTCATCCACCGCGCCTTCTGCCGGACGGCGGCGTCGAGCCGCGCGGGGAAATAGGCGCGCACCGCTACCGGCGGCCCGCCCGCATCTTCCAGCACCCGCACGAACATCCCGCGCCCGCCCAGTGCCCGGACGGTCAGCCCCAGTTCGTAATCCTCGGTCAGGCTGGTATCGTCGAACGGCAATCCGCCGCGCCGCTCGGCGATGCGCGCGAGCATGTCGGCCGAAATCGCGCAGCCGACCCCGGCCAGCGGCAGCTCCGCCCCCAATGCGCCCCGCACCGGCAGCTGCCGGCCATGCGCCTCGGCAAACTCGTCGATATAATGGCCCGATACCCAGCGTGATTCGCGATCGGCCAGCGGCAGGACCGGGACCTGCACCGTATCGGCCCTGCGCAACAGGTGATCGTACACCCGCAGCTCGCCGGGATGGACCACATCCTCGGCATCGTGCAGCACCATCGCGGTAAACGGCCGCCCCTCCGCCGCGCCGTCGGCCATGACGGCGCGCCACAAGGCGTTCAGGCAATCGGCCTTGGTCGTCGGGCCGGGATGCGGGGTCAGCGTCAGCCGTACCCGGTCGTCCTCGGTCGCGACCGCGACGATCGCGGCAATGGTCGCCCGGTCGTTGGGATAGGCCCCGACATAGAGCCGCCAGTCGGGATGATCGAACCGCGCCAGCGTCGCACGCAGCATCGCGCCGATCACCGCCGCTTCGTCCCATGCCGGCACCAGCACCGCGATCCGCCCGCTACATCCCGCCACCGGGAAATCGGCCAGGGTAGCCTCGGGCGTGCGCCGCCACCATCGGCGCAGCGCGCGGACCAGGAACGCGCCATCGACCGCCAGATCGTCCAGCCCGCCGATCAGGAACCCGACACCGGCAAACAACATGGTTTCGCGCGCAATCGCGTCGATCCACGCGATGACCGCGTCCATCCCCGTTCCCCCGGAACCTGCCCCGGAACTTATCGTATAACGATGCGGTGCGGCGGAACAAGCAATTCGCCGCCACCCGCCGCACGTTCATCCTTAATATTTATCGATGACGATTGAACCGGCGGGGACTCGGGACGTTGGCGCAAACGGTCCTAAATCCCCCTTCGGGACTGGTGCCCCGCGCACCGGCCGCGCCGAGCGTATCGACGGCGCGGCCGAACCGGGCCTTACCAATAGAAGTTGCGGATCACGTCGACCACGCGTCCGCGCCGGTAATCGACCAGCACGACGTCGTTATAGTGCCGCACCCAGCGCTGGGCCCCCCGCGCGGGCGGCAGGCGATAGCGGCCCGGATCGGCGATCCAGTAACGCTGCGCATAATAGGGGCGACCGATCGCCAGCCCGGGGCGGAAGCTCTGATAGCGGAACGGCGCATTCCAGTTGCCGCGCGCATAGAGGTTGCGATGCCCCTGACGATAGGCGCGCCAGTCGTTCCGGCCCCATGCCCGTTCGCGCAGGTTCTGCCGATATTCCCACCGCGCCCGGTTCAGTTCGCGGCGTTCCTCGCGAATGTCGCGCGGGCTGCCATAGCGCAGCGCCTGGCGATATTCGCGCCGTTCCTCGCGAATATCCTGCCGGTCGCGGCGCAGTTCGTGGCGCGATTGCGCCATGGCGGGCGTGGCGACGGCGGGGAGGGCGACGGTGGCGGCCAGTGCCGCCAGGATGATCTTTCGCATCGGGATTGCTCCTTTCCTCGTGATGAGGATGCAATGCCCGAGTCCCGCTGAACGCTCCGCGAATGCGATCGTCAGGGTTTTGAAAGGCTTGGCGGACGAGCTTCCGGAAGAAAGCCGTCACCCCGGACCTGATCCGGGGTCCCGCTTCTTCCTTCCGCCGCCTGCTACGTTTGGCCGACGGCCGCCGAAACCGCGCCGCAATCCTTACTGGTTCGGCCCCGGCCCGCCGGTCCCCGGCGCGCCGACCGTGCCGATATTGCCGAACAGGTCGCGGAAGAAGTTCGATTCGCGGCCCAGCGTCGGGGTCTTCTTGTCCCACGGGCTGATGCCGACGACCTGGTCGACGCCGGTGCGGTCGATCTTGGTGACGTTGCCCGCCTGGTCGAACGTGATCTTCAGCGTCGTCTGGTCGACGGCGCGCGGGCGGTTGAACGCCAGGTTGCGGCTGTCGCGCGACAGATAGAACCATTCGCGGTCGGAAAACTGGCCGACGAAGGTCGGGGTGCCCAGCGTCTGCAACACCGACTGGCGGGTATCGACGCCCGGCTGCACCGCGTTCACCAGATCGGGGTCGATGACATATCCCTGATGGCTGCGCAGCTTCGTGCAGCCTCCCAGGCCCGCCGCGGCACAGGCGATCATCAGCGCCACGGCGCCACGGGTGGGGAAGCGAACCATAAAATCTCCGTCCAGCGAACGCGCGACCGGGCCCCTCGCGATTGCATCGCGCGGCCATGCGTTCAATATGACGGACCCGCGCCATCCACAAGTGCGCCCTTCATCTGCCCGGAGAGTCATGCCGCTATCCCGCCTGTTCCGTCGCGAACCGCCGCCGCGCATTGCCGCCACGCTGTATAACGCGGTCGTGGCACGCGGGCGGCAGCCGCACTGGTATCTGGCCGGCGCGGTGCCCGACACGCTCGACGGCCGGTTCGACATGATCGCCGCCGTGCTGGCGATGGTGATGCTGCGGCTGGAGCGCGAAGGGGCAGGGGCCGTGCCCGCCGCCAGCCTCGCCGAATGTTTCGTCGACGATATGGACGGACAGCTGCGCCAGATCGGGTTCGGCGACATGGTCGTCGGCAAGCATATCGGGCGGATGATGGCGGCGCTGGGCGGGCGGCTGGGCGCCTATCGCGACGGGCTGGCCGACGGCACGTTCGAAGCGGCGCTGGTGCGCAACCTGTATCGCGGCGACGCACCCGCCCCCGACGCCCTCACCCATGTCGCGACCGAATTGCGCGCCTTCCGCGCCGCGCTGGACGGCGTGGCCATCGACGACCTTCTTGCCGGAACCCTGCCATGACTCCCGAATTCCACCGTCCCGTCCGCATCGACCAGATCGGGGAGGGGGAGATGCGCCAACATATTTCCGCCGACACCGACGAACGCCGACGGCTGATGGGCCGCTTCAACCTGCTCGAGCTCGATTCGCTGGAGGCCGACTACAGCCTGCGCCGCGATGCCGCCGGCATCGTCGCGACCGGGCGACTGACGGCACAGGTCGCGCAACCCTGCGTCGCCAGCGGCGAACCGGTGCCCGAATCGGTCGACGAAGCCTTCACCCTGCGCTTCCTGCCCGAAGGCAGCGTGGAGGGCAGCGATGTCGAGCTGGACGACGATGCGATGGATACGATGTTCTACACCGGCGCATCGATCGACCTCGGCGAAGCGGCAGCGGAAACGCTGGCGTTGGCCCTCGACCCCTATCCCCGCAGCCCCCATGCCGAAGAAGCCTTGCGCGCCGCCGGCGTGCTGAAGGAGGAAGAGGCGGGACCGATGTCCGCGCTGGGCGGCCTCAAGGACCTGCTCAAGAAATAGGTTCACGCGAAGGCGCGGAGAGGAAGAGAGCAAGCTGCGAAGCAGCCCTTACTCTTCGCCATCACCGGGCGCGACGTCTCCCGAACGCGCGCCGCTCGCCAAGTATACAACCCCCCCGCGTCTCCGCGCCTCCGCGCGAACCCCTAAATGCCTTCCTTCGCGCCCTTCGCGCCTTCGCGTGAACCAAAAATCCCCCGCGCCAGTAGCGATGCGATGACATCCGCCACGTCCTCGGGCGACCGATCCTCGTCCCACACGCCGTAGCGCAGGCCCAGAAACACGTTCATCCCCATGATCGCCCAGGCATGCACCTCGGCCTGCGCATCCTCCGGCCCGGTGCGAATCCGCGCCGCGATCCGTTCTGCCGTGGTCGAATAATGCCGGCGAAAGCTCGCCGGATCGACGAACTCCGCCTCGTCGATGATCCGGTAGATTTCCTTGTGCGTCCGCACGAAGCGGATGAATTCCAGCAACCCCGCGCGCTCCGCCGCGATGCGCCCGTCCGCCCCGCGAATCGCCGGGGCGACATGATCGCGCACCTGCGCCGACATGTCGGCGACCAGCGCGCGGAACACCGCGTCCTTCGAATCGAAATAGGTGTAGAAACTGCCCAGCGCCACGCCAGCGCGGCGGGTGATCCCGCTGATCGATCCTTCGTGAAACCCCTTTTCCCCGAACTCGGCGGCGGCGGCGTCGAGGATGGCGCGCTGCGTCCGGCGACCGCGTTCGGTGCGCGGCATCTTGTCCACCGGCACGTTCCCGTCCGGCCCGGCAGCGTCGGTCGCCATGTTTTTCTCCTCTCCCCACGGGCATAAGTTGAAACCCGGTTCAGCTTTCAGTATAGCGAAGCGCAACGGCGTACAACCCGGCCAACGGGTGGCGTTCATGTCAGGGAGAGGTCGATGCGTCGCACATTCGGAATCCGCGCCAGTCTGTTGATGGGAGCGGCGCTCGCCGCATCGCCCGCGCTTGCGCAAACCACCGAAACCCCGCCCGCAGCCCCCGCCGACTCGGCCTCGGTGGTCGAGGATCAGGGCGACGGCGACATCGTCGTCACCGCGCGGCGGCGCGCCGAAAGCGTCATCGACGTGCCGATCGCCATGTCGGTCGTGACCGGCGACCAGCTGGAGCGCACCGGCGCGGTCGATATCACCGCCTTGCAGGACAAGACGCCCAACCTGACGCTGCAGATCGCGCGCGGCTCCAACTCGACGCTGATCGCCTTCAGCCGCGGCGTCGGGCAGCAGGATCCGCTGTGGGGCTTCGAACCCGGCGTCGGCCTGTATCTCGACGATGTCTATGTCGCCCGGCCGCAGGGCGCGGTGCTCGACATTTTCGACGTGGAACGGGTCGAGGTGCTGCGCGGGCCGCAGGGCACGCTCTATGGCCGCAACACCATCGGTGGCGCGATCAAGTACGTCACCAAGCGGCTGGGCAACGACTATGCCGCCACCGCCCGCGCCTCCTACGGCTCGTACAACCAGTTCGACCTGGTCGGGCAGGTGACGGTGCCGATCGGCGATACCTTCGCGATCGGCGGCGCGATCGCCCGCTACAAGCGCGACGGCTATGGCACCAACCTGACCACCGGCGCCGACCAATATGACAAGGACGTGCTCGCCGCGCGTGTCTCGGCGGAATGGACGCCGACCGATGCGATCTTCGTGCGGGTGGCGGGCGACCGCACGCTCGACCGGTCGAACCCGCGCCACGGCACCCGCCTCGTCGGCAACGGCAACGACCCGCGCTACGCCCCGACCGGCAATGTCTATGACACCCGCGCCGGCATCGGCGACCGCAACCGGGTGGTGGCGCAAGGGCTGTCGCTGACCGGCGAGTTCAGCTTAAGCGACCTGCTGACCTTCAAATCGATCAGCGCCTATCGCGAAGGCGCCACCAACACCGTCATCGATTTCGACAACACCGCGCTGCCCACGCTCGACGTGCCGGCGGAATATGACGACAACCAGTTCACGCAGGAACTGCAACTGCTGTTGCAGGGCGACCGGGTGCAGGGCGTCGTCGGTCTCTATTACCTCAACGCCACCGCATCGGGCGCGTTCGACACGGTGGTCGGCGGCCTCAACCTCACCACGCTGACCTCGGGCGAGGTCAAGACCAAAAGCTATGCCGCGTTCGGCGACATCAGCTTCGACGTGACCGACCGGCTGAAGATTTCGGGCGGCCTGCGCTATACGAAGGACGACAAGACCGGCACGGTGTTCCGCCGCAACTATGCCGGCATCCGCAGCCCCCGCTTCGGCAATGCGAACGCGGTGCCCGGCCTGATCCGCACCGATTACACCAACGACCGCAGCTTCGACCAGTTCACCCCGCGCGTCTCGATCAGCTATGAGCCGCGCCGCGACCTGAACCTGTACGCGTCGTGGGGCAGGGGGTTCAAATCGGGCGGGTTCGACATGCGCGGCGACGCGGTGTTCACCCCGACGACCGTCAATGGCTACGACCCCGAAAAGATCACCAGCTACGAAGTCGGCATGAAGGGCGCGTTCCTCGACCGCACCCTGTTCCTCAACATGGCCGGCTATTATTCGCGCTACACCGACCAGCAGGTCACGATCCAGGTGCCCAACATCGCCGGCGGCATCGCCAGCTTCGTCGATAACGCCGGCAAGGCCGACATTTACGGGCTGGAGATCGAGGGGCGGATGGTGCCGTCGCGCAATTTCTCGGCACAGGTGTCGTTCGGCTACACCAATGCCGATTACAAGGAATTCCTGACCTTCATCGGCGGCGGCACCACCCCGGTCGATGTATCGAACCAGCGCGTGTTCCAGAATACGCCCGAATTCACCGCCGCCGCATCCTTCACCGCCTCGACCGACTTTGCCGGCGGATCGCTGTCGGTGACGCCCGAAGTCACGTTGCGCAGCGACTATGCGCTGTTCGAGATCCCGACGCCCGCACTCGACCAGGACGGCTATGCGCTGGTCAACGCCGCCGCCAACTGGATTTCGGGCGACGGCCGCTACCGGCTCGGCATGGCGCTGCGCAACCTGACCGACCAGCGCTACCGGGTGGGCGGCTACAACTTCCCCGGTGCGGTTTTCGGCAATTCGATCATCGGCTATTACGGCCCGCCCCGCACCGCGACCGCAACGTTCGAAGTGAAGTTCTAACCAAGGCTCCTCCCCACATCGTGGGGAGGGGGACCAGCCGCAGGCTGGTGGAGGGGCAGGGCCGCGATCGCTGACGTAGCGTGTGGGGCAATGCCCCTCCACCATGCTACGCATGGTCCCCCTCCCCGCGGAGCGGGGAGGATTTAGAGGGACGACATGAAAAACCCCCGCATCACCCTCGCCATGTTGCTGCTGGTCTACAGCTTCAACTTCCTCGACCGGCAGATCCTCTCGATCCTGGCGCAGCCGGTGCAGCGCGACCTCGGCCTCGACGACGGGCAGATGGGGATGCTGGGCGGCCTCGCCTTCGCCGCGCTCTATTCGACGCTGGCGATCCCGCTCGCGCTGATCGCCGACCGCACCAGCCGCACCTGGGTCATCACCATCAGCCTCGCGGTGTGGAGCGGCTTCACCGCGCTATGCGGCGCGGCGCAGAATTTCACGCAGATGTTCCTGTTCCGCCTGGGCGTCGGCGTGGGGGAGGCGGGCGGCGTCGCCCCGTCCTATGCACTGATCGCCGACACCTTCCCGCCCGAACGCCGCGCCCGTGCACTCGCCATCTACTCGCTCGGTATCCCGCTCGGCGCAGCGGGCGGTGTGCTGCTCGGCGGCTATATTGCGCAGGCGGTCGAATGGCGCACCGCCTTCTACACGGTCGGCATCGCCGGCCTCGTCATCGCGCCCTTCTTCCGCTGGATCGTGCAGGACCCGCCCCGCGTCGCCGCCAGCGCCGACCGCATCCCCGTCGGCCGCGTCTTCGGCATCCTCGCGGCCAAACCCGGCTTCTGGCTGCTGGCGTTCGGCGCAGCGGCGGGATCGACCTGCGGCTATGGCGTCGGCTTCTGGCTGCCCAGCCTGATGATGCGCAGCTTCGGCCTCGACCTCGTCCAGTCGGCCCAGTTCATCGGCGCGCTGCTGCTGAGCGGCGGGGTGGCGGGCATCCTGCTCGGCGGGGCGCTCGGCGACCGGCTGGGCGCGCGGAACCGGCGCTGGTACGCGCTGCTGCCGGCGCTGTGCTACATACTGGGCACGCCGTTCTTCATCGCCGGGGTATTGTCGAGCAGCTGGATCGCTGCCTTCGCGCTGTTCGTGATCCCGCAGGCGCTGGTCTATGTCTGGCTCGGCCCGGTCCTGACCGCCGTCCAGCATCTGGTGCCCGCCCACATGCGTGCCACCGCTTCGGCCTGTTTCCTGCTCATCAACAACCTGATCGGGTTGGGCTTGGGCAGCTGGTTCGTCGGCCAATTGTCGAAGGCGCTGACCCCGACCTATGGCAACGAATCGCTCCGCTACGCCATCGCGGCGGCGCTGTGCCTGTATCTGGTCGCCGGCGCGCTGATGGCACTCGCCAGCCGCCGGCTGGGGCGCGATTGGGTGGCGTAGCAGCACCGACGCCCCCACCCGTATCCCCGCGAAGGCGGGGATCCAGACTATGCCATTACGGGAAAACCCAATTTGGAGAACGTATCCCCGCGAAGGCGGGGATCCAGAGCCAGGCAATGCAACGTCACGTTCGAAACCCTGGACCCCCGCCTGCGCGGGGGTACGGGATCAAGCGAACTACCGCTCCCGCGTCGCCGCGAACGCCACCTTCGAATAGCGGTCGGCAATATACCCGACCTCCCACGCGCTTTTCGCCAGGAACACCGGATTCCCGTCCCGATCCTTCGCCATCGCCGAGCGATGCAGATCGGTGAACGCCTTCAAATCCGCAGGATCGGCCGCCGACACCCAGCGTGCGGTTTCGAACGGCGCCATTTCCAGCCCCGCCGCGACTTTATATTCGACCTCCAGCCGGCTGAGCAGCACTTCCAGCTGCAACTGTCCGACCACCCCGATCACCCAGTTCGACCCGATATCGGGATAGAAGACCTGCGTGACGCCTTCCTCGGCCATGTCGTCCAGCGCCTTGCGCAACTGCTTGGTCTTGGTCGGGTCCTTCAGCACCACGCGCCGCAGGATTTCCGGCGCGAAGTTCGGCAGCCCGGTAAAGCGCACATCGGCCCGCTCCGACAGCGTATCGCCGACCCGGAGCGTCCCATGGTTCGGAATACCGATGATATCGCCCGGATAGGCCTCATCCGCCAGCTCGCGTTCGCGCGCGAAGAACAGGATGGGGGAGTGGATCGCGATCGGCTTGCCATGGCCGGTCGGGGTCAGTTTCATGCCGCGCTTGAACGTTCCCGAACACAGCCGCATGAACGCGATGCGGTCGCGGTGGTTCGGGTCCATGTTCGCCTGCACCTTGAACACGAAGCCGGTCACGCGGTCGTCGGTCGGATCGACCGGGGCGGGTTCGGCGGGCTGCGGGCGGGGCGGGGGGCGTGGCGCGCGATCGCGTCGATCAGCGAATCGACCCCGAATTCCTTCAGCGCCGACCCGAAATAGACCGGGGTCAGGTCGCCCGCGCGATACGCCGCACCGTCGAACGCGGCATAGCCCCCGGTGGCAAGCTCCGCCTCCTCGCGCAGCCGCTCGGCGCCTTCGGCCGACAGCACCTCGTCGATGCGCGCATCGTCCAGCCCGGTGAACTGCTCGACCTTGCCCTGAAAATCCTTGGTCCCGGCCTCGGGCTGCAACAGCCGGTTGTCGACCAGGTCGTAAATCCCCTCGAACTGCCCGCCCATGCCCGCCGGCCATGTCATCGGGCAGACGTCGAGCGCCAGCATGTCGGCGACTTCGTCCAGCAGCGCGAACGGGTCGCGACCCTCGCGATCGACCTTGTTGACGAAGGTGATGATCGGCACGCTGCGCAACCGGCACACTTCGAACAGCTTGCGCGTCTGCGGCTCGATCCCCTTGGCCGCGTCGATCACCATCACCGCCGAATCGACCGCGGTCAGCGTGCGATAGGTGTCCTCGGAAAAATCCTCGTGGCCCGGCGTGTCGAGCAGGTTGAAGGTCAACCCGTTCCGCTCGAACGTCATCACCGACGAGGTGACCGAAATTCCGCGCTGCTGCTCGATCTTCATCCAGTCCGACCGCGCGCGCCGCGCGGCGCCACGTGCCTTGACCTCGCCCGCCAGATGGATCGCACCGCCGAACAGCAGCAGCTTTTCGGTCAGCGTGGTCTTGCCGGCGTCGGGGTGGGAGATGATCGCAAAGGTGCGGCGATCGGAAATATGGTCCATCGCCGGCCTTTAGGGCCGGGCGGGGAGGGCGGCAAGATTCGGGTGCGTACGGCGGGGGAAGAAGAAGGTGGGTTCACGCGGAGGCGCGGAGGCGCGGAGAGAAGAAGGATTGCGCGCAGAGGCGCAGAGGACGCAGAGGAGTTGCGTGGGCGGCGAGGCTCCGCCGCGCCAGCGGCTCTTTCGCTCGTTGCCGCGAATGCAGCGGTCTCCCGAACGCACCCGCTCGCAGCGAACGCACCCCCTCAGCGTCCTCTGCGCCTCCGCGCGCAATCAACCTTACTCCTCCGCGTCTCCGCGCCTTCGCGTGAAAATCAACCTTCCAACGTCACCGACATAGCCGCCCGATGCGACTGCCCCGGCGCGACGCGGCGAATCCCCGGCTTGTCGAAGATGTCACCGGCAAATCCTTCCGGATCGGCAATCCCGTCCCACGGCTCGATACAAACGAAGCTCGCACCCGGCTTCGTCCAGATCCCCAGCTTCGGCATCCCCGGAAAATCGACCCGCAACTGCGGCCCGTCCGGCGCCCCGTACCGCACCCAACTACTTGCAACCGGGTCATAAACCAGCGCATCGTCCGCAAACAGATCGTCGGTCAGCGTCAGCACCCGATCGACCGCCGGATCGGGCCGACGCTCCGGCGCGATCGTGCCGTTGGCCGCAATCGCGGCGACCGTGCCAACTTCCGCGTCCGAAAACACCATCCGGTGCGCCGCCCGATCGCGTCCATAGGGCAGCGGCCACGCAAAGGCCGGATGAAACCCGATGCTCGCCGGCAGGTCGCGGTCGCCGGTATTGGTCACCGTCACCTCGCTATGGAGGGTTGCCCCCTCCAGCCGATGTTCCACGTGGAGCATGAACGCGAACGGATAGAGCTTCCGCGTCTCCGCATCGTCGACCAGCTCGAACCGCACGAAAGTATCGGAATGCGCAACCTTCGCGAACATCCGCCGCCGCGCAAAGCCGTGCTTGGCGAGGTGGTAGACCGCGCCACCCACATGATAGCGATCGTCCTGCACCGCGCCGATGATCGGGAACAGGATCGGCGCATGGCCGGTCCAGAACGCCGGATCGGCATTCGTCATCAGCTCGCGACCCTGCGCGTCCCGGATCGACTGCAATTCCGCGCCCAATGCCTCGACCGCGACCGTCAGCGTGCCGTTGCCCAGCGTCACCGTCATGCGCGCAAACTCCCGCCGATCTTCTTCGCCGCCGCCACGATCTTGTCCGAAATCGCCTTCAGTTCGACATCGGTGAAGCTCTTGGCGCCCGGCTGCAACGTGACCTCAATGGCGAGGCTCTTGTGGCCCGGCTCGACGCCCTGTCCGGCAAAGACGTCGAACAGCCGCGCATCGACGATCGCCGCCTTGTCCGCGCCGCGCACCGCGCGCACCAGCTGGTCGCCGGTCACGTCCTCGGCGACCAGGAATGCGAAATCGCGCGTCACCGCCTGCAACGCCGGCGGCGCATAGGCCGCGCGCATGAAGCCGCTGCCCCGCTTGGCCGGCAGCGCGTCGAGATAGATCTCCGCCGCCACCACGCCGCTGCCCAGGTCGAATGCCTTGGCGGTGGTCGGGTGCAGCACGCCGAAGCTCGCCAGCACCGTCTTCGGCCCCAGCCTGAGCGTCGCCGACTGGCCCGGATGGAACACGTCGCCGGCACCGTCCATCACCTGAAGATTGCCGACCGGCGCGCCCGCCGCCTCCAGCAGCGCCAGCACCTCCGCCTTGGCATCGAACGCGTCGAAGCCCTGCGCCTTGCCGGTCCGCCAGTTGCGCACCGCGCGCTCGCCCGACAGCACGATGCCCAATGTCGCGCGCTCACCCTCGGCCAGATAGCGCCGGCCGATCTCGAACAGCCGCACGCTCGACTGGCCCCGCTTCGCATTGCGCGCAGCCGCACTCAGCAGACCGGGCAGCAGCGACGGGCGCATCACGCGCATGTCGCTGGCGATCGGGTTCACCACCTCCCACGCGCCGCCGCCGAACGGGGCGGCTTCGTCGTCGGCGATGAAGCTCCACGTGATCGCTTCGGCCAGACCGCGCGCCGCCGCCGCGCGGCGCATCCGCCGCTCCAGCTTCTGTTCGGGCGTCGCCGTCGGCGTCGCCACTCCGGCAGGACGGTCGAGCGGGGTGGACGGCACCTTGTCCAGCCCCTCGATGCGGATCACTTCCTCGACCAGATCGGCCACGCCCTCGACATCGCGCCGCCACGACGGGACCGTCACCTGCCAGCCATCGCCAACCACGAAGCCCAGCCGTTCGAGAATGTCGCGCTGCCGGTCCTCGGCCACGTCCAGCCCGCCCAGCGTCGCGACGCGGCCAGGCTGATGCGTGATGACCCGCGGCTCGGTCGGCGGGCTGCCGGCCGTGGTCACGCGGCTCGCGGTCCCGCCGCACAGCCGCAGGACATAATCGGTCGCAATGGCCAGGCCCTGATCCAGAAACGCCGGATCGACCCCACGTTCGAACCGGGTGCGCGCATCGCTGGTCAGCGCCAGCTTCTGCCCCGTCCGCGCGATCGCCTCGGGCGTGAAATAGGCGCATTCGATCAGCACGTCGGTCGTCGTCTCCGACACGCCCGAATGCTCGCCGCCCATGATCCCGCCAATGTCGTGCACCGCCGCGTCGTCGGCGATCACCGTCTCGCCGCCGTCCAGCGTATAGGACTTGCCGTTCAGCGCGACGACGCTTTCGCTCGGGCGAGCCTGCCGCGCGACCAGCCCACCGTCGAGCTTCGCCATGTCATAGACGTGCAGCGGCCGCCCCAGATCGAACATCACGTAATTGGTGATGTCGACCAGTGTCGAAATCGGCTTCTGCCCGATCGCGTTCAGCCGCCGGCGCATCCACTCCGGCGACTCGCCATTGGTCAGCCCGCGCACCGCCTGCGCATAGAAGGCCGGGCAGCCCGCCGCGTCCTCGACCCGCACGTCGGGGCCATCGCCTTCGCCCGCGACCACCGGCACCGCCAGCGGTTTCAGCGTCCCATAACCCGCCGCCGCCAGGTCGCGCGCAATCCCGCGCACGCCCATACAGTCCTGCCGGTTCGGCGTGACGCTGATGTCGATCACCGGATCGTCCAGCCCGGCGTAGGCGGGGAAGGGGGTGCCGGCCGGTGCATCGGCGGGCAGTTCGATGATCCCGTCATGATCCTCGCCCAGCTCCAGTTCGCGGGTCGAACACATCATGCCGTTGGATTCGACGCCGCGGATCGCCGCGACCTTCAGCACCATGCCATTGGCCGGCACCGTCGCGCCGGGCATCCCGAACACGCCGACCAGCCCCGCACGGGCATTGGGCGCGCCGCACACCACCTGCAACGGGCCGTCGCCGGCGTCGACCGACAGTACCTGCAGCTTGTCCGCCTGCGGATGCGGTTCGGCGGTCAGCACGCGGGCGACGCGGAACGCGGCCAGCTTCTCGCCCGGATTCTCGACGCCCTCGACCTCCAGCCCGATCGCGTTCAGCGCGCCCAGGATCGTGTCGAGCGACGCATCGGTGTCGAGATGCTCGTGCAGCCAGCTCAGGGTGAACTTCATGCGCCTACTCCCCCCGACAGCGTGGGAACGTCCAGCGCCGCAAAGCCATAATGTTTCAACCAGCGCAGATCGCCGTCGAAGAACGGGCGCAGATCGTCCATGCCGTATTTCAGCATCGCCAGCCGGTCGACGCCGGTGCCGAACGCAAATCCCTGCCACTCATCGGGGTCGAGCCCGCACGCGGCGATGACCTTGGGATGGACCATGCCGCTGCCCAGCACCTCCATCCAGCCGCCATTGCCCTTGGTCGGATCACCGCCGACGACGCGCCGACCCTTTTCCAGCGTATAGCCGATATCGACCTCTGCCGACGGTTCGGTGAACGGAAAATAGCTCGGGCGCAGCCGCAGCACGATATCGTCGCGCTCGAAATAGGCCTTCAGGAACGTCTCCAGCGTCCATTTGAGATGCCCCATATGGATGCCGCGATCGATGACCAAGCCCTCGATCTGGTGGAACATTGGCGTGTGGGTCGCGTCGCTGTCGCTGCGATAGACCCGGCCCGGTGCGATGATGCGGATCGGAGGTTGCTGGGTCATCATCGTGCGGATCTGGACCGGCGATGTATGGGTCCGGAGCACGAACCGTTCCACGGTTCGGTCCTGCTCCGGACCGGCCGGCGGTGCATCTGCACCGTCCGACGGCGACGGGCTTTGCCCGGCGCGGGCCGATGGGATCGCGCCGGTGGCGGAGCCACCGTCGTCGGACGGTGCAGATGCACCGCCGGCCGCGCTTTCGCTGGTCTCGCCCTGCGGGCTTCGGCGCTGCGCGTAGAACGTATCGTGCATCGCGCGCGCCGGGTGTGTCTCCGGAATATTGAGCGCGGTGAAGTTATGCCAGTCGTCCTCGATCTCCGGCCCCGTCGCGACGGCAAAGCCCAGATCGGCGAAGATCTCCGCCAGTTCGTCCATCACTTGGGCAACCGGATGCACCCCACCCGGCGCGATCCGGTCGACCGGCAGCGTCAGGTCGACCCGCTCGCTCGCCAGCTTGGCCGCCAGCGCCTTTGCTTCGAGGTCCGCCTTGCGCGCACCGATCGCCCCGGTCACCGCCTCGCGCAGCGCGTGGATGCCGGGCGCGACCGTCTGGCGTTCTTCGGGCGACAGGCCGCCCAGCGTCTTGAGCAGGCCGGTGATCGCCCCCTGCTTGCCCAGTGCATGAACACGCACCGCCTCCAGCGCGTCGACGCCGGCAGAGGCATCGATGGCGGCGAGCAGGTCGGCACGCAATTGGTCGAGATCGGGGGTCACGGTCGCTCCGGTGGTCGGGATAGGCGACCGGCTTTATTGCGGAACGGGAAAGAAGCCTAGCCCCGAGGACAGGTCGGACCAGTGGGGGTTGTCCCGCTCGACCAGATTCTGCTTCCAGTCGCGGTTCCACTTCTTGATCCGCTTCTCACGCTGGATCGCGGCGTCCATGGTCTCATGCCGTTCGAACCAGACGAGGCGGTGGCAGTCATGGTCGGCGGTGAAGCCGGGGAAGCTGCCGCTGCGATGCTGGTGCAGGCGCTGGATCAGGTTGCTGGTGACGCCGGTGTAGATGGTGCCGTTGCGACGGCTGGCGACGATGTACACGCAAGGTTCGAAGATGCGCATTCGCCCGCCCCTATTCGTCGTTCCCGCGCAGGCGGGAACCCATACACGCTGACGATGCTAATAGAGCCGAGACGCCAGCGTCTATGGATTCCCGCCTGCGCGGGAATGACGAAGCCCCAAAAGAAAAACGCCGGCAGGTCACCCCACCGGCGTCTTTCATCCCGCAAACAGGAACCGTGCGCTTACGCGGCGGCCTGTTCCGGCAGGGCGGCCTTCGCCTGCGCGACGATCGCCTTGAAGGCGGCCTCTTCGTGCATCGCGATATCGGCCAGGACCTTCCGGTCGAGTTCGATGCCGGCCAGCTTGCAGCCGTGCATGAACTGCGAATAGGTGATGCCCTCCGCGCGGACACCGGCGTTGATGCGCTGGATCCACAGACCACGGAAGGTCCGCTTCTTCACCTTGCGGTCGCGATAAGCGTACTGACCGGCCTTTTCGACGGCCTGGCGAGCGATGCGGATCGTGTTCTTGCGACGGCCATAATAGCCCTTCGCCTGATCCAAAATGCGCTTGTGCTTCGCCTTGGTGGTCGTGCCGCGCTTGATACGTGCCATGCTTCAGTACTCCTTAACGAAGGCCGTAAGGCGCCCACGCCTTGATGCGAGCCACATCGGCGTCGGCCAGGACCGAGGTCCCGCGGTTCTGACGGATATACTTCGCATTGTGCGAGATCAGGCGGTGACGCTTGCCGGCGACGCCGTGCTTCACCTTGCCGGTGGCGGTGAACTTGAAGCGCTTCTTCACGCCGCTCTTGGTCTTGAGCTTGGGCATTTTGGTCTCCTCAAAAATCACGACGTGCGGATTGCCGCGGCAGCCCCAGATGGCCGGGCGAATCCCTAAAAGGTCGTGGAAAGAGCGCGCCCCTAACCCGCCTGTCACCAAAACGCAACCGCCGGAACTCGTTTCGCCCCCGAACGCTGTTGCCGCGATGGCCGAGCTTTCCCCGACTGAAGGCGCTCCCGACGCCCCCCGCCGCCGCGACTGGCGGCGGATCGCGATTCGGACGCTGATCGGCATCGTCGCGGCGATTGTCCTGGCCTGGCTGATCCTGTTCGTCACCAAGGGCCGGTTCCTGAAGGGCACGTTCGAACGAATCGCCTCGTCGCAGAGCGGCCGCACGGTGCGCGTCGCGGGCGACTTCCAGTTCTACTTCAACCCCATCGACCTCAAATTCCTCGCCGAGGGACTGTCGGTATCGAACCCCGCCTGGGCCGGGGGCGGCAATCTGTTCGAGGCGAAGAAGCTCGACAGCTCGACCGCCACGCTGACCTTCCTGTTCGGACGCCGCCGCGTCAACTGGCTCGAACTCGACGGCGCGCGGGCCGACCTGCACTGGGACGCGGCACGCAAGCGTAACACCTGGACGTTCGGCGATCCGAACAAGCCCGGCAAGAAGCTCGACCTGCCGGTCGTGCGCAGCGGGATCTTCCGCGATACGCAGATTCGTTACCGCGACCCGCAATTTCTGCTCGACGGGACGTTCGACCTCGACACGACGATCAGCGAAGGCACCCAGTTCGCCAGCGCGATCCGGGCGACCGGGCGCGGCACGGTGCGCGGCCGTCCGTTCCGCCTGACCGGGCAACTCCAATCGCCCAATGCGACGATCCGCGGGGGGCAGAATCAGCTGACCGCCCGGATCGAGGTCGCCCGTTCGGTCGCGATCGTCGCCGGCACGCTGCCCGGCCCGACCCAGCTCGACGGATCGAACCTCGCCGTCCGCCTGCGGGGGGCAAATTTGGCCGACGTCTTCGCGGTGCTCGGCATCGTCACCCCCGACACCCGCACCTATCGCCTGACCGGACGCATGACCAAGGACGGGCCGGACTGGAAATTCACCCGGTTGAAGGGCGTGTTCGGCGACAGCGACCTCGCCGGCAGCCTGACCGTTACCCAGCGCGAACCGCGCCTGCTGCTCACCGCCGACCTGACCTCGCGCAGGCTGGATATCGTCGATATGTCGGCATTCGTCGGCTACGACCTTGAGCGTATCGAAGCGCAGGGCGCCGCCGGTGCGATCGTCCGCGAAGGCGGCGCCCCCCGCCTGCTCCCCGATGCCCGGCTGAACGTCGAGGCGCTCAGGAATTTCGATGCAAAGGTCCGCTACAAGGTCGGCAATGTCCGCGCGCGCAGCCTGCCGGTGTCGAATGTCGACCTGACCCTCGACCTGAACGACCGGCTGCTCAAACTCTCGCCGCTGACCTTCGCCATGGCGCGCGGCAATGTCGCGTCGGACATCGTGATCGACGCCCGCCGCCGTCCGGCGGTCACCGATTACGACATCCGCCTGTCGCCGACGCCGATGGGACGGCTGCTCGCCGGCTGGGGCGTCGAAGAAGCCGGCACCACCGGCACGGTCAAGGCGCGCGTCCAGCTGACCGGCACCGGCGACACCGTCCACGACTCGCTTGCCGCCTCCAACGGCCGCATCGCGATCATCCTGCCCGCCGGCAGCTTCTGGACCCGCAATGTCCAGCTGTCCGAACTCGACCTCGGCACCTTCGCGCAGAAGATGTTCGAGGGGAAATTGAAGGAACCGGTGCGGATCAACTGCGGCCTGATCGGCTTCACCGTGCGACAGGGGGTGGCGGCGGCAGACCCGATCCTGATCGATACGCAGAAGAATGTGATGCTCGGGCGTGGCGGCTTCAGCTTCCGCAACGAATCGATCGATCTTGCGGTACGGGCCGATTCGAAGAAATTCTCGCTCTTTGCCGGCCAGTCGCCGGTCGGCATCGGCGGCTATTTCGCGGCACCGCGCTATTCGGTCCTCAGCCCCGAACTGCTGGGCCGCGCCGGCGCCGGACTCGGCCTTGCCACCGTGGTCACCCCGCTCGCCGGTGTGCTGGCCTTTGTCGATCCGGGCGATGCGAAGGGGGCGGCGTGCGGCCCGGTCCTCGCCGGTGCCACCGCCCGGGCGCAGCGCACGACCAAGGGCGAGGCGCGGGACGATGTCGGTCGCGGGACGACGGCCAAGGCGGAAGACGGCCGCTCGAACAAGGGCGAGCGCAAGGAGCAGCGGAAGAAGTTTCTCGGGATTTTTTGAATCACGCGGAGGCGCGGAGAGGTCGCGCCTGTGGCGACCGATTGCGTGCGGGAGACCATCGTCTCCGCTGCAACGATGACTGAACGCCGCTGTCGCGGCAGACTTCCCCGCGAGCGCAACTCCTCCGCGTCTCTGCGCGAAATCTACCTTAAGAACCCTCTTCGCGCCTTCGCGTGAAAATCAGAGAATCCCCGGAAACGCCCCGCCATCGATCAACAGGCTCTGCCCGGTGATGAATCCGGCCTTGTCCGAACACAGGAACGCACAGGCCGCGCCGAACTCGGCGGGATCGCCGATCCGCTTCGCCGGGATCGACTCCGCCCGCTTCGCCTTTTCCTCGGCCGGGGTCGTGCCGTTCTTCTTCGCCGCCGCCTCGGTCATCGACGCGATGCGCGCGGTGTCGAACGATCCGGGCAGCAGCCCGTTGATCGTGACGTTCGACCCCGCCACCTGCCGCGCAATCCCCGCGACGAAGCCCGTCAGCCCGGCACGCGCCCCGCTCGACAGGTCGAGTCCCGGCAGCGGCATCTTGACCGATCCGGAGGTGATGTTGACCACCCGCCCGAACCCGCGCTCGACCATCCCCGGCAATACCGCCTGAATCAACAGGGCAGGGGTGACGAAATTCGCTTCGATCCCGGCGCGGATGCCGTCGGCTTCCAGCTCGGTATAGGGTTTGAGCGGCGGCCCGCCATTGTTGTTGACGAGGATGTCGGGGTCCGGACAGGCAGCGAGCAACGCCGCGCGGCCCTCCTCGGTCGACAGGTCGCCGACGACCTCGATTACCGTCACCCCGGTCTCCGCCCGGATCGCCGCCGCCGTCTCGGTCAGCTTCGCCGTATCGCGCCCGTTGACGACGACATCGACCCCGGCCCGCGCCAGTTCCAGCGCGCACGCCCGGCCGAGGCCGGCGCTCGACGCGCACACGATCGCCTTGCGGCCGGCAATTCCTAGATCCATCGTGTCCGTCCCTATTTCTTGAGCCGCCATCCGGTGCGGAAGATCATGGTGATGACGGTCACGCAGATCAGCAGGAAGCCCAGGGTCGCCCCCAGGCTGGCCGCCACCGAAACATCGCCCGTCCCGAAGAATGTCCAGCGGAACCCGCTGATCAGATAGACGATCGGGTTGAACAGGCTGATCGTACGCCACACGCCCGGCAGCATGTCGATCGAATAGAATGCCCCGCCCAGGAACGTCAGCGGCGTCACCACCAGCAACGGGATGACCTGCAACTGTTCGAACCCCTTGGCCCACAGTCCGAGGATGAAGCCGAACAGGCAGAAGGTGATCGCCACCAGCAGCAGATAGCATAGCGCCCAGAACGGATGCGCGACGCTGACGTCGACGAACAGATGCGCGGTTGCAAAGATCACCAGCGCGACGATCGTCGACTTGGTCGCCGCCGCGCCGACATAGCCGACCAGCGTCTCCAGCGTGGAGATGGGCGCCGACAGCAATTCATAGATGGTGCCCGACCATTTCGGCATGAAGATGCCGAAACTGGCATTGAAGATGCTCTCGGTCAGCATCGTCAGCATCATCAGCCCCGGCACGATGAACGCGCCATAGGGGACGCCCGACACCTCGTTCATCCGGCTGCCGATCGCGGTGCCGAACACCACGAAATAGAGCGAGGTGGTGATGACCGGCGTCATCAGCGAGGTCCAGATCGTCCGCCCGAACCGCGCCAGTTCAAAGCGATAGATCGCCAGCACGCCATGCCAGTTGAACGTCATGCCCGGCCCTCCTGTTCATGGACCAGCCCGACGAAGATATCCTCGAGGCTCGATTGCTTGGTCGCGATGTCCTTCCACGCGATGCCGGCCTCGTCGGCGGCACGCAGCAGCGCGCGCACGCCATTATCCTCGGCATTGGCATCGAAGGCGAAGGTCAGCGCATGGCCTTCGTCGGTCAGCTCCAGCGGCCAGTGCGACAGCGCCGCCGGCACCGCCGGCAGCGGATCGGACAGCGTCAGCGTCAGCGTCTTCTTGCCCAGCTTGCGCATCAGCGCCTGCTTCTCGTCGACCAGGATCAGCTTGCCCTTGGCGATCACCCCCACCCGGTCGGCCATTTCCTCGGCCTCCTCGATATAATGGGTGGTCAGGATGATGGTGACGCCGCGCTCGCGAAGGTCGTGGACCAGCCGCCACATGTCGCGGCGCAGTTCGACATCGACCCCGGCGGTCGGTTCGTCGAGGAACAGGATGTCGGGTTCGTGGCTCAGCGCCTTGGCGATCATTACCCGTCGTTTCATGCCGCCCGACAGCTCGGTCATCTTCGCATCGCGCTTGTCCCACAGGGTCAGGTCACGCAGCAGCTTCTCGATGAACGCCGGGTCGCCATGCCGCCCGAACAGTCGCCTGGAAAAGGTGACCGTCGCCATCACGCTTTCGAACGCATCGGTCAGCAATTCCTGCGGCACCAGCCCGATCCGGGTCCGCGTCTCGCGATAGTCGCTGACCGTGTCGAACCCGGCGGCGGTGATCGTCCCCGCGCTCGCCGTCACGATGCCGCAGATGATGCTGATCAGCGTCGTCTTGCCCGCGCCGTTCGGCCCCAGCAGCGCGAAAATCTCGCCCTTCGCAATGTCGAGGTCGGTCGGCTGGAGCGCGACGGTGCCCGACTTGTACGTCTTGGCGACGCCCCGGATCGAAAGAATGGTTTCCATGGCAACGGCTTGTTCCACGCTTCGATGACCGGGGGAAGTCGCCTCAGGTCGCCGGTGTCGATTTCGCCTTGCGGGCATCGGCCACCGCGGTCTGCAGCGCGGGCAGCGTCTGCGCACCGCTCAGCACCTGGTCGCCGACCACCCAGGACGGGGTGCCGGTAAAGCCCAGCGTGCCTGCCGTCTTCAGGTTGCGCTCGATCTCGCCCACGACCTGCGGCGACTGGATCGCGGTGCGGGCGGCGGCAATGTCGAGGCCCGCGGTTGCAGCGGCCTGCTGGATCGACGCCTCGTCCACCCGGCCGCTGGCATAGAGGGCGTCGTGGAACGGCTTGAACTTGTTCTGGAGCGCGGCGGCGAGCGCCCACTCTGCGGCGCTGCGGCTGTCGGGTGACAGAATCGGCAGCTCGCGATAAACGATGCGGACGTTCGGATCGCCCGCGATCAGGCCGGTGATCGCCGGCAGGCTGGCGCGACAGAAGCCGCAGGCATAGTCGAGATAGGCGACCACGCTGACATCGCCGTTCGGATTGCCGGCGATCGCGCCGGGGAAGGGCTCGACGATAGCGTCGCGATTGGCCGCCACCGCCTTGCCCGATTCCTTCGCCTGCAACCGCCGCATGGCTTCGGGCAGGATTTCGGGATTGGCGAGGATATAGTCGCGCACCACCGTCTCGGTCGCGGCACGATCGCCGGAATACTTGCCTGCTACGATCGCTCCGCCCGCGCCCGCCAATGCCGCCGCCGCCAGCATCAACGCATTTCCGATTCTACCCATCATCCTCCCCGGCGGCGCCGCTGGCGCTGTTCTTCCTCGAACGCCGTCTGCGACGTCATTTGAATATCCTGCGCCCGAATCCAGTCCCGCGACCCTTGTGGCAGCAACCCCATCGCCCGCCGCGCGCTGGCCAGCGCCATGCGCGAATCGCCTGCCAGCGACGCATATTCCGCCATCGCCAGCGCGACCCGCGCCGGATCGCCGCGCCGTTCGTACAGGATACTCAGCTGATACCACGCGAACGGGTTCTGGTTGTCGCGCGCGATCGCCTGTTTCAGCACCCGTTCCGCCTCGTCCAGCAGCGCAGGGTCCTCGGCGGCGATCAGCGCGTGGCCGAAGGTCGCGGCGATCAGCGGCGACGACCGCGTCCGCTCGGTCGCCTCGCGCAGCGGCGCCAGCGCGTCCTTCGGCTTGCCCGATTCGAGCAGGATCTGCCCCTCGAGTTCGAGGAAATAGGGATCGTCGGGCGCGGCCTTCACCAGCGCCAGCGTCTCCGCTGCCGCCTGCTCGGGGTAGCCCGACTTGTGATAGGCATAGGCGCGCGCATAATGGGCGTACACGCTCTGGTCGCTGGCCGGATAGCGGCGCAGCGTGTCCTTCGGATCGCTGACATAGCCGCGCAATTTGGCCTGCACCCGCTTGAACCGTGTCTCCAGCGCCTGATCGGTCGGCGCCTTGAACGACGGCGACGCCTGCACGTCCTGCGTCAGGTTGGCGATGCGTTCGCCGGTCAGCGGGTGGGTGCGCTGATAGCCATTGTCCTGCGGGATCGCGAGGCGATATTCCATGTTCTGGAGCTTCTTGAAGAAGTCCAGCATCCCCTGACCCGAGATATTGGCCCCCCGCAGGAACCGGGCACCGGCGGCATCGGCCGAGCTTTCCTGCGTGCGACTGAACGCCAGATAGCTGCCCATCGCGGCCTGTTGTCCGGCGGCGAGGATGCCCGCCCCGGCTTCGCCCGCGCCCGCCGCCATCGCGGCCACGCCCAGCAACAGGCTGAGCACGGTGATGCCGGTCGCCGGGGCCATGCCGCGCCCGGCCAGGGGCACGTGCCCGCCGACGATATGGCCGATCTCGTGCGCGACGACGCCTTGCACCTCGTTCGCATCGTCCGCCGCGTCGATCAGCCCGCTATGGATATAGACCGTCTGTCCGCCCGCGACGAAAGCGTTGATCGACTTGTCCTGTAGCAACACGACGTTGAAGTTGCGCGGGTCGAGGCCCGCGGCGACCGCGATCGGGCGCGACATGTCGTTCAGCAGCGCTTCCGTCTCGGCATCGCGCAGCATCGACTGGGCGGCGGCGGGCTGCGTCAGCAGGAGGATGGCGGCGACAATGCCGCCGAGCGCGCGCTTCATGATGGTCCTTATCGGCGATGCGGCGGACATGGGTCAACGCCGCGATGCCGCCGGCCGGCTGAACCCCGGGTTAAGCCGAACCGTGGAACGCGGTGCTCGCGGAGAACAGCTTGATCCCCGTCGGCGGCTGCGACAGGTCGCCCTGGCGGGCACGGACCGCGAAATCGACCAGTTCGCCGACCGAGTGATAGGCACAGGGCTTCGACACGACGCCCAGGGTCCCGTCGATTCCGTCATCCAGCATTGCCGGATTTGCCGTGAGAAAGATGACGGTCGTCCCATAGGTCTGGCCGAGCATCCGCCCGATCAGCGGGCCCGTGGGACCGTCACGCAGATTGCAGTCGACCAGCGCGACGTCCGGGCGGATCGATGCCAGTTCCATCGCCCGCGACATGTCGGCGGCGATGCCGACCGGACGATAGCCATGCTCCTCCAGCGAGGCCTCCAGATCGATCGCGACCAGCATTTCGTCTTCGACGATCAGAACCGTGGGGGTTTGCATGGGAATTCCGGACATAATCTAGAGCAAGGCAACGCGGAATCGTCCGGTCGGTTCCGCGGCGCGGCGCAAACCGACCGCAATAATGTTGCGCCGATGATGCTTGTGCCGTCCGGTCGACATCGCTAATGGCCGCGACGGGCCACGCTGTCCCAACGCAGCGCGTGCTCTCTGTGAGGAGAGACTGACATGACTGATCTTCCGCCTAAGCCGGCCACGACTCCCGCTCGCCCGTATTTTTCGTCCGGGCCCTGCGCCAAGCCGCCGGGCTGGTCCGCCGACCGCCTCAACCCCGTCAGCCTCGGCCGGTCGCACCGTTCGAAGATCGGCAAGCAGCGTCTGCAATATTGCATCGACCTGATGCGCGAATTGCTGAAGCTCCCCGATACGCACCGCATCGGCATCGTCCCCGGTTCCGACACCGGCGCGTTCGAAATGGCGATGTGGACGATGCTGGGCGCCCGCCCCGTCACTGCGCTGGCATGGGAGAGCTTCGGCGAAGGCTGGGTGACCGATGCGGTCAAGCAGCTCAAGATCGATCCGACCGTCGTGCGAGCCGATTACGGCCAGCTGCCCGACCTGACTGCGATCGACTGGACCCACGACGTGCTGTTCACCTGGAACGGTACCACCTCTGGCGTCCGCGTTCCCAGTGCCGATTTCATCCCCGCCGACCGCGAGGGCCTGTCGTTCGCCGACGCGACCTCGGGCGTGTTCGCCTATGACATCGACTGGGCCAAGATCGACGTCGCCACCTTCAGCTGGCAGAAGGTGCTAGGCGGGGAGGGCGCGCATGGCGTGCTGATCCTCGGCCCGCGCGCGGTCGAACGCCTCGAAAGTTACACCCCCGCATGGCCGCTGCCCAAGGTCTTCCGCCTGGTGTCGAAGGGCAAGCTGACCGAGGGCATCTTCAAGGGCGAGACGATCAACACCCCGTCGATGCTGGCGGTCGAGGATGCGATCTTCAGCCTCGAATGGGGCAAGTCGCTGGGCGAGAACGGCCTGATCGCGCGCAGCGACGCCAATGCCGCCGCACTCGACAAGATCGTGGCGGAACGCGACTGGCTCGGCCATCTCGCCGCCGATCCGGCGACCCGGTCGAAGACCAGCGTCTGCCTGACGGTCGAGGGCGCCGACGAGGCGCTCATCAAGAAGATGGCGTCGCTGTTGGAGGCCGAAGGGGCTGCCTATGACGTCGCCGGCTATCGCGACGCTCCGGCGGGCCTGCGCATCTGGTGCGGTGCGACGGTCGATACCGCGGATATCGAGGCGCTCGGGCCATGGCTCGACTGGGCCTACGCGACGGCGAAGGCGGCATAAAGCCCTCCCCCCTTCAGGGGAAAGGGTTGGGAGAGGGGCAGTCGCGCCACCTTTCCGCCCGCTCCCCGACTTCCCCTCTCCCGGCCCTCTCCCCTGAAGGGGAGAGGGAGAAGGAACGAAACATGCCTAAAGTTCTCATTTCCGACAAAATGGACCCCAAAGCCGCCCAGATCTTCCGCGAACGCGGGGTCGAGGTGGATGAGATCACCGGCAAGACGCCCGAAGAGCTGATGGCGATCATCGGCGACTATGACGGCCTCGCCATCCGCTCGTCGACCAAGGTGACCAAGGCGATCCTCGACGCCGCGAAGAACCTCAAGGTCGTCGGCCGCGCCGGCATCGGTGTCGATAACGTCGACATTCCCGCCGCCTCGGCCGCCGGCGTCGTCGTGATGAACACGCCGTTCGGCAATTCGATCACCACCGCCGAGCACGCCATCGCGCTGATGTTCGCGCTCGCCCGCCAGCTTCCCGAGGCCGATGCCTCGACCCAGGCGGGCAAGTGGGAAAAGAACCGCTTCATGGGCGTCGAGCTGACCGCCAAGACGCTGGGCCTGATCGGCGCGGGCAATATCGGCTCGATCGTCGCCGACCGCGCGCAGGGCCTGAAGATGAAGGTCATCGCCTTCGATCCGTTCCTGTCGCCCGAACGCGCGATCGAGATCGGCGTCGAGAAGGTCGAGCTGGACCAGCTGCTGGCCCGCGCCGACTTCATCACGCTGCACACCCCCCTGACCGACCAGACCCGCAACATCCTGTCGGCGGAAAATCTGGCAAAGACCAAGAAGGGCGTGCGGATCATCAACTGCGCGCGCGGCGGGCTGATCGACGAGGCGGCATTGAAGGCGGCGCTCGACAGCGGCCATGTCGCGGGTGCCGCGCTCGACGTGTTCGTGCAGGAACCGGCCAAGGAATCGCCGCTGTTCGGTACGCCGAACTTCATCTCGACCCCGCATCTGGGCGCGTCGACCAGCGAGGCGCAGGTCAATGTCGCGATCCAGGTCGCCGAGCAGATGGCCGATTTCCTCGTATCGGGCGGCGTCACCAACGCGCTCAACATGCCGTCGCTGTCGGCCGAAGAGGCACCGCGCCTCAAGCCATACATGGCGTTGGCCGAAAAGCTCGGGAGCCTGGTCGGGCAGCTGACCACCGGCGCGATCGCCCGCGTGTCGGTGCACAGCGAAGGCGCCGCGGCCGAGCTGAACCAGAAGCCGATCGTCGGCGCGGTGCTGGCCGGGTTCCTGCGCGTCCAGTCGGACACGGTGAACATGGTCAACGCGCCGTTCCTGACGAAGGAGCGCGGCATCGAGGTGCGCGAGGTCCGCAACGACCGCGAGGGCGATTACCAAACGCTGATCCGCGTCAGCCTCAAGACCGAAGCCGGCGAGCGGTCGGTCGCGGGCACGCTGTTCGGCAACGCCCAGCCGCGTCTGGTCGAACTGTTCGGCATTAAGGTAGAGGCCGATCTGGCCGGGCACATGCTGTACGTCGTCAACGAGGACGCGCCGGGCTTCATCGGCCGCATCGGCACCACACTGGGCGAAGCGGGTGTGAATATCGGCACCTTCCACCTCGGTCGTCGCGATGCCGGTGGCGAAGCGGTGGTGCTGCTGTCGGTCGACGAAGCGGTGACGCCGGAGCTAGTGGCCAAGGTTCGCGCGCTTCCGGGCGTCAAGACGGTCATGCCGCTCAAGTTCTGATCGGCCTGTAAGGGTAGGCAGCGGGCTGTCGGAGCGATCCGGCAGCCCGTTTGCGTTTGCGCTACCCTTCTTCGTCACCCCGGACTTGATCCGGGGTCCCGCTTCTTCTTCTGCGACCGGAAAAAAGCGGGACCCCGGGTCAAGCCGAGGGTGGCGTATGGGGTAAGGCAATGCGTCCATGCTTTCCCGCTCGCCTCGCACCCGCTAGGGGAAACCCCATGAACGACACCGGCCTCCTGCCCGAAGGGTTTCACGACCGCCTGCCCCCCGCCGCCGACGGCCTGCGCCGGTTCGAAGGGGCGGTGCTGGGCGTCGCGCATGGCTATGGCTATGAACAGGTCGACCCGCCGCTCGCCGAGTTCGAGGCGGGGCTGGCCAACCGGTTGAAGGGCACGGCGGCGACCGACGCGGTGCGCTTCGTCGATCCGGTCAGCCAACGGACGCTGGCGATCCGCCCCGATATCACCGCGCAGGTCGCGCGGATCGCGGCAACCCGCATGGGGCACCATCCACGTCCCGTCCGGCTGTCCTATGCCGGCCCGGTGCTGAAGCTGCGCGCGGGCGAACTCGCCCCGCGCCGCGCGCTGCGCCAGATCGGCGCCGAACTGATCGGTCTCGACAGCGTGGCGGCGGCGATCGAGGTCGTGACCGTCGCGGTCGAATCGCTGCGCGCGGCGGGCGTCACCGGCATCTCGATCGACTTTACCCTGCCCGATCTGGTCGCGACGCTGGCGGGCGATCCGCCGGGGCCGCAGCATGACGCGCTGATTGCCGCGCTGGATGCGAAGGATGCCGGGCGGGTCGCGGCGATCGATCCGGCCTATCTGCCGCTGGTGGAGGCGGCGGGTCCGTTCGCTGCCGCCGTGGCCCGGCTGCGCGCGACCGATGCCGCCGGGCGGCTGGCGTCGCGGCTGGATGCGATCGAGGCGGTGGTGGCGACCCTGCCGGCGGATGTCGGCGTGACGCTCGACCCGACCGAACGCCATGGCTTCGAATATCAAAGCTGGCTCGGCTTCTCGCTGTTCGCGCGCGGCGTGCTGGGCGAGGTCGGGCGGGGCGGCAGCTATGCGGTGTGCCATGCCGATGGGCGTGAGGAAGCGGCGGTCGGCTTCTCGCTCTACGCCGATGCGCTGCTCGATGCCGGGCTGGGTGCCAAGGATCGCCAGCGGCTGTTCCTGCCGCTCGGCACCGCCCCGGCTATCGCGACGCGGTTGCGCGGCGAAGGCTGGGTGACGGTCGCGGCACTGGCCGAAGGCGATACGCCTCAGGCGCAGCTGTGCACCCATGTCTGGGATGGCGAAACCGCCCAGGCGGTCGCCTGAATGCGACAGGGGCGACCGATCGGCCGCCCTTGGATCACTTATTCGGCGGCCTTGGGCTTGCGGCCGCGACGCGGCGCGGCGTCACCCGTGGCTTCGCCATCCTCGCTGGCGGTGCGTGCCTTGCGGCCGAGGCCAATGCGCTTCGCCATGTCGCGACGGCTCTGCGAATAGGTTTCGGCGACCATCGGATAGTCGGGGCGCAGGCCGTACCGCTCGCGATAGGTTTCCGGGGTCAGGCCATGGCCCGCCAGGTGACGGCGCAGCGTCTTGTACGGCTTGCCGTCGATCATCGAGATGATGTGATCCTTCGATGCCAGCGACTTGCGCACCGACACCGCCGGAACATGCTCCTGCTGCGGCGCCGATTCTTCCGGCTCCGACGTGCCCGATGCCAGCCCCAGGACGGTCGCGTGCATCGTCTGCAGGAATGCCGGAACATCCTCTGCCGCGACGCGGTTGTTACCATTGTTCAACCAGGCGATGGTAAGTTCGGTGGCCAGTTCGATCGCGTTGAGTTCGGAACTATCGTCGGTCATGGATATCTCCTCAATGCGGGCGAAATGCTACGGGCCCGGCGGCAGGTCAATGGCTGTGACCCGGATAATCTTATTTTCAACTGAATTATTCGGTCGAAACGCCGATTTCAGCGGATGGCATACGAATTGTTTACCCTCCATCGACCTGAATCGACAATGTGCGCGTTGAGTGAGATGTCTCTCGACCGCAATAGGGTACGATGGCGGCCTTGCGAATATTCTTGGCGCAGCGACCTTGCCCGCAACGGCGCGGTCCACCTTGGACAAAAGATGTGAACATGACAGCCGGCACCATCGATCCATCGTCACCGATTTGGCATGATATTGCCGACACGATGCCGATACTGGCATGGGTGGCGGACGATGACGGCCGGTTGCTATGGGGCAATCGCTGCTGGCAGGCCGATTTTCACGATACGACCGGCCGGACTCTTTGGGACTGTTGTCACGACGGGCCAGGGCGCGATGCAGTACGGCGAACGTGGCGGGATGGCGTGGCCGCCGGCACGTCCTTTGCCCTGTCGCTGCCGCTGGCTGCCGATCATATCGACGTGCCGGTCGGATTTTGCGTGCGCCCGGAAGGTGCCGGCCGCTGGATCGGTATCGCATCGGGTGAGGAATCGCGGCGTCAGGCGGAATCGGCGCGGGCGGCAACGCGGGCCGAACTCGATACGCTGACCAACGCCATGCCGCAGATGGTGTGGGCGACCCGGCCAGATGGCCATCACGACTATTACAATGCGCAATGGTATCGCTTCACCGGCATGCCGGAGGGTTCGACCGATGGCGAGGGGTGGAACGGCATGTTCCACCCGGAGGACCAGGATCGCGCCTGGGCGCGGTGGCGGCACAGCCTGACCACCGGCGAGGATTACGAGATCGAATATCGCCTGCGCCACCGCAGCGGAGCCTATCGATGGGTGCTGGGACGGGCGCAGCCGGTGCGCGATGCCGACGGCATGATCGTACGCTGGATCGGCACCTGCACCGATATTGATTCCGCCAAGCGTGCCGCCGAACAGAACGATATCCTGAGCCGTGAACTCAGCCACCGGATCAAGAACATCTTCGCGATCATCAGCGGGTTGGTGCGGATGTCGGCGCGGCGTATGCCGGCGGTGCGGGAATTTGCCGACGACCTTGCCCGCCGGATCGCGGCGCTGGGCGCGGCACACGACCTCGCCCGCCCGCACAGCGACATATCGCGCCCGCTGATCGGCGAGGCGACGCTCCATCACGTCCTGCGCGAGTTGCTGACGCCCTATGCGCCCGACCAGTGGCGGATCGCGGGGGACGACGTGCCGATCGACGATCGCGGCGCCACGCCGATCGCGCTGATCTTTCACGAACTGGCGACCAACGCCGCCAAATATGGCGGACTGTCGGTGCCAGAAGGGCGCGTGACGGTTCACACCCGGCTGGACGGCGACACGCTGCGCATCGACTGGTGCGAAACGGACGGTCCGGCGATCGCCGGCGAGCCGGAGGCGACCGGGTTCGGCACGCGGCTGGCAGCGCTCAGCATCGAACAGCAGCTCGCCGGCAGGATCGCCCGCGACTGGCGGCCGGAAGGGCTGGCGGTACGCATCGAGCTCAGCCCGTCGGCGCTGGTACGCGAGCGCCCCGTTCCGGTCGACGCCTGAACGCAAAGGGGCGGCACCCTTTCGGATGCCGCCCCCTCCTGTGGCCCGTTCGGCGATCAGTTGCCGAAGGTGCGCTGCCACCAGCCGCGACGCGGCGATGCCGAAGCGTCAGCGGCAGGCTCCTCGGCCTGGACCTCTTCGACAGGCGCTGCCGGCGCTTCCACGACGGGCGCGGCTTCCTCGGCCGGCGCTTCTGCCGGAGCGGCCGCCTTGCGACGCGGCGCACGGCGCTTCTTGGGCGCGGCTTCCGCTTCCGCTTCCGGTTCTGCCGGGGCGGGGGCAGGGGCCTCGACCTCGGCGTCCACGTCCGCCTTGCGCTTGCGGGTCCGCTTCGGCTTGGGCGCGTCGGCGACCGGCTCGGCATCGACCTTCGGCGTTTCGACCGGTTCGGGGGTGACGATCGGCGCGGCATCCCCCGCCTCGACGACCTCCGGCTCGGCCGGCGCCGCCTCGGTCACGTCGCCGACCTTCGCGCGGGCGCTCGGGCGGCGGCGGGTACGCTTGGGCGCAGGGGCAGGGGCCGCCTCGACGACCTCCGGTTCGGCGACCGGCTCGGGCGCGGCTTCGGCGACGTCCTCGCTCGCATCGTCCTCGATCGGCAGGTCGGCAACGGCGCCGGCACCATCGGCCGCGTCGAACGCACCCTCGCCGCGGCGACCGCCCCGACGGCCGCGCCGGCGACGCTTGCGCCGGGTGCCTTCATCGGCCTGTTCGGCTTCGGGAGCGGTGTCGGTCGATGCCTCGACCTCGTCGTCGCCAGCTTCATCCGCGGCATCGTCCGCGTCTTCGGCCGTGTCGGCGTCGTCGCCGGCTTCGCCTTCCTCCCGATTGCGACCGCGACGACCGCGCCGGCGGCGACGGCGCTTGCCGCGTCCTTCACCTTCGTCGTCGCCGCGCGGGGTACGGGCGACTTCCTCGACGGCGTCCTCCTCGACCTCGTCGTCGATCTCGTCCTCGATGTCCTCATAGGCATCGTCCTCGTCGTCGATGACGACCAGCGGCTCGACCTTCGGCGGATGCGCGGGCGGCGGGCCGGAGGCTTCGACCGCCATGCGTGCGCCCTCGATCTCGGCATCGGGCACGATCTCGACGGTCACGCCATAGCGGTCCTCGACCTCGGCGATGTCGGCGCGCTTCTTGTTCAGGACATAGAAGGCCGCTTCCTGGCTGGCGCGCAGCACGATCAGCGAGCCGCGACCACGCGCCGCTTCGTCCTCGATCAGACGCAGCGCCGACAGGCCCGCCGACGATGCGGTGCGGACCAGCCCGGTGCCCTCGCAATGCGGGCACTGGCGGGTCGATGCCTCAAGCACGCCGGTGCGCAGCCGCTGCCGGCTCATTTCCATCAGGCCGAAGGCGGAGATGCGGCCGACCTGGATGCGTGCGCGATCGTTCTTCAGCGCCTCCTTCATCGCCTTCTCGACCTTACGGACGTTCGATCCGTGGTCCATGTCGATGAAGTCGATCACGACGAGACCGGCCATGTCGCGCAGGCGCAGCTGGCGGGCGATTTCCTGCGCCGCTTCGAGGTTCGTCGCGGTCGCGGTCTGTTCGATATTATGTTCGCGGGTCGACCTCCCTGAGTTGATGTCGATCGACACCAAAGCCTCGGTCGGGTTGATGACCAGATAGCCGCCCGACTTCAGCTGCACGACCGGATTGTACATCGCGGCCAGCTGATCCTCGACATGCGCACGCTGGAACAGCGGCACGGCATCGGCATATTGCTTCACCCGGCGGGCATGCGCCGGCATCAGCAACCGCATATAGTCCTTGGCGTGGCGGAAGCCGTCCTCGCCCTCGACGATCACCTCGTCGATATCCTTGTTGTAGATATCGCGGATCGCCCTCTTGATCAGGTCGCTGTCGCCATAGACGAGCGCGGGCGCCGACGAGGTCAGCGTCTGTTCGCGAATCCCGTCCCACAGGCGGGCGAGGTAATCGAAGTCGCGCTTGATCTCCTGACGCGAGCGCTGGAGCCCGGCGGTGCGGACGATGCAGCCCATTGACGCCGGCAGCGTCAGTTCGGCCATGATCGACTTCAACCGCTTGCGGTCGGCGGCCGAGCTGATCTTGCGCGAAATGCCGCCGCCATGCGCGGTGTTGGGCATCAGCACGCAATAGCGGCCGGCAAGCGACAGATAGGTCGTCAGCGCCGCACCCTTGTTGCCGCGCTCTTCCTTGACGACCTGCACCAGCAGCACCTGCCGCCGGCGAATGACGTCCTGGATCTTGTAGCGGCGACGCAGGTTCAGCCGGCGCTGGCGCAGCGCTTCCACGGCGGCATCGTCGCCGCCATTCTTGCGCTTGCGCGGGGCCGGAGCCTCGCCATCCTCTTCGTCGTGATGCTCGTCGTCTTCCTCGTCGCGCTCGACGACTTCGACGCCGCCTTCGGCATCCTCGTCGTGATCGTCGTAATCGAGGTCGTCGTCATGGTCGCCCGCGCGCAGCGCCGCTTCCTCGGCGGCATGCGCGGCTTCCTCGGCCAGCAGCGCGTCGCGATCTTCCTTAGGAATCTGGTAATAGTCGGGGTGGATTTCGCTGAAAGCGAGGAAGCCGTGGCGGTTGCCGCCATAATCTACGAACGCCGCCTGCAACGACGGTTCGACCCGCGTCACCTTGGCCAGATAGATATTGCCCTTGAGCTGCTTGCGCTCGGCCGATTCGAAATCGAATTCCTCGATCCGGTTACCCTTGACGACGGCGACCCGGGTTTCCTCCCGGTGGCGAGCGTCGATCAACATCCGCGTGGTCATGATAATGTCTCCGGGCGCGCGGGACGGCTCGGCCAGTCGGCGCGCCTAAACGCGCGGCGGGGGCCATGCCCGGTGCCTGCGCGCGATTGCTGGGATATGCGTCTGCTGGCATGGGCAGCCCGGAACGCTCCGGGCGGACAATTGTCGCCCCGACGCCGGCCGCGACAGCGGCACAGGCGGTACGGGACGGAACTTGCCACATGCGAACATCAACCTGGTTAGACCCCCTGAAGCGGGTACGCTTTGGGGGTGTCGCGTCGGTTTCCCCGAACCAAGTCCGGGACCGACGTAATTGCGGGCGTAGCACCCGGTGTCGCCGACAGCAACAGTATCGGCGCGTTCGTTACGCTAACGAAGCAAATCCGAATAAATGGTTAAAGCGCGATTCATCGTGCTGGTTCACCGTGGGTTGAGCGGCGGGGCGTAGGAGAATGCTTCGGAATTAGTCGGAAGCGGACCCCCGTTCATGGATTTGCGCTGGACCGGAAATGCGATTGGGCGGCATAGCGCGCCGATGGGCGCATGGCTGGCCTTTCTGTCGATCTGGTTCGGCGTCCCCGTCGCCGCACAGACGGTCGATACCGTCGATGTCGCCGACGACCGCATCACCATCCGCCTCGATGCCGCCGCTACCGCCGCGTCCAGCTTCGTGCTCGCCGGGCCCGACCGCCTCGTCGTCGACCTAGACGGCGTGCGTCCGGGCGGGCGCAGCGAATCGGGCGGCGGCGTGCGGGCGGTGCGTCAGGGAACGCGCGAGGGCGGCAGCCGGATCGTGTTCGATCTCGACCGGCCGCTGATCGTCACCGCCGGGCGCTTTTCGGATGACGGGCGGCGGCTCACCCTGACGCTCAGCAACGCCGCGCCCCAGCGCTATGCCCGCGCGACCACCGCCGGGCGGATGCGGTTCCAGCCGCAGATCGCGATGGCGACCGTGGTGCCTGCATCGTCCTCAGCGGCGATGATCGTCGACCGGCGCCAGCGCGCGACTGCGTCGGTCCCGATCCCCGCCCGTCGTCGCGGCCATCGCCTGCCCCGCATCGAAGGGGATGTCGACCGGCCGCTGGTGGTGATCGATGCCGGCCATGGCGGGCATGATCCGGGTGCCATCTCACCCCATGGCGGGATGCAGGAAAAGGACCTGACGCTGAAGACCGCGCGCGCCGTGCGCGACGTGCTGCTGGCGAGCGGGCGGGTACGCGTGGCGCTGACCCGCGACCGCGACGAATTCCTCGTGCTGCAGGAACGCTATGCGATCGCGCGGCGGCTGGGGGCCAGCCTGTTCATCTCGATCCACTGCGACAGCGCCGATAACCCGCAGGCGACCGGCGCCAGCATCTATACCCTGTCCGAAGTCGCCTCCGACCGCGAGGCCGCGCGCCTCGCCGCGCGTGAGAACAAGGCCGACATCCTCGCCGGCGTAGATCTCGGCCGCCAGAGCGCCGATATCTCGTCGATCCTGATCGACCTGACCCAGCGCGAGACGATGAACGCCTCGGCTGGCTTCGCCCGGCTGCTGGGCCGCGAAGCGACCGGCGTCATACCGCTCAAGCCCAATTATCACCGCATGGCGTCGCTGATGGTGCTCAAAGCGCCCGACCTGCCCTCGATCCTGTTCGAAACCGGCTATCTGTCGAACGAAGCGGACGCCCAGCGGCTCGATTCGGTCGAGGGTCGCCGCGCGATCGCCAAAAGCGTGGAACGCGCGGTCGAGGTCTATTTCGCGCGGCGGCTGGCGGCGCGCTGAGGATCAGATCGCGGTCAGCGGTCCGCTGGCGACGACCGGGCCTGTCGGTGTCGCCTGCGGCGATCCGCCCGGAGGCTCGATCGAGATGGCAAGCACTAATCCTGCCTGCAACGCCTCCCGCTCAGTCGCTGTCAATGCAAGACGAGTCGTTCCCGTGTCCGACAACAGCCCGAGCGAACGGGGCACGCCATCGCGAATGACCCAGAGCTGCGCGGCCTTGCCTGCGGGTGCGATACCGGTCGCAACCACCCGGATCTGCCCCGCTCCACGATCGACGATCGCGCTGATCGGCGTTCCTGCACCATCCGACGATTGCAGTGCGGCAAGCAACGTCACCGCCGGCGATCGGTCGACCGGCGGCAATACGGTTGGGGTCGGGCGCAGGATCATCAACAAGGCGGCTGCGGCGACAGCGGTGAGCGCGGCCGGAACGACCAGTCGCAGGCGGTTGCGCGGTTTCGGTAATGACGGTGCGCCGATGTTGTCGATCAGTCCCTGCGGCGCGGGAACCGGCCGAACCTCGGCGAGCATCGTAGCGAAATGCGCGCGCCACCATTCGACCTCGCGCGCAAAGTCCGGATCGGACAGCGTCCGGCGCAGAGCCTGTGCGCGTTCCTCTCCATCGAGCAGCCCTAATGCCAGTTCGCCGGCAAGCGCTTGATCCTCAGGCGTCACGGACGCATCCCCGCAAATTGAGCAGGCCACGACGTGCCCAGCTGCGTACCGTCGGTTCGGGTACGCCCTTGTCCTCGGCCAGCTGGGCGTAGGTCAATCCGCCGAAAAATGCGGTACGAAGGGTATCGCGCTGCCGAGGCTCTAGCGCATCGAGGCAATCGTACAGACGCTGCGCTTCCTCCGTGCGCTCGAGGACGGCGAGCTGGTCGGGCGTGTCGTCGGCAATCTGGTCTGCATCTTCGATCGGCCGCATCCGCCGCTTGCCATGCCCGCGCACCCAGTCGATCGACCGGTTGCGGGCGATCGTTCCCAACCACGACATCGGATGCGCCGCGGTCGGCACGAAGGTGCCCGCCCGGTTCCAGATCAGCTGGAAAACCTCGTGCAGGACGTCTTCGGCCGCACTGCGTTCCTGGCAGATTCGTAAGCAGATGCCGAACAGCGACGATGCGGTGAGTTCGTACAGCTGCCCCAAAGCTGCACGGTCCGCCGTACCGACGCGGTGCAGCAATTCGCAAATCGCGACGCGCGCTTGATACGGGTCGGCCGGACGATCCTTCACGTCCAAGGGCGTAGCGCGGTGACCGGTGCCACGCAACGAACGTGAACCGTACCGATCGCTTTCATCGCCTAATCGTGATTCGGCCCCAGCGACGGATCGAGATCGCGCGGGCGCACGAAGCTCGTCAGGTGCCCGCACCCGTCGCATGCTCCGGCCCAGTCGCCGTCCAGCTCGAGCACCGCGACGCTGGCGGTCGGGAATTTCTCTTCCACCGCCCCGCGCAACGGATTGCTATCCGCCGACAGCAGCAGGACGAGGTCTTCCAGCCCCGGATTATGCCCGACCAGCAGCGCGCGCTCCGCATCGGCGGGCAACGCGCGGATGACGTCGAGCATCGTGCCGGCCGAGGCGAGGTAGAGCGTGCGATCGTGGCGGGCCTCAGGCATCGCGCCAAACCCACGCCGGAAATGGTCGAGCGTCTCGACCACCCGCTTCGCCGAACTGGCAACCACCGTGTCGAAGGTCAGCCCGGCCTGTCGCGCATGGGCACCCATCGCGGTCGCGGCGCGTGCACCCTTGGCATTGAGGGGCCGTTCGTAATCGCTGAGCGCCGGATCGTCCCAGCCCGACTTGGCATGGCGCAGCAGCGTCAGCGTCTTCATAGCGGCGGCTCCATCGGCAGGGCCTGCGCCCCATGCCCGACTTCGGCTCCCAAGGAAAGAGCGCGCGCGACCGCCTCGTCCAGCGTGCAGCGGATGACCGGTGTTCCTTTGGGAAACGCGCCGAGCAACCGCGATGGCATGGCGGCCGACAGCAGCACGAACAGCCCGCGATCGTCGGCGCGGCGGATCAGCCGCCCGAACGCCTGGGCGAGGCGCGCGCGGACCATCCGGTCGTCATAGGCGCTGCCGCCCCCCGCCAGCCGGCGCGCGGCGTGGAGCACGCCGGGCTTCACCCATGGCACCCCCTCCATCACCACCATCCTCAGCGAATGGCCGGGCACATCGACCCCGTCGCGCAGCGCATCGGTGCCGATCAGCGAGGCGCGCGGATCGTCGCGAAAGATATCGACCAGCGTGCCGGTATCGATCGGATCGACATGCTGGGCATAGAGCGGCAGCCCGTCACGCGCCAACCGGTCGGCAATCCGCGCATGCACGCCGCGCAGCCGTCGGATCGCGGTGAACAGTCCCAGCGTGCCGCCGCCGGCCGCAACGATCAGTCGGCCATAGGCATTGGCGAGCGCGGGCAGGTCGCCGCGCTTCACATCGGTGACGATCAGCACCTCGGCCTGTCGCGCGTAGGCGAACGGGCTGACCGCCTCGAAATGGCTCGGCTGGCGCAGCAGGTGCGGCGCGCCGACGCGCGCATCTGCCACGTCCCAGTCGCCGCCGGCGCGTAAGGTAGCGGAGGTAACCAGCACGCCATGCGCGGGCTTCAGCACTTTTTCGGCGAAGGGGCGGCTGGGGTCGAGCCAATGGCGATGCAGGCCCATGTCATATTCGCGGCCCTCGACCCGGTCGACCGTCATCCAGTCGACGAAATCGGGATCGACCGGCCCGCCGATCCGCGCGAGCAGCCGACCCCATGCGGCGACCGTCTCCGCCCGCCAGCCAAGCGAAGCGATCGCCCCCTCGATCCGCGCCCGCGCCGGCCCGTCCATCCAGTCCGGCCCTTCGGTCAGCACCGCCTCCAGCCGCTTGCCGAGCGCTATGAGGGGCCGCAGCAGCGCGTCCAGCGCCTGCGCGGCCGGGCCGGCGGCATCGACCAGCTCGGGCGGCGGTTCGCTGAGTTCGGTCTCCAGCCCATAGCCCGCCTCGCCATCCTTCGCGCGGGCGAAGACCGCACCGCGGACGCAGGCGAGCAGTTCCTCGACCGGCCCGAACGGATTGCCTTCCTGAATCCGCGACAGCCACCCCTCGGCCGGCAGCAGTCGCGCGGCATCGACCGCCGCCACAACCGCCTCGCCGCCCGCTGCGTCATAGCTCGCGACATCGGACAGCCGCGCCGCCAGTCCCCGCCGCCGCCCGCGCCCGCCGCCTTCCGGCCCCAGCACCCAGCGGCGGATCTCGATCGCCTCCATGCCCGTCAGCGCGGCGGAGAACATCGCGTCGGCCGCCTCGAACAGGTGATGGCCCTCGTCGAAGACATAGCGTGTCGGCCGCGTGCCGGTTTCGCGTCCCCGCGCGGCGTTGACCATCACCAGCGCATGGTTGGCGATGACGATATCCGCCTGCGCCGATGCCCGCGCCGCGCGTTCGATGAAGCATTTGCGGTAATGCGGGCAGCCGGCATAGATGCACTCGCCCCGCCGGTCGGTCAGCGCGGTCGACCCGTTGCGCCGGAACAGCGTCGGCAGCCAGCCGGGCAGGTCGCCGCCGACCATGTCGCCATCGGCGCTGTATGCCGCCCAGCGCGCGACCAGTTGCGCCAGCACCGCCGCCCGCCCCTGAAACCCGCCCTGCAGCGCGTCCTCGAGGTTCAGCAGGCACAGATAATTCTCGCGCCCCTTGCGCGTCACCACCTTCGCGCGGCGCACGGCGGGATCGGGAAAGACACGGGTGCTTTCCTGCGCCAGCTGGCGTTGCAACGCCTTGGTAAAGGTCGATACCCACACCGCGCCATCGGCGGTCTCGGACCAGAGCGACGCGGGGGCGAGATAGCCCAAGGTCTTGCCGATGCCGGTCCCGGCCTCCGCCAGCACCAGATTGGGCGTGTCGCGCGCCACGCGCGGGGCAAAGGCAACGGCGGCGGCAGCGGCAAAGGCGCGCTGTCCCGGCCGTGCCTCCGCCGCACTCCCGGTCAGGCTCGCCAGCCGCTCGGCAACCGCATCGGGTGCCAGCGTCACCGTGCGCGGATGGGCACGCGGCGGCGCCTCCTCCCATTCAGGCAATTTGCTGAACAGCCAGCGTTCGGCGGTATCCGGCTTGGGCAGCACCTGCCCCAGCGCCGGTGCCCAGGGCCAGCGCAGCCGGAACAGCGACCGCGCGGCGGTCCACGCGCCTTCCTGTTCGGCCCAGGGCGCAGACGCGGTCGCGATCAGCGCCGCCGCCGCCCGCCGCAACAGGTCGGCGATGCCCGCTTCGTCCGCCGGCAGCGGCAGGTCGAGCGCCTGCGCGATCCCCTTGGGCGTCGGCACCGCGAAGCGCGCGGGATGGACGAAGGCAAACAGCTCCAATAGGTCGAGCCCGGACAGCTCGGCATAGCCCAGCCGTTGCCCGATCAGCGGCGCGTTGAGCACGATCGTCGGCGTATCCGCGACCAGCGCGATCGCCTCCCCCCGGCTGACCTCGCGCGTGCCGTCGCGGGTCGCGATCCAGACGCCCGAATGGCTGGCGTGCAGGGCGGGATAGGGGAGCATGGAACCGCCTTACCGATCTACGCGCCAGAACGGAAGCGGAACGCGCCAAATCCTCCCCGGCACGGGGAGGGGGACCAGCGAAGCAGGTGGAGGGGTCGGTCCACATACGGAAGGGTAACGTTGCGCCGCCCGCCCCCTCCACCATCCTTCGGATGGTCCCCCTCCCCATGAATGGGGAGGAGCTTAGTCGCCGATCTTCTCCCGCTGCCGCTCCGCCCAGTCGCGACCCTCGTCACCGCCCCACAACAGCCAAGCAATATACCCTGCCGACGGATCGTTGTCGTCGCCCCAGCTATGCGCCTTCGTATCCTTGTCGACCTTGTGCCGCGCGAAATAGCTGTGCATCGATTTGACGTCGGCGTCCGACATCGGCCCGCCATCGGCGATCTGCTTCGCCCGCTTTACGCCGACCTCGGTCCCGCCGCGATCGAACTTGTCGCGCAGCTTCAGGCCCTTTTCGGCGTTCGCCGCCATCTTCTTCGTCGGTTTGTGCTCGTCGGCCATCGGCTATCCTCTCTGGACGGCTCAATCGTTTCAGCCGCTTGCCCGTTCCCTTACCACAGCACGCCCTTTTCGGGTTTCAGCGGTTCGGGCGCCGAATCGCCGATCGCCTGCAACAGGTCGATCTCGATCGTCCGGCACATCGCGGTCAGCGGCAGGTCGTGCACCGTATTGGCGAACGGATCGGCCAGATCCTCGCCGATCTGCAACACCGCCAGGAACATCAGCCCGGCAAGACCCGAGCCGAGCGGCGTCGCAATGCCCAGCGTCTCGACCAGCCCGATCGGCAGGACGATGCAGAACAGCCGCGTGAACAGCGACGGCAGGAAGCGATATTGCACCGGCAGCGGCGTGTTCTTGATCCGCTCCATCCCGCCCTGCGCATTGGCGATATCGATCAGCACGCTTTCGAGGCTGGTCTGCTGGATGCTGTCGATCCAGCCGCGCCGCTGCGCCTCGCCGATGCGGGCGCCGGTGCCGTCGAGCAGCCCGTTGGCGACATTGGTCCGGCCGAGCGGCTCACCCGCCTCTTCGCGCGACAGGAAGCGGTGGACGTCGTCCTTCGAATCCAGCCGCCGCAACTGGCAGCGCAGCGCATTCACATAGGCGATATGGCGCAGCGCGATCGACCGTTTCAGGTCGCGCTTCGGCCCTTCATCCTCCGGACCGATGAAGGCGATCGCGCCACGCGCCAGGTTGCGCGATGCGTTGATCATCAGCCCCCAGAGCGAGCGCCCTTCCCACCAGCGCGCATAGGCCGAATTGACCCGAAAGCCGAGGAACAGCGCCAGGGCCGAACCGAAGATGGTCAACGGCAACGACGGCGCTTTGAACGGCAGCACGAAATAGACGACGGTGACGATCACGTCCCAGATGAACAGGGCGAGCGCCGGCTTCCAGACTTCGGCGACGATGCGGGACAGGCGGGGGGCGTCGGATACGATCATCGTCGGACGCTACGCCCGACACGGGCCAAGGTTGCGTCGCAACAGGTGGAAATTATTCCACTTACCGCGTATCTGGACCGGATGATCGACGCAGAACTTCGCAACGCAGCAATGGTTTCAAAGGCTTGGCCCTATGAAGAGGCGCGCAAGCTGTTGAAGCGCTATCCGGACGGAAAGCCGGGCGGTGCGCCGATCCTGTTCGAAACCGGCTATGGCCCGTCGGGCCTGCCGCATATCGGCACGTTCAACGAAGTGCTGCGCACGACGATGGTCCGCCGCGCGTTCGAGGAACTGTCGGACCAGCCGACCCGGCTGATCGCGTTCTCGGACGACATGGACGGCCTGCGCAAGGTGCCGGACAATGTGCCGAACGGCGACATGCTGCGCGGCCATCTCGGCAAGCCGTTGAGCGAGATTCCCGATCCGTTCGGGACGCATTCGAGTTTCGCCGCGCACAACAACGCCCGGCTGCGCGCATTCCTCGACCAGTACGGCTTCGAGTACGAGTTCGCGTCGTCGACCGATTATTATCGCGGCGGGAAGTTCGACGAGGCGCTGAAGGACGTGCTGCGCAACATGCAGGCGATCCTTGACATCATGCTGCCGACGCTGGGCGCCGAACGCCGTGCGACCTATTCGCCGGTGCTGCCGATCTCGCCGACCAGCGGCATCGTGCTGCAGGTGCCGGTCGAGGTGCTGGACGCCGATACCGGCATGGTCGCGTTCATGGACGGCGACACCCGCGTCGAACAATCGATCCTGTCGGGCGGCGCGAAGCTGCAATGGAAGGTCGACTGGGCGATGCGCTGGGTCGCCTTGGGCGTCGATTACGAGATGGCCGGCAAGGACCTGATCGATTCGGTCACCCAGTCGTCGAAGATCGCCCGCGTGCTGGGCGCCCGCCCGCCCGAGGGCTTCAACTACGAAATGTTCCTCGACGAACATGGGCAGAAGATTTCGAAGTCGAAGGGCAACGGCCTCAGCCTCGAACAATGGCTGACCTATGGCCCGCCGGAAAGCGTCGCCTTCTACGCCTATCGCGAACCGAAAAAGGCCAAGCAGCTCCATCTGGGCGTGATCCCGCGCGCGATCGACGAATATTGGCAGTTCCGCGCCAATTACGATGCGCAGCCGATCGAACAGAAGCTGGGCAACCCGGTCCATCACATCCATGGCGGCCCGCCGCCGGCGGAGACGTTGCCGGTCACCTTCGGCCTGCTGCTCAACCTCGTCGGCGTGATGGGGGAGGCGACCAAGCCGCAGGTGTGGGGCTATCTCGCCAACTATGTCAAAGATGCCAGCGCCGAGCGCTATCCGGCGCTCGACGCGCTGATCGACCATGCGCTGGCCTATGTCCGCGACGTGGCCGACAAGCCCGAACGCCGCGCCCCGACCGAGGTCGAACGCGCCGCGCTCGAACGACTCGACGCCGATCTGGCGGCGATGCCCGCCGATGCGAGTGCGGAGGATATCCAAAACGCGGTGTACGAGATCGGCAAGACCGCCGGGTTCGAGTCGCTCAGGGACTGGTTCAAGGCCTGCTACGAAACGCTGCTCGGCACGGCCCAGGGCCCGCGCATGGGCAGCTTCATCGCGCTCTACGGCATCGACAACACCCGCAAGCTGATCGCCGAGGCGCTGGCGCGCTGACCGCTGCAATTGACGTCACCCTCAAACCGTACCCCCGCGCAGGCGGGGGTCTAGGGTCAAGCAAAACAACGGGTTGCGTGTGCCGCCCTGGACCCCCGCCTGCGCGGGGGTACGCTATCGAGCGAGAGGATGCGCCCTACTTCCGATCCTCGTAGAACTTCTTGACGACGTTCCAGCCTTCCTCCGCCGTCTCGACGAAGGTGATCAGGTCGAGATCGCGTTCCGAAATTACGCCTTCCTCGACCAGCGCGTCCCAGTTGACGACCCGGTCCCAGAATTCGCGGCCATAGAACAGCACCGGGATCGGCTCGATCTTGCCGGTCTGGATGAGGGTCAGCAGCTCGAAACTCTCGTCGAACGTGCCGAATCCGCCCGGGAACACCGCCACCGCGCGGGCGCGCAGCAGGAAGTGCATCTTGCGCAGCGCGAAATAATGGAACTGCATCGACAGCGCCGGGGTGACGTACGGGTTCGGCGCCTGCTCATGCGGCAGGACGATGTTCAACCCGATCGATTCGGCCCCGGCCTCGTTCGCGCCGCGATTGGCCGCTTCCATGATCGACGGGCCGCCGCCCGAACACACGACGAAGTGGCGCTTGCCGTTCAGATCGTCGGGAAACTGGCTGGCGTGGAAGGCAAGCTCGCGCGCCACGTCGTAATAATGCGACTTGGCGACGATCCGCTCGGCGATGGCGCGCGCTTTGTCGTCCTGCGCCAGGTCGAGCAGCACTTCGGCCTTTTCCGGCTCAGGAATGCGCGCCGAACCGTAGATGACGAAGGTCGAGGCGATGTTCGCCTCGTCGAGCAGCAGCGAGGGCTTGAGCAGCTCGAGCTGGAACCGCACCGGCCGCAAATCCTCGCGCAACAGGAACTCCATGTCCTGGAACGCCAGTCGATAGGCGGGATGTTCGGTCTGGGGGGTCGACAGCTGCGCGCGGGCCGCTTCGGCTTCCTGCTTGGCCCCGCGGAACACGCGGGACGGTACTTTTGTATCGGTCATAGGTGGCGAAGTTGTAAGCACGCCTGCGAACAGCGGCAAGCGCCTTGCATCATCGGCACAGCGGCCGCCCGCCCATGTCGAGATGGAAGTGGTTGCGGTGCGCGGCGTTATAGTCGGGGCCGAGCGTGGTGACGAACCGTTTGCAGGCCGATCGGTGCACGATGCGCAGGAACTCGCGCACCTGCGGGTCGGTGCTGTTCCAGTCGCGCTCCAGCACGATTCGCCGTCCGTCGGCCAGGGTGAAGCTGCCGATATCGACGGCATTTGCCAGGCCATGTTCCGACACCCGCCCGGCGGAGCCTGCGCTGCCGCCGATGATCCCGCGACAGGCATAGGTGCCATAGCTATCGATCCGGACCACCTCGCTGCCCAGGATCTGCCGTGCGGCGGGCCGGACGCCGTGCCGGACCCAGCCGACCAACGCGCGCGCCACCGGACAGCGTATCGCCTTCAACCCCGAAACCGGTGTGCCGATATCGAGCAGCTGCACCGCGCCCAGCACGACGCAGCCCGATCCATAGTCGCGATCGGGCAGCGGGCTGAACCGCACCTCGGCCCGCGACAGGTCGGCGAAGCATTGCTGCGTATCGCGCGGCGTCGCGCCCGGCAGCGTCACCGGACCCGACGGGCGCTGCGCAATGGGACGGGGCGGGGGCGGGGCGTCGCGGCGTTCGCCACCGACACAGGCGGACAACAGCAACAGGGCAAGCGGAATCGACCGGTGGAACGCAACCATCGGCCGATATCGTTTCACGACGCCCGCCACGCGACAAGCGCCCTGCGCCGGTCCGTGCAATCGATGCCATCGATCCGGTTGGGGTAACCGCTGTCACAAGGGATTGCCTGCACTAGTAGTTTTTGAATATGTACTACTTTCGGATGACCCGGTGACGGGCGACCTCACCCCGCGCGCCGGCAACGGACCGCTTCGCAAAGGAATGCAGCGTGACCATTCTCGTTCGAACCCTGTCCGATCGCGTGTTCGAAATCGTGCGGGAACGTATCGTCAGCGGCGCGCTGCCCGAAACCGTGCCGATCCGGCAGGATGCGCTAGCCAGCGAACTGGGCGTCAGCAAGATTCCCCTTCGCGAGGCACTCGCCCGCCTCGAACAGGAAGGCCTCGTCGCCGGACAGGCCAATCGCGGCTATACCGTGCGGCCGATGTCGGCGTTGCAGGCCGAGGAAATCTACGAACTGCGCATCGCGGTGGAACCGAGCGCCGCCGCCTATGCCGCGCGCCATGCCGATGATCGCCACCGCGCGGCAGCGGTCGAGGCGTTCGACCGGCTGAAGGATGGCAGCGACGCCGACCTGCTCGACGCGGCGGCGCGCAACCGCGCCTTCCACGCCGCGCTGGTGGCCGCCGCCGGGCGCGACCTGACGATCGAGCTGGTGCAGCGGCTGTCGGTGCTCGCCGAACGCTATGTCGTGGCGCACCTCCGTCCCGCCGGCCGCGGCGACCGCGCGCAGGAGGAACATCGCGCCTTGCTGGAGGCGTGGCTGGCGCGCGATGCCGACACGGTGCAGGCGATGCTCACCCGGCATCTGAACGACACGATCGAGGATCTGCGTGGCGAATTCGCGGCGGCGGCCGCCGCCTGACGCCGGGGTGGGCCGCCCCGTGGCGATCGGCTATAGCGCCGCGATGGTTCGCTTTCTCTCCGGCGTCGTCGCCCTCCTGCTCGTCGCCGCGCCCGCTGCCGCCCGCGACATCCTGTTCATCGGCAACAGTTTTACCTTCGGCGCAGGCTCGCCGGTTGAACACTACCGCCCCGCCAGCGTAACCGACCTGAACCGCGACGGGATTGGTGGCGTGCCCGCGCTGTTTCGCAGCTTCGCCGAACAGGCCGGGCTCGACTGGACGGTGTCGCTCGAAACCTCGCCGGGCAAGGATCTGGCGTTCCATTACGCCAACAAGCGCGCGGCGATCGACCGGCGCTGGGACGTGGTGATCCTGCAGGGCTATTCGACGCTCGACGCGGAAAAGCCGGGCGATGCGACGCGGCATGGCATTGCCGCCGGCCAGCTGGCGGCGCTGGTCCGCGCGCGCAATCCCAGGGCGCAGGTGAAGCTGGTCGAAACCTGGTCGCGCGCCGACCTGACCTATCGTTCCGGCAGCCGCTGGTCGGGCAAGCCGATCGCGACCATGGCGCAGGACCTGGCCGCCGCCAATCGCCGAGTCGCGCGGACGACCCCGGGAATCTCGGGCACGATCCCCGTGGGATTGGCGTGGAACCGCGCGATCGCAACCGGGGTGGCGGACGCCAACCCCTATGACGGGATCGATCCCGGCAAGCTCGGGCTGTGGGCCGACGATCATTATCATGGCAGCACCGCCGGCTATTATCTGGAGGCGTTGGCCGTCTTCGGTCGCGTCACCGGCTATGACGTCCGCCGCCTGGGTGCGAAGGAACGCTCGGCCGCCGATCTCGGCCTGACCGGGAACCAGGCGGTCGCGTTGCAGCGGATTGCGTGGGAAACGCTCCGCCGGAACCGCTGATGCGACGGCTGGCGATGGTTGCGTTGCTGCTGCTGGCCGGCTGCGGCGGCGGCGATGCCGACCGGGCCGGACGGTTGCGCAGCGTCGGACCGAACCCCGATCTGGCCGCGCTGCTGCGGGTCGCTAATGTCGATGCCGGCCGCCGCGCGTTCGGACAGTGCGCGGCATGCCATACCATCGGCGCAGGCGGGCAGTCGCTCGCCGGTCCCAACCTCCACGCCATGATGGGCCGCGCCGTCGCGAGCAACCCGCGCTTCGGCTATACCCAGGCGCTGATCGACCATGGCGGACGCTGGAATGCGGCGCGGATGGACGCATGGCTCGCCGCACCGGCGGGGGTGGTGCCGGGCACGCGCATGGCCTTTGCCGGCGTGCGCGACCCGATGGAGCGCGCCGATCTGATCGCCTATCTGCAGTCGGAGAGCCGGTAGCTACTCGCTCGCTGCCAGACGGGGGATCAGGTAGTTACAACTGATGCCCGGTCCGGTCGCGCTTGGTTGCCAGATAGCGTTCGTTGTGGGGGTTGGGGGGGAGATGGTGTGCAACCCGTTCGACCACGGTGATGCCGGTCGCCTCCAGCCCGGCGACCTTGGCCGGGTTGTTGGTCAGCAGGCGAATCTGCCGCTGGCCCAGTAACGACAGCATCCGCCCCGCCACCCCGAAATCGCGCGCGTCGATCGCGAAGCCCAGCCGGGTATTGGCGTCGACCGTGTCGAATCCCTGGTCCTGCAACGCATAGGCGCGCAGTTTGTTGACCAGTCCGATTCCGCGCCCTTCCTGCCGCAGATACAGCAGGATGCCCCAGTTCGCGTGCGATATGGCGTGGATCGCGGCGTGCAGCTGCGGCCCGCAATCGCATTTCAGGCTGCCCAGCACATCGCCGGTCAGGCATTCGCTGTGCAGCCGGACGAGCGGCGGGCGCCCGTCGGGCTGGCCGATGACCAGTGCGACATGCTCGCCCGCCGCATCGGGCGTGCGGAAGGCGACGATCTCGCTCTGCTCGGCACCTGCCACCGGCAGCTTCGCCCGCGCGACGATGGCCAACCGGTTCGCATCCTCATGCGCGTCGATCGCCGCCGGAGTGATCGTCACCTCGGCGCCCGTACCACCCGCAAAGAAGGCCGGCAGCAGCCCCGCGACTCGCGCCAGCCGCAGCGCGGCGGCGGCGGCAAGCGGGGCGGGCGAGTCGATCCCGCGAAACGGCCCCTTCATCGGCGTGGCGAGATCGAGCTGCGGATCGGCCAGCGCGGTCGCGGCGGCGAAATCGGTCCATGCCTCGCGCCGGATCGACACCGGCTGGTCTGGCTCGGCCGCCGCGCGCTGGTTGACGATGCGCAGCGTTTCCGCCCGCCCGAACGACAACAGGATATGCGCCTGACCAACGGGGTCGAACCGCGCCAGCCGTTCGGCGTCCGCCGTCTCGATCGGCAACAGCGTCAGCGCCGTCTCGCCGGGCGCCGCGATCGCGATCGCCCAGCCGCGGCGAAGCGCATCGATCGCGCGGGCAACGTCGCGGGTTTCGCTCAAAATGCGAACTCGGTGACGATCGGGATATGGTCGCTGGGCTTCAGCCAGTTGCGGCAATCCTCGTGGACGCGGTGCGCCGTCGCCTTGGCCGCCACGTCGCGGCTGGCCCACATATGGTCGAGTCGCCGCCCGCGATCCGACGCCGCCCAGTCCTTCGCGCGGTAGCTCCACCAGGTGAACAGCCGCTCGGGCGCCGGAATGAACTGCCGCCCCAGATCGACCCAGTCGTTCGCCGCCTGCAACCGGCCCAGCGCCTCGACCTCGATCGGGGTATGGCTGACGACGTCGAGCAGCTGCTTGTGGCTCCACACGTCGCTTTCCAGTGGCGCGATGTTGAAGTCGCCGACCAGCAGCGTCGGGATGCCCGCCAGCCCCGCCGACCACGTCGTCATGCGTTCGATGAAGTCCAGCTTCTGCCCGAACTTCGGATTCACCTCGCGGTCGGGCACGTCGCCGCCCGCCGGGATGTAGACATTCTCGATCCTGAGCCCATTGGCCAGCCGCACGCCGATATGCCGCGCCTCGCCATTGGCCTGCCAGTCGAGCCGGTCATCCTCGGCCAGCGGCACCTTCGACACGACGGCGACCCCGTGGTGCATCCGCTGCCCGTTGATCGCGATATGGGTATAGCCCAGCCGCCGCAGCGGATCGTGCGGGAAATCCTGGTTCACCACCTTCGTCTCCTGCAGGCACAGCACGTCGGGCTGCGCCTCGCGCAGGAATTTTTCGACAATGTCCATGCGGAAGCGGACGGAATTGATGTTCCACGAAGCGACCGAAAGCGTGTCCATGGCCACCGCCTGTATCGCCGCAAATGCGCTCGCGCCAGATGGCGGACGGCGCAAAAGGAAAGGCCCCCGCTCCGGGGGCATGGAGCGAGGGCCGACCTAGCGTTGGTCACGCAGGCGGGCGTTGGAGACCCGGGCAACAGGGGGGAAAATCCCGGACGCGCCCCAACGCCGCAGAAACGTTCATAGGGTCAGAAACCTGTCGCCAAGATGAACGTCATGCGTATTTTTTGGAATTTGGCCGTATTGGCTGGCTTTGAACCATGGTGCGGTACCGGCCCACTCCCCCACTCCCCCACTCCCCCACTCCCCCACTCCCCCACTCCGTCACCCGTCAGGATACTGCGCGGGTGGCGGGGCGGGGGAGCGGGCCGGTACCGCCTCCACGTCAGTGGATCAGGCGTTAGCGGCGCACGCGGCGCGGTTCGTTGAAGCGGAAGGCATTGTCCGCGACCGGCAAGTTGAACTGCTGATTCGTCAGCCGCACCGTGGTCCGATTCGCCTGCGCGTCGAGCGCGACCCAGCCCTGCAGCATCAGCCCGGCGGGCGCGGATGGCTGTCGCGCGAAGATCATCGTGATCCGGCCATATTCGGGGCGTTTCGGATCATAGGCCTCGACGCTGACGATTCGCGGATCGTTCGACGGCACGACCTTCGCGAATTTCGACGCATCGCGTTCGGGGTTCAGCAGGATGCCGAGCGGCGAGTTGCCGATCGGCCAGCGCTGCTTCTGCCCGACCTGATAATCGAGGAAGTAGAGCGACTTGCCATCCGACACGAGCAGGATCGGCACGCCCTTCTCATATTGGAAGCGGATCTTGCCCGGCTTCTTCAGCGTCAGCTTGCCGGTCAGCACCCGGCCGTTGCGGTCGGTCTGCGAAAAATCCGCGGTCATCGTCTGCGTCGCCGCCAGATGCCGCTGGACCGAGGCAAGGTCGTTCTGCGGTGCCTGCGCATGCAGGGCAACGGGGGCGGCAAGGGCGAACGCGAGCGCGAGCGGGCGAATGGGGCGTCTCCAGATCATGGGGCAGGGGTAGGATCGGCGCATTGAACGCGGCGTGAACCCATGGGTTGCGCGGTCGTGGCCATACTGAATCGCGTACCCCCGCGCAGGCGGGGGTCCAGAGCCAACAACGCAGCGCGGCGCGTGGAACCCTGGACCCCCGCCTGCGCGGGGGTACGGTGGTTGCTTTGCAGCCGCCCCTTACAGCCGGTGTTCGCCCTTCACCCAGCGCACCGTGCCCGAGCTGGCGCGCATCACGACGCTCTCGGTCGTCATCTTGCCCGGCATCCGCTTGACGCCGGCGAGCAGCGACCCGTCGGTCACGCCGGTCGCGGCAAAAATGCAGTCGCCGCGCGCCAGTTCGGTCAGGTCGTACTGCTTGTCGAGGTCGGTCACGCCCCACTTCGCCGCGCGGGCGCGTTCGTCGTCGTTGCGGAACACCAGCCGCCCCTTGAACTGCCCGCCGGTGCAGCGCAGCGCGGCGGCGGCCAGCACGCCCTCCGGCGCGCCGCCCTGGCCCATATAGAGGTCGATGGTGGTGTCGGGGTCGCTGGTCGCGATCACGCCGGCCACGTCGCCGTCGCCGATCAGCATCACGCCGCAGCCGACCGCGCGCAGTTCGGCGATCATCGCTTCGTGGCGCGGACGGTTGAGGACGCAGACGATGATGTCGTGCGGATCGACGCCCTTGGCCTTCGCCACCGCCTTCACATTTTCGGTCGGCGACTTGTCGAGGTCGATGATCCCGGCGGGATAGCCCGGACCGCAGGCGATCTTGTCCATATAGACGTCGGGGGCGTTGAGCAGGCCGCCCTTTTCGGCGATCGCCAGCACGGCCAGGCTGTTCGGGCCGGCGGTGGCGCAGATCGTGGTGCCCTCCAGCGGATCGAGTGCGATGTCGATCTCCGGGCCTTTGCCCAGGCCCACCTTCTCGCCGATGAACAGCATCGGTGCCTCGTCGCGCTCGCCCTCGCCGATGACGACGGTGCCGTCCATGTAAAGTTCGTTCAGCGCGGCGCGCATCGCTTCGACCGCGGCGGCGTCGGCCGCCTTTTCGTCGCCCCGCCCGACCAGCGTCGACGCGGCGATCGCCGCCGCTTCGGTGACGCGCACCATTTCGAGGACGAGCACGCGATCGAGGGTGTTGCTGACAGGCTGCATTGGACGAAGCTCCCGGCCGTTAAACGGATTAAACGCGGCGATAGGCGACCTGCCCTTGTCGGGCAAGGGATGTTGTGGATAACCTTGTGTATCGGCGACGAAAGGCACGGGCATGACGGCGTGGGCGATGCTTCTGGCGATGGCGCAGGATGGCGGAGCCGCCGCCGCGATGATGGCGCGGGCGCGCAGCATGACCCAGGTCGTCCAGCCCTGTCGCATCGACGCCGATCCGGACGAGATCGTGGTGTGCGCCGCGCGGACCGCCGACCGGTTCCGCGTTCCGCTGGTCACCCCTCCGGCAGAAGGCGATCCCAAGGCGGTCGACGCGCTGGGCGAGCGGGAGCGCCTGCTCGCCGTGCCGCAACCGGCCTGCGGAACCGCGGCGTTCCTGCAAGGGTGTGGCTTTGTCGGGGTGACCGCCTCGACCCGCAGGGGCGGCAGCATCGGCCGTGCGCGACCGCTGGCGCGGTAGCAACCAAAGTTTCGCCAAGACGTTCGGAACGAACGATCTTTGATGGGGGCGTCGATGTTGCTATCCGTGCTGCTTATGATGGCGCAGGCGGCGCCAACACCGACCAAGCTCGGCGTCGCCGATCCGGTCAACTGCATCGTGACGCCCCGGGCACTGGGCTGTCCGGATCGCAAGAACGACCGCTATCGCCTCGACGACGACACGCCCGAATTCGACCACAAGGCCGACGGCCTGCGGCAGGGAACGCCGCGTTGCGGACTGATGGGGATGCCGGTGTGCCCCAGCAACGGGCGTCCGATCCTGACCAGTCGCCCGCAGTAACCGGGGCGGCCTCGCGACCGCCCCGCCCACCTCATGCCTCGGCCAGTTCGGCCTGCGCATTGACCTTGTGCTCGGCCATGGTCGTCAGCTTCTCGTCGGTGGCACGTTCCTCGGCCAGCGTTTCGGCGAGCAGCGCGGCGATATCCTCGCGGCCCAGCTGCCGAGCCCAGGCGATCAGCGTGCCGTAGCGGGTGATCTCATAATGCTCGACCGCCTGTGCCGAGGCGATCAGCGCGGCGTCCAGCACCTTCTTGTCGCCGATTTCACCGGCAACCTCGTTCGCTTCCTTGATGATGCCGTCGATGGCGGGGCAGCTGACCGCCTTCTTGGTCGCGCCGTGCAGCTGGAATATCTGCTCCAGCCGGCGGATCTGCCCTTCGGTTTCGGCCAGATGGCGTTCGAACCCGGCCTTCAATTCGGGGTCGGTCGCCTTGGCCGCCATCTTGGGCAATGCCTTCAGAATCTGGTTCTCGGCATAATAGACATCCTGCAGCTGATGGACGAACAGATCGTCGAGCGTCGCAATATCCTTGGAAAACAATCCCATGACGTGATCCTTCGCAAAGGGGGGCGTGCCGTCCCAACGATGCGGCGCGCGCCCGGTTGCGAAGAAAATCGTCAGTGGCCGCGACAGCCGAGCAGGTCGACGACATCCTCCAGCCGCGCGGCGTCGCCCAGTGCAATGACCTCACCGATGCTGCCGGCATGGAGCGGATCGCCCGACCAGTCGCTCATCGTGCCGCCCGCGCCCTCGACGACCGGCACCAGCGCGGCGAAGTCGTGCAGCTTCAGCCCCGCCTCCACCACCAGGTCGATATGGCCGGACGCCAGCGTGCCATAGGAATAGCAATCGCCGCCGAGCACGGTCGATCGGACCTTGGCCTCGACATGTTCGAACCCGTGGAGCTGCCCGTCGTCGAACAGCGCCGGGCTGGTGGTCGCCAGCAGCGCATCCGCAAGATCGCGACAGCGACGGGTTCGGGCCGGTTGCCCGTTGAAGGTCGTGCCGCGCCCGACCGCGCCGACCCAGCGTTCGCCGATGATCGGCTGATCGATCACGCCCAGTACCGGCCAGCCGTCCTCGACCAGCGCGATCAGCGTGCCGAAGATTGGCCGCCCGGCGATGAACGATCGCGTGCCGTCGATCGGGTCGAGCACCCATACGCGCCCGCTGGTCCCCTCCGACACGCCATATTCCTCGCCCTGGATGCCGTCCGAGGGGCGTTCGCGCTCGATGATCGCACGCATCGCCGCCTCCGCTTCGCGATCGGCCAGCGTCACCGGCGAGGCATCGTCCTTGATCTCCAGCCCGTAATTGCTGCGGAATCGCGGGCGGATCGCGGCGCCGGCGGCGTCGGCCAGCTGGGCGGCAAGGGTCAGGTCGGCGGCGGTGACGGGCATGGCGGGCCTTTGCGTTGGGAACCCCCAGATAGGCGGTGACGCCGACAAAGCGCAAACGATGCTCGCGGTTGTCGCAAATGCCTGTCACATCACGTGCATGATCGCTCTCACCCTGCTCGCCGCCGCCGCCCAGCCGCAACTGCGCATCGTCGCCGAACCGCCCGCCTCGGTCGCGGCGGCGGAAGGCGGCGTGACGGTGTTCGTCCTGAACGAAGGGGCGAGCGAGGCAGACGCCACGCCGGCGCCGATGGAGGTCGTCACCGCCGATCAGGTGCCGCTCAGGATCGTGCCGGTCGACACCGCCCCCGCCCGGGTCGCGCCGGGCGGCTTCCGCGCGATCCGCTACCGCATTGCCCCGGTGGCGGTCGCGGCGACTTCGGCACCGGCCTCGCCAAAGGGCGAAACGGTGGTCGCGACCGCGAGCGGTCAGGCGTCGGGCCTGCTCGCCCGGTTCGAACCGCACCAACCGATCTATGGTGCGTTCGGGCTGGGGTCGGACGGCGCCAAGCTGCAACTGAGCCTCGCCTTCCGCCCGTTCGACGGTGCCGGCGCGCTGGACGGGGTGCGGCTGGCGTGGACGCAGACGATGTTCTGGGCCATCGACCGGTCGTCGGGGCCGTTCCGATCGACCAACTACAGCCCCGAAGTCTATTATCAGCGGCAGATCGACGACCGGATCGTCGCCGCGGCGGGCTATGCGCATGATTCGAACGGGCGCGATGCCGGGTCGATCGACGTGAACCGGATCTTCGCTTCGGCCAGCTATGTCCTGCCGCTGGGCGACGACTGGCGGGTCGAGGCGACGCCCAGGGCATGGACCTATGTCGGCACCGGCTATCGCGATCTCGACCGTTATTGGGGCAACTGGTCGCTGGGTGGCGCGATCGGACAGGTCGACGGGCTGCGCATCGCCGCCACGCTGCGCAATCCGCTGGGCAGCCGCCGCGCGGGCGAGCTGTTCCTGTCCTTTCCCGTCGGGCGCACCGGTCTGTACGTTTTCGGACAGGCCTTTGCCGGTTATGGCGAGGCGATCGACGATTACGCCCTGCGCTCGTCCAGCGCGCGGCTGGGAGTCGCCTTCACCCGCTGAGGCCAGCCGCTGGCGCGCCGCGGCCAAGCTGCTAGAATGAGGCAACTTCGCGCAAGGAACCTACTCGATGCGTCTCGCCCTGTTCGCCGCTGCCCTGACCCTGCCGTTCGCTGCCCCGCTGTCCGCCGCGCTGGCGCCCGGTGCTCGCGCGCCCGACTTCACGACCAAGGCCGCGATCGCCGGCAAGGCGTTCACGCTCAACCTGCGCTCGCAGCTGCGTAAAGGTCCGGTGGTGCTCTATTTCTTCCCGGCGGCGTTCACCGGCGGCTGCAATGCGGAGGCAAAGGCGTTCGCCGACGCGGTCGACGATTTCAAGGCGGCCGGCGCGACCGTCATCGGCATGTCGGCCGACGATATCGGCAAGCTGCAGGAATTTTCGAAGGCCCATTGCGCCGGCCGGTTCGCTGTCGCGAGCGCGGGGCCGCGCGTGATCCAGGGATTCGACGTGGCCCTCAACCGCCCGGCGGGTGCCGATGGCAAGCCGCGCACCATGACCACGCGCACCAGCTATGTCATTGACCGCGATGGCAAGATCGCCTTCGTCCATTCCGACATGAACCCGGCCGATCATGTCCGCTCGACTTTGGAGGCGGTGCGCGCGTTGGGCAGGCGCGGCTGAGCCGCCCGCCGCAATCGTGGATTTAGGGTAAATTTCCGCGAAACCCGATTTTAGCAAAGGCGCGCTACGCCCATTCCGTACAATCCGGCACATCGGGTGCGGGGTGGGGGCAGAGGGGCCGGGCGTGTATCTGGAAAAAATCGGCGACGGTGGGGCATCGGCCGGACACGGTCTGATCCATGCCGTCCTCGCTTTTCTGGAGGACCAGCGGCTCGATCCCACGCCGCTCAACTACAGCTTCGCCTACCGCGTCGTCAGCGAACCGGCGGGCGCGCTGGCGCTGGAGGTTGCGCGGCGGACCGATGGCGGCATCCGCCTGACCGGCGGCGAGGTCGAACAGTTGGGCAATGCGATCGACGGGGCGGCGGATGTCGCCGCCGGGCGACCCAATGCTCCGCCCGTGACGCCGACCGCTCCCGCGACCCCCGAACCGGACATCGCCGCCGCCGAAGCTTTGGTCACCGAAACGCTGCGCCAGGTCGCGGGCTTTGCGACGATGGTGTCGGAAATCCGCAGCGAAACGCAGGATTTCGGCCGCGACCTGGCCGCCAGCGCCGATGCGTTGCAACGCTCGACCCCCATCGCCAGCACCGATGCCGCCGTTGCCGAACTGGCACGGATCACCGCCGCGATGCGCGCGCGGGTCGAGATTGCCGAGGCGCGGCTGGAACAGGCGACGCGCGAGGCGAGCGACCTGCGCGAACAACTGGCCGCCGCGCATGACGATGCGCGCCGCGACCCGCTGACCGACCTGCCCAATCGCCGCGCCTTCGAGGAAGCGGTCGAGGCTGCCCAGCATGGGCCGGTCCATATCGCGATGTGCGATGTCGATCATTTCAAGGCGATCAACGACCAGCACGGCCATCCGGTCGGCGACCGCGTGTTGCGCGCCATCGGGACGACGCTGGCGCGCGAATGCCCCGGCCATCTGGTCGCGCGCTATGGCGGGGAGGAATTTGCCGTGCTGATCACCGGCATCGGCACCGGCGCGGCCCGGGCGCTCCTGGAAAAGGCGCGGATCGCGGTCGGCAAGCGCCGCTATCGCCTGCGCGAGAGCGATACGCTGGTCAACGGCATCACCCTGTCGGCCGGATTGGTCACGATGACGCCGGGCGAAAGGCTGTTGTCGGCGATCGAGCGGGTCGATGCCCTCTTGTACGAGGCGAAGCGCCATGGCCGCAACCAATCGGTTGGCGAAAATGGCTGATAAATGGGGTAATGCACCGGCAAGAATTGCCAACACCGTGCACTTTGTAAAAACTATTGTTACAAATCAATAACATATTAATTGGCACGCCCCCTGCAATGCAATGTGCATAGCCGGCGAGATGGCTCGCACGGCACCAGGGAGTAGCCACCATGATCCGTACCGAAACCCTTCGCCAGCACGTCGCCGCCCTGTTCGGTGCGCTGCTCGTCTCCACGCTGTTGCTGTCGGTCGCCGCGCCGGTCGTGCCGATCGCCTGACCTCAGCCTTTGGCGATCATGGCGCGGGCGACCGCTTCGGCGACCTTGATCCCGTCCACCGCCGCCGACAGGATGCCGCCGGCATAGCCGGCGCCTTCGCCCGCCGGAAACAGGTTGGCGGTGTTGATGCTCTGGAAATCCTCCCCCCGCGTGATCCGCACCGGGGACGAGGTGCGGGTTTCGACCCCGGTCATAACCGCATCGGGATGGTCGTAGCCCGGAATCGTCCGCCCGAACGCGACCAGTGCCTCGCGCATCGCGGTGATCGCGAATTCGGGCAGGCATTCGGACAGGTCGGTCAGTGTCACCCCAGGCCGGTAGGAGGGCAGCACGCTGCGCAGCGCGGTCGATGGCCGCCCGGCCAAAAAATCACCGATCAGCTGCGCCGGCGCACGATAATCGCCGCCGCCCGCGGCATAGGCGCGTTCCTCCAGCTGCCGCTGGAACGCGATTCCCGCCAGCGGGTGCCCCGGATAGTCGCGCGCCGGATCGATGCCGACGACGATGCCGGAATTGGCGTTGCGTTCGTTGCGCGAATATTGGCTCATGCCGTTGGTCGCGACCCGGCCCGGTTCGGACGTCGCCGCCACCACCGTGCCGCCCGGACACATGCAGAAGCTGTAGACGGTGCGCTGGTTGGCGCAATGGTGCGACAGCGTATAGGCCGCCGCGCCCAGGTCGGGATGGCCGGCGCACGCCCCGAAGCGGGCCTGGTCGATCCAGCTTTGCGGATGCTCGATACGTACGCCGATCGAAAACGGCTTGGGTTCGAGGAAGACCCCGCGATCGTGCAGCATGTGGAACGTGTCGCGCGCGCTGTGCCCCAGCGCCAGCACCACCGGACCGTCCGCCGCCAGCGTCTCGCCGGTCGACAGCTTCAGCCCCGTCAGCCGTCGGGTGCCGTCCGGGCGTTCCTCCAGTTCGATATCGTCGACCCGGTGCGAGAAGCGATATTCCCCGCCCAGTTCCTCGACGGTCGCGCGCATCGATTCGACCATGGTGACGAGGCGGAAGGTGCCGATATGCGGATGCGCCTCGGTCAGGATTTCCTCCGGCGCGCCGGCCTTCACGAATTCGGTCAGCACCTTGCGGCCCAGATGGCGCGGGTCCTTGATCTGGCTCCACAATTTGCCGTCGGAAAAGGTGCCGGCGCCGCCCTCGCCGAACTGCACGTTCGATTCGGGGTTCAGCTCGCTCCGCCGCCACAGGCCCCAGGTATCCTGCGTCCGCTGGCGCACAACCTTGCCGCGTTCGAGGATGATCGGGCGGAACCCCATCTGCGCCAGGATCAGCCCGGCGAACAATCCGCACGGCCCCGCGCCGACGACGATCGGGCGCGGCCCGGCATAATCGGCGGGCATCTTGGTCACGAAACGATAGCCGGTATCGGGCGTCGTGGCGACATTGCGGTCGCGCTTGGTGCGGTTGAGCACCTGGCCTTCGTTCCTGACCGTCACGTCGACCGAATAGACGAGCTGGATATCATCCTTGTCGCGCGCATCATGCGCCCGGCGCGCAATGGTGTAGCGAACGAGGTCGCGCGGCGTAATGCGCAACCGCTCCCGGATCGCGGCGGCCAGTGCCTCTTCGGGATGGTTGAGCGGTAGTTTCAATTCGGTGATGCGCAGCATCGGGCCATTTAGCGTGGGCCGCCGCACATCGCCATGGCCGCGATTGTCCGCGGCCGTCGATCGCGATAGCGAGGGGGCATGATCGGAACGTTGCTCCGCTGCCTCCTGTCGCTGCTGCTGGCGGCGGCGAGTGTGCCCGCGCTGGCCCAGACCGTGGCCGCCCCCGACTATGGCAGCATGCTCGACCGTGCGGCCGACGAACTGGGCCGGGTCGACGGCGCGCTCGATACCCGGTTGGAACGCAGCGACCGCGACGAATTGCGCGCCCGGGCACAGGCGGTGCGGGCGAGCACGCTCGACACCGCGCAACAGCTGACCGGCGACATGGCACGGATCGAGGCGCGGCTGGCGCAGCTGGGTCCGGCATCGTCGGGCGAGGACCCTGCGATCCGCGACGAGCGTGCGGCACTCACCCGACAACGCACGACGATCGATTCGGCGACGAAGCGCGCGAAACTGCTGTCGGTGGAGGCGCAGCAGCTGATCGACGAGATTCAGGAAGGGCAGGCGGCGGAGCTGAACCAGAAGCTGTTCGGGCGCGGTGCATCGCCGCTGACGCCGGCATTCTGGAGCGCGATCCTGCGGTCGATGCCGCGCGACCTGCACCGGATCGAACGCTTCGTCGCGGCCGAGGTCGCGACGATCCGCGCCGCGCCCTGGGCACAGGCTTGGCCGGCGCTGCTGGGTTTCGCCATCGCGATCCTGTTGCTGGGCCCTGCGCGGCTGGCGGCGGCACGGGTCGGGCAGCGCCTGCTGATCGAGGGTGCACCGGGGCGGCGGGTGCGGCGGTCGGCCAATGCGCTCGGCCGTATCCTCGTCGGCACGCTCGCGCCGCTGCTGGCCGCCGCCGCGCTGCTGACCGGTGCGCGCTGGGCGGGGCTGGTCGCGTCGCGCTGGGACCCGATGCTCGATCAATGGCTGGTGGCGATCGGCTTTGCGGCCTTTTCCAGCGCGGTGCTGGGCGCGACGTTGATGCGGCGCAGCCCCAGCTGGCGGATCGCGCCGGTCAGCGATGCGGTGGCGACGCGGTTCCGGCCCTATTCCTTCGTGCTGGCGGGGTTGGCCGGCTGTGTGATCGCGCTCGATGCCGCGGACACCGCGATCGGCACCAGTCCGGCGATCCGCATAGCGACCCATTCGCTGCTGGCGCTGGCGCATATCCTGCTGATCGCCGGCAGCCTGTTCACGCTGGGCCGGATGCGGGCCGAGGCGAACGCGGCGGAGGAGGGCGCCGCCGACGCCCCGGCGCATACCGGGCTGGCGGCGATGCAGCTGTTCGCGTGGAGCATCGCCGGGGTGGCGTTGCTGGCGCTGGCGGCGGGCTATGTCGGGTTCAGCCTGTTCGTGGGGCAGATGGCGGCATGGACGCTGGTGCTGGGCGCGGCGGTCTATCTGGTGCTCGCCGCGACCGACGATGTCGCGACATCGGTGTTCGAACGGGGCAGCCGGCTGGGCGCCGCGCTGACCCGGGGCCTCGGCCTGCGCGGCGGGACGGTCGACCAGTTCGGGGTGCTGCTCTCGGGCGTGCTGCGGGTGTTGATCGCGGTCGTCGCCGTCGCCCTGTGGCTGTTGCCGTTCGGCGGCAGCGGCGTGTCCGACGCGCTGACCCGGCTGGGCGACCTTGCGCGCGGGGTGCAGATCGGCGGTGTCACCATCTCGCCCGGTGCGATCCTGCGCAGCATCGTCGTGCTGGCGATCGGGCTGGCGCTGGTGCGCGGCTTCATGCGCTGGCTGGAGGGGCGCTACCTGCCCGCCACCGACCTGGATGGCAGCGGGCGCAATTCGGTCAGCCTCGTCGCGCGCTATGTCGGTATCGCGCTGGCCGTGATCTGGGCGCTGGCGTCGCTGGGCATCGGGGTGGAGCGGATCGCGCTGCTGCTCTCCGCGCTGTCGGTCGGCATCGGGTTCGGGTTGCAGGCGATTACCCAGAATTTCGTCTCCGGGCTGATCCTGCTCGCAGAACGCCCGATCAAGATCGGCGACCTGATCCGGGTCGGCACCGACGAGGGCGATGTGAAGCGGATCAGCGTGCGATCGACCGAGATCACGCTCGCCGATCATTCGACGCTGATCGTGCCCAATTCCGAACTCATCACCAAATCGGTGCTGAACAAGACGCTGGCCAGCCCCTTGGGGCGCATCCAGATCCAGTTCTCGGTTCCGATCAACGCCGATGCGGCGGCGGTGCAGCAGCTGGTGCTGGATGCGTTTGCACGCGAAGAGGCGGTGCTGGACGACCCCGCGCCCAGTGCGTTCATCGACGCGATCGTCAACGATCGCATCGCGTTCAACTGTTTCGCGCATGTCGAATCGCCGCGCGCCGCCTACCGCGCGCGCAGCAACATCCTGCTCGAACTGCTCACCCGTTTCCGGGCGGAGGGGATCGAGATGGGCACGGTGCCGCAGCGCCTGGAACTGGTGACGATGCCCGGCGACCCGGTTCCCCCCTTGCCAGTCGATCCCGCCGGCGGCACGGCACGCGCATGATCCTGCTCAGCGACGAATTTGCCGACCTGCCCTGCGCGACAGGCGGCGTGATGCGTACCCATGTCTTTCGTCCGGTGGGCGAGGGGCGGTTTCCCGGCGTAGTGCTCTATTCCGAAATCTATCAGGTGACCGCACCGATCCGCCGGCTGGCGGCGTTCATCGCGGGGCACGGCTATGTCGTCGCGGTGCCGGAAGTGTATCACGAATATGAAGCGCCCGGCACGGTGCTGGCCTATGACCAGCCGGGCACCGATCGCGGCAACGACCTGAAATTCACCAAGCCGGTCGCAGGGTTCGACGCCGATGCGACGCTGGTGATCGACTGGTTGACGCAGCATCCCGCCTGCTCGGGACGGATCGGCGTCGCGGGCGTGTGCCTTGGCGGGCACCTGGCCTATCGCGCCGCGCTCGATTCGAGGGTGCTGGCGGCGGCCTGTTTCTACCCGACCGATATCCATTCGGGGACGCTGGGCGAAGGGCGCTCAGACGACAGCCTTTCGCGGATCGGTGAGATCGGCGCGGAGATGCTGTTCGTGTGGGGGCGGCAGGACCCGCATGTGCCCTATGCCGGAAGGCAGGCGATCCGCGACGCGCTGGAGGCGGCGGGGACGCGGTACGAATGGCATGAGGTGAATGCACAGCATGCCTTCCTGCGCGACGAGGGGCCGCGCTATGATCCGGCGCTGTTCGTGAGCACGACGGGGTGGATGCTGGCATTGTTCGCGCGGGTGCTGGGCGGGCGGGTTTGAGGTACAACCAAACCACTCCCGTTTGCTTCGAGCGCAGGTTCGAGCCTGTCGAGAACCGAAGTCGAGAAGGGCGTGCCCAAAGCGGCCGGGTTCTCGACGGACGCTTCTCGACAAGCTCGAAGCTGCTCGAACCGAACGGGTGGGTGCAGCTACCCGACCTTCCCGATCCCCAACCGCGGAATCTCGATCTTCGGGCAACGATCCATCACCACCTGCAACCCCGCAGCTTCCGCCCGCGCAGCGGCTTCCGCATTGACCACCCCCAGTTGCATCCACACCGCCTTCGCGCCCGCCGCGATCGCCGCGTCGACTGCCTCACCCGCGGCGGCCGAATTGCGGAAGATGTCGACGATGTCGATCGACTCGCCGATCTGGTCGAGGTCGCGGAACACGAACTCGCCGTGCAGATGCTCGCCGGTGATCTGCGGATTGACCGGGATCACGCGGTAGCCGCGCTGCTGGAGATAGGCCATCACGCCATAGGATGCCCGGTCGGGCCGGTCCGACGCACCGACCAGCGCGATGGTCCGCGCCTCGGTGAGCAGGGTGCGGATGCCATCGTCGTCGAGCATGTCAGTTCCTCTGCAGCCAGTCGCCGACCTTGGCGGCTATCGACAGGAACGGCTCTGCTTCCGCCCCGTTCCCGGCGGCCGGCGGCGTTCCGGCGTCCGACGCGGTGCGGATGTCGATCGTCAGCGGAATGCGCCCGAGGAACGGGATGCTAAGCGTCTCGGCCTTCGCCTCCGCCCCGCCGGTCCCGAACGGATCGGACAGCCCCCCGCAATGCGGACAGCAATAGCCGGCCATATTCTCCACCAGCCCGATGATCGGCACCCCGGCCTTGGTGAACAGGTCGATCGCGCGCGTCGCGTCGATCAGCGCCAGGTCCTGCGGCGTCGACACGATCACCGCGCCGGCCGGCTTGTGCTTCTGGATCATGGTCAGCTGCACGTCGCCGGTGCCCGGCGGCATGTCGACGACCAGCGTGTCGACCATCTCCCAATGGGCGTCGACCAACTGGGTCAGCGCGCCCGCCGCCATCGGTCCGCGCCACGCGATCGCCTGGCCCCCCGGGACCAGCTGCCCCATCGACAAGAGCGGCACGCCGACCCCGGTCGCGACCGGGACCAGCTTCTTGTCATGCGCCTCGGCCTTGATTCCTTCGACGCCCAGCAGGCGCGGCTGCGACGGGCCGTAGATGTCGGCATCGACCATTCCGACCTTCCGGCCGCTGCGCGCCAGCGCGATGGCGAGGTTGGCCGACAGCGTCGATTTGCCGACCCCGCCCTTGCCACTGGCGACGGCAATGATCCGCTGCTGCACCCGTTCGCTGGTCTGCGCCACGCGCACGCTGGCGATGCCGGGCGCGGTCGAGGCCGCCGCCTTCACATCGGCCTCCAGCGCGTCGCGCGCCGCCGGGGGCAGGCCGGTGACGTCGAGGATGATGCTCGCCGAATCGCCGGTCACGCGGACCGTGGCGCGTCCGGCCGCGATGGGGCCAAGCAGCGCGTCGAGCGCGGCGGCGGGGTTCGATGCGGAAGCCATGGCGGCGATGTAGCGTTCGAACGGCGCGTTACCACTGTAAAACGCAAGGCGGCCCCCTATAAAGGATGGATGCGATGGATCATGGGGCGGCGCGCACGCGCGCAAGTGCTGGGGATGAGCGACAAGGGCCCATGGGGCGGCGGAGGCGATTCCGGTAATGGATCGGGCGGCGGTGGCGGCGATGACGGCCCGCGCAATCCCTGGTCGATGCCGCCGGCGGGCAAGCGCGGCAAGATCGGCGGATCGACCTCGCTCGACGATTTCCTGAAGCGCGCGCGCAGCGGCGGTCCGGGCGGCGGCCCGTCCTTTCCGGCGAATGCCGGCCGGCTGTGGCTGGCGGCGGTTGCCGCGCTGATCCTGGTATGGATCGCCTTCACCAGCTTCCATTCGATCGGCCCGCAGGAACGCGGCGTCGTGACGATGTTCGGCAAATATACCGGCACGCTCAATCCCGGCATCCAGTTCACGCTGCCAGCACCGATCATGCGGGTGCAGGTGGAGGACGTGCAGAACACCCGCACCGAAAGTTTCCCGGCGGGCGGTAATCAGGCGAATCTGATGCTGACCGGCGACCAGAATATCGTCGACCTCGCCTATTCGGTGCGCTGGAACATCAAGAGCCCCGAGGACTATGTCTTCGAGATCAAGAACCCGCAGGAAACCGTTCGCGCGGTGGCCGAAAGCGCGATGCGCGCGGCGGTCGCGAGCAAGAACCTGACGCAGGCGATCGGTTCGGGCCGTGGCGAGATCGAGGCGGACGTCCAGACCCGGATGCAGACGCTGCTCGACGAATATCAGTCGGGCGTGCGCGTGCTGGGCGTCAGCATCCAGAAGGCGCAGGCCCCGGCCGAGGTCGACGACGCGTTCAAGGCGGTGACGGCGGCGCAGCAGGAGGCGCAGTCGAACCTCAACCGCTCGCGCGCCTATGCGCAGCAGGTGATCGCGCGGGCGCAAGGTGATGCGACCGAATTCGACAAGATCTACGAACAATATCGCATGGCCCCCGACGTGACGCGCCGGCGGCTCTATTACGAGACCATGGAGCAGGTGTTGAACCGCGCCGACAAGACGATCGTCCAGCCCGGCGTTCAGGCTTATCTGCCGCTGCCCGAGGTCCGTCGCCAGCAACAGGCGACCCCCGAGCCGGAGGCGCCGGCCCCGGCGCCGCAGGCCCAGTCCACGCAAGCGACGGGAGCGGCACGATGAACCGCGCGCTCCGCAATCCGATGACGGCGGGCATCGCGCTGCTGGTGCTGGTCATCCTGCTGTTCAGCACGATCGTGATCGTGCCGGAAACGCGCCAGGCGGTGATCCTGCGCTTCCAGCAGCCGGTCGGCATCCTCAATCCCTATCGCGCCGAACAGCCGTTCGGCCGCACCGGGGCCGGGCTGGTCGCCAAGATTCCGTTCTTCGACCGCGTGGTGTGGATCGACAAGCGGGTGCTGGACATCGAGCTGAACAACCAGCCGGTGCTGTCGACCGACCAGCTGCGGCTCGAGGTCGACGCCTTTGCCCGGTTCCGCATCGTCGATCCGTTGCAGGCGGTGATCTCGACCGGTTCGACCGCCAATACCGAGGAACGCGTCGCCAACCAGCTCGAACCGCTGCTGTCGTCGGCGCTGCGCGCCGAACTGGGCCGTCGTCCGTTCGCGGCGCTGCTCAGCCCGGAACGCGGCGCGGTGATGGACAATATCCAGAACGCGCTGCAGCGGACCGCTCGGCAATATGGTGCCGAAATCGTCGACGTGCGGATCAAGCATGCCGACCTGCCCGATGGCAGCCCGCTGCAATCGGCGCTGGCGCGGATGCGGTCGGCCCGCGAACAGGAAGCGGCGACGATCCAGGCACAGGGGCAGCGCGACGCGCAGGTCGTGCGCGCCAATGCCGAGGCGGAAGCGGCACGCATCTATGCCGCCAGCTTCGGCAAGGACGCCGATTTCTACGCCTTCTGGCGGGCGATGCAGTCCTATCGCGCGACCTTTGCCGGCGCGCCGGGGCAGAGCGGAACGACGTCGATCATCCTGTCGCCGGAGAACGGCTATCTCCGCGAATTCGGTGGCCGGGAACGCTAGGGCGCTCCCGGACATTCAAACCGCGTTCAGCAACGTAGTGGCAGGTTCGTTCCCGAAGGGGTTGCGAGCCATATTCGAGAGGACCATCCAACCGTGCGTTACGCCTACGCCATTACTTCCGCACTCTTGCTGGGCGGCGCTGCCGCCACCTTGACCCTCAACCCGTCGGACGCCCAGACCGCGCAGAACGAGCCGGGGGCGATCAACGCAGTCTCCGCCCCGCGCGCCGGCGCGCCGATGAGCTTTGCCGACATGGTGACGCGCCTGTCGCCGGCGGTCGTCAATATCTCGACCACGCAGCGCATCACCGTGCCGCAGCAGGCGAACCCCTTCTCGGGCACGCCGTTCGAGCAGTTCTTCGGCGGACGTGGCGGGGGGGCGACGCCCCGGACGCAGGAGGCGCAGTCGCTCGGCTCGGGGTTCCTGATCTCCAGCGACGGCTATATCGTCACCAACAACCATGTGGTGTCGGCGGGCGCACAGGGTGCCACGGTCGAATCGATCACCGTGACGCTGGCCGATCAGAAGGAATATAAGGCGCGACTGGTCGGCCGCGACGAGCTGTCGGACCTCGCGGTGCTGAAGATCGACGGCGCGACCTTCCCCTATGTGCGCTTCGGTGATTCGCGCCAGACGCGGGTCGGCGACTGGATTTTGACCATCGGCAATCCGCTGGGCCAGTCGGGCACGGTCACCGCCGGCATCGTGTCGGCACTGAACCGCGTCGGACAGGGGCCGTATGATCGCTTCATCCAGACCGACGCCGCGATCAACCGCGGCAATTCGGGCGGGCCGATGTTCGACATGCAGGGCAATGTCATCGGCATCAATTCGCAGATCCTGTCGCCGACCGGCGGCAATATCGGCATCGGCTTCGCGATCCCGGCCGAACAGGCCAAACCGATCGTCGACAAGCTGATGAAGGGACAGTCCGTTGCGCGCGGCTATCTGGGTCTGACGCAGCAGGAAATCAGCGCCGACATCGCCACCGCGCTGAACATCACCAAGGATCGCGGTGCGCTGGTGAACGGCGTCTCGCCGGGCGAACCGGCGGCGCGTGCCGGCATTCGTCCGGGCGACGTCATCCTCGCAGTCAACGGCAAGGAAATCACGCCGCAGCAGTCGCTGACCTATCTGGTCGGCAACGAGGCGCCGGGCAGCCGCGTCAACCTCGACGTGCTGCGGGACGGCCGTCGTCAGCAGATTGCGGTAACGCTCGGCACTCGCCCCTCGAACGATCAGCTGGCGGCGCAGACCGAACAGTTCGATCCCGACACCGCGCCGACGACGCCGCGCGCCAGCACCAATCTGGCGGCGACCGCCGGGCTGGTCGTACAGCCGCTGACCCCGGCGATCGCCCGGCAGTTGCGGCTCGATTCGACCATCCGCGGTGTCGTCGTCGCGGATGTCGATCCGAACAGCGATGCCGCGACCAAGGGTCTGCGCCGTGGCGTGGTGATCCAGAGCGTCAATCGTCAGCCGGTGACGTCCGAAGCTGAACTGGCCCGTGCGATTCAGCAGGCGCGCGCATCCGGTGCCAAGCAGGTGCTGATCTATGCCCAGCTGCCCGGATCGCTCTTCGCGCAGTTCGTGCCGGTCGGCATCGACGCCGCCAAGTAACGGTGGCGATGGGGGCGGTGGAGCGATCCACCGCCCCTTTTCTTTGTCCGCCAGCCATGATGGACCCTTGCCCGAAACGCGGTACATATCGGCGCAGTATGAAGGGCAGGCCATGACCGACACCGAACTCTTTATCGGCGCTACCGCCGACGGCATCCGCCAGTCGCTGGTCCTGAAACGCGCCAATCGCCACGGCCTGATCGCCGGCGCGACCGGTACCGGCAAGACGGTGACGTTGCAGGGGCTGGCCGAGAATTTCTCCGCCGCCGGGGTGCCGGTGTTCGTGGCGGACGTGAAGGGCGACCTGTCGGGCATCGCCATGGCGGGCAGCGCCACCGCCAAGCCCCACGCCGCCTTTGCCGAACGCGCCGCCGCGATCGGTGACAGCGACTGGCAGTATCGCGACACCCCGGTCGTGTTCTGGGACCTGTTCGGCGAGGCGGGCCATCCGATCCGCGCCACCGTGTCGGAAATGGGGCCGGTGCTGCTTGGGCGCATGCTCAACCTGAACGACGTGCAGGACGGGGTGCTGACCATCGCCTTCCATGTCGCCGACGCGGAAGGGCTGCTGCTGCTCGACCTCGACGATTTGCAAGCGATGCTGGCGCATGTCGCCGAACGGGCGGACGAACTGACCACCCGCTACGGCAATGTCAGCAAGCAATCGGTCGGTGCGATCCAGCGCGCGCTGCTGCAGCTGCGGGGGCAGGGCGGCGACCGCTTCTTCGGCGAACCGGCGCTCGACCTGGCGGACTTCATGCGCGTCGCCGACGATGGGCGCGGCATCGTATCGGTGCTCGCCGCCGACAAGCTGATGGCGTCGCCCCGGCTCTACGCCACCTTCCTGTTGTGGCTGTTGTCCGAATTGTTCGAAACGCTGCCCGAGGTGGGCGACCCCGACAAGCCGAAGCTGGTGTTCTTCTTCGACGAGGCACATCTGCTGTTCGACGATGCGCCCGACGCGCTGGTCGACAAGGTGGAACAGGTCGTCCGCCTGATCCGGTCGAAGGGCGTCGGCATCTATTTCGTGACGCAGAACCCGATCGACATTCCCGACGCGATCGCCGGACAGTTGGGCAACCGCGTGCAGCATGCGCTGCGCGCCTTCACGCCCAAGGAACAGCGCGCGATCCGCGCCGCCGCCGAAACCTTCCGCCCCAATCCCAGGCTGGACGTGGCACAGGCCATCACCGAACTGAAGACCGGCGAGGCGCTGGTGTCGGTATTGCAGGCCGATGGTTCGCCCAGCCCGGTCGAACGCACGTTGATCCGGCCGCCCCGCTCGCGCGTCGGGCCGGTCACGGCGGTCGAACGCGGCATCCTGATGCAGACCGACGCGGTCGGCGACCGCTACGACACCGCGATCGATCGTGAATCCGCCGCCGAGCTGCTGGGCGCCAAGGCCGACGAGGCTGCCGCCGCCGCCGCCGCGACCAAGGCGCAGGCCGCCGCCGACAAGGAAGCCGCGCTCAAGGCGAAGGAGGACGCCCGCCTCGCCAAGGAAGCAGAGCGCCAGCGCATCGCAGACCAACGCGCTACCGACCGTGCCGCGCGCGAGGACGAACGCGCCGCGCGTGCTGCCGAGCGCGAGGCGGCGAACAACCCATGGACCCGCGCCACGCAATCGGCGACCCGGTCGGCCGGGTCGGCGGTCGGGCGCATCGTCGTCAACGAGATCGGCAAGCAGGTGTTCGGTACGACGCGCGGCGGTCGCGCCAAGAGCGGCGGACTGGTCGGCGGGCTGCTGCGCGGCGTTCTGGGCGGGTTGTTCCGCGGGTAACGTCATGGATGTACAGGATATCACTGGCGGGACGGAGACGCCCGGCATCCCCCCATCGCTGTTCGACATGCGACCCGGCATGGCGATCCGCTATGACGCGCCCGATCCCCGGCTGGCGGATTATGTTACCGGCTATCACCTGTACGCCGCTAGCGGGCCGGGTGCGATGGGCCTCGAAAACTGGTTCCTGCCCGGTACGGCGAATGTCCGCGTCACGCTGAACGCCGGTCCGATCGCGGTATCGATCGGCCGGTTCCGCAGCGACCCGTTGCCGCAGGCCAGCCTGTTCGGGCCGACCAGCCATGCGATCCACACCGTCACGAATGGCGGGGCGATGATCGGTTTCGGCATCAGTGCGCTCGGCTGGTCGCGTTTCTTCGACGGGCCGGCGGATCGTTATGCCGACCGGATCGAGCCGCTATCGGCCGCCGCGCGACCGGGCTTTGCCGACCGGCTGGTGACGTTGCTGTCGGCGGTGCGCGACGAACATGGCGTGAAGCCGGCGCTCGACCGCTTCCTGCTCGCCGAACTCGGGCCACGGGTCGCCGACGAAGACCAGATTCGCAGCATCGCCCGCATGGTGACCGATGATCGTCCCAATGCGGTGGCGGACACGGCGGCGGAATGGGGCCTGTCGCCCGAACGGCTGCGGCGGTTGTGCAAGCGGCATTTCGGCTTCGTGCCGAAGACGCTGCTGATCCGCGCGCGCTTCCTCCGGTCGCTGGTGCCGCTGATCGAGGCGAAAGGCGACCTCGACTATTCGCGGATCGATCCGGGCTATGTCAGCGCGTCGCATTTCCTGCGCGATGCCCATGCGGTGCTCGGCACCACGCCGCGCCGTTTCCTGCACGCGCAGACCGAGTTTCTGGTCGCCAGCCTGCGCGCACGGGCGGCGGTGCTGGGCAGCGCGACGCAGGCGCTGCACCGGTTGTAGCCACCGCCCGATGGCGCCTCACATCGCGGCGAGCAGCGCCTCGATCGTCACGAATGCGAACGCCACCGAGCTATCGGCCACGCCATAGGGAATGAATATCCGGTCGCCATGGCGCAGTGCGCCGCACGAATAGACGACGTTGGGCACATAGCCCTCGCGGTCCTCGTTCGCCGCCGCGAGGATCGGTTCGCGGGTGCGACCGATGACCTTGGACGGATCGTCCTTGTCGAGCAGCACCGCGCCGATCGCATATTTGCGCATCGCGCCGACGCCGTGGGTCAGCAGCAGCCAGCCCTGATCGATCTCGATCGGCGGGCCGCAATTGCCGATCTGCACCAGCTCCCACGGGTAGACGGGCTTCAACAGCAGCTCCCCCTCGTCCCAATGGGTCAGCGTGTCGGACTTGATCAGGAACAGGTTTTCCCCGTCCTGCCGCCCGATCATCATATATTGGCCGTTCACCTTGCGCGGGAACAGGCCCATGCCCTTGTTGCGCGCCGCGCTGCCGGTCATCGGCACCAGGTCGAACGCGCGGAAGTCGCGGGTGCGCAGCAGCTCCGACTGGATCATCGACCCGTTATAAGCGGTATAGGTGCCGAGCCACTCGGCGGTGCCGTCGTCATGGGTGAAGTGGACGAGGCGCATGTCCTCCAGCCCCTTCGACTGCGCCTGGGTGATCGGGAAGATCACCGTGCCGGACAGCGTCGAGTCGCGGTGGCGATAGACGGTCACTTCGCCCTCGGGTGCTTCGTCCTCGTCGCCGACCGCATCGGCGGCGGTGGCGAAGGGCGGCTCGGGCGCCAGCACCAGTTCGTTCTCGTCGGTGATGATGCCTTCGCGGAACGCCACTGACGAGATATGGCCTTCGCCAACCGCGCGCAGCGACATCAGTATGCGGAGCGACCCTTCCGGCATGCCCGACTGGTCGAAATGCGGCACCGCGCTAGGATTCATCAGCGCGGCGGCGGCATAGCTATATTCATGGCAGAAATAGGCACCGATCAGCTGGCGCTTCTCATCGCTGATCGTGCTGCCGTCGAGGCCGAGCACCGCTTCGATCTCGTCATAGCGAGTCATGAACACCCGGCGCGTCTGCCAGTGACGTGCCTCGAAATCCTTGAGCACGGTTTCGAGTTGCGCGCGCGTTTCGGCAGGCGTCATCGCCAGCACTTCGCCGACCAGCCGCTCGGTCCGGCTGGGGGCCGAACCATTGCGCTGCCAAGCGATGTGAAACGGGCGCACCACCACGCGCGAGGGATCGGCGTACAGCCGGAGGGGGTGGTTGTAGAGTTCCAGCATTCGCGCGTCCAACTATTCCCGGCCGAAGCCGCGGCCGGATTCAGGCCACGGCGCGGCGCGGGTCTGCCACGGAAGCGCGGCCCTTTGAAAGGGCGGAAATCGCACAGGATGCCAATTGCAGCGCGAGAATCGACTCCGCCCCCTGATTGCGGTTCAATCCGGTGGGCATCAGCCCGTCGAAACAGCCGCCATCATGGGCGGTCGCCAGCGGCAGGTCGAGGTCGTTGGCGCCGAGATACCAGTTATAGGCCTTCACCGCCTCGTCACGCCACTTGGCATCGCCGGTCGCGTCCCATGCGGCGACGCAGGCTTCGACCGTCGCCTGCGCCTCCAGCGGCTGCTGGTCGAAGGGCAGCGGTTCGGCGAAGGGCCGGCCGAAGCTCTCGGTGCCGACCGCGCGGAAGCGGCCTTCGGGCGAGGTCTGGCGGGCGACGATCCAGTCGAGCGTGTCGATCCCGACCTTGACGAAATCTTCGCGCCCCAGCGCCTTGCCGGCGCGGATCATCGCTTCGGGCAGGCGGGCATTGTCATAGGCCAGCACGATTTCGAACCAGCCCCATTCGGGACGACGGCTCGCGTCGAGCAGGGTGACCAGTTCCTCGCCGAAGCGGGTCGCGATCTCCGTGGAGAGCGCATGGCCCGGATTGACCTCCAGCATCGCTACCGCGCCGAGCATGGCAAAGGCACGCGCGCGCGGGCTGTCGAGGTCGAGCGCGATCGAGGCGGTCTGTTCGTAAAGCGACATCGCCCAGTCGCGATGCTTGCGTGCCTGCGCATCGCGCGCGGTGATCGCCAGCGCCCACAAGGTGCGGCCGTTGGAGTCCTCCGACCCTTCATCCTCGCACCAGGTCCGGTCGAAATTCATGAAGTTGCGGAACCGGCGACGGTCCGGGTTCCACGCATATTGCAGGAACGACGCATAGATGGTTGTCCATTTGTCGCGGACGACAGGGTCAAGGTCCTCGATCTGCGACATCAGGATCAGCGCGCGGGCGTTATCGTCAATGCAATAGCCGTGCCGGCGGTCGGGCACCGAATAGATCGAATGCTGCAACATGCCGGTCGCATCGCTCATCCGCTCGACCGCCGCGAAGTCGGGCTTCAGCGCGGTCAGGTCGGCGCTGGTGCGCACCCGCCGGGGACGCGCCGCGACGGCGCGTGCAACCTCCGTCATCGCGGCTTCCGCAAGGCAGGGGAACAGCATCGTCCGACCGCGGGCATAGGCACGGGCAGCGAGGCCGTCGCGACGGGCGTCATTGCCCAGCAGGTCGACGATCTCACGCGCGAATGCCGCCGAGTCGCCGAAATCGACGAGGACGCCATGGTCGTCCGCCAGGATTTCGGTCGCGTGGACATAAGGGGTCGATACCACGACCTTGCCCACGCCGACGGCATAGGACAGCGTGCCCGAGGTGATCTGCGCCGGGTTGCTGTACGGAGTAACGTACAGGTCGGCGGCCTGAAGATAATCGAGCAGTTCGTCCTGTTCGACGAAGCCGTCGAGGAAGCAGACATTGTCGGCCACGCCCAGCGACGCCGCCTGCGCCTTCAGCCGGTCGCGATAGGCTTCGCCTTCATGGGCGACCAGATGGGGGTGGGTAGCGCCCAGCACGACATAGAGTGCATCGGGATGCGACGCAGCGACCGTCGGCATCGCCTCGATCATCGTCTCGATCCCCTTGTTCGGGGCGAGCAGGCCGAAGGTCAGGATGACCGGGCGACCGCTCCAGCCGAAGCGGGCCTTCATCGATTCGGGCTGGACGAACGGACGGTCGTGCACGCCGTGCGGGATCATCGCGATCTTGCGCGCGTCGGTGCCGTGCACCCGCATCAGGATGTCGCGACCCTTGTCGGCCATGACGATGATCTTGGACGCGCGGCGCAGCAGCGCTTCGAGCACGCGGCGTTCGTCGGCATTGGGATGTTCGAGGATGGTGTGCAGCGTGACGACGACGGGCACGTTCACCCGGTCGAGCAGCGCGACGATATGCTCGCCCGCCGGACCGCCATAAATGCCATATTCGTGCTGGACCCACACCGCCTGCGCGCCACTCGCCTCGATCCGGCGTGCCGCGTCGAGATACGCGATGCGGTCGTTCTGCGCGATCGCGTGGGTAACTTCCGGCGGATAGGCATAGGCGCCGAGCCGGTCGTCCATCGCATAGACGTCGACCGCCAGCGCGGGATAGCGATCGCGCAACGCGTTGAACGTATCGGTGGTAAAGGTCGCGAGCCCGCATTTGCGCGGCAGGAAATTACCGATCAGCGCGATGCGATCAAGCGAATCCAGGGCGACCCCGTGGTCCATCTGCGTTCCTCTGTGCGTTGCAATATCCGCGCGATAACCGGCGGTGTCCGCAAACAGAAACATTTCGACAGGATGAATGGTTGCATACCATTGTGCGCTGCGACACGATTCCGTGGCGAACCGTGTCGCGGCTGCGACGATCAGCCCCGGCCGCGATATCCCGGCACGTCCTGATCCGGAATCCATACCGCCTTGGGAGGTTCCCCCGACTGCCAGAACACGTCGATCGGAATGCCCCCGCGCGGATACCAATAGCCGCCGATGCGCAGCCATACCGGCTGCATTTCCGCCACCAGCCGTTCGGCGATGCCGACGGTGCAATCCTCGTGGAAGGCGGCATGGTTGCGGAAGCTGCCAAGGAAGAGCTTCAGCGATTTCGATTCGACGATCGTCTCCCCGGGCACATAGTCGATCACCAGATGCGCGAAATCCGGCTGGCCGGTCACCGGGCAGAGCGAGGTGAATTCCGGCGCGGTGAAGCGCACCAGATAGGGCGTGCTGCGCGGGTTGGGAACATAATCGAGTTCGGCGGCTTCCGGAGTGGTCGGAAGCGGGCTGGCCTGGCCAAGGAATTTCGGGTCCATGGCCCCCATGTAGAAGGGACGGCGCACAAATGGAACGGGTGCTGATCCCGATACTGGGCGACCAATTGTCGTTCCATCTGTCGTCGCTGGCCGATGCCGACCCCGATGACACCACGATCCTGATGATGGAGGTGGTGGAGGAAGCGACCTATGTCCGCCATCACCCCAAGAAGATCGCGTTCCTGTTCGCCGCGATGCGCCACCATGCTGCCGCCTTGGAAGAGGCGGGCTGGAGCGTCGATTATGTCCGGCTCGACGATCCCGACAATGCCGGCAGCTTTACCGGAGAGATTGCCCGCGCGGTCGAGCGGCATGATCCGACGCGGATCGTCGTCACCGAAGCCGGCGAATGGCGGGTGCAGGTGATGCTGGAGGCGTGGGAGACGATCTTCGGCATTCCCGTCGCGATCCGCCCCGACACGCGCTTCATTTGCTCGCACGACCGGTTCAACGCCTGGGCAGACGACCGGCGCGAGCTGCGCATGGAGTTCTTCTATCGCGAGATGCGGCGTGAGACCGGGCTGCTGATGGACGGGGCGAAGCCGGTCGGGGGCAAATGGAATTTCGACCGCGACAATCGCAAACCCGCACGCCGCGACCTGCTGATCCCCCGCCCGCTGTCGTTCAAGCCAGATGCGGTGACGCAGGACGTGCTGGCGCTGGTCGCCGACCGGTTCGGCGACCATGTCGGCACGCTCGACGGGTTCGACTTCGCAGTGACGCGCAAGGATGCGTTGCGCCAGCAACGTGCCTTCCTCACCCATGCGCTGCCCGGCTTCGGTGACAATCAGGACGCGATGCTGACCGGCGAGCCCTATCTGTGGCACGCCGTTCTTTCGCCATACATCAATGCCGGGCTGCTCGATCCGCTCGACCTCTGCAAGGCGGTCGAGAAGGAATATGATGCGGGCAAGGTGCCGATCAACGCGGCGGAAGGGTTCATCCGGCAGATCATCGGCTGGCGCGAATTCGTCCGCGGCATCTATTGGCGTGAGGGGCCGGACTATGTCACCCGCAACTTTCTCGGCGCCAAACGCGACCTGCCGGGCTTCTACTGGACCGGGGAGACCGACATGCACTGCCTGTCCCAGGCGATCGGGCAGACGCTGGACCATGCCTATGCCCATCATATCCAGCGGTTGATGGTCACCGGCAATTTCGCGCTGCTGATCGGCGCCGAGCCGCAACAGGTGCATCGCTGGTATCTGGAGGTCTATGCCGATGCCTATGAATGGGTCGAACTGCCCAATACGCTGGGGATGAGCCAGTTCGGCGATGGCGGGCTGCTGGGGTCGAAGCCCTATGCCTCGTCGGGGGCCTATATCGACCGGATGTCGGATTATTGCGGTCCCTGCCGCTATGACGTGAAGCAGCGTACCGGTCCCGATGCATGCCCGTTCAACGCGCTGTACTGGGACTTCATCGCGCGCAATCGCGAGAAGCTGGGCAACAATCCGCGCATGGCGATGCCATACCGGACGTGGGACAAGATGGCTGAGGAGACCCGGCAGGAACTGCGCGGCCAGGCGAAGGGGTTTTTGCAGGCCTTGGACAAGCTACCGAAATATGCGGGGTAAGCGTATCCCCGCGCAGGCGGGGATCCAGAGCCAAAACGGGCCAGCGGCTTACTTGGCCCTGGATCTCGCCTGCGCAGGGGTACGATACGCTGCCGTCTTTTGCTCCGGCGCTTGACCCGCCGCGTCGCACGCCTAAGCCTTCCTCCCATGCAACCGCTCGTCTCCACCGCATGGCTCGCCGATCGGCTCGGTACCCCCGGCCTCGTCGTCCTCGACGCGACCTTCGTGCCCGTTCAGCCCGATCCGCCCCGCGACGAAGCCGCCGAATTCGCCGTGGCCCACATTCCGGGTGCGCGGTTCCTTGACCTGCGCGCGCTGTCGACCGGGCAGGCGACGTCGCTGCCCGCCGCCGACAAGGTGGCGGGACGGCTGGGCGAATTGGGCCTGACCGACGATGTGCAGGTGGTGCTGTACGACAATTCGCCGCATCGCACCGCGGCAAGGGGCTGGTGGCTGCTGCGGCGCTTCGCCCGCGGGCTGCCGGTGGCGATCCTCGATGGTGGCCTTGGCAAATGGCAGGCCGAGGGGCGACCGGTCGAGACAGGCGAGAGCGTGACGACCCCGACCCGCGTCGCGGCCGATCCCGATCTGGCCGCCGTGCGGACCAAGGCGATGGTGCTGGCGGGGCTGGAGAAAGAGGGCACGCAACTCGTGGATGCCCGATCGCCGGCACGGTTCGACGGGAGCGAGGCCGATCCGCGCGGGCTGCCGTCGGGCCATATTCCGGGCAGCATCAACCTGCATTACGCCCGCTTCTTTCGCGAGGACGGGACGTGGCGGTCGCCCGACGAACTCGGCGGTCTGTTCGCCGAAGCGGGAATCGATCTCGACCGGCCGATCACCACCACCTGCGGGTCGGGCATCACCGCCGCGATCCCCGCCTTCGCGCTGCATCTGCTCGGCCGCGATGCCGCGCTGTATGACGGCAGCTGGACCGAATGGGCCGCCGATCCGCAGACGCCGAAGGTGACGGCATGAGCGCTTCCGACCCGAGCCACGCGCCCGAGACACAGGTCGTCACCGGCGGACGCCGCGACGAATGGACCGGCGGGGTGGTCAACGTTCCCGTCTGGCGGGCCTCGACGATCCTGTACGACGACGTCGCCGACCTGCGCGCGGCGGCGGGCAAGGATACCCATCACCGGCTCTATTACGGCCGGCGCGGCACCCCGACGCAATGGTCGTTGGCCGCGGCGCTGACCGAACTGGAGCCGGGGGCCGAGGGCACGTTGCTCTATCCGTCGGGCGTCGCGGCGATCACCACCGCGTTGCTCGCATTCCTGAAGCCCGGCGATCATCTGCTGCTGCCCGACAGCGCCTATGACCCGACCCGCGCCTTCGCACACGGCATGTTGAAGACGATCGGCATCGAGACGACGCTGTACGATCCGGTCGTCGGCGCGGGGATCGCCGATCTGATGACGCCGGCGACCAAGGTGCTGTTCCTCGAAAGCCCGGGCAGCCTCACCTTCGAAGTGCAGGACGTGCCGGCGATGACGGCGATCGCGCGCGAACGCGGCATCACGACCATCCTCGACAACACCTGGGCCACGCCGCTGCTGTTCCCGGCGATGGCGCATGGCGTCGACGTGACGATTATGGCCTGCACCAAATATGTCGTCGGCCATTCCGACGCGATGCTGGGATCGGCCACCGCCGTCGCATCGCACTGGCAGCGCCTGCGCGATGCGACCTATCAACTGGGCCAGCATGTCGGGCCGGACGATGCGGCGCTCGGTGCGCGAGGCCTGCGCACCATGGCGGTGCGGCTGAAACAGCATGGAGAATCGTCGATCCGCATCGCGCGGTGGCTGGCCGAACAGCCCGAGGTGGCGCGGGTGCTGCATCCGGCGTTGCCCGGCTGTCCGGGGCACGACATTTTCCGGCGCGATTTCCGGGGCAGCGCCGGGCTGTTCGCCTTCGTCCTGAACGGTGGCAGCGATGCCGGTCGGGTAGCGCTGATCGACGGGCTGAAGCTGTTCGGGATCGGCTATAGCTGGGGCGGGTTCGAAAGCCTCGCGCTGCCGATCGATCCGCATCGCTATCGCAGCGTCACGCGGCGCCAAGCGGAAGGACCGATGATCCGGTTGCAGATCGGGCTGGAGAATAGTGACGATCTGATGGCCGATCTTGCCGCGGGCCTCGCGCGGTTCCGGGCGGCGCCGTGAACGACCTTGCCGCCGGGCTGGCCGGACAGGGATTGCCGGTGGCGGACGGGCGGGAACTGATCGAAGCCGGCATCGTCCTGGGGCTGGTGCTGCTGTCGCTGCTGCTTGGCTGGCTGGCCGGGCGCTGGGCGGGGCCGCACCTGACCGATTTGTGGCGGCAGCGGGTCGGCGACCATGCCGTCGGCCTCGCATCGCGGATGTGCGATATCGTCCGGCACCTGGTGGCGGTCGTGGCGCTCGCGCTGGTGGCGCAGGTCCGCGACTGGGGGGCATTGGGCGATATCGTCGTCGGGGTTGCGCTGGCGGCGGCCGTTGCGCGGCTGGCGATGCAGCTGCTGCGCGGCGTCAACCTTGCCCGGTGGCTGGCATGGGCGGTGGCGTCGATCCTGTTCGTCGCGGTGCTGGCCGGATCGGTCGGCGGGCTGGAGCCGATCACCACCACGCTCGACGCGATCGGTTTCTCGGTAGGGCGCAGGCGCCTGTCGCTGCTGGCGCTGGTCAGTGCGCTGCTGACCGCCGTCGTGCTCTATGCCGTGGTGCGCGTTGCCAACAAGCTGGTCAGCCATGCGGTCGGGCAGGCGCGGAGCCTCGACCCCGCACAGAAACTGCTGGCGCAGAAGCTGGCGTCGATCGCGGTGGTCATCACCGCCTTCTTCTTCGGCATCGACCTGCTCGGCATCGATCTCACGACCTTCGCGATCTTTTCGGGCGGGCTGGGCCTCGCGGTCGGCTTCGGGTTGCAGAAGACGGTCGGTAACCTGATCGCGGGCATCATCCTGTTGATGGACCGGTCGATCAAGCCGGGCGACGTGATCGTCGTCGGCGACAGCTTCGGCTGGGTCAACAAGATCGGCGTGCGCGCGGTGTCGGTCATCACCCGCGACGGCAAGGAACACCTGATCCCCAACGAAAACCTGATGACCCAGGAGGTGGAGAACTGGTCCTTTTCCGACCGCAACGTGCGTGTGCGCATTCCGGTCGGGGTAGGGTATGAAACCGACCTCAGGCTCGCACAGAAGCTGATGCTGCAGGCGGCGACCGAAAGCCCGCGCGTGCTGCGCAGCCCGGCGCCCAATGTCTGGCTGATCTCCTATGGCGAATATGCGGTCGAGCATGAGATATTGGCGTGGATCAGCGATCCCGAGCAGGGGGTGGGCAATGTGCGGTCCGACGTGCTCAACCGGTTGTGGGACCTGTTCGGCGAGCATGGGATCAAGATTCCGGTGCCGCGGCGGGAGTTGATGTTCAAGGAGGCGTTGAAGGTGGCGAAGGACTGACAGGATCGTCATTCCGGCGAAGGCCGAAATCGATGGACAGACCGACGTCGCGAACCTTGCGAAGCGGCCCGTATCCATGGATCCCGGCCTTCGCCGGGATGACGATGGGTATGAGGGCTACCGGACTCCATCATCACCCCCTATCTTGCCGTCCGTGACCACCATCACCGCTCGTATCGCCGAGGGCGTCCGCGCCGTGCCTGCCGACCAGTGGGATGCCTGCGCGGGCACGGGCAATCCGTTCCTCCGCCACGCCTTCCTGTCGGCACTGGAGGAATCGGGCAGCGTCGGGCCGGGATCGGGGTGGCAACCGCTGCCGATCATCGTCGACGATGCCGACGGCGTGCCTGCCGCCATCGCGCCGGCCTATGCCAAGGGGCACAGCCAGGGCGAATATGTGTTCGACCATAGCTGGGCCGATGCGTGGGAGCGGGCCGGGGGCGATTATTATCCCAAGCTGCAGATCGCGGCACCGTTCACCCCGGTGCCCGGCCCCCGGCTGCTGTTGCGCGACGGGGCCGATGCCGCCGCGCTGATCGGCGCGGTCGAGGCAGTGGTGCGGCAGAACGGGCTGTCGTCGGCCCATGCGACGTTCGTGGAGGAAGCGCAGCTGCCGGCGTTCGAAGCGGCGGGCTGGCTGACGCGGGCGGGCACGCAGTTTCACTGGGCCAATCGCGGCTATGAGAGCTTTGAGGATTTCCTGAACGATCTGGCCAGCCGCAAGCGCAAGGCGATCCGCAAGGAACGCGCCGCCGCGCTGGACGGGCTGACCGTCCGGCACCTGACCGGGCGCGAACTGACCGAGGCGCATTGGGACGCCTTCTGGACCTTCTATCAGGATACCGGCAGCCGCAAATGGGGCCGCCCCTATCTCACCCGCCCCTTCTTCTCGTTGCTGTCGGAAACGATGCCGGACGCGGTGTTGCTGATCCTCGCCGAGCGGGGCGGGCGGCCGATCGCCGGGGCGCTGAACCTGATCGGCGGCGACGCGCTGTACGGCCGCTATTGGGGGGCGGTGGAGGAGGTGCCGTTCCTCCATTTCGAGCTATGCTATTATCAGGCGATCGACGCCGCCATCGCGCGGCGGTTGCAGCGGGTCGAGGCCGGCGCCCAAGGCGAGCACAAGCTGGCGCGGGGCTATGTGCCGGTAACGACGTGGTCGGCCCATTTCCTGCCCGATCCCGGCTTTCGCCGCGCGGTGGCGGACTTCCTGGATCGGGAGCGGGCGGCGGTTGGGCAGGAACAGGAATTTCTGAGCGAGCTGACGCCGTTTCGGCGGGCGTAGGGTCCAGTCGCCCCGGCCAAAAACGTCACCCCAGCGCAGGCTGGGGTCTCCAGCGGCTCCTGTCTCGCCCTGTTACCGGGAGATCCCCGCCTTCGCCGGGATGACGTCCATGGCCAAGGAGAGAAGCAGGCTGCGTAGCTCGCCTTACTTCTTCCCCATCAGGCCACCCAGCCCGCCGGGCAGCATGTCGCCGATCCCGCCGAGCGCGCCGGGATTGACGTCGAGGCCGAGCAGCTGCGCGAACTGGCCCAGCGCATCGGGACCGCCGACTTCGGACAGGATCGCCTCGATCTGATGGCGCGACACGCCGCTATGGTCGGCGGCTTCCTGCGCCGGGTCGGCATGGCCGGCGAACTTGGCGAGCAGGCCGAGGACGGTCTGTACCTGTTCCTGCGAAATCCCCGCCTTTTCGGCGATGGCGGGCAGGTCGAATTGGCCGGCCAGCTTCAAGGCGTTGTTCAGCAGGTCCATCAGTTTTTCCTTACCGGTTCGTTGGCCGCCATCTGTCGCGACGGATGACGGCGGGGTTTGGCGAACGGACGATTGCCCAGATCGCTCCATGTCAGGTCGGGCGGCGGGACGCTATGGTCGATCCGGAAGACCGCGCTGCGGCCGCTCCGCCACAGCGGCACCAGCCCCTGTTCCAGTCGCCGGTCATATTGGGGCGGGCGGATCAGCCAGACATAATCGAACGCGTCGCGCGGGAATTTGTACAGCGCACCGGCGATCGGCCGCCAATATTCGCGGGGGCATTTGACGTCGGTCACCAGTTCGGACGGATCGTGCGAGAAGCCGCGTGCTTCCTTGTACCGGACCGTCAGCAGCTGCCCACCGGCCATCGACCATTGGTCGTTGGCATAGGCCTGGCGCCGGGCGAGCGCGATGCCGGGCAGATGCTGCAGCCGGGTCATGCGCCATTCGTTGTAGCAGGTCTCACCAACGAACGTGACCAGCCGCGCGCCGACCGGCACATGGTCCAACGCCGCCAGTTCGCGGTCGTAATCGCGGTCGTACAGCCAGAAGCTGTAGGTGGTCGCAGCCATCCGCCCGACGAAGATCGCCAGGCCGATCGCCGCCAGCACCCCGGCATGACGGATCGACAGGCCGGGCTTGGGCCGGAGCGCGATCAGGCTGATCCCGAACAGATAGGGGACCAGCCGCATATCGGCATAGGCCGACCCGAACACGATGCGCGGCAACAGGACATAGACGGCGATCAGGAACAGCGCAGACAGGCCCAGATTGCGCGAATAGCCGATGTTCGGATCGCGCAACCCCTTGAACAGGACGAGGTAGAAGACGGCGACCGAAGCGAGGTCGTAGAGCTGCCAGCGGTCGCGCAGCGTCATCGTCATCCACTGCATCTTCGCGCGCCAGTTGAACCAGTCGGCGGTCTGTCCGCCGACATGGCCGCCCGAGCGCCACAGCAGCATCAGCAGCGCAGGGGGCGCAAGGACGAGGCAATGGAGCCCGGCATGGAAGGCGGCGGCGAACCAGTTGCGACGCTTGTCATGCTCGCGGATCAGCTCGGCCGAGGCGGCCAGCACGCCCAGCGTGCCCCAGCCGAAGGTGTGGGTCAGCCAGATCAGTCCGGCTACGGGTACGAACACCACCCCGCGCAGCACCAGCCGCCCCTGCCGCCCCAGTCGCAGCCATAGCGCGAAGGCGTTGAGCGCCAGCGCCATCGAAAGCACGAAATTGGCGAAGCCGAAATGGAACGGAAAGCTGTAGACGATCGGCAGCGCGAACAGCGCGGTCGCCGGGATGCGGCCATGCACTTCGCGCGCGATCCACAACAGGCCAACGGCGGTCAGCGCCGGGATCGTCAGGATGATGAGCTTGACGGCAGGTTCGAGCCCGATCAGCGGTTCGAGCAGCCAGACGAGCAGGTCGACGCCGAGATTGCCGATCAGGCTCCAGTCGAAATTATACCAGTCATGGAACCAGGGCGCCTGTCCGGTGTCCCACATCTGCTGGACGCGGTAGCGGCCCATATGTCCCGGCAGGTCGACCATCGGCGGGATGTCGGGCCATAGCAGCGGCACCGCCGCCAGCACCGCCATCAGTGCGACGAACCAGCGCGTCTGCCACCAACGGAGCTGTTCGGCGGATCGGGTCATACCCTTGCGTCCTTACGGGCTAGGCAGGCGGGCTCGCAAGAGGGCGGACCACCCGCCATACCAATATTGGCGAGTCGGGAATTGCGACCGGTTGCAACCAGTCGAAACGCTCGCCCCGCTCCAGCCGCGCCCACAGGCCGTGGGGGGCGGCATTGGCATAGGCCAGATTTTCCGAAATGCCCGGACAGCCGACGACATAATCGACCCCGCGCCCGAGGATCGCGCTGCGCGACAGGTCGGGCCGGGCCATGAAGCTGGCGATGACGAACCGCATGGCGGGGGCGTTGCGATGATAGCCGCTGGCGATCGGCCGGAGGCGGCTCGATGCGACGATCGCCGGCCCGATATCGAGCGGGGCGAGGATCGTGGCGCCTGCCGGCAGCGCTGCCAGCGGTACGACGTCGGGCTGGCGTGGGCAGACGGGCTTTTCCCCAGTCAGATAGGGCCGCGGGATCGATACGACCGCACGGTCCGGCACGCCCAGCAGCAACAGGATGCCGGTCAGCACCAGTCCCGGCGCCGCGATCGCCGCGACACCCAGCAGGGCGGCGAGGCGGCGGAGCGGCGGCACGATGGCCCGCGCGCGGGCGAGGCGGTCGGCGACGATCGCCGCCACCGGGGGAATGGCGAGCGCATTGGCGAGCGCGGCGGATCGCAGCACGATAAGGCCGCACAGCGTGGCCGCGATCAGCAGGCCGAGCAGGATCGTCCAGGGCTCCCGCCGGTGCCCCGGTGCCGCCAGCACCCGACGCAGGGTCACCACGACCGCGACCGCCGTCAAGGTGAAGCTGCCGGCGATCGTCGGCCAATATTGATGCCAGACCGGCAGCCCCTCGGCGATATTGAGGAACCAGACGCGGTAGGTCAGCGGATCGAGCATTCCGAACGGCCCGCGGGCGCACTCGCTGGCGAGCAGCGCCATCGTCGCGACCGTCGCCGCGCCGGTCACGGCCAGCAGCGCGAACCGCCCGACGGGCGACCGCAGCGGGGCCAGCGTCGCCAGAGCGAGGCCGATCCCGGCGATGCCGATCGTCGCCAGCCATGCCGGGTCGATCGCGTCGCAGGCCGGGCTGGCCCAACCGGGACCACGGGTGACGAGGTGGAGCAGCAGCGTGGCCAGCGCCATCGTCAGGCCGAAGCCGCGCGTCTGCGCCGCCCGCGCCGGCACGAATACCCAGGCCAGCCCCGCCGCGGCAATCAGCGCGAGGAGGAAGGCGAATCCTTCGAACGAAATCGTGACGAGCAGCGCGCCACCCAGTCCCGCGACGATCCCGCTGCGCCCGTCGCGGCGCAGGATCAGCGCGGCGGCAGCCAGCAGCCCGCTGGCGATCTGCCAGCCATGATGGTCGATGCGCAGCGGTTGCAGCTGGCTGAGCAATGGCGTCGTCAGCGGCACCATGACCATCGCGGCCAGTGCCGCTGGCCGCCCGGCCAGCCGGCGGGTGATCGCCGCGACCAGTGTCATGACGACACCCAGCGTGACGAGCGGGACGGCGATCGCCGCGATCCGCTCGGCAGCGGCGTCCCCGACGATGCCGCGCAGCGCGAGGACGACCGCCGCCAGCGGCAGGTCGACCAGCCGCGACCAGTGCATCGTCAGCCCCGGACCTGCAAAGCCATGCTGTCCGACGTCCCACCAGCTCTGCCCGTCGAGCAGCGCGCGTACTTCGAGCAGGCGCATGATGTCGTCGGGATCGTACATGCGCAGCGGACCGATGCGCGGGATCGCGCACAGGATCAGGACCAGCGAAACGAACCCCCAGACCGCGACCGGCGAGGGCGTGTCGCGCCCCGCCGCCTCGCTCACGCCGCCGCCCGGATCGCGGTCGGCACCGCGCGGACGCTGGCGAGGGCGGCCTGTTCGCCTTCGCGGCCCGCCTCGTGATATTCGGCGTCCTCGTTCACCTGCCACACATCGTGGATGCGCGCGCCGGCGAGGATGTTGCGGACGGTCAGCATCGCCGTCATCATCGCATGATCCTGGTTATTGTAGCGGTGCATGCCGTTGCGACCGACCATGTGCAGCGTCGGGAAACGGGTTTCCAGTTCGGTGCGCAGCGCCTCGACCCGGTCGGCATAGCCTTCGTCATAGACCGGATAGGCTTTCGGCTGGCGCACGACCGCACCGCCGACCACGTCCTTGGCATCGACCAGCTTGAGCGTCGCCAGTTCGCGCGTCGCCTGCGCGATCAGATCGTCGTCGCTGCTGGCCCATAGCCCGTCGCCCTCGAAGCAGAAATATTCGAGGCCGACGCACGCGATGGCTGGATCGGGCACCATTTCGGGCGACCAGCTGCGGAAATTCTGGACGCGGCCGACCTTCACCCGGTTGTCGTGGATGTAGATCCAGTTGTCGGGGAACAGGTCGCTCGACCGGATCATCAGCGCGACGGTCAGGAAGTCGCGGTAGCGCAGGGCGCTGGCGTCGGGCAGCGTCGCGGGCAGCGGATGGATGCGCGAGGCGAGTTCACGAAGCGGCGCCGAGGAGATGACGTGGCGCGCGGTGATAATCCGCGTCGAATCGTCGGCGCGGTCGGTCGCCACCATCCGCCAGCGATCCGCCGCCACATCATGTTCCAGCGTGCGCAGCGCATGGCCCATCAGCACGGTATTGCCGCCCGCGACGACATGGTCGCGCGCTGCTTCCCACATCATCCCCGGCCCCTTGCGCGGATAGCGGAAGCTTTCGAGCAGGGTCTTGGCCGCCATGCCGTCATTGGGTTTGCGGTTGAGACCCAGCGACCGCTTGAGCCCGTCGAGCACCGCCGCGCCGAGGCTCAGCCCCTTGATCCGCTGCGCCGCCCAGTCCGCCGACATGGTGTCGCACGGCATGCCCCACACCTTCTCGGTATAGGTCTTGAAGAAGATCGAATAGAGTTTGTGGCCGAACTGGTTGACGACCCAGTCCTCGAACGAGGCGACCGTACGGCGGGGGAACAGCTTGGCCTTGGCATAGCTCGCCATGCACAGCGCGGAGGTGACGAGGCCGAGATTGCCGAGCGCCTCGAACGCGCGCAGCGGATAGCTGTAGAATTTGCCGCCATAGAAGATGCGGCTCATCCGCGGGCGGTCGATGAAGTCGTCGGGCAGAATCTCGTTCCACAGCGCCACGACTTCCTGCGATTTCGAAAAGAAGCGGTGGCCGCCGATATCGAAGCGGAAACCGTCATGCTCGACGGTGCGGCTGATCCCGCCGACATAGCGCGGGTCCTGTTCGATGACGGTGACCGACAGCCCGGCCTTGGTCAGCAGATAGGCGGCGGTAAGGCCGGCCGGACCGGCGCCGACGATCGCCACGTCCACATTGTCGCTAGCCACCCGCACAACTCCCCCGCTTCGTTCGAAACGGTCGGTGCCATGCGAGTGGCTAAAATGTGGTTAAGGCAATCTTACGTCGATCAGCGATCCCGCCGGCCGAGCAGGCGCAGGCGCAGCGCGTTCAGCTTGATGAAGCCGGCCGCGTCGCGCTGGTCATAGGCGCCCTGATCGTCCTCGAACGTCACGACCTTTTCGCTGTAGAGCGAATTGGGCGACCGGCGGCCGATGACATGGACCCCGCCCTTGTACAGCTTGAGGCGGACTTCGCCCGACACCTTGTGCTGGCTGTGGTCGATCGCCGCCTGCAGCATCTCGCGCTCCGGCGAGAACCAGAAGCCGTTATAGACCAGCTCGGCATAGCGCGGGGCCAGTTCGTCCTTCAGGTGCGCGGCACCGCGGTCGAGCGTGATCTGTTCGATCGCCCGGTGCGCGGCGTGCAGGATCGTGCCGCCCGGCGTTTCGTACATGCCGCGCGACTTCATGCCGACGAAGCGGTTCTCGACCAGGTCGAGCCGGCCGATACCGTGCGCACGGCCGAGTTCGTTGAGCTTGGCGAGCAGCGTGGCGGGCGACATGCCCTCACCATCGACCGCGACCGCGTCACCGCGTTCGAACGCGACGGTGATGACCTGCGGCGTATCGGGCGCATCCTCCGGGTTCACCGTGCGCGAGAAGACGTAGTCGGGCACCTCGTCCCACGGATCCTCCAGCACCTTCCCCTCGGACGAGGTGTGCAGCAGGTTCGCGTCGGTCGAGAAGGGCGATTCGCCGCGCTTGTCCTTGGGCACCGGAATCTGGTGCTGTTCGGCGAAGGCGATCAGCGCGCTGCGGCTGGTCAGGTCCCATTCGCGCCACGGCGCGATGACCTTGATGTCGGGCTGCAGCGCATAATAGCCGAGTTCGAAGCGGACCTGGTCGTTGCCCTTGCCGGTCGCGCCATGGCTGACCGCGTCGGCATTGACCGCCTTCGCGATCTCGATCTGGCGCTTGGCGATCAGCGGGCGTGCGATGGAGGTGCCGAGCAGGTACAGCCCTTCATACAGCGCGTTCGACCGCATCATCGGGAACACGAAGTCGCGGACAAATTCCTCGCGCAGGTCGTCGATGAAGATATGCTCGGGCTTGATGCCCATCAGCTCGGCCTTCTTGCGCGCCGGCTCGAGTTCCTCGCCCTGGCCGAGGTCGGCGGTGAAGGTCACGACTTCGCAATTATATTCCTGCTGCAGCCATTTGAGGATGACGCTGGTGTCGAGGCCGCCCGAATAGGCGAGGACGACGCGATTGATGGACTCGGCCATGGGCGGCTCCTTGGGAATGCAGTGGTTCGGCGCGCGGTTAGGCGACGCGGGGCCGCCGCGCAAGGACACGCGCTTGCGCAGGCGCGAATGCGGTGCAATCGTGTCGCACATTTCCCCTTTTCGGAAAGAAACCCGATGTTCCTCGCCGTCCTTGCCCTTGCGCTGCAGACCGCTCCCGCGCCCGCCCCGGCAACCCCGCCCGCGCCGGTGGTCGAACCGGCGGCCGAGGACGAGACCGAGTTTTTCGGCATTTTCGACAAGGACAAGGACGGCACGATCAGCAAGGCCGAGTTCGACGTGATGAGCGCCCAGATCGATGCCGAAGCGGCGAAGCAGGACCCGTCGCAGAAAGGGCAGGCAGCCGCCGGCCTCGCCACCGCCTTCGCGCTGATGGACCAGAACAAGGACGGCCGGATCACGCGGGAAGAGTTTCGCGCGGTGGTGAAGGCGGGGCAGTAACGAAAGTCGACGTCACCTCAGCGCAGGCTGGGTCTCCCCGTTGTGAAACGCGCTCCTCGCCGCGCGAGACCCCAGCCTACGCTGGGGTGACGTTTCTTGGTTGTGTGGGGGGCTGTTCTACTCCGCCGCGAGCAGTCCCGTCGCGCCGCCCAGATCGACCGATACCAGCCGGCTGACCCCGCGTTCGACCATCGTCACGCCGAACAGCCGGTGCATCCGGCTCATCGTCGCGGCATTGTGGGTCACGATCAGGTAGCGGGTGTCGGTATCGGCGGCCATGCGGTCGAGCAGGTCGCAGAAGCGATCGATATTGGCATCGTCCAGCGGCGCGTCGACCTCGTCGAGCACGCAGATTGGCGACGGGTTGGTCAGGAACAGCGCGAAGATCAGCGCGACGGCGGTCAGCGCCTGTTCGCCGCCCGACAGCAGGGTCAGCGATTGCAGCCGCTTGCCCGGCGGCTGGGCGAGGATTTCGAGGCCCGCTTCCAACGGATCGTCCGAATCGACCAGCGCGAGCTGCGCCTGCCCGCCGTCGAACAGCGCGCCGAACAGGCGGCGGAAATGGCCGTCGACCGCGTCGAACGCCGTCAGCAGCCGCGCGCGCCCTTCGCGGTTGAGCGTGCCGATCGATCCGCGCAGCCGCTGTACCGCTTCGGCCAGTTCGGCACGTTCGGCGGTGGTCTCGCCCTGTGCCGCTTCCAGTTCGGCCAGTTCGGTGTCGGCGATCAAATTGACCGGGCCGATCCGGTCGCGGTCGGCGAGCAGCCGGTCGTGCGCGGCACTCTCGTCGGTCGCATCGCCCACCTCCGTGCCGACAAAGCCGATGCGCGGCAGCAGCGGCGGGGGGCATTGGAAGCGTTCGCCCGACAACCGCCCCATTTCCAGCCGGCGCTGTTCCTGCGCGTCGGCCCGCGCGGACGCGCCGGCGCGGCGTTCGCGGGCCGAGGCGAGCGATTCGGCGATGGTACTGCCCGCCCGCTCGGCGGCGCGCAGGCGGGTTTCGGCCGCGGTTTCGAGCGTAGCCGCCTCGGTCGCGGCGCGGCGTAGATCGCCGAGCGCGCCATCGACCTGCGCCAGCTCCGCGGCAAGGGCCGCTGGCCGGTCGCGCAACGCCGCGCGGTCGGCGGCGAGCGTGGCGGCTCGCGCCTCGACCTCGGCAATGCGGTGATCGGCATCGGTAGCGCGCGATCGCCACGCGGACAGTTCGGTCTTCGCCGTCTCCAGCCGTTCGCGGTCGCGCCTGAGGGCGGCGTCGAGCGCGGAACGGGCCGAGCGGGCGTCGGCCATCTGCGTCCGCGCGGTCGCCGCTGCGCCCGCCAGCGCCGCGACGCGGCCGGCGGTCGCGCTGCGATTGGGTAGCTGGCCAAGCGCGGCATCGGCGCGGTCGCTCTCGTCCTGCGCCTCGATCAGGTCGGCGCGGAGGCGTTGCAGACGGGCGGCAACGTCGTCGGCGCGCGCCTGTGCCCGTTCGATCGCGGCGGTGGCGCGATCTTCGGCGCGCAATGCCTCGCGGGCCTGCGCTTCGGCCTGTTCGAGCGTGCGGCGGGCGGCGGCGAGGGTCGTTCGCGCATCGGCGATCGCGGCATCGGCGGCGGCGAGTGCCGCGTCGGCGGTGTCGCGGCGGGTGATCAGTGCCGGGCGTTCCTGCCCCAACGCCCGCAGCCGGTTGGCGCGGGCGAGGCGTTCGGCGGCGGCGGCCCCCGATCCGGCTCGGGCACGCAGGCCGTCCCAGCGGCGCATCGCCCCGTCGAGCGTCACCAGCCGTTGCCCGACCGCCAGCGTCGTGCCCTCGTCGCGTTCCACGACCAGCACCTGCGCCAAACGCCGGGCGAGCGCGGGGGCGGCAACCTGCGCCGATAGTCGCCCGATGCCGTGCGGCACCGGCGGACCATCGGCCCTGTTCCCGGCATCCTCCCAATAGCGGTCGTCCGCCGGATCGGTCCCGGCGTCGAGATCGTCGCCCAGCGCCGCCGCCAATGCCGCTTCGAACCCCGGCTCGACGCGTACCGAATCGATGATCCGCGCCCGCCCGCTTCGCCGGAGCGCGCGTTCGAGCGCGCCGATCTCCCCGTCCAACGCGGCGAGTTCGGCGGCGGCGGTCGCGCGGTCGGCCTGTGCCCGGCCGCGCGCCTCCTGCGCGGATCGTTCGGCGGCATCGGCATGGGCGATGGTGGTGCGGGCGGTGTCGGCGCTGGCCAGTGCTGCCGCGCGACGCTCGACGGCTGCCGTCCGCTCGACGGTCAGCGGTGCGAGCGCCGGCAATGCCCCCTGTTCGGCGAGCGCACGCGCTTCGTCGCGGCGCGCGCGGTCGAGGCGGATGCGCGCTGCGTCCTGTGCGGCGGCGGCGACGCGAGCCTCGGCCAGTTCGGCGGCCTGGGCCGCGACCGCTTCGCCATGGGCGGCATCGGCGGCCATCGCGGCCTCGGTCGCCCGGACCAGCGCCCCGTCCAGTTCGGGGAGGCGTGCCGCCGCATCGGCGATAGCCTGCGTCAGCCGCGCGATCTCGTCGGTCAGCCGCGCCGCTGCATTGGCGGCATCGCCGGCCAGAGCCGCCTCGCGCGCGCGATCCTCGCTCAGCCGCGTGGCCTGCGCCTCCAGATCGGCCAGCCGCCGGGTCGCGGCATGGGCCTGCGCCTGCAACCGTTCGCGGGCATGGCCGGCATCGGCCGCGCGCTGCCGCAGTTCCTGCGCGGTCGCGCGGGCGGCGGCCAAGGCCTGCGTCGCGGCGGTTTGTTCGGCGAGCGACTCCGCCTGCGCGCTGCCGTGGCTGGCGACGAGGGTTTCGGCGGCGTTCGCCTCCGCCCTGGCGGCATCGGCGGCGGTGGCGGCATCGCGCCAGCGGGCATAGATGGCGCGCGCCTCGGCGATGCGGATCGCGTCGGTCAGTTCGCGATAGCGGGCGGCGATCCGCGCCTGCCGCCGGAGGACGGCGGCGCGGGCATCCTGTTCCTGCGCCATTTCGCCCAGCCGGTCGAGATTGGTCTCCGTGGCGCGCAGCTTTCCCTCGGCATCCTTGCGGCGAATATGCAACCCGGAGATGCCGGCGGCGTCCTCCAGCATCGCGCGGCGTTCGGCGGGGCGGGCGGCGATGACCGCGCCGATCCGGTTCTGGCTGACGAGCGCGGGCGAATGCGCGCCGGTCGCGGCATCGGCGAACAGCAGCGACACGTCCTTCGCCCGCACGTCGCGACCGTTGATACGATAGGCGGAGCCGGCACCGCGTTCGATCCGGCGGACGATCTCGACCTCGTCGCCCGCTGCATCCTCGGCAAGAATCGCGACCTCGGCAAAGTCGCGGGGCGGGCGGGTTTCGGTGCCGGCAAAGATGACATCGTCCATGCCGGCGCCGCGCAGCGATTTCACGCTGTTCTCGCCCATGGTCCAGCGCAGCGCTTCGAGCAGGTTCGACTTGCCGCAGCCATTGGGGCCGACCACGCCGGTCAGCCCGCGTTCGATCACCAGATCGGCGGGGTCGACGAAGCTCTTGAATCCGCTCAGCCGCAGTCGTCGGAGCGTCAGCCCCGGCGCGCGTGAAGTGGCCGCGTCGTCACCCGCGGCCATGGGGTCAGGCGCCGGCGCCCTTCAGCGCTGCCTCGATCTGTGGCCAAGTCACCGCATTCTCGACCTTTTCGCCATTGATCAGGAAGGTCGGGGTGCCGGTGACGGTCGCGCCGCCTTCTTCGGTGATCTTCACCACCTGTTGCAGCAGGTTCTGGTCGGCGAGGCACTGGCGCGCCTTCGCCTCGGGCACGCCGCGCTGCTTGACGAAATCGACGAAGCCGGCGGCATCGGCCCAGCCGGTAACCGCCTGCAAGGGCGGGATCGACTGCAACCGCGCCTGTTCGGCCTGCGGGATCGCCTGCATCCGCTCCAGCGTCGCCGCCTGGTCCTGATACATGGCTTCGAGTAGCGGGAAGAAGGTCGCCGTGCCGTTGCAGCGGCCGAGCACCGCCGCCGCCAGATCGGGCGCGCCGTGCACCGCGAAGTCGCGGAATTCGAAGCTCACCTTGCCGGTCGAGACATAGTTGTTGATGAGCGGTTCGTTGCCTTCGCGGGCAAAGGCCCCGCAGGTCGGGCAGGTGCGCGAACCATATTCGACCAGCTTCACCGCCGCGTCGGGGTTACCGATGCGATAGCCGCCCTCCGGCGTGACCGCGACCATGTCGGTCCATTTCTTGCCGGCCGGCGCGGCGACATTGGCGACCGGCGCGGCGGCGCTGCCATTGGTGCCGGTGCCGGAATCACCACCGCCACAGGCCGACAACAGGCCAAGCGCGATCAGGGGGAAGGCGAAACGCATGGGATCTACTCTCTTCTAAGGATCAGGAGGCGGTCAGGAACGGCTTGAGCGTCGCCCAGTCATGGGCTTCGACCTTCTTGCCGTTGACCTCGAAGCTGGGTGTGCCTTCGACGCCGGCCGCCTGCGCCGCTTCGGCAATGGCGATCACCCGCTTCTGTGCGGCTTCGTCGTTCAGGCAGGCGGTGATCTTCGCATCGTCCACGCCCTGTCCCCGCACCAGCGTGCGCAGCCCGGTGGCAGCGGCGAGCTGTTCCAGCCGCTTGCCGATGGTCGGGGTCGGCTGCTGCGCGGGCGGCGTCGCGGCGAATGCCTCGGCCTTGTCGAGCATCGCGCTCTGCTGCGCGAAGATCGCGTCATGCGCCGCCAGGAAGCGGTTCGCCCCGCCACAGCGCGCGAGTAGCGCGGCGGTCAGGTCGAGCGCGTCGCGCGGGAGCGTGCGATATTCGACGCGTACCTTGCCGGAGCGGGTCAGCGCGGTCAGCTCGGGCTTCGCATCGCGGGCGAAGGCGGCGCAGTGCGAACAGGTATAGCTGGCCCATTCGACCAGTTGCACCCGCGCCATCGGATTGCCGACCGCGATGCCGCCGGTCGGCAGCATCGTGACGCTGTTGGTCCAGTTGCGCGCGGTCGCCGCCTTGGCCGGGGCCTGCGCCTTGGCCGGGGGCATCCCGAACAGCGCGAGGATGAACGAACAGAGCAGGATGAGGATACGCATCAGCGGACCTTGCCGAGGATCGGAATGGCGGGGGGCGGCGGGGCGGCGACCGCACCGGCGAGTGCGGCAAGCACCTCGCGCAGCTCGGGATCGGCGATGTCGCGCAGGCTTTCGTGCATTTCGGCCGGGACCGGCGGCGGTTCACGGCGCGGCGGCACCGGGCGGCGCGGGCGGACCTCGCCGTGCCGGAACTGGAGCCGGGCGACCGCCGGATAGCCGAAGAAGCGATTCACCCGCTCGACGATTTCGGGCGCGATATGCTGCATCATCGTGCCATGCGCGCCCGATACGATCAGCGTCAGCGTTCCGTCGGCGCGCTTGCCCGGCGGGAAGCGGATCGATTCGGGGGCGGACACGCGGGCGAAGCGTTCGCCGACGATCTCGCCCCAGCGGCTCACCACCGCCGACTGGACGAAACCGAACTTGCGGAACGCCGCGCCGCCGATATCGGGCAGCAATTCGGCCACGGGCCGCGCACCGCCACGCCGGCGGGGTTCGGGAATCGTCGCATGGGGGCGGGGGCGCGTCGTCATTGTCGGCATCCCATGCCATAGAGCCGACGTGGACGCCAAGCATCTCTCTGTCGCCGAACGGTTGCTCGACTGGTATGATCGCAACCATCGTTCCCTGCCGTGGCGCAGCCCGCCCGGAACGGCAGCGCCCGATCCGTACCGCGTGTGGCTATCGGAGGTGATGCTCCAGCAGACGCAGGTGGCGAGCGTGCGGCCCTATTTCGAGGCGTGGACCGCGCGCTGGCCGTCGTTCGCGGCGCTGGCGGCGGCGGACGATGCCGATGTCATGGCGGCATGGGCGGGGCTGGGCTATTATGCCCGCGCCCGCAACCTGCTGGCCTGCGCGCGGGTCGTCGCGGCGCGGGGCGGGCTGCCCGACACCGAAAGCGATCTGCGCAAGCTGCCGGGGATCGGCGACTATACGGCGGCGGCGATCGCGGCGATCGCCTTTGGCCGGCGGGCGGTGGTGGTCGATGCCAATGTCGAGCGGGTCGTGTCGCGCTTGTTCGCGGTTGCGGAGCCCTTGCCCGGTGCCCGCCCGGCGATCCGCGCGGGCACCGATACGATCACGCCGGACGCCCGCGCGGGCGATTTCGCGCAGGCGATGATGGACCTGGGGTCGATGGTCTGCACCGCCCGCTCGCCGCGCTGCCTGCTCTGCCCCCTGCGCGACGATTGCGCGGCCTATGCGATGGGCACGCCCGACGCCTTTCCGGTCAAGGCTGTGAAGAAGGCGAAGCCGCAGCGATTCGGCACGCTGTTCTGGGCGGAACGGGACGGGCGGGTGCTGCTGGTGCGGCGGCCGGACAAGGGGATGCTGGGCGGTATGCGCGCGCTGCCGACCGGGCCGTGGAGCGATAGCGATCCGGGCGCCGAAGGCGCGCCGTTCGCCGCCGACTGGCGCGCCATCGGTCTGGTCCGCCATGGTTTTACCCATTTCGATCTTGCCTGCACCGTCATGGTGGCGGATGCAGTCGACGACACCGCGCAGGGCGAATGGTGGCCGGTCGCGGACCTTGAAGCCGCCGGCATGCCGACGCTGTTCGCGCGGGCGATAACGGCTGTGGAGGGAATGCGATGAGGGGTGAGAACCGGGTCCGAAATATGCTGGCGCTGACCGGCGCGCTGTTGCTGGTGCAGCCGGCGGTGGCTTGGGCACAGGCCGCTCCGCCGCGCGCGCCCGCCCGCCCGGCGGTCCGTGCACTGCCCGCAACCGACGGGATGGTCCGCAGCTATGTCGCGCAGAAGAAGGCGCCGGGCATGGTGGTGATCGTCGGCGGGCCGGACTGGACCAGCGCGCATGCCGCCGGCCGGGTCGCCACCGACGCCAATGCCGCGTCGGCCAATGTCGATACGCTGTGGCGCGTCTATTCGATGACCAAGCCGATCACCGGCATGGCGGCGATGATGCTGGTCGAGGACGGCAAGCTGAAGCTCGACCAGCCGATCAGCGACTTCATCCCCGGCTTCAAGTCGATGAAGGTGCTGACCGACCCCGACAAGAGCCTCGCCAGCCGGCCGGCGACCACGCCGATCACCGTGCGCCATCTGCTGACCCACACCGCCGGCCTTGGCTACAGCATCGTGACCAAGGGGCCGTTGCTCAAGGAATATGAGCGGTTGGGCATCGTGCCGGCAGCGGTCAACGCGCAGGCCGAGGTCGCGATGGCGCAGGCACGGCCGAAATCGCTGGAGGAATTCGCCAACCGCGTCGCCACCCTGCCGCTGATCGCCGAACCGGGGACGAAGTGGAGCTATTCGATCGGGCTGGACGTACTGGGTCGGGTGATCGAGGTGGCTTCGGGCATGTCGTTCGAGCGGTTCTTGCAGACGCGGATGTTCGGTCCGCTGGGCATGACGTCGACCTATTGGACGGTCCCGGCGGCGCAGAAGGGGCGGTTGGTCACCAACTATGCCTGGGCCGGCGACAATCTGGTGCCGGTCGATCCGGGCGCCACGTCGGTCTGGCTGTCGCCGCCGAGCTTCCCCTATGGCGGAGCGGGTCTCGTCATGTCGGCGGCGGATTACGACCGGTTTCTTCACATGCTCCAGAATGGCGGCACGTTGAACGGCAAGCGGGTGATGAAACCGGCCACGGTGGCGCTGGGCATGTCGAACCTGTTGCCGGCCGGCGTGACCTTTGGCGGGGTCGACGGGGCTACCGGTGGGCAGGCGGGGCCGAAAATGGGCTTTGGCGCGGGCGGTTCGGTGTATCTGGAAACGCTGCCCGGACGGCCGGGCAAGGGCACCTATGGCTGGGGCGGGGCGGCCGGCACGGTCGCGTTCGTCGATCCGGTGCGGCAGGTGCGCGGGACCCTCATGGTCAATTACTTCCCGGCGGACAAATGGCCGCTGCGCGACGATCTGGTGAAGGCATTGGCCAGCGATCTTGCCGGGCCGGTGCGATGATCGGCTTTACCGGCGTGGCGCTGGTCCGTGCCGACAATGAGCGCGACGATCCGGCCGCATTCGCCCGGTGCCTGGCCGATCCGGCGGCGCGGCTGCTGGTGCTGACCGGATTGGAGCCGCCGGTGGCGGAGGACGGGGCGCTGCAGCTGGCTGCGATGGACCCGGCGCGCCGCGATGCGCTGCTGCTCGGCTATCTGGAGGGCGCGCCGCTGTTCGTGGCGGGCGAGGGCGACGGCAGCGCGCCGGCTATGCGGTCGCCCGCGCTGATGGCCGCGCTGGCGGAGATGCCGGCGGCTGACGTCGCGCTCTACGGCATCGCGCGCAGCCTGGTCGACTGGCATTCGCGGCATGGTTTCTGTGCGCGGTGCGGCCATGCGAGCGTCGTCGCGCGTGGCGGTTGGGCGCGGTCGTGTCCGGGATGCGGCGCGCTGCATTTTCCGCGGACCGACCCGGTGGTCATCATGGCGGTCGAGCATGACGACCGCGTGCTGCTGGGTCGCCAGCCGAGCTGGCCGGCAGGACGCTATTCGGCGCTGGCCGGATTCGTCGAGGTCGGGGAATCAATCGAGGAAGCGGTCGCGCGCGAGGTGCTGGAGGAAGCGGGTGTCGCGGTTGCCGGCGTGCGCTATGTCGCCAGCCAGCCCTGGCCGTTTCCGTCGCAGCTGATGATCGCGTGCATCGCGACGGCGGCGGACGATGCACTCCGGATCGATGCGACCGAGCTGGAGGACGCGTTCTGGGCGACGCGGGACGAGGTTCGCGCGGCGCTGGCCGGGGATACGACGCGGTTCATCGCGCCGCCGGGCCATGCGATTGCGCGGAGTCTGTTGATGGCGTGGGTGGTGGGGTGACTTAAGCCCCCTTCACCTCGCCGCCGTTTGCTTCGAGCGCAGGTTCGAGCTTGTCGAGAACCGAAGTCGAGAAGGGGTTGCCCCAAGCAATAGGTTCTCGACGGACGCTTCTCGACAGGCTCGAAGCTGCTCGAACCGAACGGGGTGCGCAGAGGGAAATTCTACCCCCGCTCCCTTGCCCGCCCGTAGCTCCCCAGCAACCGCACCCATTTGCTGTGGAACCGCAGTTCGTCGAGCGCGCGGTCGACATGCGGCTCGCCCGGCCGTCCTTCGATGTCGCAGAAGAACTCCGTCGCGGCGAAGGTGCCGCCGCGCTGGTAGCTTTCCAGCTTCGTCATGTTGACGCCGTTGGTCGCGAAGCCGCCCATCGCCTTGTAGAGCGCGGCGGGTAGGTTCTTCACCTCGAACACCAAAGTCGTCATGCACGGCCCCTCGGGCAGTTCGGGCGGCGCGGCGCGGGCGAGGACGACGAAGCGGGTCGTATTATGGTCGGCATCGGCAATGTCGTCGGCCAGCAGTTGCAGCCCGTACAGCTCGGCTGCCGCCGGGGGGGCGAGTGCCGCCACCGTCGGGTCGCCGATCGCCGCGACCGATGCCGCCGCACCCGCGGTGTCGGGATGCGCTACCGGCTCGATCCCGCGCGCGCTCAGCCAGTGGCGGCATTGGCCCAGCGCCTGTTCGTGGCTCATCGCCTGACGAATGCCCTCGACCGGGCCCAGACCCATCAGCGCATGGCGAATCGGCAGGAAATGTTCGCCGGTGATGACCAGCCCGGATTCGGGCAGCAGGAAATGCATGTCCGCCACGCGCCCATGCAGCGAATTTTCGATCGGGATGATCGCGCAGTCCGCCTGTCCGACACGCACCGCATCGATCGCATCGGCAAAGCCGAAACAGGGCAGCGGCAGGCCGTCGGGAAACGCCTGTGTCAGCGCGACATGCGAATTGGCGCCGGGTGCGCCCTGAAAGGCGACGGTGCGATTCGGGTCGCGCGCGGCGGCTTCGATCATCTGCGCCACCAGCGGGCGCGCGGGTGCGGCGTATTTCTGCATGGGGTGCGGCGATTATCGGTCGCGGGGGCAGGCGGCAACCCTGTCTTGCCAGTATCGGATGCCGCCTCTAAGCATGGCCCCAAACAGAACCACATTTAGGTGAGACGGCTCAGGGCATGGACGACCGGACGAACACCATCGCAGGTTGGGTATTGGCCGGTTGCGCCGCTGCCCTCGGACTTTCCATCGCCAGCGGCATGGTGTTTCACTCCGGTCCGCCGGAAAAGCCGGGCTATCCGGTCGAGGGCGCCGCCGAAGCCGGGGGTGGCGCTGCCGCCGCCGTGCCGATCGCCACGCTGCTCGCCACCGCCGACGTCGCCAAGGGCGCGGAAGTGTTCAAGAAATGCGCCGCCTGCCACACGGTGAACCAGGGCGGGGCCAACGGCATCGGTCCGAACCTGTGGGGCGTGCTGGGCAAGAAGCACGGCCATATTCCGGGATTCGCCTATTCGAGCGCGCTGACCGGTATCCCGGGCAACTGGGACTTCGATTCGATGAATGCGTGGCTGACGTCCCCGCGCAAATATGCGCCGGGCACCAAGATGACCTTTGCGGGTCTGGGCAGCGCCGAGGACCGGGCGAACGTCATCGCCTATCTCAATTCGCAGGGATCGAACCTGCCGCTGCCGGCCGCTCCCGCCGCGGGTGCCGAGGCGGCGCCGGCCGAGGCGGAGGGCAATGTCGCGGAGGGGGCTCCGGCCAACACCGCCGACGTCGTCAACGCCGCGACCCCGGCATCGGGCGCGCCGTCGGTCGATCCGGCCGCGGCGGAACAGGCGGCGAAGAAGGGCCAGTAACGGCCCGGCTTCGGAAAGAAGAATGGGGGTCACGCGGAGGCGCGAAGGGGTTGCGGTTGGTGCCGCCCTCCAGTGTTCCCGCTGGCTCGAATAGAAGAAGAAATTGGTTCGCGCAGAGGCGCAGAGAGGTTGCGTTTGCTGCCACCTTGCGCTCGATCGGTAGACCGTCGCGCCCGCTTCGGCTTAAGATGAGGCCGCTGGCGCGGATGAGGACGCGGCAAACGCAACCTCTCTGCGCCTCTGCGCCTCTGCGCGAAATCTAATCTTCTTCTTCGCGTCTCCGCGCCTCCGCGTGAAAACCACCTGCTACTCGCTTACGCCATTACGTGGACCAACCGTCCGGCCACACTCAGACCGACACCGGTTCCAGCCCGAGCAACCGCGCCACCTCGTCGAAGCCATGCGCGATCTCGGTCACGCCGAGCGCGCGCAGGCGGTCGTCATGGCCGACGCCGCAATGGGACCCGGCGCACAGCCCGATCACGCGGGCGCCGGATGCAACGGCGCCGGTGACACCGACCGGCGAATCCTCGAGGATCGCGCAGTCCTCGATCGCGACGCCGAGCTGCTTCGCCCCGTACCGATAGAGGTCGGGCGCGGGCTTGCCGTTCGCGACATGCTCCTTGCCGCTGTAGATATGGTCGCCGAACGCGTCGCGGATGCCGAGATGGTCCAGATGCGTCGCGATCCATTGGGTCGTGCTGGACGACACGATCGCGCGCGGCAGGTCGGCGGGGAGCGACCGGACGAAGGCGACCGCCCCGGCCACCGCCTCGACCCCCTCTGCCAGCACGCGGGCATCCTCGATGGCGCGCGCGTCCCAGAAGCCGTCGGGCACCGGGCCGCCGACCCATTTCTCGATCGCCTGGGTGAAGTGGTCGCCCGACAGGCCCATGAAATTGGCCATGGAATCGGCGGCGCTGGTCGGATGGCCCGCCTGGGTCAGGAAGTCAGCGATCTGGCGGTTGCCGGCAAATTCGCTTTCCAGCAGCACGCCGTCAAAGTCGAACAACAGGGCTTTCGGACGGGTCATCATCGTTCCTTTACTGGCCCCGCGCGCCGAACAGGGCGGAGCCGATGCGGACATGGGTCGCGCCGAGCGTCACGGCGGTTTCGAAATCGTCGGACATGCCCATGCTGAGGCCGGTGAGGCCATGGTCGCGGGCGAGCTTGGCGGTCAGCGCGAAATAGGGCGCGGCGTCGAGGCCGGCGGGCGGCACGCACATGAGCCCGGCGACGGGAAGCCCGGCGGCCTTCGCCTCGGCCAGCAGCGCGGGCAGGTCCGACAGCGCGCAGCCGCCCTTTTGCGGTTCGTCACCGATATCGACCTGGAGGAAACAGGCGGGCGCGCGGCCGGTCTTGTCGATCGCCTTGGCCAGCGCGGCGACCAGCGAGGGGCGGTCGACCGAATGGATCGCGTCGAACAGGCGGACGGCATCCTCGGCCTTGTTCGACTGGAGCTGACCGACCAGATGCAGTTCGATGCCGGGCGTAAGCTCCTGCAATGCCGGCCATTTGCCTTGCGCTTCCTGTACCCGGTTTTCGCCGAACACGCGCTGTCCGGCGTCGATCAGCGGCTGGATCGCGGCGGCGTCATGGGTCTTGCTGACGGCGATCAGCGTCGTCGCGCCGCGGGGGCGGCGGGCGATCGATTCGGCATGGGCGATCCGGTCGCGAACGAGGCCGAGCGGGGTGTCGGTTTTGGTCATCGCGCGCGCTATAGAGGCCGCCATGCGCCGCCGCCACCCTTTGCCGACCCGCTGGCTGATGACCGATGAACGGTTGGGCGAGGCATTGCCGGCGATGGTGGCGAAGTTGCCGCGGGGGAGTGGTGTCGTGTTCCGGCATTATGCCACACCCGAAGGGGAACGGCGGCGGAAGTTTACACAGGTGCGGCGGATCGCGCGGGCGCGGGGGCTGGTGCTGCTGGTGGCGGGGCCGCCGCTGCGGGGTGGCGATGGGGTGCACGGAAGAAAGGCGTGCAAGACCAAGGGGTTGGCGACGCGGCCGGTGCATTCGATGCGTGAACGCATCGCCGCCGAGCGGGCGGGGGTCGATGGCATCTTCGTTTCGCCCGTCTTTCCCACCCGGTCGCATCCCGGTGCGCGGGCGCTGGGGCGGGTGCGGTTCCAGCGGCTGATCGTGGGTGCGCGCGTGCCGGTCATCGCGCTGGGCGGGATGACGGCGGCACGGGCGCGGACGCTGAAGGGGATTGCCGGCTGGGCGGCGATCGATGCCTGGGGGTCGTTGCCCCCGGCTTGATCCGGGGGGGGGGCGAAGAAGAAGCGGGACCCCGGGTCGAGCCCGGGGTGACGATGGGAGGGAGATAGGTCGCGTCAGAACTTCGCGCGTAGTTCGGCGAAGACGGTGCGCGGGTCGCCGGGGAAGTGGCCGGTCTGTGCCGAGAAGCCCGAGGCGGCGTACACCGTGTCGAAGAGGTTATCGACCCGGAGCATCAGTTCGGCAAAGCCCAGCTGCTGCGTGATCGACGCGTCGAAGATGGTGTAGGGCCGGACCGTCTGTCCGGCGAGGCTGATGCGGCGCGAGACATGTTCGCCGCCGAACGCAAGGGCGGTCCGGATCACCGGCAGCTGATAGCGGGTCCAGAAGCCGAGCTTGTGCGCAGGGGCATTGGCGAAGCGGGTGCCGACCGCGTTGGTGATCGCCTGTCCCGGCGCGGTGGCGGTGATCCGCGCGTCATTATACCCATAGTTGGCGAGCAGCACCCAGTTGCGGGTGAGGTCGGTGGTCAGGTCGAGTTCGACCCCCTTGCTGGTCACCTGCCCGATCGGGCGCAGCTGATCGACGCCATTGACCGGGGGCAACGCGGGATCGACCTGCAGGATGTTTTCGCGGACGATGCGGTACAGCGCGGCATTCGCCTGCAACCGGCCGTCGAACAGGAGCGATTTGACGCCGCCTTCCCACTGGTTGCCGGTGACCGGCGCGAACGGGCCGCCGGCGTCGGTCGCCTGCGACGCGCTGGCCTGCGGTTCGAATCCCTGCGACCAGCTGACATAGAGCGACAGGTCGGTGCGTGGCTGATAGATCGCGCCGCCGCGGAAGGTGACGTCGCTGTCGGCATAGCGCGAGCGGGCGGTGACGCGGTTGCCGGTGGCGACGGTCACGCCATCGTCGAACCGGTCGTAGCGCAGCCCGCCGACCAGCAGAAACTGCTCGGTCAGCGAAATCTGATCCTGCGCATAAAAGCCATAGCGGGTCGAGCGGGTGTCGGTGACGGTGAAGGGCAGCGCCATCGCCCGCGTGGCATCCCCGTCCGAGCGGCCATAGACCGGGCGGCTGAGGCTCAAGGGCAGCACGCCGCTGCGCAGGATGCGCGAGCGCAGGATATTCGTTTCGCGAAACCAGTCGCCGCCGAACTGGAACCGGTGCTCCATGCCGAGCAATGTCGTGGTCGCGGTCGCATTGGCGGCGAAGGACAGGCCGTCGACCGGGCGGACCTGATCGCGGAATTCGCGCAGCACCAGATCGGGGTTGGCGGCGTTGCGCCCGCGCGGCTCGTGATATTTCTGCCGCTCGGTCGCCTTGAAGTAGCGGGCGCCGACATCGAACGTGATCGCGTCGCCGATCGCGGTCGCATAGCGCGCCTGGGTCGCGGTCGAGGTCAGGTGGAGGAAATCGCTCTTTTCATTGGCGTTCCAGCGGATCGAGCCGAGGAAGCGCCCGCTATCGTCGACCAGCACCCCGCGCAGCCGGTTGGCGCGCAGATAATTGTCATAGGTCGTGACCTGCACCGTCAGCAGCCCGCCGGGATTGGTGCGGATCGACAGGCCGGCATCGCCGATCAGCGACTTGTTCAGCGTGTTGAAGCGATAGGGCCGCATCGCTTCGTAGAAGCCGCCGAGGCGGTAGCTGACCACGCCATCGGCATCGATCCGGTCGGTCGCCTCCGCCGAGATGCCGAACCGGTCGTAATTGCCGGCAGTGACGACGGTGCGCAGCGCGGCGCGGTCCGACGGCGTCTTCGACACGTAATTGATGATGCCGCCGGGCGATCCTGGGCCGAAGAACAGCCCGGCAGGACCCTTGAGCACCTCGACCCGGTCGATGTTGAACAGTTGCGGGACCGAAAAGCCGATGAACGGATTGCCGCGCTGTCCGTCGTAGAAGGACTGGTCCTGGCGGAAGCCGCGAAAGGTGACGCCGGCATAGCTGAATGCGCTGACGCCCGAGATATTGCGATAGATGTCGGTCGCGTCGCGCGCGCCCTGATCGACGAACAGGTCGGCATTGATGACCTGCAGCGCCTGCGGAATGTCGAGCGGGTCCTGTGCCGATTTGCCAACGGTGGTGACGAGCGTGCGGTAGAGTTGCTGGGCGCGGCCCTGCACGATGATCTCGTCATCGGCGGGCGGGTCTGCGCGGTCCTGTGCCAGTGCCGGAACCGAAACCATGGCCGCGCCCGCGACCGACATCCAAAACCGCTTCACACCACCCCCGATGTATTGATGCAATTCGCTCGCATTAGCGAACGAACATGGAGGATGCAATCCAATTGCGAACGATCCGCAAAAAGGATGACATTGTAACGCAGCCGAACCGGAACGCGGCGGCGTTCCGACCGTTGGAGGGCGCATAAGGGGAAAAGCGGGATGGCCGACAACGATACGCAGCGCGCGACGCCCGGTTACGGCCGGGTCGCGGCGATGACGGTGATGGTACTGGCGATCGTTGGCGCGGCGTGGCTGTTGGTCAGCATGATGCGGCTGGTGCTGCTGGTGTTCGCCGCGACGACGATCGCGGTGCTGTTCAGCGCGGTGGCCAACCGGATCGAGCGATGGACGCGGCTGCCGCGCGGGCTGGCGCTGGCGCTGTCGGTCATCCTGCTGCTCGGTACGGTGATCGGCATCTTCTATGCGTTCGGCGCGCAGCTGGCGCAGCAGTTCGACACGATCCAGGAACAGATCCCGGCGGCATTCCAGGCGGTGCAGCGTCAGCTCGACAGCTGGGGACTGGGCGAGCCGTCGCGCGAATTGCTGACGCAGGGCAGCAGCGACCTGTCGACGATCATGTCGCGCGCGGGCGGCTATGCCCTGTCGATCGGGTCGGGGCTGTCGGATGCGGTGCTGGTGCTGGTCGGGGCGATTTTCCTGGCGGCCGATCCCGAACTCTATCGCCGGGGGCTGGTGACGCTGGTGCCGCCCAAGGCCGAGGGCGTCGCGCGCAAGGCGGTGGACGACGCCGCCGGCGGCCTGCGCGGATGGATGAAGGGCGAGGCGGTGGCGATCATCGTCGTCGCGGTGCTGACCGGGGCGGGGCTGTCGCTGCTGGGCGTGCCGGCCGCGATCGGGCTGGGGCTGATCGCCGGGTTGATGGACATCGTGCCGTTCGTCGGGCCGATCATCGCCGGCGTGCCCGCCGTGCTGCTGGCCTTTACCCAGTCGCCGTCGACCGCGTTGTGGACGATCGTGCTGTTCCTGATCGTCCAGCAGATCCAGGGCAATATCCTGCAACCCATCGTCCAGAAACATGCGGTCGACGTGCCGCCCGCCGTGTTGCTGTTCTCGGTCATCGGCATGGGGCTGTTGTTCGGGTTCATCGGCGTGCTGCTGGCGGCGCCGCTGACGATCGTCGTGTTCGTGCTGGTGCAGCGGATTTACGTGCAGGCGCTGCTGGGGCGGGACATTACCGTGGCGACGGACAAGGTGAAGGAGGAGGAGTGAGCGCTCCGCTCCCAAGCTGACTTGATCCCGGGTCCCGCTTTTCGTGCCGTCGAGAAGAAGCGGGACCCCGGGTCAAGCCCGGGGTGACGGGTGGGTCAGGCGGGGCGCGTCCACAGTACCGGGTCGCGCGGGGTATCCGGCGCGGGGCGCCAGCGGGCCGCCACGAAGGCGCGGGCGATGGCGGCGATCTTTTCGCCTTTCGATGTGCTCTGCCGCTGGTCCCATGCGGCGGGGCCGGCGGCGGCGACTTTCCGGGCGATGCCGCCATAGATGTCGGCGGCGGCGAGCACCGCCCAGGCCGAGCGCCATGGCAGGCGGGCGGCACCGACGCGGGCGCTGTCTTCGTGGGAAGCCGCGCGCGCGGCCATGCGGCGGGCGAGGATCGCGACCCGGTCGGGCGTCGCCATCGGATCGGCGGGGTCGATGCCCTGTTCGGCCAGCCAGTCGCGCGGCAGATAGCAGCGGCCGGCGTCGGCATCCTCGCGCACGTCGCGGGCGATATTGGCGAGCTGAAAGGCGAGGCCGAGATCGCAGGCGCGGTCGAGCGTGTCCTGTTCGTGCGCGGGCACGCCCATCACCACCGCCATCAGCCCGCCGACCGCGCCGGCGACGTGATAGCAATATCGGTACAGGTCGGCTTCGCTTACCGGCTGCCAGCCATCGGCGTCGAGCTGGAACCCGTCGATCACGTCGTACACGAGGGCATGCGGCAGGCCGACCTCGGCTGCGACCACGCCCAGCGCGTCGAAGGCGGGATCGCCGGTCGGCTGCCCGGCCAGCGCCTGCGCGGTGCGCGCGCGGATCAGGGTCAGGCGTTCCTGCGCATCGTCGAGCCGCTGCATGCCATGGCCCATGTCCTGCCCGTCGGCCAGGTCGTCGCAGGCGCGGCACCACGCATAGAGCAGCCAGGCGCGTTCGCGGGTGACGGGATCGAACAGCTTGCTCGCCGCCGCGAAACTCTTGGAGCCGCGCGCGATCGTGTCGCGAGCATGCGCGACGAGCGCTGCGCGGGGCGGGATCAAAGGTCCTTGCTGCTCATATGGATGATCGCCTGCACCGGCGTGTGCGCCGCCATCTTGCCCAGCAGCGCGTCGAGCGTGTCGGCGACCAGCAATATGTCGCGGTGCATCGGGCGCATGAAGCCGACCTCGGCCATCTTCGCGACGAAGGCGATCAGATGGTCGTAGAAGCCGGCGACGTTGAGCAATCCGACCGGCTTGGTGTGATAGCCGAGCTGTGCCCAGCTCATCGCCTCCCACAATTCGTCCATCGTGCCGGTGCCGCCGGGGATGGTGACGAAGCCGTCGGACAGGTCGGTGAACGCCTGTTTGCGCTGATGCATCGTGTCGACGACGTGCAGTTCGGTGAGGCCCTTGTGCGCGGCCTCTGCCTTCACCAGCGCGGTCGGGATCACGCCGATCACCTCGCCACCCGCCTCGATCGCGCCATCGGCGACCGCGCCCATCAGGCCGAGCTTGCCGCCGCCATAGACGACGCCGATGCCGCGCTCCGCCAGCGCACGGCCGACGGCGCGGGCGGAGTCGATATAGACAGGGTCGGCGGGGGTCGCGGACCCGCAATAGATGGCCAGGCGCTTCATGGGGGTGGGAGGTAGGCGATTGGCGGGTGGGGGGCAAGCGGGTGACGTTGCCCCTACCTGCCCAATACCCAATCCGTTTGCTTCGAGCGCAGGTTCGAGCCTTGTCGAGAACCGAAGTCGAGAAGGGGGTGCCTCAAACGGGGCGTTCTCGACGGGCGCTTCTCGACAAGCTCGAAGCTGCTCGAACCAAACGGTTGGGGTTGGGGTTGGGCGCGGGAGAGGGCGTTCAGTCCTCGCCCCCCAGCATCAGCCCAGCCGTCGCCTTGGCGCTTCCCACGACCCCGGGAATCCCCGCGCCCGGATGGGTGCCGGCCCCGACCACATACAGATTCGGGATATCGTCATCGCGGTTGTGCGCGCGGAAATAGGCGCTCTGGGTCAGGATCGGCTCCAGCGAGAAGGCCGATCCCTGATAGGCGTTCAGGTCGTGGGTGAAGTCGCTCGGCATATAGCTGAACTTCGTCACGATCCGGTCGTGAATGTCGGGGATCAGGCGGCGGCCGACTTCATCGAGAATGCGCTTTTCGAGGATCGGGCCGATCTGGTCCCAGTCGACCGGGAACTTGCCAGTGTGCGGCACCGGGCACAGCGCGTAGAAGGTCGAATGCCCCTCCGGCGCCATCGACGGGTCGGTGACGGTCGGATGGTGGAGATAGAGCGAGAAGTCCTCGCTCAGCACGCCATGGTCGTAAATGTCGGCGAGCAGCCCCTTATAGCGCGGGCCGAACAGGATCATGTGGTGGGGGATGCCCGGCCATGTGCCCTTGATGCCGAAATGGACGACGAACAGCGACGGCGAGAAGCGCTTCTTCTCCAGCCGCTGCACCTTGCGCTGCGCGCTGCGCGAACCGGACAGCAGGTCCTTGTAGCTGTGCATCAGGTCGGCATTGGTCGCGACCATGTCGGCGCCGATCACCACGCCGCCCTTCGTCGTCACCCCCGTCGCGCGGTCGCCGAGCGTGTCGATGCTCTTGACCGGATCGCCGAGCATCAACGTGCCGCCGAGCTTTTCGAACAGGCGGACCATGCCGGCGACCAGCTTGTTGGTCCCCCCTTGCGCGAACCACACGCCGCCGTCGCGCTCCAGCTTGTGGATCAGCGCATAGATGCTGCTGGTCTTCATCGGATCGCCGCCGACCAGCAGGGTGTGGAACGACAGCGCTTGGCGCAACTTGTCGTTCTTCACGAACGACGACACGATCGAATAGACCGAGCGCCACGCCTGGTACTTCGCCAGCGCCGGCGCGGCCTTGATCATCGAGGCGAAGTCGAGGAACGGCACGTGGCCGAGCTTCACATAGCCTTCCTCGTACACCCCCGCCGAATATTCGAGGAAGCGGGCATAGCCGGCGAGATCGCCCGGATCGAGCTTGGCGATTTCGGAGCGCAGCAGCGTGTCGTCGTTGGTGTAGTCGAAATTGGTGCCGTCGGGCCAGTTGAGCCGGTAGAAGGGCGACACCGGTTCCAGCGTCACGTCCTCGGCCATGTCGCGGCCGGTCAGCTGCCAGAGTTCCTGCAACGCCTCGGGGGCGGTGATGACCGTCGGGCCGGCGTCGAAGACGAAGCCGTCGCGCTCCCAATAATAGGCGCGGCCGCCGGGCTTGTCGCGCCCCTCGACCAACGTCGTCTGCACGCCCGCCGACTGCAGCCGGATGGCGAGCGCGAGGCCGCCGAACCCTGCGCCGATAACGACTGCCGTCTTCACCCCTGTCTCCCCATCAACGCCTGCACCGCGCGCCCGATCGGCACCGGCGGTTTCCCGATCAGCACCCGGGCCTGATCGAACAAATTCGATTGCCCGGCATAGAAGCGTCCGATCAGCGCCGCGTCCAGCCGGTAGAAGCGTTCGAGCACGCGGTAGCGTTCCACAGGGTCCGCCGCGCGGAACAACATTGTCGCAAGCATCCGGTAGAAGCCGCGCTTTTTCCACAGCGACGCCGCATAATCATGGGTCAGCGTGTGGAGCGCTCCGCCCGACCAGTCCGAACTGTCGGCGACCAGCTGCGCCAGACGTACGGCGTCGGGCAGCGAATAGCCGGTCAGCGGATGGAACAGCCCGGCGCGCATCCCGCCCTTTGCCACGCGATTGCCGCCAGAACGCCAATATTCCTCGAAATCGCCGCCCATCGCGACCGGGAGCACGCCGGTTTCGCTGCGCCCGACGGTGGCCGCGTCCCAGCCCTTTGCGGCGGCATAGGCGGCGATGCGTCCCGCCAGCACCTGCGTGTCGAGGTCGGGGGTGTCGCTATAATATGTGTCCTCGACGAACAGCGTCGAGGCATCGAACGGCAGGGTGTAGAGGAAGCGATAGCCGTCGATCTGCTCGACCGATCCGTCCATCACGATCGGGCGTTCGACGCCGTGGGGATAGGCGGTGTGCAACTCCATCCCCATGAACTTCTGCCAGCCGAGGTCGAGATGCGACAGGTCGCCGGGGCCGCGACAGTCGATCACCCCCTGCGCCTCCACCCGGTCGCCGTCCGCCAGCACGACGGCGGTCGGACTGGCTCCCAGCACCCGCGCCGACGCCATCAGCGTTTCACTTGGCAGCGTATCGCGCAGCACCGTGTCGAGCCGTTCGGACGTGATCGAATAATAGGTGGTGTCGAGGGTGCGGGCATGCGCCGGAAAGGCGATGTCGTAGCCGCGCCAGCCATGGGCGACGAGCGGCGCCACCAGTGCGCGCTGTTCGGTCGCGACGTCGCTGCCGAAGAACGACCAGACATGGTTGCCGCCGAAGTGCGCCGCCCCCTCGATCAGGCGGATGCGCGCATCGGGCCGCCGCTTCGCCGCCGCCAGCGCGATGAGGGCGCCGGACAATCCCCCGCCGACGATGGCGAGGTCGCATTGATGGATGGTTGGCATGGGGGGGCAGTAGGGGAGCGAAGTCGCGGTAGCAACGGCGGAAAGCCGGCTTGCCCGATGGGGTGGGGCTTCAGCGTGCGGCAGCCGCTGTCGATAGTCGGTGTGATTTCCTCGTCACCCCGGGCTTGACCCCGGGGTCCCGCTTCTTCTTCTACAGCCGGCCGAGCGAGAAGCGGGACCCCAGGGTCAAGCCCGGGGTGACGGTGGGGTTGCGGAGGGCGATCGCTTCCCACAGGCGGGGAGGATCTAAGCCTGTCCTCCCCGCCCACAATCCGCTACAGGGCCCCCATGTCGATCCCGCTGGCTATCCTGTTGTCCGCCGTGGCGATGACGCTGATCGTGGGCGTGCGCTATCTGCTTGCCTCGGCCGGTTTCGCCTTTGCCACGCGCGTGCGGCATCCGGGGCTGTATCGCGGCCTCGATCCGCAGATCGCCAAGGAGATTCGCTGGTCGCTGCTGTCCGCTGCCATTTACGGCATCCCCGCCGGCATCGTCGCCTGGGGGTGGCAGCATCGCGGCTGGACGGCGATCTACCGTGACGTCGACGCGTACCCGTTATGGTATCTGCCGCTGTCGGTGCTGCTCTATCTCTTTGCGCACGACACCTGGTTCTATTGGACCCATCGCTGGATGCACCGGCCGAAATGGTTTCGCATCGCCCATGCCGTCCACCATGCCAGCCGCCCGCCGACCGCGTGGGCGGCGATGGCGTTTCACCCCATCGAGGCGCTGACCGGTGCTGTGGTAATTCCGCTACTCGTCTTCGTCATTCCGATTCATATCGGTGCACTGGCATTGGTGCTGACGACCATGACGGTTATGGGCGTCACCAACCACATGGGATGGGAAATGTTCCCCCGGTTCATGTGGGCGGGGCGATTGGGGGGCTGGCTGATTACCGCCAGCCATCATCAGAGGCATCATGAACGCTATGGCTGCAATTTCGGGCTCTATTTCCGCTTCTGGGACCGGCTGTGCGGCACCGATGGCGGGCTTGGCGACTTCGAAAAAGAGCGCGCGCGCGCGGCGCGTCGCGCTGGCGGTGCTGGCGCTGGCGCTGTTGCCGGGGGCGATGCCGACCGGCACGCTTGACGTCCGGGTCAGCGACCTGCGTTCGACCAAGGGCGTGATCCGCCTCTGCCTGACCGCCGACCCCAAGAATTTTCCCGGCTGCACCGACGACCGCAACGCCGTCACCCGCACCTTCGCCGCCAATGCCGGCGGCGTGCGGATCGCGGGGCTGGGACGCGGCGACTATGCCGTGTCGGTGATCCATGACGAAAACAACAATGCGAAGCTCGACACCTTTGCCGGCATCCCGCGCGAAGGTTTCGGCTTTTCGCGCAATCCGGCGATCCGCTTCGGTCCGCCCAAGTTCAGCGCGGCGGAATTCCCGCTGGCGGGTGATGTAACCATGCAACAGGTACGGATTCGCTATCTGCTATAGTAGAAAGGACGGACCGAAGTCGGCAACGTAGCGTTACGCGGCTGTAATATTTGCCGGAGCTACGCCCTTGCGCGCCATTTTCGCCGCCGTCCTGACTGCCGCCGCCGCTGTTGCCGCCCCCGCCTTTGCGCAGGAAGCGGCCGGGCCGGCGGTGCCCGCCTCCGCCATGCCGAACGACGATACCGGCGGCGATTTCTATGTCGTCGGGATCGGCGCGGCGGTGCTGCCCGATTATGAAGGGTCGGACGATTACGGCTTCACGCCGGTCCCCGCCGCCACCGGCCGGGTATCGGGGTTCAATTTCCTGCTGGCCGGCAACCGCGCCAGCGTCGACCTGATCCGCGACGGGGTCGGCCCGACCTGGGATTTCCAGGCGGGGCCGATCGCGGTGGTGAGCCTGAACCGCAACACGACCAAGGGCATCGACGATGCGCAGGTCCGTGCGCTGGGCAAGGTCGGCACCGCGATCGAACTGGGCGGTTATGTCGGCATCGGCAAGACCGGGGTCATCACCTCGCAGTTCGACCGGCTGTCGGCGTCGATCAGCTATCGCAAGGACGTGGCGGGCGGGCATGGCTCGACCGTGCTGGCACCGACCGTGACCTATGTCACGCCGCTCAGCCTCAAGGCGATTGCCGGCATCTTCGTATCGGGCGAGCGCGTCGGCGAAGGCTATGCCGACAATTATTTCTCGATCACCCCGTCCCAGTCGTTCGCCAGCGGCCTGCCGGTCTACAATGCGCGGGGCGGGTGGAAGAACTGGACGCTCGGCGCGATCGGCGGCCATTCGATCAGCGGCGACCTGCGCTCGGGCTGGCAGCTGTTCGGCACGGTCGTCTATCGCAAGCTGCTCAACGACTTTGCCGACAGCCCGATCGTGGCGCGCAACGGGTCGAGCAACCAGTGGCTGGGCGCGGTGGGTGTGGCCTATAGCTTTTGAGGCAATGAGGGACCGATAGAACCCAGCTTCGTCACCCCGGACTTGATCCGGGGTCCCGCTTACTTTGCAACCGGGCAAGAGGAAGCGGGACCCCGGCTCAAGGCCGGGGTGACGGTGTATATGGGCTGAGCGTCAGCACGCCAGCCGGCCGTCGGTGATGGCGCTTTGGTCGAACAGGAACAGGATCTTCGGATCAGGCAGATCCTGTTCGTGGGCGATGGCGTCCGGGGCGATGCGGGCGACGACATGGGCGAGGGCGGCGATGCGGGCAGGCTTCTTGTGGTCGGCGCGGATGCAATGCCAGGGCGACAGCGCGGTGTGGGTGCGCGAGAGCATGCGGTCGCGCGCCGCGGAATAATCGTCCCACCGCTCCTGCGCCACCGCGTCGAGGTCCGAGACCTTGAGCTGCTTCAACGGATCGGTCCGCCGCGCGTCGAGCCGGGCCTTCTGCTCCTCGCGCGAGATGTCGAGCCAGAGTTTGACCAGGCGAATGCCGCTTTCGATCAGCATCCGTTCGAAATCGGGGGCGTCGCGCAGGAAGGATTCCTGTTCGGTCGCGGTCGAAAAGCCCATGACCGTCTCGACGCCCGCGCGATTATACCATGACCGGTTGAGGATCACGATCTCGCCCGCCGCCGGCAGATGCGCGACATAGCGCTGGAAATACCATTGCGAGCGTTCGCGGTCGGACGGCTTGGGCAGCGCGACGATGCGGGTCGAGCGGGTCGAGAGATGCTCGACCATCCGCTTGATCGTGCCGTCCTTGCCCGCGCCGTCGCGGCCTTCGAGCAGGATCACCACACGTTCGCCGCTCTTGGCTGCCGCGAGCTGGGTCTCCACCAGCGCCAGCTGCAACGCGTGCAGCCGCGATTCATAGACGTGCTTCTTCATCGCGCGCAGCATGACATGCGCGCCGTGCCGCCGAAAGCGGTTTGGCGCGCTCAGGCGGGGCGAACCGGCTGGCGCAGGATCGTGCGCAGCCGGGCGGGCGCGGTCCTGCGCGGGTCGCTCAGGTAGATTTCATGGTGCGGCCCGGCGAAGGTGAGGTTTAGGGCGGGCATGACCGTGTCGTGCAGGCGGTGCAGGACCGGTCCCTCTTCGTCATAGCTGCCGATGTGCAGAATCTGGAGCGAACGCCCTTCGGCCAGGGGTTCGAAGCGCAGCGAGGGCGGGCGGTCGTCGCGCTTTGCCAGCATCTTCGCGACCGCTTGCTCGAACAGGGCCGGTGTTACGAAGTCGGGCGCCATGATCATGACCGTCCAGTGCCAGCGGTCCTTTTCGCGGCGGACGAAGCTGCCCGGATCGTCCGACCACCACAGCGCCTCCAGCGGCGGCACGACATAGTCGCGGCTGAGCGTCGCCTTTGCGGCGAACTTCATCGCATAGCTGACGCCGTAGAGCCATTCGACGGCAGTGCGATAGGCGGCGGCGGTGTTCGGATCGCCCGCACCGTCGACCTTCACGAACGTCATGGGCGGGACGACGATATCGGCGAAATCGCGTGTCGGCGGGTGGTAGAGGTCGCGAAACTGTCGCTTCAGATCGATCTTTTCCATGGGTGCTCCTTCGGAGTTCACAGGCGATGTTCGACCAGGAAGAGGCCCAGTTCGACGCGGAAGCGGTCCTGCGCCTCGATCTGCGCCAGATGGCCGCAATCGGGCACGATCACGAGGCGCGCACGCGGCATCTGGGCGGCGGCGCGACGCGAATCGGCGGGGGCGACCAGGCGGTCGTTCGCGCCGTGGAAGAACAGGGTGGGGGCCGGGATCGACCCGACGCGGTCGCTCAGGTCGTTTCGCAGGTGGGTGGGCGCGAGCGACGCCTGGTTATAGCGCAGATAGGCGATGCCCGCCTGGTCGCGGGCCGCTTCCCGGACGAAGCGTTCTGCGATCCCGGGCGGCAGGGTCGCGGGATCGGCCACCATGCGGCGGATGAGCTGCCCGACATGGCGGTTGCCCCAGCGCACCAGCGGCAACAGCAGCGCGTCGGGCAACTGCGCCGCCGCCCATGCCAGCAGCTGCACGGCAGGATTGCGGACCCGCGGCGCAAGGCCGCCGGGCGCGACGAGGACGAGACCCGCGACCCGATCGGGCGAGCGCAGCGCGAGGTTCAGCGCGACATCGCCGCCCATCGACACCCCGGCGACGATGACGCGATCGACCCCGACGCGATCGAGTGCATCGCCGACGATATCCGCCATCGCCGCCGCGCTGCCCACCGGGTCGAGCGACAGGCTGGCGCCGAAGCCCGGCAGGTCGGGCGCGACGACCATCCGGTCGGCGGACAGGGGCCCGATCAGCCGCGCCCAGGCGATCGCGGCCCGGTCCATGCCGCCGCCATGGATCAGGACGATCGGCAGGCGTGGACCAGCCTGTCCGGCGACGATGACGCCAACGGCACCGGCCCGCGTCGGCACGCGCCGGATCGGCAGCGAGCACGCGTCGCCGATCATCGTCGGCTCACCGGTTCGGCGCACCGACCGCGAGGCGGTGCGCCTGACGGATCATCAGCGCAGCGTCGCATCGGGCTTGCGGCCCTGTTCGACCCATCCGCGCAGCGCGTTCCACGCGGCCAGCGTCTGCGTCTTGTCGAAGCCGCAATGGGTATAGCCCTCGATCCCGCCGATGGGCAGCAGGGCGCGGGTCGCAGGGACGGTGAACTGGGTGAGCTTCGCGGTCCGCCCCGCCTTTGCCACCGCGGCGGCGAGCATCGCTTCCTGCGCATAGGGCACGAGCGAATCGATGCGGTTGTGGATCGTCACCAACGGCGCGCCGATCCGGCCGGTGGCGGTGCGCCATTCGCGCAGATAGGCGAGCGCGCGCGGTGCCGCCGTCACCCGCTGGATATCGCGGTTCAGCGCGGCATTCTCCTCCGCCGACAGCGACGATGCGCGATAGGTTTTGCCGACATTGCCATGGAACCATCCACCGGCGGTCGCGGCCATGTCCTCGGCACCCAGCGCGGCGGTGACCAGCGGATAGGCGAGCGAGGCAGCGTCATAGTCGAAGCCGCCGATCTCGGTGACGGCGCGCACGATCCGCGCCTCGCGGCCGTTCGGGTCCTTTTGTGCAGCGGTCCATAGCGCCAGCGGCGGCATGCCGACCTTGGCGATCTGACCGAAGACATAGGCCTGCGCGGCGGCATCGGGCGTGCCGGCGGGCGGCAGCGGCGAGACCGCGTCGCGGCGGACGTCGGCATTGCCGGGCAGCGCATAGGGCGTGCCCCGGGTCAGCACGGCATAGGCGAGGCGCATGTCGATCAGCCGGCCGAGGATATCCTGCCAGCTGGCGACGACGCCGCAGCGCGCGAACCCGCCGGCGAACGCGGTCGGATAGCGTTCGAGCAGCGTGACCACGATCCCGCCGCCCATCGAATCACCCATCGCATAGATGCGCTTGCCGCCCATCTGCGCCAGCAGGTCGCGCAGCCGGGCGGTGGCTTTCGTGCCCGCTTCGACGCCCAGCCCCGCCTTGGCATAGGCGCTGTGGCCGACGGCATAGCCCTGGCGATAGGCTTCGCCGAGCGCGCCGGTGCCCGGTCCCTTGTCGACCGGATCGGGGGATACCGCGACCGGGGTGCCGGGGGTCGAATAGCCATGGGCGTAGAGCAGGCCGTCGCCCGACCACCCCTTGGGAAAGGCCAGCGCGAACTGGTTGCCGTCGAGCCGGCCGTTGATCGTCACGCCGCCGTCGGCGCGGGGCGTCGCGGTGACGTCGACGGCGCCCAGCCGCGTCGCCTGTGCCGTGAGCGTCTGCTGCCGCGCGGCGGGTGCGTCCTGCGCGGCGGCGGGCGGAATCGGGGCGGCCGCGAGCGCAGCACCGGCGAGGAGCAGGGACATCAGGGGAAAGGCGCGCATCGGGCGTACTCCGTGTTTAACGAGGGCGGCGGCCGAGATGCCGGTCGAAGAAGCGGGCGACCAGGCGAAAGGCTTCGGTCGATTCGGGCATGTCGGGCCACATGAAGAAAGCGTGGGGCAGGCCGTCGAACAGTTGCAACTCGCTCGCCACGCCGGCAGCGGTCAGGCGGCGATGGGCGAGGGTCAGCGCGCTGACCGCGAAGTCGCGTCCGCCCGCCAGCAGCAGCGTCGGCGGCATCGCGTGGGTTTCGGTGTCCGAGCGCAGCGGATAGGCGGCAGGGTCGTCAGCCGCCACGCCCGCCATATAGGGGGTCGGCAAGGTCGCGGGCAGAACGGGCGTCGGCAACGCCTCTTCCCCGGTCATCGGCCCGGCCCAATGGGGGCTGTCGCCCGAATAGGGCGCGCCGGTGCCGCAAAAGGTCCCGATCGCGCCGGGGCGGGGCAGTCCGATGCGGCGGAGCCATGCGGTCGCCTGCGCGGTGATGACGCCGCCCGCCGAACAGCCATAGATGCCGATATTTTCCGGCCGATGCGTTTTGAGCAGGGCGCGATAGATCGCCGCCACATCCTGCGACGCCGCCGGATAGCGATGTTCGGGCGCCAGCCGATAGTCGAGCGTGACGACCCGCACCCGCATCGTCGCCGCGATCGGGATCGCCTCGACCAGCGCGCCGCTGCCCGATCCCCAGAGAAAGGCACCGCCATGGACGTTGATAAGCACGCGACCGGCATTGCCGGGGGCGATGCCGGCCACCGGATCGACGATGGTGACGGGGACGCCCGCGATACGCTCCCGCCGTTCGCGCGTAGCGAAATGGCGGCGCATCTCGGCGCGGCGGCGGTCGTTCCATTGCTGGTAGAAGGCGCGTTGCTGCGCGAGGTCGCCGGCAATGGTCTTGGGCGCGGTTTCCGCCTGCATCCGCACCAGCACCGTGCGCGCCTCGTCGCTCAGCTGGCTGGACGGGGGCAGGGTGAAGGCGGGCACCGCCACCGATTGCGCCATCGCCGGTGCGCTCCCCAAGCCGATCAGGGCGATCGTCAAGTCGACAAGGAAGCGGTGCAGGGTCATCGTACCGCATCCGCCGCGGGCCGGCGCCCGGTGCGGACCCAGCTGCGCATCGCATCGAACGCGGCGATGTTCTGCGCGGGCGTGAACCCGCAATGGGTATAGCCGGTCAGCCCGCCGGGCAGCGGGATCGTCGTCGGCGGCACCGCATATTGCGCCAGCCGCGCGCTGTTGCCGGCGGCGGCGGCGATCCGGCCCAGCCCCTGCGTCTGCGCGAACGGCACCAGCGAATCGATCGTCTGGTGGACGGTGACCAGCGGGATACGGAACCGGCCCGTCGCCTCATGCCAGCGCCGGGCATAGGCGACCGCGCGCGGATCGGCATCATAGCGCTGCATCCGGCGGTTGAAGTCCGCCGCCTGCGCCGCATCCATTTCAGGCGGGGCATAGACGGTGTCGCGGTTGCCGATCGGCAGGCCGCCCATCGTCGCACGGATATCGTCCATACCGAGCGCGGCGGACGAGATCGGTGCGCCCAGCGCCGCCGGGTCGGGCGCGAAGCCGCCGATCGCCGCCATCTGCCGGATGATGCGCGCTTCCGGTCCCTGCGGGTTCGCCTTCGCGGCGAGGAACAGCGCGAGGATCGGCGACAGCAGCTTCATCTTCTGCGCTTCGCGAAACGCCTCACCCGATGTCGGATCGCCGGGGGGCGGCACGATCGGCAGCGCCGAGCGGGTCAGGTCCTTGCCGCCCGGCAACGCATAGGGCGTACCGGCGGTCAGCACGTCATAGGCGCCGCGCATGTCGGCCAGTTGCCGGAACATCGTCAGCCACCCCTGCGTCACGCCGCACATCGCGACCGCGCCGGAAAAGGCGTTGGGGTGGTTCTCGATCAGCGACAGGACGATGTTGCCGCCCATCGACCCGCCTACCGCGTAGAAGCGCTTCGCCCCCAGCTTCGCCGCCAATGCGCGCAGCCGCATGGTGTTGCGGGTCGCCGTTTCGGTCGCGATGCCGTTCTTGTCGACCGCGGCGATGCCGCTGGCGATCCCCTGCGCATAGAGATGCTTGAACAGCCCGCCGCCGGGGTCCTTGGCCAACGGATCGGTGGGTACGCTGGGCGGCGTGCCCGGCAGAGCATAGCCCTGTCCGAACAGCACCGTCTCGCCGGTCCAGTTCGACGGGATCGTCAGGACGAAGCGGCGTCCCTCGACGCTGCCGTGCAGGATCATGCCGCCGCCGGGTGCCGCCGTCGCGGCGAGGGCGGTGGCGCCGGCCGCGCGTGCCTTTGCCTGCAAGGCAGTCTGGGCAGCGGTCGGCTGGAAGGTGGGTGGTGCCTGCCGGGCAATGCCGGTGCCGGCCAGCAGGGCGACGGGAAGGAGGATCGCGTGGCGCATCATGGCCGCTCCCCTCAGAAGCGATAGCGGAGCTGGACGCCATATTGCGCCGGCTCGCCATAGATCGAGCCGATAAAGCCCGAATTATTGTAGCTGGGATTGGCGGTCACGCGGTACGCCCGGTCGAGGATGTTGGTGCCGTAGAAGGCGAGGTCGAGCGGGAAGCCGCGCACTTCGCGCCAGTCGAGCCGGACGTTGAGCAGGCCGTAGCCGGCGATGGTGTCGAACGGCTGCGCCTCCGGCGTGACGCGCTGGCTGGTCTGGTACGACCAGTTGCCGCTCAGCTGCAACGTCCCCTCCTGTTCCGGAATCGGCAGGTCGAGGCTGGCGGTCAGATTGTACTTGTGCTTCGGCACGAACGAGAACGGCGTGCCGGCCAGGTCGCGGCTCGGCTGCGCGGCGGTCAGCGCCTGCGGGATCGCGGGGATCGCGATCGTGTCATATTGCAGATACTTGGCCGAGTTGTACGAATAGGTCGCGCCGAGCGTCACGCCCTTGACCGGGACCAGCATGCCTTCGAACTCCAGTCCCATCACCCGCGCGCGCTGGGCATTGGTCAGGATGTCCGAACCGGCGATCGCCGCGCGCTGGATCACCTGGATATCGTTGTACCAGGTATAGAAGGCGGCGAGGTTGGTGCGAGCGCGCACGTCGCCGAAGGTCCAGTCGCGCTTCAGCCCGACTTCGGCATCGGTCACCTGTTCGGGCTTCACCGCGAACAGCGGGTGGTCTTCGCCCAAAAACAGCGACACGATCGGGTTGCTCGCCCCAGACTTGTAGCCCCGCCGCGAGACGGCATAGAGCAGGGTCTGCGGATCGGCCTGCCAGTCGAGGCCCAGCTGCCAGGTCGGCCCGTTGCTGGTGCCGCGGAAGGTCGCAGCGGTGCAGTTCGGGTATTTGAGCGTGGGCACGCGCCCGGCCGCGACCGCCCGGTATGCGTCATAGACGCACAGCCCGGCGTTCAGCCCGACGATCTGCGCCGCCTGTGCCGGGTTGATGATGCCGAGCGCGGCGAGCCGGTTGAAGACCTGATAGCTTGCCGGATCCTGATAGCTCTGGATATCACCGCCGAATTCGTCCCACGTCCAGCGAAAGCCGGCGGTGGCGGTCAGCGTCGGCACGATCTTGTACTGGACCTGCGCATAGGCCGCCTTGCTGTGCCCGTCGACATGGGCGCTCGGTTGCAGGGTCAGCGCGGGGACGAGCGGGCTGGTGAGGCCGAGCGCCGCCTGCAACGGCTGCGGAATCAGCAGCGGGCCGCCGCCGAGGATACCGCCGGCCTGCAACGGGTTGACCGTCGCAAAGGTGAGCGGCGCGGGGGTCTTCTGGTCGAGGAAGAAGCCGCCTGCCTGTACGCGGAGCGTGCCGTTGTCGTAGCGGGCCTGCACCTCTTCGGTGATGGTGCGCAAATTGTTGTTCCAGCTGCCCGGATAGGCGCCGAGCAGGTCGGCGATCGGCAGCGTCGTCGAATCGCGATCGGTGGCGCTGGTCGAGCGGGTGCGGGCGTAGCTGAAGATGTTCTTGAGCGTGAAGGTATCGCTGACGCGCCATTCGGTGTTGTTGAGGACGAGGAAGTTCTTGGCCTTCTCGAACGTGGGCACGCTCAGCGCCGTCCGGCGGACGCCGCGCGCCTGCTGCGCGGCGAGATAGGGTTGCAGGAGCGCGGCATAGGGGCGGGCGGGATTGACCGCGAGCAGGATGCTGCCGCCGCCATTTTCGTCCACTTCCTGATAGCTGACGGCGGTATAGTTGCTGATCGTCGCCGACGGATCGAACTGGATGCCGAGGCGCAGGCTGAAATTGTTGCGGTTGAGATAGTCGCGGCCGGTCACGACGTCGCGGACATAGCCTTCGCGCTGGTCCAGTTGTCCCGCGACGCGGATCGCGAGCATGTCGTCGACGATCGGCACGTTCAGCGCACCCTGCACGCTCTTGCGCTCAAGGTTGCCGATCGTGCCGTCGACATAGCCTTCGACCCGGTTCATCCGTGGCCGCTGCGGCTCCAGCAGGACGGCACCACCGGTCGTGTTGCGCCCGAACAGCGTGCCCTGCGGCCCTTTGAGCACCTGGAGCGAGGCGAGGTCGTAGAAATTGCCCGGGCCGCTGACGCTGGTGGGCACTTCGGCGAAATAGCCGACCACGCCCGGACCGCTGCCCGCCCCCGGACCGCCGGTGCCGCCCATGCCGCGGATGGTATAGGTTTCCTGGTTGCGCGCGACATCGCCGACCACCGATAGCGACGGGGTGAAATTCTGCAGGTCGGTGCCGTTGTTGATCCCCTTTTCCCGGATCGCATCCTGCGAGAAGGCGGTGATCGCGACGGGCACGCGCTGGCCGCGTTCGGCGGTGCGCCGCGCGGTGACGACGATGTCGCCGATGCTGTCATCCTCCTGCGCAGGTGCCGCGGTCGGTTCCGCCACCGGTGCGACCGCCGCCGTGCGATCCGCGACCGGCATCCGCGTCACGGCGATCGCGCCGCTGCGATCGCGATGCAGGACGAGACCCGACCCGCCGACGACCGCCCGTAACGCCGCCATCGCGTCCAGCTTTCCGCGAACCCCGCGCGAGCGCAGCGCATCGACTTCGTCGCTGCGATAGAGCACCGGCGTACCCGCCTGGCGCGACCAGGCATCGAGCGCCGCCCGCATCGAACCGGGCGCAATGCTGTAGGTGCGGACCCGGTTTACAGTTTCCGTTCGCGCCTGCGCCCATGAAGGCGTTGTCGCGCAGTTACTTGCCAGTGCTGCCGCTACCAGGAACCGATGCTTTCCGGTCATATTCCCCCTCCGATACTGCACGGCCTCTTCGGGCCTTCTGCAATGCTAGACGGACGGCAGGCGGAAAGTCGTAACGCGACCGATCAGGAATCTATCGTGATCGCATCGACGTCTTCGCGCACCGTCAGTCCGAACCCGGCGTGCAGCAGTCGTGCGAATGCATCGATGTCGGTCGCCTCGAACGTGCCGCCGATCCGGATCTGCGCCGCGCGTGCATCGGCGATCCGGATCTGCCGGCGGTTATAGCGGTTGAACTCGGCGGCGGCCTCGCCCAGCGTCGTCCGGTCGAAGGTCAGCATCCCCTGCCGCCATGACAGCGCCGCCTCCACCCGCGCCGGCGATCGGTCGGTCAGCAGCATCGACGTGCCGCGCGCGATGGCGACATTGCCGGCGGTGATGACCGCCGCCCGCCCCCGCTCGCCACCGGCGGCATCCTCCACTCGGACCCGGCCCTCGACGACGGCGACGGTGACCGTGCGACCATCGCGCCGTACCGAAAACCGGGTGCCAAGCACCGTCACCATCCGGTCGCCTGCGTGGATGACGAAGGGATGGCTGCTGTCGTGGGCCACATCGAAATAGGCCTCGCCGCGATCGAGCCAGACGGCGCGCCGACCCCCGTCGATCGCGGTGCGCAGCGTGCTGGCGGTATTGAGCGTCACCGCGCTGCCATCGGGCAGGCGCAGCGCGCGATGTTCGCCGATGGTGGTGGCGAAGCGGCGCAGCAGCGGCGGATCGCGCCGGAGCAGGTCCGGCAGCGCGATCGCGGCGAACAGGCAGAGCAGCACCAGACTGGCCGCCAGCGCCTGCAGCGCCCGGCTGTTCAGAAGGGCGACGCGGCGGGGCACCGGTTCGACCGGGGTGCTTCGCATGGCGGCTAGCCGCGCGGTCGCGTCCCAACCGGCCTCGAGCCGCCACAGCGCGGCCTTGTGCGCATCGCTTTCGTCCAGCCAGGCCGCCAGCGCGGTATCGTCCGCCGCGCTCCATTCGGGCTGGTCGCGCCGCACCAGCCACGCGGCGGCACGCGCTTCGATCTCGGGGCGGGCGGTCATGGCGTCCGCTTCCGTCGCGGGGCCAGCCCCGGCGTGCGGTCGATCCGCGCCGTGCCGCCCAGCATGAAATTGGCGAGCGCGCGCAGGCCGAGCGTCAGCTGGCGCTCGACGGTGTGGTGGCCCACCCCCAGCCGGGCGGCGGTTTCGCGGATGTTCAGCCCCTCGACCCGCCGCAGCCGGACGACCTCGCGGCAGCGCGGCGGCAGCTGGTCCAGCCCCGCCATCGCCCGGCGCAGCTCGTCGCGGGCGCCCAGCGCACGATCCGCCTCGGTCAGGTCGGGCACGTTCAGCTCGTCGAGATCGGCCATCTGTTCGAACGACACCACCTTCGCCCGGCGCGCCCGATCGATCAGCAGGTTGCGGGCGATGGTCAGGACGAACGGCCGCGTGTTCAACGGAATCCCCCGGCGCGCGGCACCGACCGCATGTTCGTACACCTCCTGCCGAAGGTCGATCACGTCATCCCGCGCCCGGCAATGGCGCGCCAGATAGCGTTCGAGGTCGCGCTCCAGCGGAAGCACGTCCGCGACGAACCAGCGTTTGAGGACATCATCGTCGATCATCAGAGGGTAATGACGAATGACACGCGCCAACCCGTAACGTCCAGTCGGACGGCAGATCGATGGAATCGAAAGATATTCACCCGGACGGGCGACCGGCCCGCAGACAAGTGCCTGCGGGGACCGTCGTTCCGACGATCCCCGAAGCTGTTTCGACGCTATGCGAAGAAATGGTGCCCAGAAGAGGAGCGAGCGGGGGCGAGCGGGTGGCTTCCACCTCGACCGGGGAGTTTTCTCCTACCTTTTCAGTGTCAGCGGGTTCGAGTCCCAGAAGAGCACTCGAATCGTGAGCGACCGTAGCAGGACCATCGTCAGGAGCGCCGCAGGATGCGTTGCCGGTGGGAATGACGCCTTGGGGCATCTCGTCCGCCTTGATGTCGTGATGGTGCTCCACGGGGCTTTGTGACGGCTTACGCGGCATGGGCCATCGCGGTCTTGATGCGGTGAACGGTTCCGACACCGACGCGGAGCTTCTTGGCCGTCTTGTTGATGCTCAGGCCACCGCTGAGCAGTCGTTCGATGTGGCGCTGCTTATCGACGTCGAGGCGGGGGCGACCGCCTTTCTTGGTCGAGCGGGCCAGCCCCGACTTCACCCGCTCGGAGATCATGGCGCGCTCGAACTCGGCGAACACGCCCATCATGCCGAACATCGCGCGGCCCGATGGCGTGCTGGTGTCGATAGCTTGGACGTGGAGGTAGAGATCGACGCTTCGGGCATCGAGGTCGCCGAGGATGGAGACGAGATGCTGGAGGGACCGACCGAGGCGGCAGATGCTCCATGATGCCACCATGTCGAACTCACGACGGGCGATGCCCTTGAGCATGGCGTCAAGGCCGGGTCGTTGATCTCGTCCTTTGGCACCTGAGATGCCTTCGTCGGCGAAGGTGGCGACGATGTCCCAACCGAGCCGTTCACCGGCGAGGCGAAGGTCACGGAGTTGGTTCTCGACGGTCTGTTGTCCGTCAGCGGTGGAGACGCGGGTGTAGAGGGCGACGCGCTTGGGCATGGCGCGAGACTCTCACGGATACCAAAATCGTCAAGAAAATGGTTTTGGTGTGGGCATGGTTGCCCGCTCCGATTCCCAAACGCAGTTCATCGCCGAATACCGGTTCAAGTTTCCTCATCCGTGGAATCGCCCGATAACGACTGTTGCCGCCGGTCACTTGACGCTTGATGTCCGCGTCAACGGGGGCAATTTTGATGCAGAATACGTCGGTGCGTTCGACGGCACCGATCTGGTCGCGGTGATGAACACATGGGGACCGGAAGGCCCACTGCCTTACCGGCATATCGGCAAAACCATTGTTGCTCCGGCATATCAGGGCCACGGCATCACTCGACAGATCATCGAATGGTGGGTGACGTCGCGCAACGAGTGCCTCGCCTCGGACGAGAACCAGACCCACGATGGCGCGAGGGTCTGGGAATCGATGATCATGCGTGCGCCCCGGCTCCGGTTCTACCTATGGCACCCCGACGGAACCGAGATCGAGTTGATCGTCGATGAGGGCCGGATCGTTCCCGACCCGTGGTCCGATCCTCACACTCGGCTGCTCGCCCGTCCCCGGTGACGGGACGTCCCATTCCAAATCCATCCGTTTGTCGAACAGGCCTCACGACCATCGTCGAGTGACGGTTTTCTGCGGATCAGAGAGGGTCGCCGGGAGAGGGGTTTTCGGAACGGGCGAGGAGTAGGTCAGGAGGACGGTCGATAAGGCCGATAACCTCGCGCCATGCGCTTCTTGAGCAGCGCCTCGACAGCGGAGGGTGACAGGGTGGGATTGTTGCGCTGAATATCCGCCCGGTGTCGATCCTTTATCGCGCCGAAGTGAGTGTCAGTCTCGCCGTGATCATTGATGATGTAGGGTTGGTTCGCGCGCTTAATCGTGCTGTAGTCAAATCGTTTTGCCATGCTCCGATAATACCATCGGGTCAGCAGAGCCGCATTATTCACGTGGAATGCGTTTTGGAGTCCAAGTCTCCAGATCAACTAAACGCAACGTCTGTCTCTCACCCAGATAGTCCGTCACCAGCACGCCGGATCGCGTTCGTTCTCGAACGCTGAATATAGCTCCCGCTCTCTCGTCTTCTGATGCAACACGGAGCCTAACCCAGTCCAACGGACGTGGGGGTCGAACTACCGCCGCCATCCAAACCCCGTGCTCGTTTTCCCGCTCGGTCAACAGTCGCAAGGTGCCGAAAAGGTCCGTTTGAAACGGTAGCTTCATGGGTTCACGAAACGGCTGTGGAAGCAGCGACTCGCGTAGCTTCTTCGGCGTTGAATCATGAGCCTTGAAGACACGCTGAAGAGTCTGCGCGCTCCACAACGTGCCACGAGAAGTGCGTCGGCCCAAATCATTTAGAGCGTCGGCGAACTCTGCCAGCGTCTTTGGCGGCGTCACTAACTCGACCGGAGCTATTTTTCGTTCCGCCGGGTCATAGGCGACCCGTTTAAGTCCCGACGCCAAAGCGACCACGACAGCCCACGTCTCGCCCGCAACCTCCTTTGAGCGAGCCGCGCGCACGGCCGAGGCACGATTCAATCCCTCGCGAAAACTGGGTTCTGGAACGGGGCTGGGCACTCACATTCGATAGCACCCGAGAACAAGCACGTCCACCAAATGCGAAAAAACCGACAGTTTCGCTAACACCCCGACGGTCCCGTCGCGTAGCAGCGACCTCGGATGGCCATCCAGCCGCTGCATCGCCGCGGAAGTCTGCTCACCGAGCAGGCGACTGATCCTTCGGGATCACCAAGCGGAGAAGCCCCCACGCGGGGAAGCTCCAACCACCGACCTTCGGGTCGAACGTCAATCGCCCCTCAAGGAGGGGCATCGAACCAAGGGTAGCTACCCGCTTCGCAGGACTGAGATGACCATGACGACAACGACCAAACCGAAGCACAGGATTGCAGCATCAGGCTGGTGTGTGGATCGGCGTGGAAAAGGGACCCCGGTAGCGGGGTGATCGGCGTCGAAAAGGGACCCCTCATCCCGTTGGTCTAGGCTGTTCGCTTGGCGGTGTGTCAGGCGGCGAGATCGGGATGCTGGTATTGGAGACGGTGTTGAGGATCCGGCGCGAGCACGCGTCGGGGAAGGCCATCAAGGCGATAGCGCGGGACCTGCACCTGTCGCGCAAGGTGGTGCGCAAGGCGATCCGGGCGCCGGAAGCGGACATGGGGTATCGGCGGGAGGTACAGCCGCTGCCGAAGCTGGGGCCATTTCAGGCGCGACTGGATGCGTTGCTGGAGGAAGATGAGGCACGGCCGCGGCGCGAGAAGCTGCGCCTCACGCGCATCCACGACCTGCTGCTGCGCGAGGGGTTCGACGGCTCGTACGACGCGGTGCGGCGTTATGCGGCCCGCTGGCGCCGGGCGCGACGTCGCGATGTGATGAATGCGCCGGCGTTCATCCCGCTGCTGTTCCGGCCGGGCGAGGCTTACCAGTTCGACTGGAGCCACGAGGACGTGGAGATTTCGGGCAAGCCGATGCGGGTAAAGGTCGCGCATGTCCGGCTATGCGCGTCGCGGGCAATGTATGTGCGAGCCTATCCCCGCGAGACACAGGAGATGCTGTTCGACGCGCATGCGCGGGCGTTTGCCTTCTTCGGAGGTGTGCCGACGCGCGGCATCTACGACAACATGAAGACGGCGGTCACGAGCGTGTTCACGGGCAAGGAGCGTGTCTTCAACCGGCGCTTCCTGGTCATGGCCAACCATTACATGGTCGAGCCGACCGCCTGCTCGCCGGCGTCGGGCTGGGAGAAAGGTCAGGTCGAGAACCAGGTGCAAACCGCACGCGGCCGCTTCTTCCAGCCACGCCTGCGATTTACCAGCCTCGAGGAGCTGAACGGTTGGCTGGAGGCCGAGTGTCGGCGCTGGACAGAGTTGCACCAGCATCCCGAGCAGAAGGAACTGACGGTTGCTCAGGCCTGGGCTGCCGAGCGCAGCGTGCTCCAGCCTGTTGTCGCACCCTTCGACGGCTTTCATGAGAGCGAGCATGCGGTAAGCGGCACATGCCTCATCAGCTTCGACCGCAACCGCTACTCCGTTTCTGCCAGGGTGGTGCGACGTGCCGTTCAGGTCCGCGCCTATGCCGACCGCATCGTCGTGCGCTGCGACGGGGAAGTCGTCGCCGACCATCCCCGGTTTTTCGGCCGGGACCGGACCATCTACGACCCGTGGCATTATCTGCCGGTGTTGGCGACCAAGCCGGGCGCCCTGCGGAACGGCGCGCCGTTCCAGGGCTGGGAGCTGCCGCCTGCGCTGGCACGACTGCGGCGCAAGCTTGGCGTCGGTGACGATGCCGACCGGCGGTTCGTGCGGGTGCTGGCCGCGGTGCTCGACGACGGACTCGAGGCGGTGGAAGCGGCCGTGCGCGAAGCATTGCTGGCCGGCGTCGCCAGCGACGACGTCATCGTCAACATCCTGGCCCGCCGGCGCGAACCGCCGCGACCGCTGACTATTGTCACGCCAGAAGATCTGGCGCTGCGCCATCCGCCCCGCGCCGACTGCAACCGCTATGACAGCCTGCGAGGCCTCCATGCAGCGGCATGAGATGATGACGGCCATGACCGAGTTGGGGCTGAAGGGCATGGCTGGCGCTTTCGACGAGGCGGTCACTACCGGTCTCCAGCGCAAGCGCACGACCATGGAGGTCCTGACCGACCTGCTGCGTGCCGAGGCGACGCACCGCCATGCAGCCTCGGTCCGTTACCGGATGTCGGCCGCCAGGTTGCCCGCGGTGAAGGACCTCGACGCCTTCGTCTTCGGCGACACTCCCATCAACGAGGGACTGGTGCGCTCGCTGTACAGCGGCTCGTTTCTTCCGGGCCGACGCAACGTCGTGCTGGTCGGTGGAACGGGTACCGGCAAGACGCATCTCGCCACCGCCATCACCGCCAATGTGGTACGAGCCGGCGCCCGCGGACGCTACTTCAACACAGTGGACCTGGTGAACCGACTCGAGGAGGAAACGCGCCTTGGCAAGGCCGGCACGCTGGCGGCCCAGCTCTCGCGCCTCGACCTCGTGGTGCTCGACGAGCTTGGCTACCTGCCGTTTGCACGCTCGGGCGGTCAAATGCTCTTCCACCTCGTCAGCAAGCTCTACGAGCAGACCTCCGTCATCGTCACCACGAACCTCGCCTTTGGCGAGTGGCCGACCGTCTTTGGCGACCCCAAGATGACCACCGCACTGCTCGACCGTATTACCCACCATTGCGACATCGTCGAAACCGGCAACGACAGCTGGCGCTTCAAACATCGAAGCTGACGCCCAGGACCACCGGCAGAGAACGCTTCGCGCTGGTTGCGCCTCCGGTCGGGCTACGCCCGCCCTACGCCGCAACCAGCGCGAACGGTGCACCCGTCATACCCGTAACGCTGCTCGACGAAGGGGGTCCCTTTTGGACGCCGATAGGGGGTCCCTTTTGGACGCCGATTGACATGCCGGATTACGAGCGAGCAGTTCCTCATCGACCGCCCAGTTCAGGAAGCTGCTCATGTTCGACATCAGCGAATTGGCGTGCGCCGCGCTGATGATCTTGATGCCGCCGCGCAAACGCGCGCGATCTGCCGCCTCGCGCGGCGAGAGCTTCGGGAAGATTTTGCTCGCGTTGGCGGGTAGGAATCGGAGAACGTCGAGCATGTCGCGACAGTGCGCACGCGAGATCGACGAGACAGCGACTGCCCCACCGATCACCGCGATGGCGAGCCTGCGGCTTGTTTCATACGCCTCTCGCGTGTTGGTGGTCCAAGCGCGGGTCGGATCGTCGATGTAGCTGCGATAAGCCTCGCCAAGCGTGAGCAGTTTATCAGGCTGGGCATTTGTGCTGGGTGGCGGCGCGGTCTCAAGCGCATGCTCGGCAAGATCGTCTTTTAACGATTGGATCAGCGTCACATCGACCGGCAAACCTGCCATCGCACGCGCGTGCTCTATTTCCATCTCGATGCGTGCGATGACGCTTGGCAAACGGCGCATGGCGATGGCGAGGCTGTCCGTCCGCAGCGAGCGCCAAATTTCGAGCCGATTCAGAAGCCGCTGAGCGTCAACTGGGACAGTGTGGCGATAGTAAAGTTTTCGCCCCCGTCGAGCCACGCCCTTGGGCAAATCCCGTAGCAGCTTCCCGTAGCAGCCGGGGCTGTCAGAACGGACGGTTTTCCGGGACTTTCGGCCTGACGATGGGCCACGTTCCCGTAGCAGTTTGTCGTAGCAAACCCTCTCGGGGGACCGTCTTTCCAACGATCCCCGAGAGATTTCAACGCTGTAGGAAGCGATGGTGCCCAGAAGAGGACTCGAACCTCCACGACCTTGCGATCGCCAGCACCTGAAGCTGGTGCGTCTACCAATTCCGCCATCTGGGCACGGGGTAGGAGGGCGCCTCTACGGGGGGTGCGGCGGGGTGTCAACAACTTGTTTCGAGAATTTTAGGTTGTCCTTGCCGTTTTGCTGCAGGAGCGGCATGGGGCCTTGGCGTAGAGACAGGCAAGGGCGGACTCGATGAAGAACCAGTTGGTGACGCTGTTCGGCGGCGGCGGCTTTGTCGGCCGCTATGTCGTGCAGGAATTGTTGAAGGCGGGTGCACGCGTCCGCATCGCGCAGCGCGATCCGCGTCAGGCGCTGTACCTGCGCACGCAGGGCGGGCTGGGGCAGACGCAGTTCGTCGCCGCCGACCTGTCGCGGCCGGAGACGGTCGTGCGGGCGGTCGCCGGATCGGATGCGGTCGTGAACCTGGTCGGTATCCTCGAGGGCGATTTCGACAAGGTGCATGTTGCGGGCGCGCGCACCGTGGCGGAAGCCGCCGCTGCGGCGGGCGTGAAGGCCTTCGTGCAGATTTCGGCGATCGGCGCCGATCCGGCCTCGCCCTCGGCCTATGGCCGGTCGAAGGCGGCGGGCGAGCAGGCGGTGCTGGCCGCCTTTCCGACCGCGACCATCCTGCGTCCGTCGATCGTGTTCGGGCGCGAGGATGGCTTCGTCAATCGCTTCGCCGGGATGATTTCGGGCGCGCCGGCGCTGATCGGGCGTCCACTGGTGCCGGTGATGGCCGCGGCAACCAAGTTCCAGCCGATCTATGTCGTCGATCTGGCGCAGGTGGTGGTCAAGGCGCTGGCCGAACCGGAGCGCTTCGGTGGACAGACCTATGCGATCGGCGGGCCGGACGTGATCTCGATGGGCGACCTCAACCGCTGGATCGCGGGTGCGATCGGGCGCGATGTCCGCTTCCTCGAAATTCCCAACGATCTGGGCGGAGCGATCGCGGCGATGCCGTTCACCCCGATCAGCAAGGATCAATGGGCGATGCTGTCGCGCGACAATGTCGTCGGTGACGGGGTGCCGGGGATCGAGGCGTTCGGCGTGCGGCCGGTGCCACTGGCGACGGTCGCGCCCGATTGGCTGGTCGTCTATCGCAAGAATGGCCGCTTCAACAAGGTCGCCCGCGCGTGAACCCTGCAACCGCGTGGCTGGAAGCCACGATCCTCGGCATCATCCAGGGACTGACCGAGTTCCTGCCGGTGTCGTCCAGCGCGCATCTGCGCATCGCCGGGGCGTTCCTGCCATCGGGCACCGATCCGGGGGCGGCGTTCACCGCCATCATCCAGATCGGGACCGAAGCGGCGGTGCTGCTGTATTTCCGCAAGGATATCTGGCGGATCGCGACGGCGTGGCTGGGCCAGTTCTTCGGCGGCCGGCAGGATGCGGTCGCGCGCGACGATGCACGGATGGGCTGGCTGGTGATCGTCGGCACGCTGCCGATCGTCGTGCTGGGGCTGTTGTTCAAGGACGCGATCGAGACGTCGCTGCGCAATCTGTGGTTCACCGCGTTCAGCCTGATCGGCTTCGGCATCCTGCTGGGCATCGCCGATCTGGTCGGGCGACGGCGGCTGGGCCTCGACCGGCTGCGCTGGGGCAGCGGCATCGTGTTCGGCTTTGCACAGGCGATGGCGTTGCTGCCGGGCGTGTCGCGGTCGGGCGGCACGATCACCGCCGGGCTGTTCATGGGCTTCACCCGCGAGGCGGCGGCGCGCTACTCGTTCCTGCTCGCCATTCCGGCGGTGCTGGCGTCGGGGCTATACCAGCTGTTCAAGACCTGGGGACAGTTCGGCCCCTATGGTCCGGGGCCGACCCTGCTGGCGACGGTCATCTCGTTCGTCGTGGGATATGCATCGATCGTCGGATTCCTGAAGCTCGTGTCGACGCGGGGCTATATGGCGTTCGTGGTCTACCGCGTGCTGCTGGGCGGGGCGTTGATTATGCTGTTGTCGCAAGGACGTATCCCCGCAGTGGGATAGGTCCGATACGGCCATAAAAGCCGTTGTTGCGATTGGTTCTTGAAAAACTGCTATTCAACACGCAGCAATAAGGTCATCATAGCTTACCTATCGACTGATTATTGCGTGACTCAGCGGTCAAAACATGCTTTCCGAAAGGTCGGAGGGCATTATGGCCGAGCAAGCAATGTTGAAGTTCGTTTCGCGTCCGCAGTCCTATCCTGCGAAGCGCGAACCCGAATTGCGGGCGGAAGATTTCCGCGAGATCGCGGAGCGCTATGCCCCGCCGACCGCCGAGGATCAGGCGGGGCGCTGCTCGCAATGCGGCGTCCCTTATTGCTCGGTGCATTGCCCGCTGCACAACCATATCCCCGACTGGCTACGCCTGACGGCCGAGGGGCGGTTGCAGGAGGCCTATCAGCTGTCGAATAGCACCTCGACCATGCCCGAGATCTGTGGCCGCATCTGTCCGCAGGACCGGCTTTGCGAGGGCAATTGCGTCATCGAGTTTTCGGGCCATGGCGCGGTCACCATCGGGTCGGTCGAAAAGTTCATCACCGATACCGCGTGGGAAAAGGGCTGGGTCGAACCGGTCGCGGTCGGCCCGGCGCGTGGCCAGTCGGTCGGCATCGTCGGCGCAGGCCCGGCGGGGCTGGCGGCGGCGGAATGGCTGCGCAACCTCGGTTATGACGTCCATGTCTATGACCGCTACGATCGCGCCGGCGGGCTGCTGACCTATGGCATTCCGGGCTTCAAGCTGGAAAAGCCGGTGGTGATGCGCCGGGTCGAGCGGCTGAAAGAAGGCGGCATCGTCTTTCACGAAGGGTTCGAGGTCGGCCGCGATGCGAAGCTTGACGAGCTTCGCCAGAAGCATGACGCGATCCTGATCGCGACCGGCGTGTACAAGCCCCGCGCGATCAAGGCACCGGGCGTCGGCAGCGGCGGTGTGGTCGATGCGCTCGATTACCTGACCGCGTCGAACAAGGTCGGCTTCGGCGATCAGGTGGCTGCCTATGACGACGGGTCGCTGAATGCGGCGGGCAAGAATGTCGTCGTGGTCGGCGGCGGCGATACCGCGATGGATTGCGTTCGTACTGCGATCCGCCAAGGCGCCAAGTCGGTGAAGTGCCTCTATCGCCGCGACCGCGCCAACATGCCCGGCTCGCAGCGTGAGGTCGCCAATGCCGAGGAAGAGGGCGTCGAGTTCGTCTGGCTCTCTGCCCCCGCTGCGTTCGACGAACGTGAGGGCCAAGTGGTGCAGGTCCGCGCGACCGGCATGCGGTTGGGCGCGCCCGACGCCTCGGGGCGACGTGCGCCGGAGGCCGATCCGGGCAACGAGTTCGTGCTCGACGCCGATCTGGTGGTGAAGGCGCTGGGCTTCGATGCCGAGGATCTGCCGACGCTGTTCGATGCCCCCGAACTGGGCGTGACCCGCTGGGGCACGGTGCGCGTCGACGGCAAGTCGATGATGACGTCGTTGGACGGGGTGTTCGCGGCCGGCGACATCGTGCGCGGTGCATCGCTGGTGGTATGGGCGATCCGCGACGGCCGCGACGTGACCGAGCGGATGCACGCGTACCTGAAGGCGAAGGCTAAGGCTGCGAAGGTGGCGGCATGAAGGCGCTGATCCTCGCAGCCTCGCTGTTGGGTGCCACGCCGGCGCTGGCCCAGACACCGGCCGCCCCCGCTGCCGTACAACCGATCGATCCGGCGCGCCTAGCGCTGGCGGAAAAGTCGGTCGCGGTGCTGGTGCCGCAGGGCGTCTATATGCGGCTGATGCGGCAGCAGTTTCCGGCGATGATGGATGCCATGCTCGCGAACATGGAAACGGCGGTGCCCGGCGGTCGGGCCAAGGCGCGGGCCGCCGATCCGGCGTTCGATGAACGGATGCGGATCATGACGCGCGTCATGGGCGAGGAACTGGGCCCGCTGATGGGGCGGATGGAACCGTCGCTGCGCACCGGCATGGCCCGTGCGCTGGCCAAGCGGTTCGACGCGCGGCAATTGAACGACCTGAACGCCTTTTTCGCCACGCCTTCGGGTCAGGCGTTCGGCGAGCAGTTCATATCGCTGTTCGCCGACCCGGAAATCATGGGCGAAATGATGAAGGCGATGCCGATGATGCTGCAGGAAATGCCGGGCATCATGAAGAAGGTGGAGGCCGCGACCGCGCATCTGCCGAAGCCTCCTAAGCCGAAGGGCGAGAACGAATGACCGACATGACCTCCGAACGCCTCCGCCTTGCCACCGAAGGCATGTACCGCCCCGAATTCGAAGGCGATGCCTGCGGCGTCGGCATGGTTGCCGCGACCGATGGCAAGCCGTCGCGCCGGGTCGTGCAGTCGGCGATCGATGCACTTCGCGCGGTGTGGCACCGCGGCGCGGTCGATGCCGATGGCAAGACCGGCGACGGCGCCGGCATCCATGTCGACCTGCCGCACCGTTTCTTCGACGATGCGATCGCCGCGTCGGGGCACAAGCCGCTGCACGCGCGGCTCGCGGTCGGCATGGTGTTCATGCCGCGTACCGATCTGGGTGCGCAGGAGACCTGCCGTACGCTGGTCGAATCGGAGATCATCGAGGCGGGCTGGTCGATCTATGGCTGGCGGCAGGTCCCGGTCGACGTGTCGGTGATCGGCATGAAGGCGCAGGCGACCCGGCCGGAGATCGAGCAGATCATGATCGCCGGGCCGGCCCCGGAAGAGATGGACGAGGCCGAGTTCGAGAAGAACCTTTATCTGGTCCGCCGCCGGATCGAGAAGCGGATCATCGCCGCGCAGATCACCGGGTTCTACTTCTGTTCGCTGTCGTGCCGCTCGATCATCTACAAGGGGCTGTTCCTCGCAGAGAGCCTGTCGGATTTCTATCCCGACCTGACCGACGAACGCTTCGAATCGCGCGTCGCGATCTTTCACCAGCGCTATTCGACCAACACCTTCCCGCAATGGTGGCTGGCGCAGCCGTTCCGTTGTCTCGCCCATAATGGCGAGGTCAACACGATCCGCGGCAACAAGAACTGGATGCTCAGCCACGAGATCAAGATGGCGAGCATCGCGTTCGGTGAACGCTCGGAAGACATCAAGCCGGTGATCCCGGCGGGCGCGTCGGACACGGCGGCGCTGGATGCGGTGTTCGAGACGATCTGTCGCTCGGGCCGCGACGCGCCGACCGCCAAGCTGATGCTGGTGCCCGAGGCGTGGCAGGGCGCGCCCGACATGCCGCCGGCGCATACCGCGATGTACGACTATCTCGCCAGCGTCATGGAGCCGTGGGACGGCCCCGCCGCGCTGGCGATGACCGATGGCCGCTGGGCGGTCGCCGGGCTCGACCGCAACGCGCTGCGCCCCTTGCGCTACACGCTGACCGGCGACGGGCTGCTGATCGTCGGGTCGGAAGCGGGGATGGTGCCGGTGGCCGAGGCGACAGTGGTCGAGAAGGGCCGCCTGGGCCCGGGCGAGATGCTCGCCGTCGATCTGGGCGAGGGCAGGCTCTACAAGGACCGTGCGATCAAGGACAAGATCGCTGCCGAGGCGGACTATGCGGCGATGACCGCCCGGTTCCTGACCATCGACGACCTGCCGGCCCCCGCCGAAGCGCCGCTGCGCTACGACCGCGCCGAACTGGCGCGGCGGCAGGTGTGCGCCGGGCAGACGCTGGAGGACATGGAACTGATCCTGTCGCCGATGGTCGAGGGCGGCAAGGAAGCGATCGGATCGATGGGCGACGACACCCCGCTGGCGGTCATTTCCGACAAGCCGCGCCTCATCAGCCATTTCTTCCGCCAGAATTTCAGCCAGGTCACCAACCCGCCGATCGATCCCTTACGCGAGCGCTATGTCATGTCGCTCAAGACGCGGTTCGGGAACCTCGCCAACATCCTCGACACCGGGGATCGGGCAAGCGCGGTGCTGGTGCTGAACAGCCCGGTGCTGACCAACAGCGACTGGCTGCGGCTGAAGGCGCATTTCGGCGCCCAGGCAGCGGAGATCGACTGCACCTTCCCGGCGGGCGAGGGACCCGAGGCGCTGCGCGCCGCGATCGCTCGCATCCGCGCGCAGGCCGAACAGGCGGTGCGCGAGGGGCGCAGCGAGCTGTTCCTGACCGACGAGCATCTGAACGCGACCAAGGTGCCGATTGCGGGCGTGCTGGCGGCGGCGGCGGTGCATACGCATCTGGTTCGCAAGGGGCTGCGGTCCTACGCGTCGATCAACGTGCGGTCGTCGGAATGTCTCGACACGCACTATTATGCGGTGCTGATCGGCGTCGGCGCGACGACGGTGAACGCCTATCTGGCCGAAGCCGCCATTGCAGACCGCCATGCGCGCGGGCTGTTCGGCGAGATCGGCATGGACGAGGCGCTGAAGCGCCACCGCACCGCGATCGACGAAGGACTGCTGAAAATCCTGTCGAAGATGGGGATCGCGGTGATCTCCAGCTATCGCGGCGGGTACAACTTCGAAGCGGTGGGCTTGAGCCGTGCGCTGGTCAACGACTTCTTCCCCGGCATGCCGGCCAAGATTTCGGGCGAGGGCTATCACTCGCTGCACGTCAACGCGACGCAGCGGCACGAGGCGGCGTTCGATACGGCGGTGGCGACGCTGCCGATCGGCGGCTTCTATCGCCAGCGTGGCGGCGGCGAGGCGCATGCCTATTCGGCGCAGCTGATGCACCTGCTGCAGACCGCGGTCGCGACCGACAGCTATTCGACGTACATGCAGTTTTCGCGGGGCGTGCGCGACCTGCCGCCGGTCTATCTGCGCGACGTGCTGGAGTTCAATTTCCCCGACACGGGCGTGCCGATCGAACAGGTCGAGGCGATCACCGAGATCCGCAAGCGGTTCGTGACGCCGGGCATGTCGCTGGGCGCGCTCAGCCCGGAAGCGCATGAGACGCTGGCGATCGCGATGAACCGCATCGGCGCGAAGGCGGTCTCGGGCGAGGGCGGCGAGGACTCGATCCGCTACCAGCCGTACGAGAATGGCGATAACGGCAATTCGGTCATCAAGCAGGTGGCGTCGGGCCGGTTCGGTGTCACCGCCGAGTATCTCAACGCCTGCGACGAGATCGAGATCAAGGTCGCGCAGGGTGCGAAGCCCGGCGAGGGCGGGCAGCTGCCCGGCTTCAAGGTGACCGAGTTCATCGCCAAGCTGCGCCATGCGACGCCGGGGGTGACGCTGATCAGCCCGCCGCCGCACCACGACATCTATTCGATCGAGGATCTGGCGCAGCTCATCTACGACCTGAAGCAGATCAACCCGAAGGCGCGGGTGTGCGTGAAGCTGGTCAGTTCGGCCGGGATCGGCACGGTCGCGGCGGGCGTGGCGAAGGCGCATGCCGACGTCATCCTCGTGTCGGGGCATGTCGGCGGGACCGGCGCGTCGCCCCAGACGTCGATCAAGTACGCCGGCACGCCGTGGGAAATGGGGCTGAGCGAGGTCAACCAGACGCTGACGCTGAACGGCCTGCGCGGTCGCGTGGTGCTGCGCACCGATGGTGGGCTCAAGACCGGGCGTGACATCGTCGCCGCCGCGATCCTCGGCGCCGAGGAGTTCGGCATCGGTACGCTGTCGCTGGTGGCGATGGGCTGCATCATGGTGCGCCAGTGCCATAGCAACACCTGTCCGGTCGGCGTGTGCGTGCAGGATGAGCGGCTGCGCGCCAAGTTCACCGGTACGCCCGAAAAGGTCATCAACCTGATGACCTTCATCGCCGAGGAAGTGCGCGAGATCCTGTCGCGCCTCGGCGTGCGCAGCCTCGACGAGGTGGTCGGACGGACCGAGTTCCTGCGGCAGGTCAGCCGCGGGGCCGAGCATCTCGACGACCTCGACCTCAACCCGATCCTCGCGAAGGTCGATGCGGACGAGAGCGAGCGGCGCTTCAGCCTGTCGACCTTCCGCAACGAAGTGCCCGACAGCCTCGATGCACAGATGATCAAGGATGCGGCGGCGGTCTTCTCGCGCGGCGAGAAGATGCAGCTGACCTATTCCGTGCGCAACACCCACCGCGCGGTCGGCACCCGCCTGTCCAGCGAGATCACGCGCAAGTTCGGCATGTCGAAGCTGGCCGACGGCCATGTCACCGTGCGGCTGCGCGGGTCGGCGGGGCAGAGCCTCGGCGCGTTCCTGTGCAAGGGCATCAAGCTGGAGGTGTTCGGCGACGCCAACGACTATGTCGGCAAGGGGCTGTCGGGCGGGATCATCACCGTCCGCCCGATGGTGTCGTCACCGCTCAAGAGCCATGAGAACACCATCGTCGGCAACACCGTCCTGTACGGCGCGACGTCGGGCAAGCTGTTCGCGGCGGGGCAGGCGGGCGAGCGCTTCGCCGTGCGCAATTCGGGCGCGACCGTCGTGGTCGAGGGCTGCGGCGCCAATGGCTGCGAATATATGACCGGCGGGACGGCGGTCGTGCTGGGCCATACCGGTACGAACTTCGGCGCGGGCATGACCGGCGGCATGGCGTTCATCTACGACCATGACGCCAGTTTCGAGCGCAACCATAATCCGGAGAGCATCACGCTGCACCGGCTGGGGGCGGCGCATTGGGAAGGGGTGCTCAAGGGCCTGGTCGCCGAACATCATGCGATGACCGACAGCCGCTGGTCGGGCGCGATCCTGGAAGATTGGGACCGGGCGAAGCACCATTTCTGGCAGGTGGTGCCAAAGGAAATGCTGACGCGGCTGGCGCATCCGCTGAGCGACGACACGGCGGTGGCGCAACAAGCGGAGGTCGCCGCCTGATTGGTGGTCCCGGGCCGGTCAGCCGGCCCGGGACGCCATCCGCAGCGGTGTCTGCGGGGACAGCAGCCATGCCTCCGCTTCCTCGATATCGGCGAAATATTGCGTGTCGCGACCATGCGCGGCGCGGCGGATCTGCATCGCGGCCAGCGAGCGGCCGACGACGAACGCGATCCGGCGCGAGACGGTGCGCGGATCGGCAAGCAACTGGCGGAAGGCGGCGACGCTGTCGGCGGCCTGGATATCCATCGCGCGGATATCGACCAGCGTCAGATGCTCGTTGGGACGCGTCCGCAACGCGAGGAGTTCGCGATCGCGCGCAGCGGCGAACCGCGCGATGTCCGCCGGTTCGAAAAAGCCCGCCATGGTGATGTGCATCAGCGCATGCGGGATGTCGTTGCGGATCGAGAAGGTCGCTTCCATGCCGTTGGCTGTAGGGCAAAAAACTTGCCAGCAGGTTAGCTTGCCACCCGCACGGTCCTCCGCCGGATCGCCAGCCAGCCGAACGCGCCATAGACCGCCAGCGCCGGCCAGCCGCCATCGGTCGCGAAGAGATAGGCGATCCCGACCATCGCCAGTGCCGCGGCGGTGACGAGGGCAAGGCGGATCGGGAGCGCCGCCGCCAGCAGGACCGCGCCGGCCAGCGTCGCGGCCAGCGCTTGCATCCCCAGCCACGCATAGGAACCGGTGGCGCCGAGCGAACCGACGCCCGGCAGCTTGACCGTCGCGAAGCCGCGCATCGCATTGGGGAAGGTATCGGCGGCGAGGTGCAGGCCGATGCCGATCGCGAGGCCGGCCATGACCGGGCGCCAGCGCGTGGCGAACAGGGCGAGGGCAAGCGGCAGCAGCGAATGGGTCAGGCCGCTACGATGGCCGAGCGGCAGCAGCAGGTCGAGATCGGGCAGGGTCGTGCCGGAAAGTCCTGCACAGACGACTGCCACCGCCTGAACCGCCGGGCGCGGCGAGCGGTCGGCGAGCAGGATCGCCACGACCAACCAGACCAGACTGCCGAGCAACCCCACACGAATCCCCTTCCGCCCGGCCAGCCTGCGGCCTAACACGGACCCATGTGGCAGCTCCTGCAATTCCCGCTATGTCCTTTCTCGCGGAAAGTCCGCCTGCTGCTGGCGGAAAAGAGCATCGGCTATCAGCCGGTGCGCGAATCGCCCTGGGCGCGGCGCGACGAGTTCCTGCACATCAATCCGGCCGGGCAGACCCCGGTGATGATCGATGACGAAGCCGGCATCCGGCTGATCGATTCGATGGCGATCTGCGAATATATCGAGGAGACGGGCGACAAGCCCGCCATGCTGAACGGCAGCGCCGCCGACCGCGCCGAACAGCGGCGGCTGGTGACGTGGTTCGACACGCAATTCTATCGCGAGATCACAGGTCCCTTGCTGATGGAGCGGATGGAGAAGCGCATCGTCCACCGCCAGACGCCCGATACGCGGGTACTGCGCGAGGCGATGAAGGCGGCGGTCGAGCATCTCGACTATATCGATTATCTGCTCGACCATCGGCAGTGGATCGGCGGCGCGACGATGAGCCTCGCCGACCTGGCGGCGGCGGCGCAGATTTCGATCGCCGATTATCTGGGCGGGATCGATTTCAAGACGCACGACCTGGCGAAGCGCTGGTATGTCGGCATGAAGAGCCGCCCGAGCTTTCGCCCGCTGCTGGCCGAGCGGATGGAAGGCGTGCCGCCGCCGGCGGATTATGAGAAATTGGACGTTTAGGACGACCTTTCCAAATCCCCCGTTGGGTTCGAGCAGCTTCGAGCTTGTCGAGAAGCGTCCGTCGAGAACGCCTGTCCAGCGGAACCCCGTTCTCGATACGCGCTCTCGACAGGCTCGATCGCTACTCGAACCACACGGGCTTGAATGATTTGAAGCATTTAGCGGCAACGCCGGTTCCAAAGTTCACTAAGTTCACACTCGTGCGCGTTTTACGGCGTGCGTGACCTTGCCCGGTAAAAGGACGCGAATGGACGGTGGGAAAGAGCGCCGGCCATCATGGCGACGCTGCCCCGTGTAGGAAAGTCCTACCCGCCCAGCGCCTTTTGCCGGCGGCGCTGGACCGACGACCCTAGCCCGATCGCCTCGCGATATTTGGCGACCGTCCGCCTGGCGATATCGAAGCCCTTGGCGTTCAGCAGTTCGACCAGCGTGTCGTCGGACAGGATCTTCTTGGGGTCCTCGTTCGCGATCAGGGTGCGGATCGCGTCCTTGACCGCAAGTGCCGACACCGCCTCGCCGCCATCGGCCGACTGGATGGCGGAGGTGAAGAAATATTTCAGCTCGAACAGCCCGCGCGGGCAGGAAAGATATTTGTTCGAGGTCACCCGGCTGACGGTCGATTCGTGCATCTCGATCGCTTCGGCCACCTTGGCGAGGGTCAGCGGGCGGAGATGGGCGACGCCCTGGCGGAAGAACGCCTCCTGCTGCTTCACGATCTCGGTCGCGACCTTCAGGATGGTGCGCTGCCGCTGGTCGAGCGCCTTTACCAGCCAGTTGGCGCTGGCGAGGCAGTCGGACAGCCATGCTTTCGACGATTTGTCGCCATTGGCGCTGAGTTCGGCGAAATAGCCGCGATTGACGAGGACGCGCGGGAGGGTGGCGCCGTTGATCTCCACCGCCCAGCCGTCCTTGCGCGGCGCGACGATCAGGTCGGGGACGACCGATTGGGTGCGCTCTCCGCCGAACCGGCAGCCGGGTTTGGGATCATAGCCGCGCAGTTCGCGGATCATGTCGGCGAGGTCTTCGTCGTCGACCTCACAGATGCGGCGCAGCTGCGGCAGGGCACCGCGCGCGACGAGATCGAGATTGTCGATCAGCCGCGCCATGCAGGGATCGTAGCGGTCGACCTCCTTCGCCTGGATCGTCAGGCATTCGGCGAGGCTGCGCGCGCCGACGCCGCTGGGGTCGAAGGTCTGGACGATGCCCAGCACCGCTTCGACGCGGGCGAGCGGGATGCCGAGGCGATGGGCGATGTCGAGCAGCGAGCCGGTGAGATAGCCGCATTCGTCGATCTGGTCGATGATCGCGCTGGCGATGAACAGGTCGGCACCGGCGACACAGGTCCCGGCCTGTTGCAGCAGATGGTCGGCGAGCGAGACGTCGTCGCTGGCGAAGGTGTCGAAGTCGGGGCCTTCGTCGAACCCGCCACCCCCGGTCGCGGCGAGGCCGAGGCCCCCGTCGAGCGAGCCGACCCCGTCCGACGGGCTGTCATGGTGGAAGGTGTCGCCCAGATCGAGATCGAGCGATTCGCCGCTCGCCGCGCCGATGCCGAGCAGTTCGTCCGACCCGGCGGGTTCGCTGGCGGTCGCGACGGGTTCGGCGGCGTCGAAGGCGGGGCCGTCATCGTCGCTGCCGCCGCCGCCGGAATCGAGCAGCGGGTTTTTTTCGATCTCTTCGGCGATGAACCCCTCAATCTCCAGATTCGACAGCGCGAGCAGGCGGATCGCCTGCTGCAGCTGCGGCGTCATCACCAGCGATTGCGACTGGCGCAGGTCGAGGCGAGGGGCGAGGCTCATGGCGGTTAGAGTTCGAAGCCTTCGCCGAGATAGAGGCGGCGGACATTGGCGTCGGCGACCAGTTCGGCGGGCGACCCGGCGAACAGCACGCGGCCGTCATAGATGATGTAGGCGCGATCGACGATTTCGAGCGTCTCGCGGACATTATGGTCGGTGATCAGCACGCCGATGCCGCGCGACTTGAGCTGGATGACGAGGTCGCGAATGTCGGCGATCGAGATCGGGTCGATGCCGGCGAACGGTTCGTCGAGCAGGATGATCGTCGGGTTCGCCGCCAGCGCACGGGCGATTTCGGCGCGGCGCCGCTCACCGCCCGACAGCGCCATGGCGGAGGCTGCGCGCAGGCGGGTGAGGCCGAATTCGTCGAGCAGCTGTTCGAGCCGCTCGGCGCGCGCCGCCTTGTCCGGCTCGGCCAGTTCGAGGACGGCGAGGATGTTCTTTTCGACCGACAGGCCGCGAAAGATCGAGGTTTCCTGCGGGAGATAGCCCAGCCCGAGGATCGCGCGGCGATACATCGGCAGCGCGGTGATATCCTCACCGTCGAGCAGGATGCGGCCGGCATCGGGCTTCACCAGGCCCATGGCGGAATAGAAGCTGGTGGTCTTGCCCGCGCCATTGGGGCCTAGCAGGCCGACGACCTCGCCCCGCCCGACCGACATCGACACGTCGGACAGCACGACGCGCTTGTCATAGGATTTGGCGATCGACACGACCGACAGCCCGCGGTCCGAGGGGACTTCCGCAAACGGGCGGGCTTCGGTGGCGGGGGTCAGCAGGGTGGTGTCGGGCATCGGCAACGTCCTGATCGCATGGCGATGGTTACCGCGACGTTATCGCCGCGACTTTGGCAGGATTATTGCATGGACAGCGAGGGGAAGGGAAGGTCTGTTCGGTGGTTCGGGCGCGATATGCGGTCAGTTCGTGCCGGTTTTCGGCGATACCGTCGCACCGTTATTCCGTCACCCCGGGTCAAGCCCAGGGTGACGTGGTTTTGCTGTCCGACGTCAATTCCGCTTCGGCACCGAGAATCGGCCGGTGACCCGTCCGCCGCTCTGCTGCACGCCGCCGCCGGGTGCCGCGCTGCTGCCGACGCCCGATCCGTCGATGGTCGCGCGGCCGGTGTCGAGGTCGATCGACAGGCGCCCGCCGTTCAGCGTGTTGGCGCCCTGCGTCAGCCGCACGCCGCCGATCATCGTCACCACGCGGCGGTTGATGTCATACACGGCAAAGCGCGACCGTGCGGTCTGGTCCGGGCGGGTCAGCACGACATTGCCGGTGGCGTCGATCCGCGTCGCCTGTGGCGAACCGTCGGTGATCTGTCCGCTATAGGCGATGACGACGCGGTCGGCGTTCAGCGTCATGGTCGACTGGCGGAACACCGCGCCACCGGTGAACACGGCGCGCTGCTGCTTGTCCTGCAGTTCGATGGCGTTGGCCGATACGTCGATCGGTGCGTTCGAATCATGCCGGGTCTGTGCCGGCGCCGACCCCGCGACCGCGAGGAGGGCGATGGTGGCGGCAAGGCCCGGTAGCGCATAGCGAATCATGGGCGACTATTTCGTGCGTGCCGGGTCGATGCGCAAGCGGGCATTGCCGGTGAGGCGCACGGTGCGCGCCTCCAGATCGGCGTCGAGCCGGTCGCCGCTGAAATTGCCCATCGACGTGGTGCCGGTGACTGCGCCGCCGCTGCGCAGCCGGCGGGTCTTCAGGTCGACGGTGGCGTTGGTGGTGTCGAGCGAATAGCCGTTGGCGGCGCGGAACTGGATCGGGCCCAGCACATCGACCTGTTCGGAGCGCATGTCATAGCGGCCGCGCGGCGCGGTCAGGCGGGCGGGGCCGTCGGGCAGGCGGATGCCGGCGGCCAGTTCCTGCATCTGGACCACCGGTTCGGCCGAGCTTTTCTGCACCGCCGATCCGGCGTCGAGGACGAAGGGCTGGCCCTTGGCATCCTGTCCGCGATATTCGGCGGCGCGCAGGCGCATGCGTTCCTGCGCGACATCGACCTTGTTCTTGTCGAGCACGAAGCTGGTGTCGCCGCGCATGAACAAAGGCGCCATCACCAGGAACGCCGCCAGCACGCCGATGGCGATCGGCAGCGCGACCATCAGCGTCGCGATCAGCCGGTCATGCGCGCTGCCGGGCGCGGCGCGGCGTTGCCGGCGCGTTCGTTCCTGGCGGGCGATTTCCGACATGGCCGTCCCTTACATATGCGCGAAGATGTCGATTTCCGGCCAGCCGGCGATATCCAGCCGCGCGCGATGCGGCAGGAAGTCGAAGCACGCCTGCGCCAGATCGGTCCGCCCTTCGCGGGCGAGGCGCTTGACCAGTTCCTCGCGCAGCGCATGGAGGAAGCGCACGTCCGAGGCCGCATAGTCACGCTGCGCCTCCGAGAGGACCGGGCCGCCCCAGTCGGACGATTGCTGCTGCTTGGAAATGTCCTGGCCCAGCAGTTCGCGGACCAGCTCCTTCAGCCCGTGGCGGTCGGTATAGGTCCGCACCAGTCGCGACGCGATCTTGGTGCAGAACACCGGCGCGGCGACGACGCCCAGATAATATTCGATCGCGGCGAGGTCGAACCGGCCGAAATGATAGAGCTTGACCCGGCTCGTATCGGCCAGCACCGCCTTCAGGCTCGGCGCGGCATAGCTGCTGCCGGGGTTGAAGCGGACGAGATGCTGGTCCTCGCCGCCGTCCGACAGCTGGACGACGCACAGCCGGTCGCGCGGGGTGATGAGGCCCATCGTCTCGGTATCGACGGCGATGTCGGCGCCGGGGGCAAAGACGCCCTCGGGCAGGTCTTCTTCGTGGAAATAGACGGTCATAGGTCGCGCCTAGCGGTTGGAGAGGCGTTTGAAAATGCGCCGAAGCGCATTTTGCGGTGCCGGCACCGTCTTAACGAACAGCCTCGCGCTCGATGGCTTCGCGCGCGAGACGCTTTTTCGTCTTGGACCGGCGCGAGACGATGTTGAGCGTCTCGACCCCCGCGGAAAAGGCCATGGCGGCATAGATATAGCCCTTGGGCACATGCACGCCGAAGCCGTCGGCGATCAGCACCGCACCGATCATCAGCAGGAAGCCCAATGCCAGCATGACCACGGTCGGGTTGGCGTTGATGAAGCGCGCCAGCGGATCGGCGGCGACCAGCATGATCGCGACCGTCACGATCACCGCGGCCATCATGATCGGCACCTCGTCGGTCATGCCGACCGCGGTCAGGATCGAATCGATCGAGAACACCATGTCGAGCGCGACGATCTGCGCGATGGCCGATCCGAACGACACGGCGGCCTTGCCCTGCTTGTCGAGCGCTTCGCCGGTCGGTTCGTCGTCCATCGTGTGATGGATTTCCTTGGTCGCCTTCCACACCAGGAACAGCCCGCCCGCGATCAGGATCAGGTCGCGCCACGAAAAGGCGGTTTCGAAGCTCGGCTTGCCATAGCCGTCGACCGCTCCGGTGATGCCAAGGTCGAACACCGGGTTCGTCAGCGACACGATGAACGCGATCATCGACAGCAGCGCCAGCCGCATGACCAGCGCGAGGCCGATGCCGACTCGGCGGGCGGTCTGTTGCTGGTGCGGCGGCAGCTTGTTCGAGAGAATCGAGATGAAGATGAGGTTGTCGATACCCAGCACGACCTCCAGCACGACCAGGGTCAGGAAGGCGGCCCAGGCGGCCGGGTCGGTCAGAAGTGCCAAAATGGTATCCATGGGGCGAATCTGTGCCGGTTTCGCCACAATTGTACAAGGTTCGGGACGACGGGAAGCATTGCTGCGGCGAAATTGGTTTGGGCCTGCGGTGTTTTAGGCTATGGCAGGGGAGTGGCACCCGGTTTGGCGGTGCCCGGACACCTGCGTTTTTCGCTCGACGCTTGGGTTTACGATGAAGTTGGGCGAACCGGGAAGACGAACAGGGCAATGAGTTTCGATCGAGGACGGCGCGGCGAGCGCGGTGGGCGCGGCAGGGACAAGCGCGACGGTTTTGGTGACGACAGCTACGGCGGCGGCGGCTTCGGTGGCGGCGGCTTCGGCGGTGACCGTGGCGGTTTCGGTGGCGGCGGCTTCGGCGGTGGCGATCGTGGCGGCTTCGGTGGCGGCTATGGCGGCGGCGACCGTGGTGGTTTCGGCGGCGGTGATCGCGGCGGCTTCGGCGGCGGTGATCGCGGCGGCTTCGGCGGCGGCGGTGGCGGCTTCCGTGGCGGCGGCGGCGGCTTTGGTGGTGGCGGCGGCGGTGGCCGCGGCATGCCGCCGCAGGTCGTCGGCGAAGCGACCGGCGTGGTCAAGTTCTTCAACGCGCAGAAGGGCTTCGGCTTCGTGGTCCGCGATGACGGCGGCGAAGACGTGTTCGTGCACATCTCGGCGGTCGAGCAGGCGGGCCTCAGCGCCCTTGCCGAAGGCCAGCCGATGGGCTTCACCCTTGTCGATCGTGGCGGCCGCATCTCGGCGACCGACCTCAAGATCGACGGCGAACCCCTGCCGGTCACCGGCGGCGGCGCCCCGCGCGAACCGCGCGAAGGCGGCCCGCGTGGCGGCGGCATGGGCGGCCCGCAGCGGCAGCTGACCGGCGAGCGCGCGAGCGGCGTCGTGAAGTTCTTCAACGCGATGAAGGGCTTCGGCTTCATCCAGCGCGACGATGGCCAGCCGGACGCGTTCGTCCATATCTCGGCCGTCGAGCGCGCGGGTCTGCCGACGCTCAACGAAGGCGACCGGCTCGAATTCGAGCTGGAAGTCGATCGTCGCGGCAAGCACGCAGCGGTGAACCTCAACAAGCTGTGAGGTTCTCGCTTCGGCGATGAATTGGGGGCCGGCTGTCCGATGGGATAGCCGGCCCCTTTTCGTTTGGGTGGCTGGGAACGTCTTGTTCGTGTGCCGGTGCCGTGCCGCTGCTGGTAAGCCCGGACGATCGTGCCGCCTGGTTCCTGCGCTGGCGGGCGGAGCGAGAATGGGACGCGTGGATCCGCTGTCCGCTCGATGCGCCGAACGCGCTGTCCGGACCAGCCATCGGTTGGATCGCCGCTCACGTGAGGATAGGATGCCGCGGCGTACGGGCAGGAGCATCGGTCGCCGGCTGTACCGCGGCCTTTTATCGAGAGGATGACGATGGACCGGGCCACGCCCAACCTGCCGTCGCGCGATTTTGCGGTGACGTCGGACTTTTATGCCAAGCTGGGATTCGAGGAGGCGTGGCGCGATGCGGGGTGGATGATCCTCACGCGGGGCGACTTGCAGCTGGAATTCTTCGCGTGGCCGGACTTCGACCCGACGACCAGCGGCTATGGCAGCTGTCTGCGCCTGGATGACGTCGATGCTTTTTATGCGGTGGTGAAGGCGGCGGGGGTGCCCGAACAGGCGACCGGCTTTCCCCGATTGCAGCCGCCGGTGCCGCAGAACGGACTGCGGATCGGCGCGTTGCTCGATCCCGATTGTTCGCTGTTGCGCCTGATCGGGGAGATTTGAGCGGGCCGTTGCGACGGGGCTCTCGACGGACACTTCTCGACAGGCTCGAAGCTGCTCGAACCGAACGGGGTGTGGCTGGAAGGGGTTCAGCGTCGTGGATAGCCAAGCCGATGGGCGATCCGGCCTGCACAGAGGCCGGTAACGCAGTAGCCGATAAAGTCGAGCGGTTCGTCGAACCAGCGGGCTCCCGGATCGCCGACGATCGCCATGACCGCACCGATCAGGGCGCCGGCGATCAGCCCGAAACGCAGCGCGTCGCGTTGGCGCTGTCGCTCCGACCGTATCGCAAAGTCCCATAGCGGCAGCCCGAGCATCAGGCAGATCGGCACGGCGATGAACGATCCGAAGACGATCCCGAACAGCCCCAACCGGATCAGTCCGGGAAGGCGGCCGTCGACAACCGGTCGATGGTCGATGACCTCGCGCAGTCCCCAGGCGGTAACCAGTATGGCAACGGCCGCAATGGCCGCCACGGTGACCGATGCGATACGTCGGCAGATCGACGGCGCGGCGACGCTCACGCGATCCTTTCCACCACCGTTGCGCCGTGCACTCGCCGCAACCCGGCGCGAGGCGGCAGGTCGGCCGGTTCGTTCAGCGCGCTGACCCAGCCGACGCGCCGCAGCGCCAGCAACAGCCACCAGCCCGGATCATGCTGACCCGGCAGGACACCCAGCCTCACCGATTCGGGAAAGGCATGGTGGTTGCCGTGCCACGCTTCGCCAAAGGTAATGAGCGCGGCGACGGGAAGGTCGTGGCCCTGTACCCCCGCGCCGTCGATCACCCAGCCCTGCGGCCCGGTCCGGTGGGTGATGTGGCCGACCAGCCAGTGGCCGGTGACGCCGACCGCGACTCGGGCGGCCACGCCCCACACCAGCCACGGCATCCCGCCAACGGCGAAGAACAGCAGCGCCCAGGGGAGTTGCTGCGCCATCCAGCTCGCCTCCAGCCAGCGCAGGAACCGGTCGTCACGCAGGCGGGCTTCGGGGACGAAGCACGGCGGATGGTCTAGGTCGAGCCGGCAATGCATTTGCCACCACGCATCCTGCAGCATCGGCGCGCGATGGGCGTGGAGCGGGTGGCATTCGGGCTGACGTTGCGCCCAGTCGCGCATGTCGTGCAGCCGGACCATGCCCAGCGGCCCGGCCATGCCGACCAAGGTACCGAGATAGACCAGCAGCCGTTCCAGCCACAGCGGTGCGACGAAGCTGCGGTGGATCAGCAACCGGTGCAGCCCGACCGAATGGCCGGCACACAGCGTTACCGCGCTGGTGCCGAGGAACAGCAGCACGCTGCCGAAGGTGGTGTGGAACGGGACAAGGGTGAGCGCGGCGAGCGTCATGCCGCCGATCCACAACGATCGTCCGGGCGCCCAGCGGACCCGCCCGTGTACGGCGCAGCTGGTTTCGGTAGCCTTCATCCGCAACGTCGAGCAATCAGCCATAACAGAGCCCTTCGATAATTAGGAAATAACCTAAATAACGAAGCATATTTGTCAAGCCGGTGCTCCACGCCTATCTATCGCTTCATGCAGCGCGTGTTCGAAGCATTGGCGTCGGTCCCCCGGCGCAAGATCCTCGCCTATCTGGCGCATGCCGAATTGAGCGCGGGCGAGATTGCGGCGCGGTTCGACATGTCGAAACCGTCGATCTCGCAGCATCTCTCGATCCTAGAATCGGCCGGACTGGTCAGCAGCGAGAAGCGCGGGCAGTTCGTCTATTATCGGCTGGTACCCGACAATCTGACCAACACGCTGAACGGTTTCGTGCAGGAAGTCTGTCCGGTTGCCCGCCCGCTCAAGCGCGAAAGTGCGGCTCGGCGGGACGGCGGGAACCCCGACGCGGCCTGAGCGCGTTGCACGCGCGACGACATGCGAAGGGATTGCCGATGGGAATGCTGCAAAACGGGGTGTGGACCAATGATACGCCGGTCGCGCCGACCGATGCGTCGGGCAATTTCCAGCGGGCGGAGAGCGGGTTTCGCGACTGGCTGACGCGCGACGGGGCGCCGGGGCCGGATGGACAGACCGGCGTTCCGGCGGCGGCGGATCGCTATCACCTCTATGTCAGCCTTGCCTGTCCCTGGGCGCATCGCACGCTGGTCGTCCGGGCGCTCAAAGGGCTGGAGGCGATGCTGCCGGTGACGGTCGTCGGGCCGGTGATGGGCGCGCAGGGGTGGAGCTTTGCCGGGGCATTCGGCGGGACCGGCGATCCGGTCAATGGCGTGGATCACCTGCACCAGCTTTATGCCATGGCCGGTCCGGACATGACCGGGAAGGTCACCGTGCCGGTGCTGTGGGACATGCAGGAGCGGCGCATCGTGAACAACGAATCGTCGGAGATCATCCGGATGCTGAACACCGCGTTCGACGATGTGGGTGCCAGGCCGGGCGACTTCTATCCCGCTGAACTGCGCGACGAGATCGATGCGGTGAACGAGCGGGTCTATGCGACGGTCAATAACGGCGTGTACCGCGCGGGCTTCGCGACGACGCAAGGCGCCTATGACGAAGCGGTCCATGCGCTGTTCGCATCGCTCGATTGGCTGGAGGATCGGTTGACGGGCGAATGGCTGGTCGGCGAGCGGCTGACCGAGGCGGATATCCGGCTGTTCACGACACTGGTGCGCTTCGATCCCGTGTATCACGGGCATTTCAAGTGCAATATCCGACGGCTGGTCGATTATCCGCGGCTGCGCGCGCTGGCCGAACGTATCGCCGCGCTGCCAGGCGTCGCCGACACGATCGACCTCGACCAGATCAAGACGCACTATTATCGCAGCCACAAGGATATCAATCCGACCGGCATCGTGCCGGCCGGCCCGGCGGTGCCGTTCTGAACGGTTCAGGTACGCGCAAGGAGGAGGCGAGAAAGACATGCGCATGATCCGCTGGACACTGCCGCTGGGCCTTGCGCTCGCCACCACCGCCGTCGTGGCCCAGACCGGCGCGCCCCCCGCCGCGCATGTACCGGTCCCGGTCGAGGGCATCTCGGCACGGATCGTCGCACGCTATCCGCATGATCGCGCCGCCTTCACGCAGGGGCTGGTGTGGCATGACGGCAGCCTGTTCGAGAGTACCGGCCAGCCCGGCGTGTCGGACGTGCGGCGGGTGCGGCTGAACGACGGCAAGGTGCTAGCGCGCACGAAGCTGCCGGGATTGCAGTTCGGCGAGGGGCTGGCGGTCGATGGCAAACAGCTGGTCAGCATCACCTGGCAGGACGGGATCGCGCACCGTTGGGACGCACGCACGCTCAAGTCGGTCGGGCGGGCGCGCTATCCGGGCGAGGGATGGGGGCTGGCGAACGACGGGACCTCGCTGATCCTGTCGGACGGGACGCCGACCTTGCGGTTCATGGACCCCAAGACGTTCAAGGAGAAGCGGCGGGTGACGATCACCGCCAATGGCCGCCCGGTGCACAACCTCAACGAGCTGGAGATGATCGACGGCAAGCTGTGGGGCAATATCTGGCACCGCGACTATATCGTGCGGATCGATCCGGCGACCGGCGAGGTCGACGGGCTGGTCAACCTGGCGCCGCTGCGCGCGGAGCTGGGACCGCTCGATCCGGAGGCGGTGCTGAACGGGATTGCGTGGGATGCGGCGGGGAAGCGTTTGTTCGTGACCGGGAAATGGTGGCCGACCTTGTTCGAGATTGCGTTAGAGCCGGTGCCGCAGGGTTGAGCGTATCCCCGCGCACGCGGGGATCCAGGGTCGCATGCGCTGACGTGGGTTCCGCTTGGCTCTGGACCCCCGCCTGCGCGGGGGTACGGTTTCGTCTGTGGGTGAGTTAGCTCACCCATTTCAACAGCGTCGCGATATGGTCGGCCTCCGCCGCCGGCTTGTCGAGCCGGATGCGGCTGATGCGGGGGAAGCGCATTGCGACGCCCGATTTGTGGCGTTTGGACGCGTGGATCGAATCGAACGCGACCTCGAACACCAGGGTCTTTTCCACCTCACGCACCGGGCCGAAGCGGTTGATCGTGTGCTGGCGGACGAAGCGGTCGAGGTCCTTCAGCTCGGCATCGGTGAAGCCGGAGTAGGCCTTGCCGACCGGCAGCAGCTCGCCGCCTTGCGCAGGGTCGGCGGTCCAGCAGCCGAAGGTATAGTCGGAATAGAAGGACGATCGCTTGCCGCTGCCGCGCTGCGCGTACATCAGCACGCAATCGGCGACGAGCGGATCGCGCTTCCATTTATACCACAGCCCGACCCGACGGCCGGCGACATAGGGGGAGTCGCGGCGTTTCAGCATGACGCCCTCGATCGCCGAATCGCGCGCGCGACTGCGGATGTTGGCCAGTTCGGCGAAGTCGGCGGCGTCGATCAGACGGGAGAGGTCGAAAGTCGTCGGGTCGAGGCGGGGGACGAAGGTTTCGAGCCGGGCGCGGCGTTCGTGCCAGGGCCGTTCGCGCAGGTCCTCGGCACCGTCGAACAGGATGTCGTAGAGGCGGACGAAGGCGGGATAGTCGGCCAGCATCGCCTTCGACACGAGTTTCCGCCCCAGCCGCTGTTGCAGCGCGTTGAAGCTGGCCGCGCCGGTGTCGTCGGCGTGGAGCGCATCGCCTTGGCCTTGCCCCCGCACCAGCAACTCGCCATCGAGGACGCCTGGAGTGCGGAACGCGGCGGCGACTTCGGGAAAGGCGGCGGTGATGTCGTCGCCGGCGCGGCTGTAGAGTCGGGTTTCGCCGCCGACATGGACCAGCTGCACCCGGATGCCGTCCCATTTCCATTCGGCGGCATAGTCGGCAAGGTCGACCACGCCGTCGTCGAGCGGATGGGCGAGCATGAACGGGCGGAACACCGGCAGGTCGGCGGCATGCGGCTGTTCGGCGCGACCCTCCGCCCAGTCGAACAGTTCGGTGTAAGGCGGGGCGAGGCCGTGCCACACCTCCTCCACCGCATCGACGTCGAGACCGAACGCCTGCGCCAGCGCGGTCTTGGCGAGGCGGGCGGACACGCCGACGCGCAGGCCACCGGTGGCGAGCTTGAGCAGGGCAAAACGTTCGTCCGACTCGAGCCGGTCGAGCATGGCGGCCAGCGCGCGCGGCGCGTCGGAGCGCGACAGGCTGCGCAGCCGGGTGACGACGGTATCGAGCGTCAGCGGATCGGCATCGGTCACGCTGCCCGGCGGCGGTTCGGGCCAGAGCAGCGCGACGGTTTCCGCCGTGTCGCCGACGAAGTCGCGACTCATCGCGAACAGCACCGGATCGGTCCGTTCGGTGATGAGCGCGCGGATCGCGGCGGACTTGACCGCCGGCAGGTCAAGGTCGCCGGTCAGCGCGGCGATCGCCCAACCCCGGTCGGGGTCGGGCGTCTCGCGCAGATACGTGCCGATCAACGCCAGCTTGGCGTTGCGCGACCGGGTATAGATCAACCGGTCGAGCAGATCGGCAAAGGCGCGCATCGCTGGCGGCTTCAGTCGATCGCGTTCTTCACGCCCTTGCCGGCGAGCAGACCCAGCACGAGCAATATGGCGAAGATGGCGATGGCGACGAAGAACAGGATCTTGGCGATGCCGACGAACGCACCACCGACGCCGCCGAAGCCCAAGGCGCCCAGCACCAGACCCAGTACCAGGAAGATGACGGCCCATTTCAACATGTCGGTGCTCCGGCTTGACGGGGGGCAGGATCGCCCTGTTCCCAGAAGCGCGTGGGGGGCAGGTGCGGTTCCGGATGCGACAAAAAGCCCGCCGGTGCGGATGGCACCGGCGGGCCCTGGCATGGTCCGGCGGGAAGGGATCAGCCCTTGCGCGCGGCTTCGAACAGGAACCAGGCGCGCTCTTCGGCTTCGTCGATCCAGTCGTCGGCGAGGCTGCTGGTGGCGGTGTCGCCGGCATCCTCGGCGGCTTCGCGGGCTTCGCGCAGGCGTTCGACCAGCTTGAGATTGTCGTCGCGCAGCTCGGCGAGCATGTCGTCGGGCTTCACGAAATCCTTGTCATTGTCCTTGATCGCGGTGCGGCGCGAAATGTCGCCGATCGAGCGCAGCGTGGTGTTGCCGGTCTTGCGCACGCGCTCGGCAATGACGTCGGTTACCGCGAGGATCTGCGACGCCTGATCGTCGAGCATCAGGTGATAGTCGCGGAAATGCGGGCCGAAGACGTGCCAGTGGAAATTCTTGGTCTTGAGATAGAGGGTGAAGCAGTCGGCCAGGGCGGCGTTCAAGCCATCGGCGACGCTGGCGACCTTGTTGTTGGGGAGGTCGGTCGGCGTGTCGAGCGCGGGGTTGGTCACGGGATTTTCTCCGGCTGGATATGATTCGGTTCAGCAACGATTGCGGTGCCGAATCTTTCCCGCGCTGTCGGTTCAAAAAAATCGGTCGGCCTGATCGACCGGCTGGATCACAGCAGGCGGAGCGCGCCAAGGCCGATGATCGCGCCGCTCAGCAACAGCAGTCCCGCCACGACCGGCCGGATCACGCGGAACGGCAATTGTTGCCAGCCGCGTTCGCCCAGCGTCGCGGCGGCGCTGCACAGGGCGATGGTCGCCAGCGTCGCGCCGATGGTGCCCGCCACCGGATCGGGCGTGCGGGCGACCAGCGCGAAGACGAGGAACTGGGCACGGTCGCCCAGCGCCAGGATGCCGATCCCGAGGAAGCCGGTCAGCCAGCCGGGCAGCCGCCAATGATCGAGTCGGTCCTTGATCCGCGCCGGGAACAGCGCCGCCCCGCCCGCCGAGAGCAAGGCGAGCGCCAGCAACAGACTGCGCGCATTGGGGGTGAGATAGGGCGCGACCAGCATGCCGCCGACCGCCGCCAGCGCGAAGCCGATCGCCTGCGCGACGAGGCCGGCGGTGGTCGCCGCCGATCCGTGCCGGTCGGCGAGGATCGCGCTCAACAGTGCCGGACGATCGCCGACTCCCGCCAGCAGGACCGCGACCAGCGCGGGAACGAGCGGGTCCATGCGTGTCGTGGTTCAGCCGGCGAGGCGTACCGAACAGGCGGCGGCATAGGCCTGCGCCGTCGCGACGTCGCTGCGCCCGCAGCGAACCGCGTCGCGGGCCAGCGCCGTCCATTCCTGCAGCGAGGCACGCTCGCCGCGCGCGATGGCGGCATCGACCAGCGCGAGGACCGACAGCGCCGGCAGGCTCGATTCGGCGGTGGCGATGGCGCGAATCGCCTCGATCTCGGCATAGGGATGGGTCGCGCCGCCCCGGGTCATCGCCCGTTCCGCATCGATATGCACCGACTCGATCCGCATTGCCGTCTCCTTCATCCTCTTGAATCCCAACCTGCAATGCAGAGGTTACGTTCCGATGAAGGCGTCCAGCCTTGACTCGGGCGCGCGATTGCCGCATGCGCCCCCAACTTGCAGCAGCCCGCGTCGTGGCGGGTCGCTTTCCATTGTCATTTGCGGGCGTCATGCCCAAGGGGTTTTTGGGTCATGGCAAAGCCGACCACCGTCAAGATCAAGCTCGTCAGCTCGGCCGATACCGGCTTCTTCTATGTCACCAAGAAGAACCCGCGCAACCAGACCGAGAAGCTGACCTTCCGCAAGTACGACCCGGTCGTGCGCAAGCATGTCGAGTTCAAGGAAGCGAAGATCAAGTAAGCGCGTCCGGCCCGCAGCCGGGCCGATTCGTTTCGCGAAAACCCGCCGGGGGCTGAGGCTCCCGGCGGGTTTTGCGTTTTGGGGCGGTTGCGATTTTGGTCCTTCCCTATCGTCACCCCGGGCTTGACCCGGGGTCCCGCTTCTTCTTCTTCTTCTGGCGTCGGAGAGAAGCGGGACCCCGGGGCAAGCCCGGGGTGACGCGGGATGGGCGCGCGAACTGCGCGCCACGAAGCGCTTATGGACTCCTGCCTTCGCGAAAGTGACCAACCGGACGCCTACTCCCGCGGATCCCGCCCCGGATCGCGCTCGGCATTGAACGAATCGACCGCGGCGTCATGACCGGAGCCGTTGCTCAGGAACACCAGCGCCATCAGCACACCGCCCAGCATCACCGATCCGCCGACCCCACCCAGCGTCGCGGCGGCGATGATCCAGTTCATCGACCCGATCCACCACCAGATGCCGCCCAGCGCGACCAGTGCGGCGACGATCGACACGCCACCCATGATCTTGAGCAGCCAGCGAAACCGCGCCCACGCGAACGCGGCATAGTCGGGGTCGTCCAGATCGTTCGCCATGGCTTTTCATTGGGCGCGAAGCGTGGAATTCTCAACCCCATGGACGCGATGCGGGAGGGAACCGCCGCGCAGGAGGAGAGGGCGATGACGATCGCGGCGATTTCGGGCGGGCGGGACGTGGTGTCGGTCGGGGCCGACATGCCGGTGCGCGAGGTGGTGGCGTTGCTGACGCAGCATCGCATCGGCGCGGTGCCGGTGCTGGTCGACAATCGGGTCGCCGGCATCTTTTCGGAACGCGACGTGGTGCACGCGCTGGTCGAGGTCGGTGCGGACGTGCTCGAAATGGCGGTCGGCGAACGGATGAGCAGCCCGGTGGTGACCGTGCCACCCTCCGCATCGATCCTCGGCGCATTGTCGCTGATGACGCAGCGACGCATCCGTCACCTGCCGGTGGTCGAGCGCGACGCGCTGGTCGGGTTCGTGTCGATCGGCGATCTGGTCAAGCATCGCATCGACGGGATCGAGGCGGAGGCGAACGCGATGCGCGCCTATATCCAGCAGGCGTAAGTGCGCGTTGACCGGCGGTTAAGGCGGCAGCGATAGAGCGGCATCATGGCAACTCCCTCGCTCGCCGAACATCTCAACTGGCACGTCAAGCAATGGCTGCACCGCCGGCTGGCACGGCGCGTGCTCGCCACCCCGCCGATCGCGACGGGCGACGATGGCGTGATCCTGTTCTCGATGATCGGGACGGCGGTGCTGCTGCCCTATCTGGTCGCGGTGAAGTCGCTGCTGCAACGGCTCGGGCGCGGGCGGGTGGTCATCCTCGACGACGGGACGCTGACCGCCGCCGACCATGCGGTGCTGGCGCATCATCTGAACCGTCCGCGCATCATCGCGATCGGTGATGTCGATACCGGGCCGTGTCCGCGCGGCGGGACATGGGAGCGGTTGCTGACCATCCTCGACCTGCGCAGCCGTGCCTATGTGATCCAGGTCGATTCGGACACGGTGACGCTGGGCGACCTGCACGAGGTGCGCGCGGCGATCGATGCCGGGCGTGATTTTACGTTGCGCGGCGAGGCGAGCGCCGAACGCCGCACCGCGTCAGAGCTGGCGCGCGATCGGGCCGGCGTCGATCCGCGCGCGGCGGGGCTGCATGTGCAGGACGCGGCGGAGGCGGCGATCGGATCGGTAGAACTGCCGGGGCATGGGCCGCTCCATTATGTGCGCGGCTGTTCGGGCTTTGCCGGTTTTGCGCCGGGCGGGCCGGGGCGCGAAATGGCCGAAGGTTTCTCGCTGGCGATGGACGCGGCGATCGGCCGGGCGAGCTGGTCGCGCTGGGGCAGCGAGCAGGTGACGTCGAACTTCGTCGTCGCCAATGGCCGCGATCCGCTGCTGCTGCCGTACGACCGGTATCTGAACTTCTGGAATGCGGCGCTGTTCGGACGGGCGACATTCGCGACCGATCCGGCGTTCGTCCACTTCATCGGCACCTATCGCTTCCATGGCGACGCCTATCTGGCGGCGACTCGTACCGCGATCGAACGGCTCAGGACCGCCTGAGCATCGCCCAGGCGTCGAGCACCGCGCTGCGGGCGAAGAGCCACAGGCTGCCGGCATAGACCGCGCCGCCGACCACCACCGGCAGCGCCAGCATCGGCACCGGCGACAGCGGCCCGGCGGCATGGACGGCCAGGGTTACGGCACCCGCCATCGCCGCCCCTGCGCCGAACGCCGGCGCCACCGCGCGGGCGAAGGCTCCCACCGACAACCCGATGACCGGCAGCGCCCGCGCGGCGACGATCGCCAGCAGGATCGGATGCGCGACGATCCACGCTCCGGCCACGCCCTCGATCCCGAACCGCGCGCCGATCAGGAAGGCGATCGGCAGGACGATCGCACCGATCGCGGTCGTGCCGGCGGTGGTGCCGGGCTTGCCCATCGCGTCGACTGCCGGAGGGAAAAGCGCTTGCAGCGTCATGAACGGCATGGCGATGCCGAGCAGGGTCACCAGCGGCGCGGCCTCCGCCCATTGCGGCCCAAGCGCGATCGCCACCGCCGGTCCGGCGGTCACCGCCAGGCCAATGAAGAAGGGTACTGCGACCAGCATCAGCACCCGCACCGACCGGACGAACCCGTTCGCGACCGCCGCCGGATCGTCGCGCATCCGGGCATAGGCGGAGAAGGCGACCTCGTTGATCGGCGGCACGACCTTGTTGGTGAAGATCTGGGTCAGGAACAGCGCGGTGGTGTAGATACCGACCGCATGCGCGTCGAAGAAGCGCCCGGCAACGAGGATATCGGCCTGGCTCTGGGCGAAGCTCAGCAAACTCGCGCCCGCCACGATCCCGCCATAGCGGGCGAGATGGCCCGCACCGCGAAAGTCGAAGCTCGGCCACATCCAGGCACGGGCGGCGATCATCAGCCCGATCGCACGCGTCGCGAACAGGGTGGCGGGCGCCAGCACCAGCGTCCACACGCCAAGGCCGGCATAGGCCCCTCCGATCGCCGCCAGCGCTCCGGCGAGCGACGACAGCAGATTGACCTGCGCCTGCCGATGGAAATCCATCCGCCGCGCCAGTAGCGCGTAGGCAAAGGAGCTGAACGGCGTGGTGAGGTACAGAAGGGCCTGCACCCGCAACAGGTCGGCGACGAACGGCTCGCGATAATAGGCGGCGGCCAGCGGGGCGAGGGCGAACTGCACGCCGCCCAGCACGATGTTGAGCAGCAGCAGCATCCCGAACACCTGCCGCTCCTCGCGACGCGAGACATTGCCATGCTGAATCAGCGCATTGGCTAGGCCATGGCCGTTGAGCATGTTGAGCAGCAACAGCACGACCCCGGTCATCGCGACCAGTCCATAGTCGCCCGGCGTCAGCAGCCGGATGACGAGGAAGGTCGACGCCCACGACACGATCTGCCCGACAATCTGGCTTCCCGAACG